>JAVBVA010000001.1:0-42654 GCA_031554665.1 Bacteroides sp. | reverse complement strand
GGATGCTCCGAAGATAAAGAAGCTCACCGCTCCTGCCCCTGAAGATGTGGAGCAGGTAAATGGCTATGCCCGTGATATACTTATAGATTTTCCTTATCTGAAAATACATAAATATGTGATTTATGTGATGGGGAACAAAGGGTACCGTTTGTGGGAAATCGACTAACTTTTCCAAAGGCTTGACTTGAATCTCATCATTTCTCCTCACTAAGAGCCAAAGGGGGACAAAACGGAGTAGTTTTCTTCCCACTCTCGTTTTCCGACCTCTCACACCATTGTACGTGCCGTTCGGCATACAGCGGTTCCTTACTTACGATACTATTTTACGGTAACTTACGTCATTTACTCCCGTGTGCCGTACCAATAGCCGTACGGATATTCTCCACCGGAGTAGTGGGCCGGATGGTACATTCAGCCCCCAGAATAAACCGCTGCGGATGATTCTTCTTCACCTTTTCTACCTCTGCTTTTACCTCTGCGGCTGTACCGTTAACAATAATACCTTTGCGGTCGAGTCCACCCATTGCGATACGTTTGAACAGTTTCTCACCATCCTGTAAACTGAACGGCTGCCCATTCACCACATTAGGAGTATTCACAATCTGACCCGGATAGTCGGCAAAACGTTTCAATTCATCGTACGTACCCTCGTAATCGCAGATATGAAGGATATTCAGCTTAGTGCCCTTGTTGCACTCGTTCATCACACGAAGGTCATAAGGCTTCACGAACTTCTCGAAGAACCCGGGAGTATCGTAGAACTTCGTTTCACCACCCTGCGTCGGCGTGTAGAAACCATCTACACCAATCTTCTTACACGCCTGAACATACTGAATGATGGCATTGGTGAAGATGTCGAGCGCTTTCGTCACCCGTGTAGGGTCTTCTTTAGCATACTTCACTACCGTCGGCGCGCCAACCGTCTGTATCAGCATTTGAAAAGGCGAATACACCGTAGGCAATACCATTGCCTCATGTCCCGCAATATCGTAAACACCTTTGACAACATCCAGGGTAGGTTGAAAGAAGCTCACGTCGAACGGCTGAATCTGCTCCCAGTCTTCTGCTTTCTCGATGGTACGACGGCCGTACCCCTGCTCGAACTGCACTTTCACAAAGTCCATTCCGCTCGATACAAAATACTTGATGTGACTATTGACAGCCCCTTCGCCTACCTTCGAATTCTTATCAAAGTGCATGAAAAAAGCGGCAGGTACATACGATTTGTCCAGTGTCCCGTTGAGGAACCGGTTCATTACTTCCCGCTTGCTGAGGGATGTTTGCGCTTGCACCGCCATTGCGCAGCACACCGCCATAAAGAGTACATAAATCTTTCTCATGGTATACATATTAATGTTCGTATGCAGCCAACAGGCGAAGAAGCGCCCAGCCACCCACTACCTGAAACAACATGCCGGGAAAGCCCAATGTAAAATCCTGCAAAGCTTTGTCCGCACTGCCCATGATAAAGAATTCCGCCACTCCGCCTATTGTCTGGTAGGCCAACACCACAGCGGCAATATGCAAAATAGAAATCTTCTTCGAACGTCCGGCAATCCACGCTCCTGCTACAGCCAACACCGACGACTTGACAAGCAATACCGGCAATACAGCCATCGTCGGCATACCAAACAGCAGATGGTTGACAATCGGCGACAGGAAAGCCGTGAGTAACCCCACCCGCAGACCAAACTTATACGATGCTATCAGTGTAAAGAAATAGATCGGCAAAAACATCTTCCCGCCATCAGGAATCAGGTGGCACAGTTGCGGGAGCAGGATGTTGCCGGCTATGAAACAGATGCTCCATACGTATGTCCGGTAATCAGAAAGCGTGTACGAAAGCGGTTTGAATGCGATACTTGTTGTCATAATACATATATTAATAGGTGAAACATTTGCTGTGTGAATCTATCGGATATCCCCGAAAAACATCTTTTCGCGTACTACGGGGCAGGAGAGAGGCTGTATGATGGTCGAAGGCCCGAGGTTGGCAGGCTCTTTCCACGAGCAGAGCTGCCACACCACTTTCTTTCCGGGTGTAACCTCAATGGCTTGCAACGGCGGGTTCTCCGGGTCGAGCGGCTTCTTGCCCCATTGGTTAAACCAATTACTGATAATGGTATTCCCGTTGGGAAGCCGGTAAGATACCTGCGGGGCAGTCACCCGGTACGTCGAATCCTTTTTGATATCAATTTCCCAGACAGTTTTACCTTTGCGGTCGAGTTCCCGGACGATACCTTTGTTGCTGGTGATGAGCATGCCATCTTTCTTCAAAGGAGTAACCGACCACGGGCTCGGTATTTCTATGTTACGAAGGATTTGTCCGCGACTGTCGTACTCGCGCACCACTCCCAAATCCATGTGAGCAATCAGCAGCGTGCCTTTTTCCGTCAGCCGGGCATGGCGGAACTGTCCGTGTACCTTCGGTGGTTGCGCCGTCTCCAATTCCCACTCGCGGATTACCTCTTTCGTCCGGATATTCAGGACGATGGCTTTGGCCGGAATGCCGTTCTGCACATACACCACATGTTCCTTGCCGATGGCTTGTACCGTATGTATCTCACATCCCTGGGGAGCGTCGATACTCCACACTACTTCTTTGTTGGGCGTGATTTCCGTCACCCCGTACTGATGGGCAAATAGTATATTTCCATCGGATAACAGGCTGGCGTCGCTGATTTCCCCCCGGCTGTCCGGGTTGTGATAATGCCACACCACTTTTCCGCCACGAACCATATACATGTGGTGAATCTTTCCTTCGCCGGCATAGAAAAAATCCAGATGCGAGAGGTCTTGCTTCTTGTCCGCCGGTGTGTGGGAGGACAATGCCAATGTCGATGCCAGTAACAGGCACATTCCTGCCCAAGTGAGAAAACGGTGTTTCATGGTTGTATTTTTGATAAAAGATATGAATTGATGATACAAAAATAGTCGATGCACTCCACTCTTCTTTGCAGTATCTTTCCAAAAGCTATTGATATTATTCCAAGTGGTGTATTTGGCAGGTTGAATTGATAGTGATAGAAAACGAAACAATAATGCAAACCCTGTTTGCCATTATTCCCTACTTTTGAACCATTGAATATCTTATTATCGAATAACATGAAGAAATTTACTACAATTTTGATGGTATTATGCCTCGCCTTCGGGGCTTTTGCACAAAACAAGCAGGCGGCAGGGCTGAGTCATGACGCCAAGATGGAGTGGTGGCGCGAAGCCAAGTTTGGCTTGTTTGTACACTGGGGACCGTATTGTCTGTACGGGGGAGTGTACAATGGTTTCAATCAACACCGCGGGGGAGCCGAGTGGATTATGAACCGTTGCAAGATTTCGGTACGGGAGTATCGGGCCAAAGCTTCTACTTTCAACCCGGTGCAGTTCAATGCCGATGCCATGGTGCTGGCGGCCAAGAATGCGGGGATGAAGTATGTGGTGTTCACCACGAAACATCACGATGGGTTTGCCATGTTCAAGAGTAACGCGAGTGAGTTTAATATAGTCGACTATACGCCTTTCAAACGGGATATTGTGGATGAAGTGGCGCAAGCCTGCCGCAAGCATGGGTTGAAGATTGGTTTCTACTACTCGCAGTCGCAGGATTGGTGTAATGCCGGTGGAGCGACCGCCCGCAAGGAAATGTGGGAAGGGTGGGCAAACCCTGACTCCGCGGCTATCAATGAGTTTACCCGGCAGAATACCGGTGCATGGGATTGCCTGCAACGTACTGCTACTTTTGATAATTACCTGCATCGGGTGGCTATTCCGCAGATAAAGGAACTGCTGTCACGTTATGGCGATATGGCTGTATTGTGGTTTGACACGCCGATGAGCATCACCGACCAACAGGCGGGAGAGATTACAAAATTGCTTGCCGACTATCCGCAGATTATCACCAACGACCGGTTGAAACGTCCTAATTTCGGTGGTGATTATAAGACACCCGAAGGCCGTGTGCCGAAAGCGGAAGATATCGTTGGCGTAGACTGGGAAACGTGCATGAATATCGGCAGTTCGTGGGGCTATAAGAGCTGGGAAGCCAGTTGGAAGTCGTCCGAAGAACTGATTCGCAACCTCGCTACCATTGCTGCCAGAGGTGGGAATTATCTGTTGAATATTGGCCCCGACCCGTTGGGTAACGTGCCTCAGACTGCCTTAAACCGTTTGCAGGATATGGGCAACTGGATGAAGGTGAACGGCGAAGCTATCTACGGTTCGCAACGTAGCCTGATGCTTCCGTCGTGGGGTGAGTGCATCCGTAAAGACGGCAAGAAATCGACTACGCTGTATTTGTGCGTATTCGATTGGCCGAAAGAAGGCAAACTGGTGTTCGACAAAGAGGGCAAAGTAAAAGGCATCAAAAAGATTACGCTCCTTGCCGATGGAAGTTCTTTGAAGTACGCCCAGACAAAAGACGGTAAGGTATTGATTGATGTACCTGCCGTAGCTCCGGACAAAATCGCAACAGTTATCAAAGTGGAACTGACTGAGAAGTGGGCACCCATTAAACTGATTGCCAACTCGGAGAAGGTCTTTAAGATTCTGGATGAGTGAATCCATGAATAATGCCAAATATCTGCTTAACTAAACAGATTTTTCCGTTTAGTTAAGCAGATATACCTGTTTAGTTAACCAGATATATCTGTTTAGTTAACCAGAAAAATCTGTTTAGTTAAGCAGAATCCACCTCTTTCAGAAGGCTTCTACGAGGTCAGGGCATCCGCTCAATAACTTTTACAAGCTGTGATTTGTGCCCCAGAGTGGCTATGTGTCCGTAGCCGTGGGCGACAGCCCAATGTCATCAAGTTAAGGAGAATCGCAGGACGGACACTCCCTTGCCGTCGGTTTCAACCGACGGATTAAAAAATGTGGAGCGAAGCGACTGTCCTCTGTGGGTTTTAACCCCAGGCTTTTGATAATCAAAGCTGTACAGTACCTGGGGTTAAAACCCACAGAGGAATACTGATATTATACTGCTTTCAGCAGACCGTCGGTTAAAACCGACGGCAAGGGAGTGCCCGTCCTGATGTTATCTGGCTTCTTTCATTTTGAAAATGTGTACATATAATAATATAGTAACCCCATGAAAAACAAACTCATACTCCTGTCCCTTGCTTCGTTTTTTCTCTCTGCCTGTGCAAAAGAAGAAAAGTCGCAAGAACTAAAACTCTGGTACAACCAACCCGCTACCATCTGGGAAGAAGCACTTCCATTGGGCAACGGACGTATCGGCGCCATGGTATTCGGCCATCCGCTGCAAGAAACCTACCAACTCAACGAGGAAACCCTGTGGTCAGGCGGTCCGGGCGACAAGAACAACCCAAAAGCCAAAGAAGCGCTGGCCGATATTCGTCAAGCTGTGAACGATGGCGATTACCAAAAAGCCCGTCAGTTGTGGAAAGACAATGCGCAAGGACCATACAGCGCCCGATATCTGCCCATGGGCTATCTCCGCTTGAATATGCTTTCCGAAGGCGAACCGTCGAATCTGTACCGGGACTTGAATATCAGTCGGGCAACCGCTACTGTCCGCTACGAAGTGGGAGGCGTGAAATATACCCGTACCTCTTTCATCTCTTATCCTGACCAGGTCATGGTTGTCAGGATAGAGGCCAACAAAGCAAACTCAGTCTCTTTCGATGCCGCATTGAGCAGTGCCCTGCATTATACAATCAGCAAAACAGGCGAAGAAGGGGTAAAACTTTCAGGGGAAGCCCCTATATATGTCGCCAATCGCGACTACGACCCCAATCAAATCGTTTATAGTGATAAGGGAGAGGGTATGCGCTTTGAGATGCAAGCAAAGGTCATACAGAAAGGTGGAAATATCTTACCCAATGACACAGCTATCTCCGTGCGCGGAGCCAACGAGGTAGTGCTGATACTTTCGGCAGCCACCGGTTATAACGGTATCGATAAGAAACCGGGACAATCAGGAGAAAAGGCTTCCGACGATATGCAGAAAGCCACGAAAGCAGGCTACAACCGTCTGCTCAGCAATCATACTACCGATTACACGACCCTGTTCGACCGGGTACAACTCTCCTTAGGCGACAAACAACTCGCCAAAGACAGCCTGCCCACTAACGAACGCCTGAAACTGTTTGCCGACGACGATTCCGATAACGGATTAGTGGAACTCTATTACCAGTACGGCCGTTACCTCACCATTGCCTCGTCCCGTGCCGGTGGACTCCCGTCCAATCTGCAAGGAATCTGGAATTACCACGTTCAGCCGCCCTGGGGCTCGAACTACACCACCAATATCAATACCGAGATGAACTACTGGCCGGTAGAAGTCACCGGCTTGCAGGAATGTTTCCAACCACTATCCGATTTCATCGCCAACCTCGCCCGGAACGGTGCGCAGACAGCCAAGATAAACTACGGTATCGAAAAAGGTTGGCTGGCACACCACAATTCCGATGCCTGGGCACAAACGTCTCCCACCGGAGGATATGCCGACGACCCCAAAGGCGCTCCCCGTTGGTCGTGCTGGCCGATGGCGGGAGCGTGGTTCTGTCAGCATCTGTGGGAACATTACGCCTTTAACGGCAACGAGCAATATCTTCGCGAAACGGCCTACCCATTGATGAAAGGCGCTGCCGAGTTCATGCTTCAATGGTTGCAGGAGGACAAAGCGACCGGATATCTGGTAACAAATCCTTCTACTTCGCCCGAGAACCGTTTCATCTACACCGATAAAAACGGTAAGAAGCAGGAAGGCGAAGTAACCAAAGCCACCACGATGGACATGGCATTGATACGCGACCTCTTTACCAACTGTCTGCAAGCATCGAAGATACTGAATGTCGACGCGGCATTTGCCCGTCAGTTGGAAAGTGCTTTGTCGAGGCTTTATCCTGCCCATCAGGGCGTTATGGGGCAGTTGCAGGAATGGGACAAAGATTTCGAGGACCAGGATGCGCGGCACCGCCACGCTTCCCATCTCTTCGGGCTGCATCCCGGTAAACAAATACTTCCGCGCCGTGACCCATCCCTCGCCGAAGCTTGCAAACGTACGCTTGAAATCCGCGGCGACGGCGGTACAGGTTGGGCAATGGCATGGAAGATTAATTTCTGGGCACGACTGGAAGATGGTAACCATGCGTATCTGATGCTCAAGAACGGATTGAAGTACGTCGGCGCCACGGAAATGTCAATGAAAGGTGGCGGCACGTATGCCAACCTGTTCGACGCACACCCGCCGTTCCAGATTGATGGCAACTTCGGCGGAACGACAGGTATTACGGAGATGCTTCTGCAAAGCCACGGAGGCGATATTCATTTGCTTCCGGCGCTTCCCGACAATTGGCCTTCGGGTAGTGTGAAGGGATTGCATACCCGTGGGGGATTCATCATTGATCTGGAATGGAAGGATAAAAAGGTTACGCAGGTAAAGATACGCAGTACGTTGGGGGGCAATTGCCGCATTCGTTGCGCTACTCAGCTCGCTTGTAAGGAAGCCGAAGGGAAAGAAGCGAAAGGCGAAAACCCCAATCCGGTGTTCTTTGTTCCCGCCGCTCCTGTTTGGGTAGAGAACCCGCAAGCCACGCAGAAAGCCGTATTGAACCTGTCGGAGACGTCGCTCATGGATGTTGAGACGGTAAAAGGGATGGTTTATACATTTACTGCATTGTAATTTATCCATAGGATTTGCAATCGTATCTCACCCGGCATTTTTGGTTGGTAACTATAAGCATTTGACGGAATAATACAAAGAAACGTACAATATTGCGCCTACATTTGCGTTCAGTAAATGAACTGTAAAACAATTAATTATTATGCAACGAACCAGATTGATACTCTTTACCGCCTGTTGCCTGGCAACTTCCCTGAAGGCTGCTTCGCCCGACGGACATCCATGGACACTGACGAAAGACTCCGTAATCTTCTATACCGGAACAACATTCCGTTATACAGTCGATACACCCGAAGATAGCGGCTTGGTATCTACTTTACCCCTTATACCCGAGGTGTTGGAACAACTGAACGCCAAGATGGAACGGTTGAATCCGAAGGAAGGAACATACCGCCTCACCGATGCCCTGGGTAAAGTCAGAAACGAAGGTGATCCTCGCTCGGGCGACCGCCTCGAACTGCGCACTCCTCAGGGACAACTCAAACAAAGCTGGAAAGTGGGCATACAACAAGCCGCCTTGCCCGCCACGTTGAGGCTGCATCGTGAGCAGATAACCGTCGGTACATCGCGGAGTATCACTCTCGACTTCTTTGCCGGACAACGCACACCGATGGCAACCGTAGAAATATACGTCCCTAAGGGATTAGAAGTGACCCTCGACAATACTACTGTCAATGTCATCGGACGCGGGGAAGTCATCCTGCGCGACCTTCCGAAACAATCCATCGGACGCACCGGCACGCACTATTCTTATAATAAGGTAGGGAATGTATCGCTTCGCAAAGCCACCGACGGACGTACGGTTATCGCTTTCAGCGGGCTTGATTTCCGTCCGGCTAACGGTCCAGACCTTCGCTTGTGCTTCCGTGGAGCCATTCTCCCGGCAAAGGGTGAACATCGTTTCGAAGCCTTCTACACCACTTCCCAACCCGAAGTGCTGAAAAGCCCGGTAGCAACGGCAGTACTGTCGGCAGTTCCGACTGTGACCGATTTTGACCGTACCACCCTGCGCGAGTTTACCTACAAGGTCGACCGTGATTTCTCTCAAACCACCATTGATTGGACAGCAGCGAAGAACGCTTCTTCCATTAAGTTGCTGGTCTCTACCGACAGCGGAAAGAGTTGGAAGGAATCACCCGCGAAGATATCGCCCGATGACACACAAGTGGTAGTCAACAAACTCGACCTGAATACACTCTACGCCTTCAAACTCCGCATCAACGGAGGAGAGAACAAAGGCGAATCGAACATCACTTGGTACTATTCCGGCAAGAAGAACATCAAGGAGTTGGGTGCGAAGGGAGATGGCACAGCCGATGATACGGATGCTATAAACGCCGCCATCGCCTATATGAACCGCATCGGCGGTGGTGTGCTGCTTTTCCCCGATGGGACGTACAACGTCCGCACGGTACACTTACAGGACAATGTCTGGCTCTATGTAGATAAAGGCGCAACCATTCAGGCGCTTCTCAATGCAGATGCTCCGGAAACCACTTGGTTCAGCGACCGTGCTTATCGCTCGGGGCTTTCACCTACCGACCCGAAGCCGTACAAAGACCCGGAGAACTACCTGACGAAGCAGGACGTGGGTCACACATTCTTCTGCAACGCCATGTTCTTCGGCGAACGACTTGATAATGTAAAGATAGTAGGCACCGGCCGCATCACCGGCAATGGAAACATTGTGACTTCCGACGGTGTGATGAAGAACGAACCAGAAAAGCGTTGCGACAAGATGTTCGCTCTCAAGCTCTGTACCAATATAGAGATTGGCGGACTGGATGTGAAGAAGGATATGTGGTATGACGCTGAAAAGGATATACCTTATTATATAGAGGGCACTGGTCGTAACTACGATGTGGAGAACATGCTGCACATTGACCAGGGCGGGCATTTCGTGCTACTTGCCACGGGAACCGATGGTATCCATGTACACGATACGTATTTCGGCAAGCACAACACCCGCAATGTGCGCGACATCTACGACTTCATGGCGTGCAACGATGTAACGGTGACGAACATCTACTCGGTAGTTAGCTCCGATGATATTGTAAAACCCGGTTCCGACTGCTCGCTGGGTTTCACCCGTCCGGTGAAGAATTATATGGTGCGCAATATTGTAGGCGATACCAATTGTAATCTCTTTCAAATCGGTTCGGAGACAGCTGACGACATACAGGACTTGTACGTAGACAATATCTATGTGCTTGGAGCCAACAAAGCCGGGTTCTCTATCTCTACGAATGACGGAGCGCACATCAAGAATGTTTATCTGAATAGCGGGAAGACAGGCCCGTTGCATCACCGTTCGGTGATGAAGCGTACCCGTGCGCCGTTCTTTATTTCTATCTCCAACCGCGGACGTACGTTGGGTGCCGATGTGGAAATGTTCACATTCATGGAGAACGGACAGGAGCGCAGGGAGTTGCTCGTCACCAATTCGAATATCGGAGTGGTGGAGAATATATATATCAACCACATCGATATCAGCGAGGTATATGGCGGAAGCTCTTTCCGCGGCGGACGTTGGAAGGAATACGACGGTTCGCAAAGTGAAGCGACACCTATCATTGCCGGTTTCAAGTTGCCCGACTCGGATGTTACACAGGGCGGGCTGACTTTCCGTTTGCCTAATGGGTTGCATACAGGGTATATCAGGAACATTCAGTTCAATGATGTGACGTTGCTGGTCAAAGGCGGTCACCCGTCGGAAGATGCACAGGCATATCCACCTGAGATTGGCGTAGGCCGCTACAATGTGAGCGACTTGAAGGTTCAGCCTTCCTTTGGATTCTGGGCGCGTCATGTGCAAGGATTGGTGATAAAAGATTGCCAAATCAATGCCGAGAAGCCCGACGGCCGTTATCCGGTCATGCTCGACGATGTGGTAGGGGCCGAAATCAGTAATCTGAAAGTAGCTGATGGTATTACGGGTAAGGAACCGGTGAAGAGCGAGCGTAGCGAGCACGTCATTATTAATTGACGGTCATTCATAGGAAACGCACTCCCTTGCCGTCGGTTTTAACCGACGGTTTGCGAAGCAATTAAATAATCATTTATACCTTTGTGGGTTTCAACCCCAGGTTTGGTACAGTAATGTCCGATAGAACCTGGGGTTGAAACTATTGCCCCAGAGGGGCTATGTGTTCGTAGCCGTGGGCGACAGCCCACGGACCGGTACGTTCCCCACCTATGCGCCACGTAGTGGTGCTGTTACAGGGCCCAAGAATGATATACGGCACCACTCCGTGGCGCATGCTTAGGGATATATTGGCCCCGTGGGCTTTCGCCCACGGCTACGGACACAATGCCCCTCTGGGGCAAGGGGGATAAACATCCTGATAATCGTATAAATAATTAACTGTCAATAGCCCATTGTAAACTGTCAATTCAAACAAATATGAAACAGATTTATCATTATTTCAGGCAGAAAGCGGCGGAAGGAACTTCTTCCCGTTTTTATCGTGCCTTGCTCTTCTGGGGGTTGGGAATCTCATCCACATTGTGGTTCTTGTTCCGGGTCATACCCAAGCCGTCCCGTGCTACATACCCCTGCATGCAGGCAGCCGCTCCCCTGATGTCAGCTTTTGTGGTCTATCTGCTTTCATTTACCGGAGCCTGGTGGAGTTACCGCAAGTTGGCTACCAACGTAAGGAAACATAAATGGGGTTGGGGAGTAGCCAGTCTGCTCTCCGCCCTGTTTTTTACTACCCTGCTGATGGTGGAAAACAGCACGGAACTACTCGCACAAACCTTCCTTCCTGCCACAGAACCAAAGATGGCATGGGGACGCCTGAACCCGGTTGGCGAAGCCAAAGGCATCCATCCGGGACGTGTAGCCTGGGCATACGCACCGGGCGCCGCTACCTGGGAAAAAGGCGACGGTCGTTGGTATGAAGACCGTTGGAACGACCAGCCGTCGGCCGACTGGCTGATGCGCACCTCTCTGCTATCGCTTACCGGCGATAAAAACGAGCGAAACGCCTGGAAATCGCTCTTCACCTACTTCAACGAGCAACATCAAAAAGGAAGTAAAGGCTACCGAAAAGGCGAACGCATCGCCATCAAGGTAAATACCAACAATACTTTTGCGTATACCGATAACGAAGAACTGAACGCTTCTCCACACCTCACCCTCTCGTTACTCCGCAGCCTGGTTCGCGAGGGTGGCGTCCCGCAGGAGATGATTACCGTATTCGATGCCAGCCGTTTCCTCACCGATGCCCTCTACAAGAAATGCAGCGCGGAGTTCCCCAAAGTAATCTATGTAGACAACGAAGGAACCAACGGTCGCACCAAAGCCACGTACACAGCCGACGCCATTCCATACTCCGCCAATAACGGCAAACTGGCACGCGGATTGGCAAACTGCGCCATCGAAGCCGACTACCTAATTAACATGGCATTGCTCAAAGGACATGGCGGACAAGGCGTGACGCTTTGCGCCAAAAACTGGTACGGCGTGACAGATATCGACCGCAATTTCCGCAAGAACCAGCACAACAACTTCAATCAGGACAGAGGCGGCAAGCCCCGTTACATGACGTTTACTGATTTTATGGCACACAAAGACCTGGGGCAGAAGACCATGCTGTTCCTTATCGACGGTCTGTACGGCTCGGAGAAAGTCAACGGCGAACCCTCAGCCAAATGGAAAATGCAACCCTTTAACGGCAACTGGCCTTGCTCACTGTTTGCCTCACAGGATGGAGTAGCCATCGATGCAGTAGGTATCGACTTCCTGAGTACCGAGTTCCCCCGCATGGCCGATGTGGACTATTGCGACATGTATCTGGTAGAGGCTGCAATGGCCCATCGCCCGCTTTCCGGTACGTTTTATGACCCGGAGCGGGACGGTACAGGGGTAGCTTCTCTCGGCGTACTGGAGCATTGGAACAATCCGGCGGATAAACAATACAGCCGTAACCTGGGGAAAGGAGAGGGGATAGAGTTGGTATTCTCCCGGCGATAGGCATGAAAATGTATATGAAAACATACTTCCGTTCCGGGATTCTCTTCTTACTTATTATCATAGGTATCGACTGTGCAATGGCTCAAAACCGTCGCTCACCGGTCATCAAAGATTCCTTGCAACTGGACGAAGTCGTGATTACAGGCACCCGGAGCGAAGTAAATGTACGGTTGCTTCCGATGAATGTCTCGGTTATCGGTAAACAGCAAATCAGTGACCGGCATATGCCATCGGTACTACCGTTAATCACAGAGCAGGTGCCTGGACTCTTCGTTACCGGACGGGGCTTGATAGGGTACGGCGTCTCGGCAGGTGCTGCCGGGGCGATGAACCTGCGCGGTGTAGGCGGGGGTCCTACTACCGGGTTACTGGTGTTGATCGACGGACATCCGCAGTATATGGGGCTGATGGGGCATCCGATAGCAGATGCCTATCAGTCGATGTGGGCGGAAAAGGTGGAAGTGGTGAGTGGTCCGGCCTCTATCCTGTATGGTTCGAATGCGATGGGCGGGGCCATCAACATCGTTACGCGCAAGCAACAGACAGATGGAATGAGGACAAACGCACAGGTCATGTATGGTTCCTACAATACACTGAGTGCAGAGGTGGGCAATCAACTACGGAAAGGACGGTTCAGCAGTTTCGTTTCGGGTAATTACAACCGTACGGACGGGCACAGGGAGCGCATGGATTTCGAGCAATACGGCGGATACGGGAAGTTGGGGTACGATTTCAGTCGTTCGTGGAAAGCGTTTGCCGATGTCAATCTCACACGGTTCAATGCTGCCAACCCGGGAAGTGTGGCCAGTCCGCTGTTCGACAATGATTCGGAGATTACCCGCGGGATGGCTTCATTCTCGTTGGAGAATGAGTACGAGTGCACGTCGGGGGCATTGAAACTGTTTTATAACTGGGGAAAGCATTTTATTAACGACGGATATAAGCCGGGAACTACACCGTTGGACTATCGCTTTCATTCCCGCGACAAGATGCTGGGGCTGACCTGGTATCAGACGGTAAATCTTCTGGCAGGCAATCAGACTACTTTCGGATTCGACTATCAGCAGTTTGGCGGCGAAGCCTGGCAACAGTATGCCAACCGCCGGGTAGAGATGGCAGACAAGACATTGTACGAGTGGGCGGGGTATGTCAATTCCCGCCAGCAGTTGGGCGATAAACTGACGTTGAATGCAGGTGTCCGCGTGGATTATCATGAGCTGACGGGCGTGGAATGGATTCCACAGGCGGGCGCTTCGTGGGCGGTAAACGAGCATTCGGTGTTGAAAGCCATTGTCAGCAAAGGATTTCGTAACCCTACGATCCGGGAGATGTATATGTTTCCACCGCAGAATCCGGACCTGTTGCCGGAACGGTTGATGAGTTACGAACTTTCGTTTGCACAGCATTTGTCGGGCAACCGGTTGTATTACTCCGGAAGTGTGTACTACCTGAATGGGGACAATATGATTCAAACGGTTCCTGTGGACGGCAAACCGAAGAACCTGAATATGGGTAAGATTGAAAACTATGGTGTGGAACTGGTTGTACGGTACCGGTTAGGGAAGGAATGGAGTGTGTCGGGTAATTATAGTTGGCTGCACATGAAGTACAAGGTAGTTGCAGCACCGGAACACAAGGTGTACGCCGGAGCTTTTTATACCCCGAAACGATGGAGTTTCTCTACCAGGGTGCAATATGTGGCCGGTCTTTATACACTGGTGACGCCTACGAAGAAGACCGAAAGTTTTGTGTTGTGGAACCTGCAAGGCGCTTATCGTCTGGGACGTTTTGCCCAGGTATTTGTGAAAGGTGAGAATCTGCTGGCACAACGTTATGAGATCAATGCCGGTTATCCGATGCCACGGGCTACGGTAATGGGAGGGGTTCGTTTGGATTTTTAATCAACAGATACGTTACCGTACGCCCGCTGCCATACTTCCTGAGCCATCCCGCTTCGATTAGTGTAAGGATTTGTTTCTTGTGGTTTGTCAGGAATTACGTACCGGGTGCTCCGGAGGAAAAAAATGAGGGAAGACGAAGGGAATGGCAGTAGTGTCTGTATTACTTACTTTTTCGTTTTTTTTGATGCGAAAATTCATAGTGTAGCACAGAATTGAAGAAAGTGTAGTACACTTGGGTGGGTAGTGTACTACACGGCGACTTGAAATATAGCACACGGCGAACTCGCGTGTACTACGCGGCACACGGCAGTGTACTACACTTTTCAGACCATTATAAAGAAAAAAGCGGGGATAATATGGTGCATATTATCCCCGCTTCGTCTCGCGTACCTATATAATAAGTTTATTCCCGCAGGGGGAACGCTGTATTTTTTACCCATTGGTGAGGGTAAAATGTCCGGTTATTATACATCATCATACGCTTAAATGGTTGATTTTCTGTGCTAATATACGAAAATAAAACGGTTTTGTCAAGTGAAAACGGATAAATTTCTCACCAGCATTCATCGATATGCACCAATGGGTGATAGGTGACCTTTTCATTCGGACACCCTCTACTGAATCATACCATTTTGGGAGTAAGGGTAGACGACAAAAAGTTGCGTATATAAATATGTTCTATACCTTCGTAGCTGTTCTCAAAATATCGTTCACCGGAGACTACGATTTTAGGATAATTATCTTTAATTTTTAGCAAGTTGCCAAACTCGCGGGCGATGGTTTCAGGTGCCGACAACTCAATGGCTACCTGTACATATAGGGTTTCTCCGCCACGCGTACATACAAAATCGATTTCCTCGGTAGAGAGAGTACCAACTTTGACTTCGTATCCACAGTACAAGAGGTGATTGCAAACCAGGTTTTCCAATCGCTTTGCCCGGTCCTGAGGTTTGTATCCTGCCACAGCATTACGGATGCCCAAATTTTCGAAGAAATACTTTTCTCCACGCTCAAAGAGCTTTTTCCCCACAATATCATATCGTCCTATACGATGTACCACAAAAGCTTCTGCCAATGAGTCGGCATACTCAGATACCTGATTGGGGGAGATTTTCACTTGTTGGCTTTTCAGGAAATCACTTATGCTGTTGGACGAAAACAGACTGCCGATGTTGTTTGCCAAAAAGCGGATAAGCTGTTCAAGAAAAGCAGTGTTACGTATTTTTTTTCGTTCTACCACGTCACGCAGTACAATAGTGGAATACACACTGCGGATATATTCCATGACCACTGCTTCGGTAAGTGGCAAATGTATGAGGTAAGGCAAGCCACCGAAGTGAATATACATTTCAAGGGAATCGTCGTTATCAGGTAGGGCGTGGAAGTGCAAGAACTCTGGATATGACAGACTGTAAATTCTGAATTCCACATATCGGCCACCCAATTCATTGGCCAAATCGCCCGAAAACATTTCAGAGTTACTCCCTGTGATGTAAATATCATTATTGTTGTCCAAAGCAAGTGAACGGACCGCCACTTTAAAATCGACAATCTCTTGGATCTCATCAATAAATATGTAATTTCTCCTGTCGTCCGTCAATCGTTCCGAAATATAACGATGTAACTCACGGTAAGACACCATATCTACAAATTCTATATCTTCTTTATTTATATAGATAATATTGGCATCAGCCTCTTCAGTTTTAATCTGATTGATAAGTTGAAAGAGTACGTAGCTCTTACCTACACGACGATGCCCCGTCATCACTTTCACAATAGGCGTGCGCATAAAAGGCTGTATTCGTTCTATATAGCTGTCTCTTCGATGTATTACTTGGGGAATTTTCATTGTGGTTATTGTAATTATGTTTATAATATATCACAAATATAGCAATTATTTTAAACATGATTACAATAAACGTCAAAAACAGATTCACTGCACTGATAATCCCATTGCTTTTCTCAGTTACAACTCAACATCATCGACATGCACCAATGGGCGATAGATGTATTGCAGGAGGCGAAAACCGGTTTTAATAACATTTAATCTTAATATTATTCACTAAAATAGTGAACAATATAGCGGAATGATTATATTTGCATGACTAAATGAAAATGCAATGGTAATTGAATTCGAAAAGGAATACCTTAAAGAACTGTATATAGCTGGAAAATGTAAAAATAAGAAATATCGTTTCAATGCATCAATAGTAAAGAAATACCAGATGCGAATCGATACATTGATTGCAGCAAACCGGATTGAGGATTTATTCGTTTTTAATTCCTTGAATTTTGAAGCATTGAGCGGAAGTGATTTGTTTTCTATACGAATAGATTATCACTATCGGTTACAGTTTAAAGTTCGAATGGAGGGTTCAGAACCTTCTGTAATTACTATTTGCAGAGTAATGGATATTACTAATCATTATCAATGACAGCGATATGGATACAATAAAAAGATTACCCACTCATCCGGGAGAAGTGTTGAAAGAGGAACTGGAAAGCCGGAAAATCTCGCAAAAGAAGTTTGCTGAGGTATTGGGAGTATCATACACCATGTTGAATGAAATACTCAACGGCAAACGCCCCGTAACCAGTGATTTTGCGTTGATGGTGGAAGCTGCCCTTACTATCAATGCCGAACTGCTTGTAAATATGCAGACCCGTTATAATATGGCATTTGCGCGGGAGGAAACAGCATTGGCTGAACGGTTGCGCGAAATACGTAAGCTGTGTGCTTCATTATTGTAACTTATCGAAAAATATCAAATGTAATTCTGTTTCTGCTAACTTCGGATCTTATCAAATCAGGGCATCCGCTCAATAAATTTCACAAAACTTGTCCGCTTATTGGCCCGCTGGGGCAGGGGAACCAACGGTCAGCGAAGCTAAAGAAAGGATAATCATTCAGAAAATACACCCCAGCAATTCTTCCCGGCAAAACTCTCTGTTTTTTCAATAACAATGGCTTTTAGTAGCCTGACCATGGACCCATGCTCCAAATTGATACAATAATGACAGCTTTTGATTTATAATTATAAAACCACAGAACTGTTTTTCGCTTTCTTTGCAAATGAATGAAAACACATAACGTCATGAACAAGCTGAAAAAGTGGTTCTTTAAAACTTGTCCCAAAAGCGGGCGGATTGTCGGGGTAAACAAAAAGAATGTGGCCCTGAAAATCCTGTTTCCCCTATTCGGTCTCGCGGCATTGGCCTGGTTCCTCATCCGTGTGATACCCAAGCCCAGCCGCATTGCTTACCCCTGCCAACAGATAGCCGCACCGATGGCGTTCTCCTTCTTAGCCTTTATCAGCAGCACCCTTGTAGGAATAGGGAGTTGGCGAAAAGTAAAAACCCTCTTCCTCGCCCGCAGAAGATACGCAGCATTGACCGTCCTCGTAACCGGTGCCTTGCTCACCGGCACCTTATATATAATGTCGGTGGACAATACCCTGATGGGTCAGGTCATCCGCAAGCAAATCGATAATGATACCGATATGGGGCAGTTCGAACCCATCGATGCACCCAATACCCCGATGGGAACGGCGCAAGGCATACATCCCGGACGGGTGGCATGGGCGTACGACCCGCTGGCTGCCGCGTGGGACGGAACAACCGGACTGTATTCTGACGCAGCCAACAACAGTCAGACCCGTGTGTACGATATGATGAAAGAATCTATCATCTCCCTGACCAACCAAACCACCCTCGACAAAGCTTGGGAAGAACTCTTCATCCGTCTCAACCAACAGAAAGGCAAAGGCGCCGTAGGCTACCGCAAGGGCGAGAAGATTGCCGTCAAGATAAACCTCAACAGCAACGGGGGAAGCAACATCATCGATGCCACCCCGCAATCCGTATATGCCCTGCTCTCACAACTGACCCAGCTGCTCGGCATCCCGCAGGAATGCATCACCGTGTACGATGCCCAGCGTCGTGGAATCTCTGCCGTGTACAACTACAACCAGCCGGTATTCCCGCACGTGGTCTATCAAAACTGGGGAGGATTCGTTCCCGATGTGATTCATTACTCCAGTGAAATCACCGACCCGGATGCCATGAGCCTGGCCCGTGCAGCTTATGAAGCCGACTATATGATTAACATGGCGCTACTCAAACGCCACTCCAATCCCGGCAAGTCATGGCGCGACAGCAACGGGCAGACCGGAATCACCGGGGTAGGGAAGAACCAGTTCGGTTCCGTAGGCAAAGTACCACCGTTACATCTTTCCATCCGCGATTGGTCGTCGTTCCGTGGCATGGGGTCGTACAATTGTATTGTCGACCTGGTGGCGCACGAACGTATCGGCGGGAATACACTTGTCTATCTGGTCGATGCACTCTACCCCATACCCATCCATAACGGTAAAGCGGTGAAATTCAAGCGTGCTCCGTTCAACGATGGGTGGACGTCGAGCTTCTTTGCTACCAATGACCCGATAGCGATGGAGTCGGTAGCGCTCGACTTCTTCCATTCCGAACTTCCGCTTCCTGCCAATGCTGATAACTACCTGCACGAAGCGGCCTGCATCGGCAACCCGCCTTCGGGCATCGAATACAAGCAAAAGAAACTGGGAAGCCTCGGCGTACACGAGCACTGGAACAACCCGGACGACCGGATGTACAGCCGGAACCTCGGAACAGGCAAGGGCATCGAACTCTACCGCGTCCCACTGGCTAAGAACCGTGCCGCCATCGAGTACTTTTATGCCGATAAAGCGTACGTAGAAGGGAAAGGGGAAACAAAGCTGACATGGAAAACATCGAATGCCGCCGAAGTGACCATCAACGGAAAGAAAGTAGCCGCCGATGGCGAGATGACCGTCAGCCCGTTGCAATCCACCCGTTACCAACTGGTAGCCCGGCAATCTGATGGTACGCAGACAGAACAAACGCTCGTTGTTCGTAACTTGAACCGGAAGCAGGTCTACCCCGTGAAGAATGCCCGGATAGAAGGCACATTCAAGTTGGATGAAACAGGTGCTTTTGCCGAGTTGACAGGCGATAAGAGCAACGACAAGAACCTGCTCACGTGGGAAGTCACCGTGCCGTCGGCAGGGGAGTACTACGTTGCCGTTGCCTATCAGGGACAAAGCCCCGTGCCGTCGTTCCTTCACATCGATGGGAAAGAAATCTGCCAATACTTCGGTTACGAGGCAACTACGGGCAATGCCATGGGCGAGTTTCTGCTCCCCGTATCGCTCGGCAAAGGAAAACACACGGTAACGATGGAGCATCCGGGACGCCGGAGCAACCGTCTCTACCATCTATTTATAGCGAAAGAAAAACAATAGAAGAATGAAAAGAATAGCAACAAGTCTGCTTTTGATGTGTGCTCTGGTGAATTTCGCCGGGGCGAAAGAGTACAACGTGCGCAACTACGGCGCACAGGGAAAGGGAAAGAAACTGGAATCGGCTGCCATACAGCGGGCCATCGACGCCTGTCACAAGGCAGGGGACGGAACGGTAGTTGTACCCGCGGGAACCTATCTCTCGGCAACTATTGTCCTGAAGGATAACGTTACCCTGCGGTTGGAAAAGGACGCCCTGATACTGGGAACCACCGATTACAAGGCGTATGATAACCTCGATCCTTTCACCGAAGGGTTGGGTATAGACGTAGGCTGGGCGCTTCTGGTAGCGGTGGATGCGAAGAACATCGCCCTCGAAGGCGAAGGAACCATCGACGGACAGGGTTCGGCGTTGCGCGACAATCATGTGAAGGTCGATACCCGCTCTGAAAGTAAGCGTTGGGGACTGCGTCCTTTCCTGTTGAGGCTGGTACGCTGCGAGAACATCCGTGTAGAGGGAGTGACGCTGAAATACGCCGGCGCATGGACTTCGCACTATTTCCAGTGCCGCAATCTGACGATAAATAACGTGACCATACGCAGCCACGGCGTGCCGCATAACGACGGTATCGATATCGATGGTTGTCAGCATGTGCGTATATCGAACTGTGACATTGTGAGCGGCGACGACGCCCTCTGCTTCAAGACTACTTCCAGTAAGATGGGTTGCAAGGATATCGTCGTGACGAACATGAAACTGAAAAGCAATCAGGCAGGTATCAAAATGGGAACGGAGTCGATGGCGCCGTTCGAGGATATCAAAATCAGTAATTGCCGGATTTATGATACAAAGAACGGGGGCATCAAACTCTTCTCGGTGGATGGCGCTCACCTGCGTAATGTTGAAATATCGGATATCACGATGGACGAGGTACGTACCCCGATGTTGTTCCGCCTCGGAGCCCGCTTGAATGTGTTCCGTAAGAATCAGGACACGAAGCAACCTGTGGGCGTATTTGAGAATGTCGTCATCCGTAATGTAAAAGCCATAGCTTCCGACAATGCGCAACTCACGCCGCCGTCGGGCATCCTGATCACAGGCATTCCGGGACATTACATCACCAACCTGACGTTAGAGAATATCCATATCCGTCTGCTGGGAACCGGAACGGAAGAGGATGCCAAAGCGCAAGTGCCCGAAGCCATTGACCAATATCCCGAAGTAAAGACGTTCGGACCGAAAATTCCTGCGTATGGGGTATGGGCGCGCCACGTCCGCGGTTTGAAACTGAAGAACGTTACGTTCGAGTTGAAGAATCCCGATGCCCGTCCGAAGATAATCTGTGAAGATGGCGATATGGAAGTTTATGAATAGGGTTTAGTGATGAGTGATAAGTGTTTAGTTTTTAATATAAAATAGGATGAAAAGAATAACTACAGTCATTGTGTTGTACTTGCTGGCGGTGATACCGCTATGTGCACAAATCAAGTGGGAACAAGTAGAACCGGGCGTATGGAAAGGAGTCGTAGGTACTCCTGAGAAGTATTCACTGCTCGAAGTAGCAGGCGCGCAACCTTTGAAGGAAGGATTCACCCGCCTGCCGCAAGTATCCCTGCCGGCATTGGCGTCGGAAATAGTAGGAACATTCCAGGACGGTAAAACCTCTCTCCGTATTCCGCTGAACAAACAAGAGCAACTGTACGGATTCGGACTGAATTTCCAGACCGTGCACCAACGCGGCAAGATACTGAACCTGCACGTAGACCATTACGGTGGCAAGGACAATGGTCGCACACACGCGCCTGTTCCTTTTTATATATCCAGTCAGGGATATGGAGTATTGATTAATTCTGCCCGTTATCTTACTGTTTATGCCGGTTCGGGCGCCCGTAAGGACAGCCCGGATGCACCCATAGCGAAAGACCGCAATACCGATAAAACATGGGAATCACGCCCTTACTCGGACGCTGTTTCCGTATTGGTACCCGCCGGGGGAGTAGAAATTTACCTCTTTGCCGGCCCTACCCCGATGGATGTGATGCGCCGCTATAACCTCTTTTGTGGTGGTGGAACCTTGCCACCCCGCTGGGGACTGGGCTTCACCCAACGCACCCAGAAACTCTACACAGCACAGCAAGTAGAAGAAGAAGCCGCAGAGTTCGAACGTCGCGGCTACCCGCTCGATTACATCGGACTGGAACCGGGCTGGCAAAGCAAAGCTTATCCCTGCTCGTTCGAATGGGACAAAGGCCGTTATCCGCAACCTGCCAACTTTGTAAAGAAGATGCTCGACCAAGGCGTGCGTATCAACCTGTGGACCAACCCCTACGTATCGCCCGAATCAAGTATATATAAAGAAATGTACCCCGTCAGCGGCTCGCATACGGTTTGGTGCGGCATCGTGCCCGATCTCGCCGGAGCGAAAGCCCGCCAACTGTGGATGGACAAACTCGAAAAGGAACATGTTAGCATCGGCGTAAGTGGCTATAAAGTGGACGAGGTAGATGGCTACGATTATTACCTCTGGCCGGATGTTGCTACGTTCCCGTCGGGTGTCAGCGCCGAGCAGATGCGCCAAACATACGGCCTGTGGGTACAACGCACCACAGCCGACCTGTACAAGAAACGCAACCAACGCACCTATGGATTGGTACGCGCCTCGAATGCGGGTGGAAACAACCTTCCGTACGTCATTTACAACGACTATTACAGTCATCAGGACTTCATTACCGCCCTTATCAACTCCGGTTACAGCGGTGTGCTATGGACGCCCGAAGTACGTGGCTCAAAGACAGGTGAAGAGTGGTTGCGCCGCTTCCAGTCGGTTGTATTCTCGCCCATGGCAATGATTAACGCTTGGGCAAGCGGTACAAAACCGTGGACTTTCCCCGAAGTAGCCGACCAGATTAAAGAATACGCCCTGCTGCGCATGCAGATGATGCCCTACTGGTACACCGAGTTTGCCCGTTATCATTTCGACGGCATTCCCCCGTTCCGTGCCATGAACCTCGAACCGGGTTTCAACCCCGAACAAGCCTTGTCCGCCGAAGTGAAGAACGGAAATCTGGAAGACAATCCCTATCTGGAAGCCGTAACCAAAGAAATCAAAGACCAGTACATGGCAGGAGAATACCTGTTGGTAGCCCCTATGTTTGCCGGGCAGACCTCTCGTAAGGTAGTACTTCCGCAAGGCAATTGGTATGATTTCTATACCGGAAAGTTGGCCGGTAACGGAGAAACCATCGAAGTGACTCCCGGTCTCGACCGCATTCCGGTTTACGTAAAAGACGGCGCTATCATCCCCCTGATGAAACCCTTACTTCACGCCCCCAAAGCCGGCCAACAGGTAGAGTTGGAAATCCGCCACTACGGAAAAGCCAACGGCGCTTACCGTCTGTATGATGATGACGGCGAAACATTCGACTACGAGAAAGGCATGTACAGTTGGCGCGATATCAAAGTAGAACGTCAGAAGAACGGCATGCTGAAAGGAAGCATCTCGAAGGCCGAAAAAGGAAAACCCAACAGCATAACGAATGTTAGCTGGAAGTTTATGACCGAACAATAAACCCCGAAAGAAATAAGGTATGAAGAAAGTTTGTTTGATAGGAATATGGCTGGCACTTTGTGGTGTAGCCCGGGCCGCCGATAGTCCGGTGGTTCAGAAAGTGATTGAAATAAAGTCCGGTGAATTAAAGCTAACCCTTATGGTTGGTACAGACAATCGTCTGTACCAACTGGGCTTTGGCGACGCTACCCGGAACATCGAACTCCCGCAGACTCTTCCCACACGGGAAAGCGAGTTTCTGCCACCCTACGGAAACGGAGTAATTACCGAACCCGCTATTCAGGCCACCCATGCCGATGGCAATACTTCCACCGAACTGCACTACGTCAGCCATCGCACGGAGAAACCATCAGCAGATATCGAACAAACCATCATCTCCCTGAAAGATCCGGCCTACCCGTTTCTGGTTGATATCTATGTAAAATGCTACCAGGCCACCGGCATGATGGAACTGTGGAACACCATCACGCACGACGAACGGGGAAAGGTGACACTGTACCGCTATGCATCGGCTTCTCCCATCGTAAAGAGTCGTGACTATTACCTCACCCAATTCATGGGAAAATACAAGCGTGAAGCCACCCTGTCCGAAGAAAAACTGTCGGAAGGAATCAAGGTACTCGACTCCAAGCTCGGGGTACGCGCCAATCAGATGCGCATGCCTTCTTTCTTGCTATCGCTCAACCAGCCCGCCAAAGAAAACGAAGGCGAAGTATACGCAGCCTCCCTCAAATGGGCAGGAAGCTTCCAACTTGCTTTTGAACTCGACTGGAACCGCTCTCTCCGCATGCTGACCGGAATAAACCCCATCGGCTCACAGTACTATCTGGAACGTGGGGGGAAATTCACCACCCCCGCCGTACTCTGGACATACAGCAAGAAAGGGAAAGGAGAAACCAGTCGTAAGTACCACCGCTGGGCGATGAACTACGGCATGCGCGACGCACAAAAAGACCGTCCCGTACTGCTCAACAACTGGGAGGCCACCCACTGCGATTTCAATGAAGAGCGTCTGACGGCCCTGTTTGACGGCGCCCGCCAAATAGGCGCCGAACTCTTTCTGCTCGACGACGGCTGGTTCGGCAATGGCGAATTCTCCCGCGACGACGACAAGCACGGACTCGGCGACTGGGAAGTATCCACCAAGAAACTCCCTCACGGTCTTTCCTACTTAGCCAAGCAAGCCCTGAAACGCAAAATAGGCTTCGGCATCTGGCTCGAACCCGAGATGGTGAACCCGAAGAGCGAACTCTACACCCGTCACCCCGAATGGATTATCACCCAGCAAAAGCGCGATCCTATTCTGGGCCGCCATCAGGAGATACTCGACCTGACGCGCCCCGAGGTGCAAGCCTACGAATGGGAAGTTATCGACAAAACACTCCGTCCCAACCCGGACATCTCGTATGTGAAGTGGGATTGCAACCGGTACGTCACCCAGCCGGGTTCCACTTATCTGCAACCGGGCGAGCAAAGTCACCTGCTGATAGATTATAACTGGGCGCTGTACCGTCTGATGGACCGCTTTGCCAAGGAATTCCCGAATGTGATGGGGATGCTCTGTGCCGGCGGTTCAGGACGCATCGACTACGGTTCCATGCAATACTTCCATTCTTTCTGGCCGAGCGACAATACCGATCCGTTGGGACGCATCAAGATACAGTGGGGGTATTCTCATTTCTTCCCGGCGAGCACTATTTCGGCGCACGTCACCCGCATGGGGAAACGTCACCTGAAACTTGCCATTGATGTAGCTTTGAGTGGAGCCTTTGGTATCGACCTCGCGCTGGATAATGCTACTCCTGAAGAACGGGCGCAACTGGCCGAAGGGGTGCGTATTTATAAGGAGAGTCTGCGCGACCTCGTTATGCGGGGCGATTTATATCGTCTGGTTTCCCCCTACGAGCATCCTTTAGCTTCATTAAGCTACGTCTCGACCGATAAGAACCGGGCAGTGGTCTACCTCTATCAAACGGAAGACGGCAATGTACCCGCTGTGCTGTTGAACGGCTTGAACCCTGCGAAACGATACACCATCAGCGAAATCAATCTGCCGAAAGGAGCTAAGTCCCGCTTCGCCGCACACGGAA
This sequence comes from Bacteroides sp., assembly GCA_031554665.1. Lineage (GTDB taxonomy): Bacteria > Bacteroidota > Bacteroidia > Bacteroidales > Bacteroidaceae > Bacteroides. The sequence continues at coordinate 17,183 of JAVBVA010000001.1, read as the reverse complement.
AGACAATGACCGGCGCCGAACTAATGAGTTCCGGACTGATTAATCCGCTAAACACCCAGTTTGACAGTGCCATCATCGAACTTAAATCAATTGATAATTAAAAGAATTCTACCATGAAAAAGAAAAACAGCTTGATTATCCTGTTTCTGGCTATTGCCGGAGTATTATCCGCACAGCCGGAAAACCGTTGGACGATAACGGATGACGGAGCCATCCTGTGGGAGCCCACCCGTAATCTTCCATATGCCGACCACTTAGAAATGAGCGGACAGAAGCTTTCTGTTGTCATCCGCTACGGCGTCGATGCCGACGGAGCCTTCCAACTCAACCGGAGCCTGGTATTCCCCATGCTCCGCATGCAACCCAATAAAACGCAGAGCAACCTGAAACAACGTTTCGATGCTAACATCGCCAAAATGGTGACGGTGAATGATGTTAACCTCGATTTCGAGAAAGTAAAAAGCGTTCGTTTCAACGGCATCATGACTGTAAACAGTACCATGGGCTATGATGCAGTACGCCGCATCGTAAGAGACGCCGTAGAAGTAACCCGCACGCTCTACCCATCTCCCAACTCGCCCTACTACTGCGAGGAATACGCCATCAAAAACATCACCGACAAACCCCTCGTACTGCGTGTACCCGACTGGAAAACAAAATACACCACTCCCGAAGAAGCCGGTGTATACGGTGCCTACCGCATCGAAGCATCCCTCTCCAAAAGCGGAACATTTGAAGTACAACCCGGTGAAACATTGCAGTTCCATGCCATCTTCTCCGGCCAGAAGATGAGCGATGAACCATTTGCCCGCATTAACGTCGATACCGAAAGAGCCGGGCGGCAAGCGCTCATCAACCAATGGTGGAGCAACCTGATACTCGACACCCCCGACCCGGTGTTGAACCGTATGTTTGCCTTCGCCAAACTGCGCGGAGCAGAAAGCATTTACAATACCAAAGGCGGATTGATGCATGGCCCCGGTGGTGAAGCCTACTACGCCGCTGTTTGGGCAAACGACCAGGCAGAGTACATCAATCCCTTCTTCCCGTTCCTGGGTTACGACATTGGCAACCAATCAGCTTTGAACTCCTTCCGTCACTTTGCCCGGTACATGAACTCTGAATACAAACCCATTCCCAGTTCGATTATATCCGAAGGAGTCAGCTTCTGGCACGGAGCCAAAGACCGCGGCGACGGCGCCATGATTGCCTACGGAGCCGCCCGTTACGCACTGGCGCACGGAAACAAGGAAGAAGCCCGGGAACTATGGCCCCTCATCGAATGGTGTCTGGAATATTGCAACCGTAAGCTGACCCCTGCCGGTGTAGTGGCATCGAACTCCGACGAACTCGAAAACCGCTTCCCTGCCGGTGATGCCAACCTTTGTACCTCTTCCCTGTATTACGATGCGCTGAACTCGGCCGTGTACTTAGGCAAAGAACTCGGCATCCCGTCCACCCAACTGAAAAAGTACAGCGAACAGTCCAAAGCCATGCGTAAAGCTATTGAAGCGCATTTCGGCTATGAAATCGAAGGCTACCATAGTTACCGGTACTACGAAGGAAACGATATACTCCGCGCCTGGATTTGCATGCCGCTCACGGTAGGTATATACGACCGCGCCCGAGGAACCATTGATGCACTCTTCTCCAATCGCCTGTGGACCAACGACGGACTGCTGACCCAGGCAGGAACGGAAACGTTCTGGGACCGCTCCACGCTCTACGCGCTGCGCGGTACTATCGCTGCCGGTGAAGTGGAAAAGGGAATGGACTTCCTCCGCAAATATTCCAACCGCCGTTTACTGGGCGACCATGTACCGTATGCCATCGAAGCCTGGCCGGAAGGCAACCAACGCCATCTGTCAGCCGAAAGCGGATTGTATTGCCGTATCTACACGGAAGGCTTGTTCGGTATCCGTCCTACTGGCTTTCGCTCGTTTGAAATGACGCCCCGCTTGCCGCAAGGTTGGGACTATATGAATCTGAATAAAGTAAGATCCTTCGACTCAGAGTTCGATATCCGGGTGAAACGCGACGGAAGCAAGCTGGCCGTAACCGTACTTTCCGGTAACAAGACAATCTTAAAGAAAAACATCACCGAAGGAACCACTCTTTCAGTGGCTCTGAAATAGGTCTACTAAACAAAATATCGCGCTTAACTAAACAGATTTTTCCGTTTAGTTAAGCAGATAAAACCGCTTAGTTAAGCAGAAAAATCTGTTTAGTTAAGCGGGTTTTTCATAATATGAGCCATACTTAGCGTACAAAACAGACGAAGACGGGCTAAACTGCCTGTCGGATATAATATCTCAAGAAAAAGAAACATAATTGCAAATCCGTAACCAATACGTATTCTACATTTGCAACTGTTTCCGGAACCCCCGGAGCCTTTGATTAACGCATTAATTATAATGACCATGAAAAACAAAAAGCTTTTGATTCTTACTTGGGGACTCACACTGATTTTCGCCTGTAAAGTCAGTGCACAATCTTCCGACTGGAAGAACTGGCCCAAGGGAACAGACCCCAAAACAGTAGGCATACTCGTTGCCAACCGCTTTGTCGAAAGTCCGCACAACAGCTTCCGTCCGCCCGCACCACCCAAATCGATTACTTACCCCGAAGTATGTGCCTGGTACGGAGCCTTGAAGTATGCCGAAGTAACAAAAAATAAAAAACTCTTCCGACAACTCGAAGACCGTTTCACCCCATTCTTCGGTGAAGAAAAAAGCCTGGTACCCAAACCCCAGCATGTAGATGCCACCGTTTTCGGTTCCATACCTTTCGAACTCTATATGAAAACCGGCGAAAAGAAGTACCTCGATATGGGACTCTATTTCGCCGACGGGCAATGGACGCTTCCCGAAGGCGTGAGCGAGGAGAAGAAACAGGAATACCAACGGTATCTGGACAAGAACCTCACCTGGCACACCCGTTACTGGATAGACGATATGTATATGATTACCCTTGTGCAATCTCAGGCATACCGCGCCACTAAAAACCGGAAGTATATCGACCGCACCGCCCATGAGATGGTGGCTTACCTCGACACCATCCAACGGGACAACGGCCTCTTCTACCACTCGCCCGACGCTCCTTTCTTCTGGGGTCGCGGAAACGGTTGGATGGCAGCCGGCATGAGCGAACTGCTTCTCTCACTACCGCGTGATAACAAAGACCGCGCCACCATCATGAAAGGCTACCTCACCATGATGGAAAGCCTGAAACGCTACCAACGTCCCGACGGGTTGTGGGGGCAATTGATTGACAAGCCCGAAGCATGGGTAGAAACATCCGGCTCGGCCATGTTCACGTATGCCATGATTGTCGGTGTGAAGAACGGTTGGCTGAAGAAAGAAGAATACGCTCCGGCAGTGCGCAAGGCATGGATTGCCTTAGTGGGATATATCAACGAGAAAGGTGATATCTCCAATGTTTGCGAAGGAACCAACCGTAAGAACGATTACCAATATTATATCGACCGTCTGCAAAAGACGGGTGATATGCATGGACAAGCCCCGATTCTCTGGTGTGCATGGGCATTGCTCAACAACTTCTTTTAAGACTCAAAGCAAAGAACTTTTATCAACACTTAATAAAGTAATATTATGGAAGAACAAAAAAGCGTAAAGTGGATGAAACGATTTACCATATATATGGTATGTCTTTTCAGTTCGACCCTGTTAATGGCACAATCCGCAAAGATAAGCGGAGTTGTGTTGGACGAAACCTCTACCGCCGTCATTGGCGGAAGTGTGACCATCAAAGGCACTACCATCGGTACGTTGACCGACCTTGACGGACGGTTCACACTCGATGCACCGAACGAAAGTTCGGTACTGGTAGTCAGTTTCGTCGGCTACACCACTCAGGAAATTAAGATTGGAACCAAACGTACTTTCAACATCGTCCTGAAAGAAGATCAACAACTGCTGGACGAAGTGGTCGTTGTGGGCTACGGTGTGCAGAAGAAAGTGAACCTCACCGGAGCCGTCGGCGCAGTTAACTCTTCGGAGCTGAACTCCCGCATCGCCCCGAGCACTTCTTCCTTGCTACAAGGCAAGATGCCGGGACTGCAAGTCACCCAGAACTCAGCCATGCCCGGTAGCGAAGGCGTAGAAATGCGCATCCGCGGTATGGGTACGTTTAGCTCGGCAGGAAATAACCCGCTGGTACTTATCGACGGCGTAGAGGGTGACATGAATAAACTGAACCCCAACATCATCGAAAGCATCTCAGTGTTGAAAGACGCCTCTTCGGCTGCTATCTATGGTTCGCGTGCTGCCAACGGTGTGGTACTTGTGACCACTAAAGCCGGTCACGAAGGTCGTCTGAATGTGGAGTACTCTTTCAACTATTCCGTTCAGAAACCCACGAAGCCGATGGACCGCATCACCAATTCAGTAGAATACATGGAGACGATTAACAAAGCCATCGAGTTCTCCAACAACCTGAATGAAACCTGGAAATACACCGATGAACAGATTGAACGCTACCGTCGCGGACAAGACCCGAACGACCCGACTTACAATCCCGCCCAGTACCCCAATACCGACTGGATGGATTACCTTATCCGTACGGCTCCCATCCGTCAGCATTTCCTGAGCGTCAACGGTGGACGTGGCGGCACTACTTTCAATGTAGGATTAGGCTATTTGGACCAGACCGGGTTGTTGTTAGGCACAGACTACAAACGCTACGATGTGCAGGTCAACTTCAAGTCGTCCCTCACCAAGCGGGTGACTTTCGGAACGAATATCACCATGAACTACGGCGTACGCCACGATACTTCATTCAGCGACAAGACATCGGACATGGGTAATATGAACGCCTCACGAGACCAGATGCGTTGCGCCTACGCCGGTTCACCGCTGATGACACCCCAGCTTCCGGACGGTAGCGGACGTTGGTCGGCTTATGCCTACGAAGCCAAAGGGGGTAACAAGAACCCGATAGCCAGTGCCATGAGCGACGGTGGACAGCTCGAAGACAAGAACTACCTGCTCGCCAGTGGGTTCATGAACGTGAACATCATCAAGGGACTGAATGCCGAAGTGAAAGGCGCCGTCAAGTTCGTTGAGAACCAGAATAAGATGATGAATGCTACGTGGAACTCGGCCGTATTCCTTCCCGATGCGGACGGTGTTTACGAAGATCGTCCTTCCAGTTCGAAGCAGTCGTTCCTGCAAAGCAACAACCGCGCCAAGCAATACACCCTGTTCGGTACGTTGAACTATACGACTACCCTTAAAGAGGTGCACAATATTAGCGCCATGGCAGGTTACAGTCAGGAAAACTACATCTACGAACAGATAGACGGCTACCGCGTGGGCTATACCAATGCCGACATGTGGTACCTGAAATCGGGTCCCACTCCTTCGCAGACCAACGGTAGTGAAGTAAACGAATGGGCGCTGATGTCCTACTTCGGACGTATTAACTACGATTATATGAATAAGTATCTCTTCGAAGCCAATGTGCGTTATGACGGAACTTCCCGCCTGCCAAAAGACGGACGTTGGGGAACATTCCCCTCTGCATCCGTGGGTTGGAGAATCTCTGAAGAAGCCTTTATGAAGCCCATCACTTTCCTTGATAATCTGAAAGTCCGTGCTTCGTGGGGACAACTCGGCAACCAGAATATCGGTAATTATCCCTATCAGGCCATGCTCAGCGATGCCGGTTATAACTTCGGCGGAACGATGACCAGCGGATTCTACAATGCCAAGATGGTGAATACCAAAATCAAGTGGGAAACTACCACATCGACCAATATCGGTCTGGACTTCGGATTCTTCGGCAATAAACTATACGGCTCCATCGATTGGTACCGCAAGTACACCACCGATATCCTTCGCTCGTTGCAAGTACCCAGTTTCGTAGGAGTTTCCGGTCCGACGGTCAACATGGGCGAGATGAAGAACATTGGTTGGGACATTACCCTCGGCCATGACAACAAGATAGGTGATGTGCGTTACAGCATCAAGTTCAACCTCGATACCTATAAGAATACGTTGGTGAAATACGGTGCCGACGAGATTAACGGTGTGAACTTGCGTCGCGAAGGTATGCCCTGGAATACATATTACGTGATGATACAAGACGGTGTTTACCAGAATCAGGCCGAGATTGATAACGAGAACGTGGTACGCAAATATGCCGGAGCCCTCAAAGTGAAGCCGGGCGACATCAAGTACAAGGACATCAGCGGACCGGACGGTGTGCCCGATGGTATAATCGACGATTATTATGACCGTGCTCCTGTAAAAGGCGCTTTTCCGGAATTCAACTATGGATTTAACTTTAGTGTCAGCTATAAGATGTTCGACCTGAGTTGCTTCTTCCAGGGTGTGCAAGGTAAGAAACTCTTCGTAGCCGGTTGGGGTATCTCCCCGTTCAATCAGGCTGCGGCTCCACCCGTATTCTGGCGCGATGCATGGGACGGCGAAGGAACATCGAACTCCATCCCGCATATCTACATCGATGGTTACGGCCCCATGCAGGCGGGTATCTCCTCGTTCTACCTGCGTGATGCTTCCTACCTCCGTATGAAGAGTATCCAGTTGGGCTTCAACGTGCCTAACAAGTGGACACGCAAAGCCTTCATCCAGGATGCACGTTTGTATTTCTCAGGCGACAACCTGTTGACATTCACTAACTTCTTCGACGGTCAGATAGACCCGGAACGTACGGGAAACAGCTCGGCTGACGCCATATATCCGCAGGCGAAGATGTTTACATTCGGTTTAAAAGTAACTTTTTAATGCATGATGATTATGAAAAAGTATTCCATTATACTCGGCTGTCTGGCAGGTATCCTGTCGTTGACAGCATGTCAGGATTTTCTGGACAAACAACCATTGGACCAGTTGAGCCAAGAGACATTCTATCGTAATAAAGGCGAAATAGAGCAAGGCGTCGTATCGACCTATCTGCGTTACCGTTCGATGACTATCGGGGGTATGGGCTCCGGAAATGGTTCGGCTATGGACCTCGAAGCGTTGAGCGACAACGGATATTCCAGTTCCGGATTTCAGTCGTTGCAAAACATTGCCAAAGGCGGCATGACGGCAGCCGTCGGTGGAGCTACATCTACCATGTGGACCACGGCGTGGGAAGGTGTTGCCATGTGTAACTTCTTCCTCGATAACCTCGAACGACCGGAAGTGAAGTCGTTGGTTAGTGATGCCGAGTACAAAAAGTACCGGGGTGAAGCGCTCTTCAACCGCAGTTATTTCTACTTCCTGCTCATTCAGTGCTTCGGCGATGTGCCGTTGGTACTTCACAATGTGACAGCCGATATGCCCTACATGGACATGCCACGTGACCCGGTGAGCAAGATTGTCCCTCAGTTGGTTTCCGACCTTGATCTGGCTATTGACGGTCTGCCGCTCACGGCTTATACCACCGGACATGCGGTGAAAGGTTCGGCTATTCTGCTCAAAACCCGTGTGCTGATGTATAATAAACAATATGCCGAGGCAGCTACGACGGCTTACTCCCTGATAGGTAACCCAAGCAATCCTCATCGCCTTTCAGACGACTATGAGGGCATGTTTATAGGCAAACAGGCAAATAACCCGGAAATTATGTTTTCCGTATGGTACTCCTCTCCGGATGACATGCATCAGTTTGACCAATATACCGGCAGCCGTATGTCATGCTATCCGTTGTTCGACCTCGTAAAGTGTTACGAAGAGAAATCGCCGGGTGTGAAAGACCCTCGTTTGGATATGACAATCTTTAGAGTAGGAGATCCATGGGTGATGTACAACAATACAGCCACAAAGACTTTCCAATACAAGACAAAAAATCCTGTAGCCGGACAACCGGATATTATCCTCGACCCAACGGTGTATAGCTATAAGGCCGGACAATTCCCGCCGCGCGATGCTTCGCCCAGAACGTCGGAAGGAAATATTCCGGTTAGCTCACTGGCTTGGAAGAAAGGTGTGAACAAAACGCTTGTGCAGGCTCGTGACAAGGTAAGCTCGCAACATTGCGTACTGATGCGTTATGCCGACCTGCTGTTACTCTATGCTGAGGCGATGGTGGAATCCGGACACGGTGATGATGCGAAAGCCTTGAAAGCGTTGAACGATGTGCGTGCCCGTAAAGGTGTGGAAATGCCGCCAAAAACTGCGTTAACCCGCGAAATTGTACGTAACGAACGCCGTGTGGAATTGGCTTATGAAGGTATTCGGTATTATGACATCAAGCGTTGGGACATTGCCAAGGATGTAATTCCTGCCAAAGACCCGAATCCGACAGTATTCCCGAAGATTGCTTGTTTGTGGGATAGTAACCTGTGGCCTATTCCGCAGAATGTGATGAATATTATGACTCCCGTTGGATGGAAGAATAATGCGCCTTATTAGTGCATGAAGTAAAACAGAAATTGTTTTTCGAAAGCTAATGTAAAATATATGAATTGGGATACTCTTCCGAATATAGGAAGGGTATCATCCAATTACTTAACGCTATTTCCCATAGTTTTGCAATTATACTATCCTTTTTTTATTATCTTTGCCGCAATTATAAATAAATATAGGATATGAAATATGTGAAAATAGTGTGGGCGGTAGCTGTGATGTTGACCGTATGTTCGTGTTCGTCGATTCCGTTTATCGGTAAGAAAAAAGCAGATAAACCGGTGTATGCTTTCGGAATAGCTGCTTCGTTTACTGATACGTTGGTGTATTATACGGATGTTCAGCTGATTGATAGTGTGCATTTAGCCAAAGACGGGGCGCTTCCGCAACAGGAACTGTACAGTTATCAACTGAAGAACTTTGTGGAGGCAAATCTGGGAAGTCATAATCGTACTTGTATGATTTATTACAAAGGGAAGAAAAAACGGATTGACAAAGAACAGTCTAAAGTGCTTGGTAAGTACAAGAAGAACAAATCGAACAACTTGATTCATATTGATCCTAAAGAGTTTAAATTCGTCAAGCCCGAAGAACAATAATTGTTATTTATATAGAGAGATGCATGGTTTGCATCTCTCTTTTTTTTACCTTTGCGTCTGAATTTGTAAAACATTTATATGAAGGTGAAATTTATTGCTTTTATAGCCTGTATGGCAGGCATGCTGAGCGCTTGCCATCATGATGATGACCCCACTCCCCCAACACCTGAACCTGTACCGGCTATGGCCGATCGTACGGTGCTGGTATACATTGCCGGCGATAATTCATTGACATCCGGTACTGATTTTGCTTCTCTTGATTTGGCTGAAATGGTTACTGGAATTGAAGGGGTAGATACAAAAAAGAATAACTTGATCGTTTATATGGATCGGAAATATAACGATCCGCAACTTATCCGGTTATGTCGGAATACAAACAATGAAATCATACAGGATACTATCCAGTCATACGCCGTCCGGAACTCGGTAGGTGTATCTGAGATGACGGAAGTGCTTTCGAAAGTGTATAGTGAATTCCCGGCTTCCAGTTATGGGCTTTCGTTATGGTCGCACGGAGAAGGTTGGTTACCGCCATCGAGTGCATCTATGCTGAAGGCTACCACACGTTGGTTTGGTCAGGATGGTATCTATTATATGAGTATCTTCGACTTGCACGATGTGCTGAAAACAGCTCCTCATCTGGACTTTGTCATGTTCGATGCCTGTTTCATGCAGTCGATCGAAGTAGCGTATGAGTTGCGCGATTGCGCCGATTACTTCATTGGATCGCCCACGGAGATTCCCGGACCGGGAGCGCCGTACGATAAAGTTGTACCTGCTTTCTTCGGTAAAGGAACTGCCGATGAGATTGCCAAGAACATTGCCCTACAGTATTATGAACCGTATGCAGCGATCTATGATGATACAAGGTCGACACGGAATGATAATTGGACGGGAGGCGTATCGGTAGGAGTGCTCAAGTCGAGTAAGTTGGAAAATTTAGCAATAGCTACCAAACAAGCGGTAAATGCTCATATAGAATCAGATGCCACTACCGATGTAACGAGTGTATTGTATTATGGCAGAGGAGGCAGAAGCTACTACTATACCGATATGGACGGTTTTGTGAAGCTGATCAGTAAGGGGGATGCCACTTATACTCAGTGGAAGCAAGCTTTTGATGAGGCTATGATCTTCTTCAAGACGACTCCGAAGAATTATTCGGGTAGTGAATACTCGGCTGCTTATGGACTCTTCTCTATGGAGGGTGCTTGCGGACTTTCTGCGTATATTCCTTGCCGGAGTACAACGGAATATAGAACTTCGTATAATAACTACTATAAAGGATATCAGTGGTATACCGGCGTTAATTGGGCTTCCAAAGGCTGGTAGAAAATATAGAAATGCCGAATAAACAATAATGCTCCGGATTCCTTTTGAGAAAATCCGGAGCATTATTGTTTATTATTCCGTCAGTATAAAACCTGCCCATTTTTCCGGATCGTTCGGATAACGGTTTTTCATCCTTCTTCCTTGATAATTTGAAATTCCTGATTGATAATTCTTTAGATAGTTATCAACAACTGTTGCGACGGCAACTCTCTTCGTGATGAAAAGAACGCTCTTTTTATTTATAATTCAAGCTATAGCCTGAATTATAGAACTGTCAAAATGTACACAAATGAAAACACTTGAAAGGCAAAACGATCAAAAAACCAACTTCGTGCTAACGAAAAAACGAACATGTAAGAGACAACCAGATAAAATAATGGATAAAAATCCGTATTATTATACAAAAATAGCTGTTTTTCAGTGCCCGAAATAGATATAAATACAACTCCTAAAGAAGCAAAGACTATAAAATGAGATGCGGAAAGTTCCGAAGGTTTTAAACCTACCGGGCGAAGGTTTAAAAGGTAAGTCCTGAAGGTTTAAAACCTTCGACCAGAGGGGTCGGAAGATCCCCTCAAATGGTTGATTTTTCCCTCTCAAAAAGCTATTTGGGACAAATGAGTGTCACATTCTTATCTGTCAAAACAATAGAGAAACAATCTATAAACGAATAAAATGACACTTTAAAACAGAAATATCCGACAAAGAAAAGATATACATCAAATATATCGCGTCTATTTAATACTCAACAATCAAATCTCCTTGCGATATTATCGACCACGCGCAATCTTTGTCACAAACAACGCAATCACACAACCCCTTTATTGACAAATTGACAAAGTGACAAATCTGCGAAATCAATATTCCTTTATTGCTCGAACCGTTTATACTCAAAGAAGTCCACATCCACATAACCACCAGCTATCTTGGTAGCATAATTGAAAATAGCAAATTTGGTACCCATAAATAGTTTCCGGTAGTCAAACTGCATTTTGAAATCCGGGCCTATCCTGATCCATTGTTTATTGTCCAAGCTATAATAAAAGGTAGCAATGTCTTTGTGTAGGTTGAAGTCTCCGTCGATGCGCAGGTAGATGGTATTCTTTTTCAGCTCTACCCGCTCTTTCTCTTCGGTGGCCACACTGGTAACGGCTTTCTCCTTATCCGTGAGACTCACTACATTGGTGCTCATGGTCAGAAACTTTTTGTTGCCTTCCCTGACTACCGAAAGGATCCCCGAATGTCCGTTGAAAGCACTGAAGCCTGCTACATCGCCATCTTTCATCTTTGAGATATCCATGGCGATGACTCCGCTACACTTCGGACCTTCCATGCGTTGGGTAAGGGTGTTGGGAGCAGTGTACAAATTATCTACTATCCGGTTGGTCTTTAGTCTCAGATATCCGGGACGTTCGGTGAGCGACCAGCTTTCATTGATCGGATTGTGGTTCCATTGCCAATTGATTTTCAATGTGCGGTTGTCGAAGGCATCACTTTCTACAATCCGTTTCCCGCTGTCGTATGTTTTCAAGGGGACTGTTCCCGTTTTGGGAGTGTGGCCGTTCTCATCGCCCAACATGGGCCACCCGTCTATCCATTGGCAGGGGAGTAGGAGGGGGACCCGGCCGATTCCGCCACGATCCTGAAATACCAACCCGTACCAGTTGCCTTTCTCGTCGTCGATGATGCAGCCTTGCCCAATGTAAGGGAATCCTTCGAAGTTGTCCTCAATGATGACTTTCTTTTCGTACGGACCGGTGATGTGGTCGGCCCGGTAACAGAGTTGTCGGCGTTTCTCATTTCTCGGCCAGGAGATCATTAACAGATAATACTTTCCGTTGTGCTTCACTACCTGACTTCCTTCGAGCAAACCGGTTTCCTCTTTGTCGCGCTGGAAGATGTGCATGTTTACCCCATCGGGCTTTACGTCCGAAAGATCGCTCTTCAATTCCGTGAGCGAACCCGTGCCGGAGAATACATATACCCGTCCGTCATCATCGAAAAACAAAGAAGCGTCATGGAAATGAGGTGTGCGCGATACTAACTCCCATTTACCTTCGTCCGGGTTGGTGGTGGAGTAGATATAGGCCCGGTATGGCTGATCGTTGGGCGAGAAAAGTACATAGTACTTACCTTGGTGGTAACGGATAGACGAAGCCCATTGACCGCGTCCGTATACGCTACCTTCTTGCAGATCGTACTTGGGAGTATCTGTCAGTTTGTCGAATACATAACTAACAATTTCCCAGTGTACCAAGTCTTTGGATTTCATTACAGGAGCCCCGGGCATCAGGTGCATGGTAGTGCTGATGAGATAAAAGTCGCTGCCCGATCGGGTGATGGACAGGTCGGGTGCATCGGCATTGATTATCGGATTGGTAAAAGTCGTTTCGTTCTTCTGTGCCATTACGACTGTTGTACAGATGGCAAACAGGAATACTAATTTCAGTGTCTTCATCATATTTTTGTTTTTATGGTATTATAGTCGAACATATTTCGGTACATCCGTTAGGCAAAGGTAGTTGTTCTCATCCGTAACTTTCTTTGTTTAAGATACACATTTCACTGCCAGTGTAACTTCCGGGGCTTATTTTGTTACATTTTCCATGCATTCTGTTTCATCATGGACAAAATAATAACCCGTTGGCTATTTCATCATGAATTATGCCAACGGGTTATGGGATAAATTTCTCTTTCGACCCCTAAATCAGCTTAGCGATCAATTCAGTTAATGATTTCTTGGCATCTCCCGGCATCATGGTAACCTTCTCATTCATCTCGTAGAGCGGATTGGGAACTCCGGCATAGCCCGGTTTTAAATCGTAATTACAGATTACAACCTTCCTGGCCTGATCCACATTCAATACAGGCATGCCATAGATGGGGGTACCTTCTGCATCACGGGCAGCCGGGTTCAATACATCATTGGCTCCAATGACCACCACCAGATCTGTCTCTGCAAACTCACCATTGATGGCGTCCATCTCGTACAACTGATCGTACGAAACATCCGCTTCGGCCAGTAATACATTCATGTGACCGGGCATACGTCCGGCAACCGGATGAATGGCATATTTCACCGATGCACCTTTCGATTCGAACAGGTCGGCTAATTGTCGTACCTGATGCTGTGCCTGTGCCAGGGCCATCCCGTAGCCTGGGACGATAATCACATGTTGGGCAGACTTCAGTACCTCGCCGATAGGAACAATGCCTTCCGCAGGAGTCTCTTGAGCAGTATCTCCCGTTTCTATTTGGCAGATAAGTTCTGTCAGTGTTTTCTTGGCATCACCCAACATCAGGGTGACTTTCTCTTTCATCTCATACAGCGGATTGGGAACGCCGGCATAGCCCGGTTTCTGGTCGTAGTTACAAATAACGATCTGCTTAGCCTGATCCACATTCAACACAGGCATACCATAGATAGGTGTACCTTCTGCATCACGGGCAGCGGGGTTGAGCACATCATTGGCTCCGATCACTACCACCAGGTCGGTTTCGGCAAACTCACTATTGATAGCATCCATCTCGTACAATTGGTCATACGAAACATCCGCTTCGGCCAGCAATACATTCATGTGGCCGGGCATACGTCCGGCAACCGGATGAATGGCATATTTCACCGATGCGCCTTTCGATTCGAAAAGATCGGCCAACTGACGTACCTGATGCTGCGCCTGCGCCAAAGCCATTCCATAGCCCGGAACGATAATAACCCGCTTGGCTGACTTTAGTGCCGCAGGAAGTGAAGACCGGTTCGTGCCTCTTTCAGTAGTAAGTCCAACTTCCGGCTTGCCGGCAGCGGGACTGCTTGGAACGGTCGACTTACCTCCGGATGTTTTCCCCATCAGGATCACCATCAGTTTACGGTTCATGGCCTTGCACATGATCTGTGTCAATATCAAGCCCGATGAACCCACTATTCCGCCAATCGATACCACCAGGATGTCGCCGATGGCCATACCCGCAATAGCTGCCGCCACTCCGGCAAGCGAAGTCAACAGGGAAATGGTGATCGGCATATCGGCTCCACCCACCCGGATAGCAAAAACCCATCCGAACAGCGAGCCGCATACGGTTCCCAGAACCAGAATGAAATGCGGATTACTAAACAGGCTTTGATCACTGCCAATCAAGAGTGACAATAAAACCGAAATCACGGAACCGATGATCAAAACGATGGTTATGGCCTGATGATTCTTCCAGATAACCGGCTGTTGGGGAAGCAAACGATGCAGTTTGGCAGCAGCAATCATACTCCCTACAAATGTAACCATACCTACAACCACCGCTAAGATGGCGGTGAAGTTAACAAAAACAGGATATTCGGAAACGGTTACTCCGATACCAATCAACGTCAGTCCTCCCACAATCGCTCCTGCAAGCCCTCCTAAACCATTCAGCATGGCTACCGTTTGAGGCATTTCAATCATCTTCACCCGGTAGGCCAGTATGGCTCCTGCCAAACTTCCGACAAGAATAAGTGCATAAATCGTTGGGACCTCCAGAATCTGATAATAGATCATGGTGACAATGAATCCTGCCAACATACAGAATGACAACAACAGGTTTCCGCGAACCGCCGTAGTAACCTTGCTCATCAAAGAGATTCCCAGCAAAGCCAGGAGCGACAGCATGCCGCATATCACATAATACGTTGTAAGTGTTATCATTGCTTGTCTTTTTTCTTTTTCGGTTGAAACATACTCAACATCCGGTGTGTCACACCAAATCCGGCAACGACATTGACGGTGGCCAGCACAATTCCCAAACCACCCAGGATTTGTCCGGTCAGCATGCCGTTTCCTCCGAATTGGTAGGAATAACCAACACTTACCACAGCTCCCAGAAGGCAAATTCCGGCCAGCGCATTCATCCCTGTCATCAGCGGAGTGTGCAGAAGACTGGGAACGTTCTTAATAATCAGGTACCCTAACAGTGAAGATACCAGAAAAATCAGTATCAAATAGATTGGATTCATTTTAGTAGCGTGTTTGGTGTTCGGGAAAACTATTTACGCATGGCTTCGAGCGTTCCCTCGTGAATAATCTGATGGTCGATGGTCACTACGATGGATTTCGTAATCTCATCATTCATGTCGAGATCTATGTTGCCGTCCTTCATCAGGTACTGAACCAGGTTGCACACATTATTCGCAAACATCCAGGTCGAACTGGTTGGCAACATGCCCGGTATATTCTTGATGCCTATCACAGTCACTCCGTGCTTTACCGCCGTAGTTCCCGGAGGGGTCACTTCACAATTTCCTCCCTGATCGATGGAGATATCGACAATGACAGAACCCTCTTTCATCTCTTTCACCATTTCCTCGGTAATCAGTATCGGGGCAATTTTGCCGGGCACCAATGCACTCAGGAAGACGATATCCATTTCTTTGATAGCTTCGCGCAACTTTTCCCGTTCTTTTTTCAACCACTCTTCCGGAAGATCTTTGGCATAGCCTCCTGCTGCTATGGCCAGTTCTGCCGGAATTTCCATATCGATCACTTTAGCTCCCAGACTCATGGCATGCTCCATGGCTGCCGGACGAATGTCGACTGCATACGTAATAGCGCCCAAACGTTTGGCGGTGGCCAAGGCTTGCAAACCTCCGACTCCGACACCAATAACCAGCGCTTTGGCCGGTTTGATCGATCCTACTGCGGTAAACATTGGTGGAATAAACTTAGGCATGGCGTTGGCTGCCAGCAGTATTCCTTTATAACCGGCGCAAGTGCTCATCGAGGTCAATGCGTCCATGCTTTGGGCTCTCGATATACGGGGTACGCTATCCAGCGTCATGCTGATCACTCCTTTCTCTGCCAGTAATTTCACCATGTCGTGATTAATGGGCGATGCCGGATGGATGAATGTGATCAGGTATTGCCCCTGATGCATCATTTCAACTTCGTGTTTTCCGAACTCAGCATTGAACAATGGTTCTTTGACTTTGAGAATAAGATCGGCTTTTTGAAACAGTTCCTCAGCAGATTGAATCATTTGACCTCCGGCAGCTATGTATTCTGCATCCGGATAAAACGACCCGACTCCGGCATTCTGTTCCACAAGGACTACCGATCCGTCTGCTACAAACTTCTTTACTGTCTCGGGAGTAGCCGATACCCGTGCCTCGCCGGGCATGATTTCTTTGGGGATTCCTATTACCATGATATTAGATTTATGTGTTTTAATTTGAATGAATATTTGCTGTTTTTCTTTTGTAACTCGTTTTCGCAAATATATGAATTATTCCATTCGGTATTCGAAAAAGTCGAAGAAAAAAATCTTTTTGTTAGATTGTTGATTGGTTTTTGCTTTTTGATACTGTTTCTGTCTTACAAAAGTTTGCTGTTTGAGTCCTGTTTGGTGAATTTGGTTAGTAGAGGCTTTGCGGTGCCAAGCGGCACTAAGCGGCATCCGGAAGCGTGTAATCAAGAAAACTCCATATGAACCCGGTGAAGGTGGGATGAACTCTTTTTGAGTACATAAATCACGTCGGTTCGTCCTTTATAAGATAAGATGTTATTATTGAACAAAACAAAAATAAGATGACCCAACAAGTAGAAATCTGCCGCCTGGAACATACGGCAGCGAAAATGCGTAAAAGGCTGCTCGAGGTAGTCTACCACGCCAAAGCAGGACACATCGGAGGAGGACTGTCCTCGCTCAATATGCTGACTGCCCTGTACTTCCATACCCTGAATGTCGACCCGCAACAGCCCCGGAAGGAAGGACGCGACCGCTTCCTTATGAGTAAAGGGCACTGTGTAGAAGCTCTGTATTGCGCTTTGGAAGAAAAAGGTTTCATCACGCCCGAACTACTTGATACGTACGGCGAATACAATTCTTTGCTGGCCGGACACCCCACCATTAAAGT
>JAVBVA010000008.1:0-91052 GCA_031554665.1 Bacteroides sp. | reverse complement strand
AGTGGCCGATCAAATATCGGACGCCGTACTTGACAAACTGTTGGCATTCGACCCCAGTTCGAAAGTAGCATGCGAAACCTTGGTAACTACCGGACAGGTGGTACTGGCGGGAGAAGTGAAAACCAGTGCATACGTTGACCTCCAACTCATTGCACGCGAAGTAATCAAAAAAATCGGCTATACCAAAGGTGAGTACATGTTCGAAAGCAACTCGTGTGGTGTGCTCTCGGCCATTCATGAGCAGAGTGCCGACATTAACCGGGGAGTAGAGCGCCAAAATCCGATGGATCAGGGAGCCGGCGACCAGGGAATGATGTTTGGCTATGCTACCAACGAAACGGAAAACTACATGCCTTTATCGCTCGATTTGTCTCATCGTATCCTGCAAGTGCTGGCCGATATCCGTCGCGAAGGTAAGGAAATGACCTACCTCCGTCCCGACTCCAAGAGCCAGGTTACTATCGAATACGATGACAATGGTAAGCCTGCACGTATTGATACCATCGTTGTATCTACCCAGCATGATGAATTTATACTGCCTGTCGATGATTCGGAAGCTGCTCAGTCGAAGGCTGATGAAGAGATGCTTGCCGTCATTCGTCGCGACGTGATCGAAATTCTGATGCCGCGTGTCATTGCATCTATCAATCATGCTGACGTGTTGGCCTTGTTCAATGACCGCATCATATACCACGTGAATCCAACCGGCAAGTTTGTCATCGGTGGACCGCATGGTGATACCGGTCTTACCGGCCGTAAAATTATTGTTGACACTTACGGTGGCAAAGGCGCTCACGGCGGTGGTGCTTTCTCGGGTAAAGACCCCAGTAAGGTAGACCGTAGCGCTGCTTATGCTGCCCGTCATATTGCCAAGAACCTGGTGGCCGCCGGGGTTTCCGACGAAATACTGGTGCAGGTTTCGTACGCTATCGGTGTGGCCCGCCCCGTCAGCATTTATGTCGACACCTACGGACGCAGCCATGTGAAGATGAGCGACGGTGAGATTGCGACAAAAATCGACGAACTTTTCGATTTGCGCCCTCGCGCCATCGAAGAACGTTTGAAGCTTCGTAATCCTATCTACAGCGAAACGGCTGCTTACGGACACATGGGACGCGAGCCGCAAATGGTGACTAAAACTTATACGTCGCGTTACCAGCCTACCAAAACAGTTGAAGTAGAACTGTTCACCTGGGAGAAACTCGACTATGTGGATAAGGTAAAAGAAGCCTTTGGGTTGTAATCAGCTTAGCTTTTAGCTTCTATATATTGTGCCGCCTCCGCTATGCATCGACTGATGCGTAGGGAGGCGGTTCTCTTTTTGTCATTTCTTTGCTTCGTCTTGCAATAATATGCACAAAATCATGTACTTTTGCAGCGTCAAAACAGATTTAATTCCGAAGAAGATGAACCATATAACATCCGTATGCGTATATTGCGCGTCGAGCACCCAGATCGATCCCGTTTATTTCGAAGCCGCCCGCCAGTTGGGCACCCTGATAGCCGAAAGGCATATCCGTCTGATAAACGGGGCAGGTACCATTGGGCTGATGCGTGCCGTAGCCGATGCTGTGCTGGCCAATGGCGGACAAGCTATCGGAGTGATTCCTACGTTTATGGTTGAACAAGGCTGGCAACACTCCGGAATGACACAACTCATTGAAGTCGGTGGTATGCATGAGCGCAAACAGATGATGGCCAATCTGAGCGATGCGGTTATTGCCTTGCCCGGTGGTTGCGGAACCCTGGAAGAACTACTCGAAATCATTACCTGGAAGCAGCTGGGACTTTACCTCAATCCTGTCGTAATCCTGAATACGAGCGGTTTCTTTGATCCGTTGTTGGAGATGCTGCAGAAAGCTATTGACGAAAACTTCATGCGCCGGCGTCACGGTGATATCTGGCATGTAGCCCGGACGCCCGAAGAGGCTATCGAGCTTATTCACACTGTGCCGGTTTGGGATACTTCCATTCGCAAATTTGCAGCAATATGAGCATTCCTGCCGATACAATTTCTCCGTTAGTCCAGTTGGAATTTGCACCTGAAGATACCCTGAATCTAACGCCGCATTATTCGTCGCATGCATTCGTATCCGGGATGGATGCCGATCTACTCCCTTACTCTCCCCGTACGGATAACTGCATAGCACTTGTGCTACTTTGTTGTTTTGTACTGTTGGCATTAACCCTGGCGCGTAGTAAGAAATTGCTTTCGGATATGATGAAAGGATTCGCATTCCATCGCGAACGGACTAGCTTTTTTGCTGCGTCTACCAGCGGTGAAGTTCGTTTCCTTTTACTGTTGCTGGGGCAGTCGTGTGTACTTGGGGGAGTCGTAATATTCAATTATTTCATTGATGTGCAGCCCTCGTTGGTGAGTGGCATTTCTCCGCACTTATTGCTTGCTGCCTATATCGGATTTTCGTTGGCTTACTTGTTGATAAAATGGGTCCTTTACTCCTTTTTGTGTTGGATATTTCTTGACAAAACGAGGTCGGATCTGTGGATGTCATCTTATTTCTCGCTTGTTTATTTTACCGGATTCTTGCTTTTCCCATTTGCTTTACTCCTTGTATATTTCGATTTGAGTCTTACTTCTTTGGTTGTTATCGGGCTTGTTTTGGTAATTTTCACAAAATTATTGGTGTTTTACAAGTGGATAAAGCTTTTTTTCGATAATATTTTCGGGCTTTTCCTATTAATTGTGTACTTTTGTGCCCTTGAAATCATGCCTTGTTTCATGGTATATCAGGGCTTGATAAAACTTAATGAATTGTTGGTAATCAAATTTTAGGACAATTGAAAATTAAAAAAGTACTTGTGTCGCAGCCTAAGCCTGCGTCAGAGAAATCTCCCTATTACGACATAGCGGAAAAATATGGAGTAAAAATAGATTTCCGTCCGTTTATTAAGGTTGAGAGCGTCTCTGCTAAAGAATTCAGACAGCAGAAGGTTTCTATTCCGGATCATACTGCTGTTATTTTCACTTCGCGTCACGCGATCGATCATTTCTTCAATCTCTGTACGGAACTTCGCGTTTCCATACCCGAGACTATGAAGTATTTTTGTGTAACTGAGGCTGTGGCACTTTATATTCAAAAGTACGTTCAGTATCGCAAACGTAAGATCTTTTTCGGTGCTACCGGAAAGGTGGAAGATCTTCTGCCCTTTATCATCAAGCACAAGGTGGAAAAGTATTTCACTCCGATGTCCGATATACATACGGACGAAATTAAAAACATGTTGGACAAACATCACATTCAACATAGCGAGGCAGTCATGTACCGTACGGTGAGCAATGACTTTACCCCGGATGAAGAATTTGATTACGACATGCTGGTGTTCTTTAGCCCTGCCGGAGTGACTTCGTTGAAGAAAAACTTCCCGGATTTCGACCAGAAAGATATCAAGATCGGTACATTCGGCCTGACTACCGCACAAGCTGTACGTGATGCCGGTCTTCGTCTCGACCTGGAAGCTCCTACCGTACAGGCTCCCTCTATGACAGCTGCATTGGAGCTGTTTATCAAAGAGAATAACAAAGGAAAATAACCAATAATAGCGTTTAGCGGTTGGTGATTAGCAACAGAGAGCACTCTTTCGTTGTTGATGACTAACCGCTAAATTTTTATCTCTTGCTTGATGATATGGCCGTGAATACGCTTTGTAAGGAAGAAAGAATCAAGAGTAAGATCTTGATTGAGAAGATGTTTGCAGGCGGGGCCTCCCGTTCGTTCTCCATCTATCCTCTGCGTGTGGTCTATATGCCTGCCCAGGAGCAGGAAGTGGCGGCATCCATTCTTATCAGTGTTCCTAAAAAAAGATTCAAGCGGGCCGTGAAGCGCAACCGGGTGAAGCGCCAGGTACGTGAGGCTTATCGCAAGAATAAACACGAACTTCTCAGCCTGCTCGAAGGAAAAGAGCAGCGCCTGGCCATCGCTTTCATTTATTTGTCGGACGAACTGGTTTCTTCCTTGCAGATAGAAGATAAAATGAGAACATTGCTGGCGCGGATTTGTGAGAAGATATCATGAAACGTTTTTTCTCCTTCCTGCTACTTTTGCCCATCTACTTTTACCGGGCATGCATCTCCCCTCTTACCCCACCCTCGTGCCGGTTTACGCCTACTTGTTCGCAATACGCCATTGAGGCTATAAAGAAACATGGTCCGCTAAAAGGGCTCTATCTGGCGGTTCGCCGCATTTTGCGTTGCCATCCCTGGGGTGGCTCAGGGTATGATCCTGTTCCTTAATCATTCTTTATGGAACTCTTCGATATACATACACATACTTTGGAGGGCGGTTCTTCGCAGAAACTTGTGAATATCCGTTATCCGGCATCGTTCGCTCCTGTTGCAGGAGGATGGTATTCGGTAGGCGTACATCCGTGGGATGTGGAGCAGGAAGCGGATCTCGATTGGGAGGCATTTCGTCTGTGTGCCGTGCATCCGCAGGTGCTTGCTGTTGGTGAGTGCGGATTGGATAAGGGTGTACGTGACGGCGAGGACGGCTCAGGCAAGAGTATGCAAGGCGAAATGTGGGAAGCTCAGCTACGCCTCTTTCTTCGTCAGGTGCATATAGCTGAAGAGTTGCGCAAGCCTGTGATTGTACACAATGTGCGGGCTACGGATGTGTTGCTTTCGCTTCGGAAGAAGGGCGGATACATCATGCCGTGGATGTTGCATGGTTTCCGTGGTAAGCCGGAAGCTGCCTTACAGGCTGTTGCGTTGGGATTCTATCTCTCTTTTGGCATTCGTTGCAATGAAGAGGCGTTGCGGGTTGTTCCGGCAGATCGCCTGTTGCTCGAAACTGATGATAGTGGTGTAGATATTCACTCTGTCTATGAGCATGCAGCTGCCGTCCGGTCGGTTTCGATGGAAGAACTGGCTGCGCAGTTACACCTGAATGTACATTCTTTATTAGGCGTCTGATCTGTCATTCTTACTTCTCATGACATATCTTCCTGACTAATTGTTTGTTTCTTTGAAGAATGTGTCGTACTTTTGCCCCGAAAATTTCGAAAACAATTAACTGATAGAACGATGAATTTTGTAGAAGAATTAAGATGGCGTGGAATGTTGCACGATATAATGCCGGGCACGGAGGAGTTACTGATGAAAGAACAGGTGACTGCTTATCTGGGCATCGATCCGACGGCCGACTCGCTGCACATCGGTCACTTGTGCGGTGTGATGATGCTCCGTCACCTGCAACGTTGCGGTCATAAGCCGTTGGCGCTTATCGGTGGGGCAACCGGAATGATCGGCGACCCGTCGGGTAAATCGGCCGAGCGTAACCTGCTCGACGAGGCTACGTTGCGTCATAACCAGGATAGCATCAAAAAGCAACTGGGTAAATTTCTTGATTTCGAATCGGATGCTCCCAACCGTGCTGAGTTGGTGAATAACTACGACTGGATGAAGGATTTCAACTTCCTTGATTTCTGCCGTGTGGTAGGTAAGCACATCACGGTCAATTACATGATGGCAAAGGATTCGGTGAAGAAACGCCTGAACGGTGAGGCTCGTGACGGACTTTCATTCACTGAATTTACATACCAACTCCTGCAAGGATACGACTTCCTGCACCTATACGAAACCAAAGGCTGCCGCCTGCAGATGGGTGGATCGGATCAGTGGGGTAACATCACTACAGGTACGGAACTCATTCGTCGCAGCAATGGCGGCGAGGCGTTTGCCCTTACCTGTCCGCTCATTACGAAAGCCGACGGTGGTAAGTTTGGCAAGACCGAATCGGGCAATGTATGGCTCGATGCCCGTTACACATCCTCTTACAAGTTCTTCCAGTTCTGGTTGAATGTAAGCGACTCTGATGCCGAGCGTTATATCAAGATATTCACTTCGCTTCCGAAAGAAGAAATCGATGCCCTGATAGCCGAACAGCAAGCTGCTCCCCACCTGCGTGTGTTGCAGAAACGTCTGGCGAAGGAAGTTACCATCATGGTACACTCCGAGGACGATTACAATGCTGCCGTAGAAGCATCTGAAATCTTGTTTGGCAACGCTACTTCTGATGTGTTGAAGAAGTTGGATGAAGATACGTTGCTGGCCGTGTTCGAAGGTGTTCCGCAGTTCGAAGTTTCTCCCGAAGCCTTGGCAGAAGGCGTGAAAGCGGTCGATTTGTTTGTAGATAGTGCAGCTGTATTCCCTTCCAAAGGCGAAATGCGTAAGCTGGTACAAGGTGGAGGTGTGTCGCTCAATAAAGAGAAACTGGCTGCTTTCGACCAAGTAATTACGACAGCCGATTTGCTGAATGGCAAGTATCTGCTCGTTCAACGAGGCAAGAAAAACTACTACTTGCTCATTGCAAAGTAAAATTTTGAAAGAAATATTTGGAGGATTCAATATATACCCCTATCTTTGCACCGCTTTTTAACAGAAAGCATCAAGTTTGTCTCATGGTGTAATGGTAGCACAACAGGTTTTGGTTCTGTTTGTTAAGGTTCGAATCCTTATGAGACAACATAAAAAGCCCTGATTCTAACGAGTCGGGGCTTTTTGTGTTCGCTTTTGTTTCCGTTTTTCCCCGGAGGCGAAGGGAACCGTCTCAGGATGTAGCGAGTGGTTCCAAGCGATATAACATTCTGTTTCTGCCGACATAACATTTTGTTTCATCCGGCGGAATACTCTGTTTCTCGTAGTGGAACAGGGTGTTGCTCTACGAGAAACAGAGTGTTTCACACCGAGAAACAAAGTGTTTCAAAGGATGAAACAACTTGTTTCAGTAGCATGAAACAGTTTGTTTCAATCCGGGTGAAACTTTCTATCCGTAAGCAAAAGTACAATATTGATTAGCATTTTGTGCGTTGACTACCTGTTGCACATTCGGTAGGGTAAGGGTAGAAATGGTGGATACCCTGGAAAATGGTGAATCAATGGTGAATAAAAATGGCATTCACCATCGGATAATCAACACGTATTCAGACTGGTAAGTCGAAAAAAATGGTGAATGGCGAATCAAATCCATTTTATCGCATAGGAGAGAAGACAGGCTAACACCAAAGTTAGTACAGTTGCTATCTTGCTAACTTCCGCTATTGCCGCCTTGGTATTGAGTGAGAAATCCTTCCCCTTCGTATTATTAAATGTTAAACAACAACTTTTACCTCAGAATTGGACTATATTGCAAAAGAATCGGGACAAAATTGTAATGGAATCCCATTTTCTTTTCCTATTTTTGCACCGTGTACGCAAACGACATACATTTGGCACCGATTATAATAACCATATAAAAATATAAGTGTATGAAAACGAATTACGAGATCCGCTATGCCGCGCATCCGGAAGATGCAAAGAGCTATGACACCGCGAGAATTCGCCGCGATTTTCTGATTGAGAAAGTATTTACTGCCAACGAAGTGAACATGGTGTACTCTATGTATGACCGTATGGTAGTGGGTGGCGCTCTGCCGGTAGGCGAAGTGCTGACACTCGAAGCCATCGATCCGCTGAAAGCTCCTTTTTTCCTCACCCGTCGCGAAATGGGTATCTACAACGTAGGAGGCCCGGGCGTAGTGAAAGCCGGTGATACCGTATTTGAACTCGACTATAAAGAGGCCCTTTACTTAGGTTCGGGCGACCGCGTGGTGACTTTCGAAAGCAAAGATGCGCAGAATCCTGCCAAGTTCTACTTCAACTCACTCACCGCTCACCGCAATTTCCCCGATAAGAAAGTAACGAAAGCTGATGCCGTAGTAGCCGAAATGGGCTCGCTCGAAGGATCGAACCACCGTAACATCAACAAGATGCTCGTGAACCAGGTATTGCCTACCTGCCAGTTGCAGATGGGGATGACCGAACTGGCTCCGGGAAGCGTATGGAACACCATGCCGGCGCACGTTCACAGCCGTCGTATGGAGGCTTACTTCTACTTCGAAGTACCGGCCGAACATGCCGTTTGCCACTTCATGGGCGAGGTAGACGAAACCCGTCACATCTGGATGAAAGGCGACCAGGCAGTACTGTCGCCCGAATGGTCTATCCACTCGGCTGCCGCTACGCACAACTATACCTTCATCTGGGGTATGGGAGGCGAAAACCTCGACTACGGCGATCAGGACTTCTCGCTGATTACAGATATTAAATAACGAACTAACAAATCAATATTATTACAGTATTATGGTAAACTTTTCATTAGAAGGTAAAGTAGCCCTCGTTACGGGTGCTTCTTACGGAATTGGTTATGCTTTGGCTTCTGCATACGCTCAAGCAGGTGCAACAATCGTGTTCAACGATATCAAACAAGAGCTGGTTGACAAAGGCATCGCTGCGTATGCTGCCGATGGTATCACAGCCAAAGGTTACGTGTGCGACGTTACAAACGAAGAACAAGTGAACGCTATGGTTGCCCAGATTGAGAAAGAAGTAGGCGTGATCGATATCCTGGTGAACAATGCCGGTATCATCAAGCGTATCCCGATGCACGAAATGTCGGCTGCCGAGTTCCGTCAGGTTATCGACATCGACTTGAATGGTCCGTTCATCGTATCGAAAGCCGTTATCCCTTCAATGATCCAGAAAGGCCACGGAAAGATCATCAACATCTGCTCCATGATGAGTGAGTTGGGTCGCGAAACCGTATCGGCTTATGCTGCTGCCAAGGGCGGTTTGAAGATGCTGACGAAGAACATCGCTTCTGAATACGGTGAATTCAACATCCAGTGTAACGGTATCGGTCCGGGCTATATTGCTACGCCGCAAACCGCTCCGCTGCGCGAACTTCAGGCCGACGGTTCACGCCATCCGTTCGATTCGTTCATCATCGCCAAGACTCCGGCTGCTCGTTGGGGAACTCCGGAAGATCTTTCAGGACCGGCTGTATTCCTCGCATCAGATGCTTCTGACTTCGTTAACGGACATATCCTGTACGTAGATGGTGGTATCCTGGCATACATCGGCAAGCAACCGAAATAATAAGAAACGGTGAATCAATAGGGCGGGGGAGTACTCCGCCCTTTTCAAGTTTAAGATAACTTTAAAAAACACAGCAAATGAAGAAGCTTTTTTCCTTAGTGGCTATTGCCCTGATCTGTTTTGCCTGCAACGAAGCCAAGACAGTGACGGTGACCGTTACCAACCCGTTGGGTGCCGATCGTAGCGGTGAGATGGTGGAAGTTCCCATGAGCGACATCTCTGCCAAACTGCAGTTGGCGGATACGGCTCAGATTATTGTGCTCAATGCAGACGGACAACAGATTCCGTACCAGCTGACCTATGACGAAAAAGTGATTTTCCCCGTAACGGTGAAAGCCAACGGAGAAGCCGTGTATACCATTCAGGCAGGAACACCCATGGAGATGGATGTGATAGCTTGTGGCAAGCACTATCCCGAACGTGTGGACGACATTGCCTGGGAGAACGACCTGGTGGCTTTCCGTGCCTACGGACCGGCTTTGCAAGCCAGCGGCGAACGTGCATTCGGTTACGATGTATGGACGAAATACAACACCAAAGAACCGGTAGTGGAAGCCCGCTATGCCAGCGAGTTGAACCCGGAAACGAAAGAAAAGATCGCCGAACTGAGAAAGACTGACCCGAAGGCTGCCAATGAACTCTACCAGTCGGTTTCGTACCACGTAGACCATGGCAACGGCCTGGACTGCTACAAAGTAGGCCCGACACTCGGTGGCGGTACGGCTGCGCTGATGGATGGCGATGCGATTCTCTATCCGTATTGCTACAAGACATTCGAAATACTGGACAATGGTCCGTTGCGTTTCACCGTGAAGCTGGAATATAATCCGATGACTGTGAAAGGTGATTCTACCGTAGTTGAATCACGCTTGGTATCATTGGATGCCGGTTCGCACCTCAACAAAGCTGTGATCACTTACAACAACCTGAAAGAAGCCATGCCGGTAGCTACGGGTTTCGTGCTTCACGAACCGAACGGTACTGTGGCAACAGAAGCTGCCAACGGTTACATCACGTATGTAGATCCGACGGACAATGTGAACAATAACAACGGTAAGATCTTCGTAGGCGCTGCTTTCCCGGCTCCGGTGAAAGAAGCCAAATCAGTGCTGTTCTCCGAACAGGAAAAGAAAGAACTGCGCGGTGGTGCCGATGGTCATGTGCTGGCTATCAGCGAATACCAACCGGGTAGCGAATACACCTATTACTTTGGTTCTGCCTGGGACAAAGCAGACATCAAGACTCCCGAAGCGTGGAACGAGTATATGGCTGCCTTTGCACAGAATGTACGTACGCCGCTGGTGGTGACTGTAAAGTAATGCTTTGGTAAAGTAATTATCCGATATATGGAAACAACACAGGCTGCTCTTTGTCAGGGTAGCCTGTTGTTGTTTATACGCGATGTTCGCAGGGAGAGCCCATATCCTTTTCCTGTTCCTTACCGGAAGCAGTGGTAATATTTCTCATCAACCCTTCGTACTTGGCTCGTTTCACGGCGCTTCCTTTGAATAGCTGCTTGTATTGTTCTTCTGTAAGTTGCTCCCAATCCTCCTTTTTCATCTCCATAAACGCTTCCGAAGGTTGAAGTTCGGGCGTACTGCAAGGTACGGCAAACCGGTTCCATGGACACGCCTTCTGGCAATCGTCGCATCCATATATCTTGTTTCCTGTTTTAAGGCCCGTATTCGGCGAGAAAGCTCCGCGATGTTCAATGGTGAGGTAAGACAAGCATCTTTCGGAATTGAGCAAATATGGCGCCTCCAACGCGTTGGTAGGACAAGCGTTGAGACAACGTGTACAAGTACCGCACCGGTTCTCTTGTGGTTCATCGTACGTATCGGCTTCGGCTTCCAGAAAAATCTCTCCGAGAAAGAAGCAGGAACCTGCTTGCGGAATGATTAATTGCGTGTTTTTTCCGATCCAGCCAATGCCTGCCTGCTGTGCCCAGTAACGTTCGAGTACCGGGGCGGTATCGCTGAAGATACGGCTTTGAAGTGGGAGAGGGGATAGCCTGGCGATGAAGACTTGTAGTTCGGTGAGTTTGCTCTTCATTACATCGTGGTAGTCTTTTCCGTACGCATACCAGGCAAGCTGGTAGGTGTTGTCGGGCAGAAACCGGGCAGGGTAGTAGTTGAGCGCTACACAGACGATGCTACGGGTGCCTTCGAGCAGCAGTTGCGGGTTGAGTCGTTTCTCTTCGTGATTGGCCATATATACCATACCGGCCTGTTTCCCATCTTCCAGCCAGCGACGGAAGAAGCCGGTAGTAGTATGATCCACCGGCCGGGCAGGGGCGATGCCACAGGCAGAAAAGCCGAGACGCAGGGCCTCGGCTTTAATCTGTTCACTATGTAATTTCGAACCATTCATACTTATCTTAAAGTAATTTGAACTCATATCCCTCTGCAATCAGATAGTCGAGTGAACGGGGGAGAGCGTATTGCAAATTACCGTTAACCCATGATTTTAAAGAATCATGGAAGGTAATGATCGACCCGTTGCGTACATACCGTTTCACGTTGGTGAATACTTGCGGCCCGCGGAGTTTCTTACTGTAGTCACGTGTTACCAGATCCCACATGATGATGCGGTAGTGCTTCTTCAATGTGTTATACTGGCGTGGTCCCATGTGCCCGTGTGGCGGGCGGAACAGATCGGTATGCATGTCACGGTTGGCCAGATCGGTGTTCTCCAGATACCGGGGGGCTGTATACTCAAATCCACGTATGTGGTTGTAAGTATGATTGCCGATGCGGTGTCCGCGTTCGATGACCATTTGGAATATGTCCGGATGTTTATGTATGTTCTCACCTACCATAAAGAAAGTGGCTTTGATACCGTATTTGTCCAATAGCTCCAACACCCAAGGGGTAACCTCGGGGATAGGTCCATCGTCAAATGTCAGATAAACCGCTTTCTCGTTGGGGTCCATCCGGAAGATTGCCTGCGGGTAAATCATCCGGAAGAACCAGGGTGGTTGTTCTATGAACATCGTAGGTCTATTCTATTCTTTTACTTTCTCGTCGTACATGTTAAATAACTCATCTAACTTCTTCTCGTAGTGAGTAGCTTTGGGCGACTTGTATTCTTTCATGATATTTATTTCCGCTTTGAGTAATTGGAAATGATATTCCAATTCGCGCATCGAAATGATTAATTTGGATTCGCTCAGACTTAAATACCAAGTGATATATTCCACCGACTTATTAGCCAGTTCGTCCATAATCTTGTCTCCCTTTTCTATCTCTCCAAGTTGATAGTAGGCTTCTGCCATCTGGAATGCACCGTTTTGCCAATCGTAAGGAACATTGAATGCCGGTATCATTTTTTCGGCATAATCCAATGCTGCCAGCGCTTTGTCTTTCTTACCTTCCTTCATCAATTGCCCGATGAGTTGGGCGAAAGTGCGTCGGTGAGTATAACACATGCGCAATACGTTTTCGTCCAGATAAACGCCTTCTTTATCAATGCCTCCGAACTTGAATTTGTTCATCAGATTGTCATACATTTTTTCACTATCGATCTTGCTTCCCAGCTTTTCGGTATCGAATGGAGTGAAGCGATAAGCAAGTCCCTCTTGTACGAAATGATTACCCATATTCAACTGGTTTTCCTGCCCTACGGTGATAGCCATATAGATGGGGCGTTCCCAGTTGGCATTGGCCAGCATTTCCAGCATCATGAGTTCGCTCTTGTACAAGGCGCGCTTACCCTTCAGTGAGATGTGCATGTAGTCGGGTATGGAGTCGCCCAATGCTTCGGGTATCTTCATACCACTGCGTCGTACGGCTTCTTTGTCTATCTTCACAACAATACTGTCGGTAGGTATCACACGCAGCCCTTCGTCTTGCGAACGTGCCCAGTATTTCAGGACATTCTTCAACTCATACGGGTCTTCGCCCCACATGTCACGTATATTCTGCATTTCTTTCGCATTACCGCTGCTGTCTACCTGTGCATAGATCTTGTCTATTTCTTTGCCGTATTCCGGGCGAATGGGAATGTATTCGTTGACGCCTTCCACATACTCCGCGCGGTCCCAGGTAATGGGCAGCGACGGCGAGTCGTAAGCCGGGCGCTTCATCTGGTCGATGTACCAATCGGTTTGCAGGTAACTGAGGTTACAGGTGCGGGCATCGGTACGGAATCCTTCAGTCTCCTGATTGTACCACAACGGGAAGGTATCGTTATCTCCATTGGTGTAGATAATCGGGTTACCGCTCTCCTGAAGCGACATCAGGTAGTTCTGTCCGAAATCACGTGCTACATAACGACCGCTGCGGTCATGGTCGTCCCATGTTTGTCCGGCCATCTGGATGGGAACCAGTATGCAAAGCACGGTAGCCAGGATACCTGCCACTTCTTCCTTCATCTTGAAGGTATTCCGCAACCACTCAATGATGGCGGCCACTCCCAATCCTATCCAGATAGCAAATGCATAGAACGAGCCTGCGTATGCATAATCACGTTCACGTGGTTGGAGTGGAGTCTGGTTGAGGTAGAGTACAATAGCAATACCTGTCATGAAGAACAGGAAGAAGACTACCCAGAATTGCTGGATTCCTTGCTGTCCTTTGTAAGCCTGCCACAATAAGCCGAAAATACCAAGCAACAGGGGGAGACAGTAGAACACATTGTGTCCTTTGTTCTCTTTCAGCTCTTTCGGAAGTAGAGTCTGGTCGCCTACCAGCCATTTATCAATCACATTGAATCCAGTGATCCAATTGCCATGTTCGATTTCGCCGGTACTTTGGATATCGTTCTGCCGACCGACGAAGTTCCACATGAAGTATCGCCAGTACATGAAATTGAGCTGGTAAGAGAAGAAGAATTTGATGTTTTCCCATTGTGTAGGAATGTTTACCATCACCATTCTACCCCCTTCATCGTAAGGTACATCGTGCCCTTTGATGTTTTGCCAGTCATGGTATTGCTTAGCATGAGTGCTGCTGTACATACGTGGGAAGAGCATGTTTTGAGCATATTCGTATTCTACGCGTCCCGGCAGTTCGATGTACGAATCTTTTTCGCCTTCCGTAGTCTTTTCCTTGCGGACGAACTTCGTTGCTGTGTCTTTTTCGCGCGGAGCTAAGTACCGGTCGTCTACCGGATCGAGCACCACTTTGGATGAGAAAGCCGGACCGTAAAACAACGGGCGTGTGCCGTATTGCTCACGTCCCAGGTATTCGCCCAGGGTGAAGATATCCTCCGGAGAGTTCTGGTCCATGGGTGTATTGGCTGTGGAACGTATGACGATCAGTGCATACGAAGAATATCCTATGATAATCATTAAAGTACATAGCAGAGATGTATTCAGGGTACGGGCCGAGATGCGATATTTCTCTTTGATCTTAGCTTGCACGCCGGGGTTGAGGTACAACAGTAGCAAAGCAATAACTGCCAGTCCAATAACAATGCTGCTGGCGCCGTGTCCGTAGAACGGGATACCCAGAATAGCCACGGTAGCAACAAAAGAGATGCACATGCGTCCCCGGCTCTTTTCCGTAAAGCTCTCGTAAATACCCCAGATAAGGATCGCAGCCATCACTATGATGTATACAAAGACGCCTGTGTTGAACGACATGCCCAGCTTATTCACAAAGAGCAATTCGAACCATCCGCCTACTTTCACTACGCCCGGTACGATACCGTAAAGTACGGCAGCTACCAGTATGCCCGAACCGAGCAGCGCCAGTAATGAGCCTTTGGCATTAGCATTCGGATTCTTTTTGTAGTAATATACCAGCACAATAGCGGGCAGGCAGAGCAGGTTGAGCAAATGCACGCCGATACTCAATCCGGTAAGGTAAGCAATCAGAATCAGCCAGCGGTCCGAATGGGGCTCGTTGGCTACGTCTTCCCACTTCAGGATGAGCCAGAAGACGACCGCAGTAAACAGGGAAGAGTATGCATACACCTCACTCTCCACCGCACTGAACCAAAAGGTGTCGCTGAATGTATATACCAATGCTCCCACCAATCCGGAACCCATGATGGTGATCAGGTTGCCGTTAGTGATATTGTTCTCATCTTTTACAACGAGTTTACGAACCAGATGCGTGATGCTCCAGAAAAGGAACAGTATACAGGCGCCGCTCATGAGGGCGCTCATATAGTTTACCATTTTGGCTACTTGCGTAGGATCGGATGTAAATTGAGTGAAAAGGTTGGCCGTTAACATGAAGAAAGGTGCACCGGGAGGGTGTCCGATTTCCAGTTTATAGCCGGTAGTAGTAAACTCGGGACAGTCCCAAAAACTTGCCGTCGGTTCTATTGTAAGACAATAGACCGTGGCAGCGATAAGAAAAGTAAGCCAACCCACCAGGTTGTTTACGGTCTTGTACTGCTTCATTAACACTATAGTTGTTTATTGATTAACGTATTACGTGGCGGCAAAGATACTATTAAAATTAAAAAATATGTGTTGGAAAGTAAGTAATTAAGAAACTGTAACTACTTGCCGGGCTATTCTTTTATTTTAAAGCTTAATGCCGGTGGGAGTGTTCGCCCAGTACGCGGTGCGGAATAGCCCCATGTCCTAATACCTCGATAGGACAATGAAAACTTTTTTCCAGCCATTCGCTGGTAACTTCCGTGGCGGGATGATAGTCGAGTGTCTCGTTCACACAAGCGATGGATTTGACATTCTGCAATACCGTACCGATGTCATGACTCACGAGAATAATGGCACATTCCTGATTGATCTCGGTCAGAAGCTGGTACAGACGCGCCTCGAACTGCTTGTCGATATATGTGCTCGGTTCGTCGAGTATCACGATGGCCGGGTCGG
Organism: Bacteroides sp.; assembly: GCA_031554665.1. GTDB lineage: Bacteria > Bacteroidota > Bacteroidia > Bacteroidales > Bacteroidaceae > Bacteroides. Next base: position 75,330 of record JAVBVA010000008.1, on the reverse strand, counting down.
ATACAATGGCTCTTCCCAGTAAGGCCCGCTGAAGTTGCCCGCCGCTGAGCTGCCCGATCGAACGTCGCTCGAGCCCTTCCAATCCCATGCGGGTGATGATGGCTTGTACTTTTTCCCGGTGTTCGGCAGTAAACCGGCTGGTCAGCGATTTCTTGACGCTAAGTCCGGACAGGATCATCTCTTCGACAGAAATGGGGAATTTGCGGTCGATGGAGCTGTATTGCGGAAGATACCCCATCGTAATACTATCGACTTGCTTGCCGTTGCAGAAGAATCGTATGTTTCCGCTATCAGGACGGAGCAGACCGAGGATACATTTGATCAACGTCGTTTTACCACCACCGTTGGGACCGATGATACCTAAAAAATCACGGGCATATACCTGTAGGTTGATATCATGTATGACGGTGCGGTGGTCATATCCTGCACTTAGTTGTTCGACTTGAATGATGGGTTGGTTCATATCGGTATCAAGGGGTGGCTAATGCTTTCGCGATTTGCAACATCTCTTCTTCCCATTCATAGCTCAACGGATTAATGGGTACCAGGCGGGTTTTTGTTTCGTTGGCGATAATTTCTGCATTGCGCTTGTCGAATTCCGGTTGTATGAAAATAACGCGTACATTCTCAATCCTGCACTGATCGATCAGCTCTTTCAGGTGGACAGGAGAGGGCTCTTTGCCCGATTCTTCAATCGGAATCTGGGTTAACCCGTAATCACGTGCGAAGTAGGAGAGCGCCGGATGATAAATAATGAATGCATGCGTCGCATCAGGAGATGTTAGTTCCTGGCGGATGAGTGTATCGGTTTTGAGAATCCTGGCGCATAGCGAATCACGTCGGGCGGCAAAATACGTCTCGTTTTCCGGGTCCAGGCTGACAAGAGCCTGATAGGTGTTATTGGCAATGATCAATGCATTGGTGGCAGAGTTCCATATATGCGGATCGGCACTGCCTATATGTTGATGGCTTCCATGAGAATGTCCGGACTCATAGATGAGATTAATGCCTTTGGATGTATCGAATGTCTCCAGCTTGGGCGCGTTTTCTACCAATCGCTTGCCCCAGGTTTGCTCTACCCCAATGTACCCGATACGCAGGTAAGCTTTGCTTTTGCTTAGCTTTTGTAGCTGTAGGGTGGTCAAGTCATACGTTTCCGGACTGGTTCCTTTAGGTACCAGCGTTTCAATCGTAAATTTGTCGCCTGCAATAGCTTCGGCAAAGTAACGTTGTGGTTCAATTGTTACGGTGATAACTGGTTTGTCACCTTTTCCTGATTGTCCGATACATCCGGTCAACAGGAGTATACATGCATAGATGGCGTATTTTTTCATACTGAAACAGATTACTTAAGTATTTTTTGTGCTCTTAATATTTCTCGTTTTCCTCCGGGAGGGCCTGGAAGCCGCTCAACGGTAAATCCGGCTGTTTGAAGCATACGTCGAACAGCACCTTTGGCGCAATAGGTAGTGAGAATTCCCTCTCTGTTTAATAGAACATAAATTTTCGAAAAAAGTTCTTGTGACCATATCTCCGGTTGCTTTTCGGGAGCAAAAGCGTCGAAATAGACCAGGTCGTAATAACCATCCGTTATTTGCGATAAATGATTGGTGGGAGCTGTGGCGTCTTCTTCCAATTTGCACAGCGTAAAATAGGGAGTGATGCATACATCCCTTCCCCAGGGAGCCATATGGATTTCTTTAAAAAGAGGGTGGTTGCTGTAGCCCAACGGTTCGATGGTATCCCAGTCGAGGGGATACAGCTCCATGCTGGTATAGTGTACTTTCCGCCGGCTCTTCTCTGCTGCTTCCAGTGTCAGAAGTGCATTTAGTCCGGTTCCGAACCCGATCTCGAGTACATGAGGGGTTATTGCTTCCGAAGCATTCAATCCCAGGTCTATGAAAATATGTTGCGACTCGGTACGTGCTCCTTTTACCGAGTGGTAATGTTCGTTCAACTCGGGTACAAAGAGTGTAGAGCTTCCATCTTCAGTTCGTTCGATTACTCTTTTCATGGGTTTCTCTTTTTAGTACCACACTAACTCAATAATGCCCTGCACAACCAGAAGAATCACAATGTAGCGAATCAGCTTACCGGCGAACATCGAAATAGTGGTGAGCCATACATTGCTTCGCATATAGCCCAACGTGATGGCTATTACTTCGCCAAAGAAAGGCAGAAAAGCAAAGAATGCCATCAGGGCGCCTTTCCCCTGCAGGAATTGCTGCATTTTGTCTACTCGCTCTTTCTTTACTTTCAGGTATTTCTCTATCCAGTCTACGCGTCCCAGGCGGCCCATGTAATAGCAACTCATTCCGCCAACCGTGTTGCCTAATGTTGCCGACAGGAGAATCAGCATCGGGTCCAGCCCAAGCTCGATCAGTGCAACAACAATCACCTCCGAAGTGAACGGCACGATGCTGCCGGCCAGCATACAGGCAATGAATGCCCCCCAATATCCCCAGTCTATAAGCAGTTGTGTCAGCGTTTCTATAAAAGTATCCATAAATTGAAAGCGTATAAGATAATGAGTGCAACCATCATTGCAATAAAGAACAGGTTGGATAGCCGGCTGTTGGTGAGTCCGAAGAAATGAGCAGATAATATGCTGGTGGGAATAAGTAGCAGCGGCAGTATATTTTCAAATTGAATGGGCTGTAACAAAATGTAGATAAAGAAAAACAAACCTTGTTGCATCAGGAAATTCAAGAAAAGGCGTGTGCGTATCTTGTCCTTATAACCGGCAACCATACAATGAATGGAGCTGACGATGAACAGCAATAGTAAATAAGCCAGATTAACCAACTCATGCAACTGCATGTCGGTCATGAAACGAATGGAATGGAAGGTCAGCAGCTCCGTGAACGGCTGATAGAACAGTTCCATCTGTTGGTGATAAAAAGCATGCCCCAAAAGGAACCAGTAGGGTAAACTCCAACCTATTAACGAGGCGCAGAAACTACGTAAGGTAAGCGATTGAAAGCGGTAAGAAGCAATCCACCACAGCGGAGCAAAATAGAGTATCTGCGGGAAAAACAAGCTGGCTATGCCCATGGAAACAAAAGAGTGGAACAGGTTGCCCGACGGGGCCGTCTGTTGGTAGCTCTTGAACAAGAAAAAAATAGAGAAGAGCAGAGCGACAGCTGCCACACAACCGGCATGCAAAGCATAAAGCCAGGGAATGGCCATGACCAGCAGGAAGTAGAGGGAGGTTTGCACCGAAGCTCTTATTCCTATGATACTGAACCGGTTGTTGATTTCAATCAAGAAGTATCCGATGATGGAAAATGTGGCGAAACTTAGGACCGGAATGCTCCACTCCGGAAGCATTGCACGAATATTGTTCCAGAATGGATAATCTATATCCCCGGCTGGTAAAGGGAAAAGCAAAAGATTGGTCAGCCCGCAACAGAGAATGCAGGAAAATATAACTACAGGCAGGGTGAATCTGCCTGTAGTTATTTGTTGTTGTAATCTTTTGCTCCGCATGTATTAAAGGTCGAATCCGATATCCCGGCGGAAATTCTTATCCTCGAAACTTATCATATCGGTTACTTTGTAGCATTTCTCCAGGGCTTCCTGCTTGGTATCACCGTAAGAGCAAACGGCCATTACGCGTCCTCCGTCGGTGACAATACGTCCTTCTTTCACGGTAGTACCAGCATGGAACAGGATGCTGTCGGTGGTTTCGGCCAGATTGAAACCGGTGATCGGGTATTCCTTTTGGTAGGCTTCGGGGTAACCACCGCTTACCATCATCACACAAGCAGCTACGCGTGGGTCGATAATCATGGTCTTGGTGTCGAGGTTTACTTTGTACACACCTTCGAACAGATCAATAAGGTCGCTCTGGATACGGAGCATTACGCTTTCCGTTTCCGGGTCGCCCATACGTACGTTGTATTCGATGACCATCGGTTCGCCTTGCACGTTGATTAAGCCCAGGAAGATGAATCCTTTGTATAGGATGCTTTCTTCCTGCAAACCTTTGATAGTGGGTTCGATGATACGTTCGCGTACCTTTTCCATGAACTCGTTATTGGCAAACGGAACGGGGCTGATACTACCCATACCGCCGGTGTTGAGTCCTTTGTCTCCTTCGCCGATGCGCTTGTAATCTTTGGCTACCGGGAGTACTTTGTAATGTTCACTGTCGGTCAATACGAAAACCGAACACTCAATACCGGTCAGGAACTCCTCGATAACGACTGTTGCCGATGCGTTGCCAAACATTCCGTTCAACATCTCTTTCAACTCTTTCTGAGCCTCTTCCAATGTGTTGAGAATCAGTACGCCTTTACCGGCACAAAGACCGTCGGCTTTTAGCACATACGGAGCGTTGAGGCTTTCGAGAAACTCCAGTCCCTCTTCTATGGTCTCGGCAGTAACACTTTTGTAGCGTGCTGTCGGGATGTTATGGCGTTGCATGAATCCTTTGGCGAACTCTTTGCTTCCTTCGAGTTGAGCACCTTTCTGGGAAGGCCCGATGATGGCGATTTCCTTGGTAGTGATATCACTCTTGAAGAAGTCGAATATACCTTGTACAAGCGGATCTTCAGGACCCACTACGATCATATCGATTTCTCTTTCGAGGGCAAAGACTTTCAATGCCTCGAAATCGGTGGCTTTGATGTCCACATTTTCGCCTACCGAAGCCGTTCCTGCATTACCGGGAGCTATGAACAATTTTTCTACTTTGGGACTTTGGGCAATTTTCCATGCCATGGCATGTTCTCGACCGCCTGAACCTAATAAAAGTACTTTCATACAAATAAGTTATGTTATAAATTGTCTTCAAAATATCGGGTTATCTTCTCATGCAGATGTACCCGGTCGCGTCCTGCTACATTGTGCTTATGCCCCGGATAGATAAAAAGATCGGGGTAGGTGCGCGCATCTACACAGGCTTTCATGAATGAGAGTGTATGTTGGGGTACGCACGTATCGTCATGGTCGTCATGTATGAGGAGCAAACGGCCTTTCAGATTACCGGCAAGCTTGTTGAGGTTGCTGTTTTCGTATCCCTCCGGATTGCTTTGCGGTGTATCCATGTAACGTTCGCCATACATGATTTCGTAATAACTCCAGTCGATCACCGGTCCGCCGGCTACGCCTACCTTGAATACATCCGCATAGCGAAGCATCAGGGCGGTAGTCATGTGTCCGCCGAAGCTCCAGCCATGCACACCGATGCGGTTGCCATCTACATACGATAGTGTTTTCAGGAATTCGGCACCTTTCACCTGGTCTTTTCCTTCTTCGACGCCGAGTTGGCGGAAGGTGGCGCTTTCGAATGCTAACCCGCGGTTATCGCTTCCGCGATTGTCGAGCGAGAACAGGATGTATCCTTTGTTGGCCATGTAGATGTCCCAGCCGCGCAGGCCGTTCATCCAGCCGTTGGTTACCATTTGTGCGTGCGGGCCACCATATACGTAAATGATGACCGGATATTTCTTACCGGGATCGAAATCAGCCGGTTTGGTGATACGGTAGTGCAGATCGGTAGTCCTGTCAGCGGCTTTGATCGTTCCGGTTTCTACGGAAGGCATCCGGAATCCGGCGTATGGATCGGCAGCTGTGAGCAGGTTCACACTTTTACCTTTCCGGGTATCTGTAATGTCGATATTTCGTGGTACGGTGGGATTGGAGTAGGTGTCGATGAGGTATGTACCCGATGCACTCAGTTGCGCACGGTGTATTCCGTCGGCCGTTCCGATAAGGGTACGTTGCCCGTTTTTCATATTCACCCGGAAGAGATTGCTTTGTAACGGCGATTTCTCCGTAGAGGCAATGATCAGTTCCCTCTTCTTGGCGTCGAAGCCTATCAGTTCCTGTACCAGCCAGGAACCGGATGTGAGCTGCTTAAGCAGTTTTCCCTTCACATCATACAGGTAGAGGTGATTGTACCCGTCGCGCTCCGATTGATAGATGAACTGTGTGTGGTCCCAAGGAAGGAATACGATTGGCTGATCGGGCTCTACATACTTGGGGTTTGTTTCGTCGAGAAGAACTGCCATTAGCTCGCCTGTTTCCGCATGGTATTGGCAGAGTTTAGCATGATTCTGGTCGCGGTTCAATTCGATGAGGTAAAGACTCTTTTCATCGGGAGCCCAACTGATGTTCGTGAAGTAGCGGTCGGTCGGATCGCCTGCTTTCAGGTAGAGGGTATGGCCGGTAGTGGGATTGTAAATACCTACAGTGACCTGATGACTGGTCATTCCCGCCATCGGATACCGGATGTTGTTCAGTTCGGCAATGCGGGTGGTGATGTCTACCAGCGGATATGGAGTCACCATGCGTTCGTCCATGCGGTAGAAGGCGAGGAGCGTGCCTTTCGGGCTCCAGAACGTACCTTTGTTGATACCGAACTCGTTGCGGTGAACCGTTTGTCCGCAAACAACTCCTTCGGGCTCTTCGGTGATGGCGGCATCGTTCACATACAGATTGTTTCCGATGGTGTAAGCCATGTTTCCGGTAGCTGTACAGTAGTCTTTATTAGCGGCCTTCCCTTTGGGCGAACGTGTAGAAACCACCAGATTCTTCTCCCAGTCATATACAATGTGTTGGCTGGGGAGTTTGATCAGCATTTGTTTCTTGTCGGCCCATGGAAACTCTACGGTGTAGAAGTGTGTGAGCTTACCGGCTTTGAGTACTTCCAATTCCCGGTTGACGGCTTCGCGCGTAGCGATGACGGATATCTTCCCTGTAGCCGGTTGTACGGCAAACAATGTGTCGACACCCGGTTTCATGCAGATATCGCCCCACCATTGCAGGTTGTACAGGTTCTCGGCGAAGCGGTAAGTCGCCCCTCCCGGAATCACATCTTCCAGCGTAGGTGTTTTCAGCTCCTGTGCCAGGGTGTTCGGTATATAAGTCATGAGCGCTGCGAGCAACCACGTGTATGCATTAATCCTCTGCTTCATAATTACGTGGTTTGTCATTCCTTTCCGGCTCCCAGCTTTTTCTGAACTCCCGGTTGTCATTTGAGTAGTTCCGGTTGTCATTCTGTTTTCTTTCGTAAGGCTCGCGATTTCCGTAGCCCGGACGGTCGTTGTCGGTGCGGCGGGGTTTGTAATCATACGGTCTACGGTCGTTCGAGAAGCTACGTTCTCCCTCTTCACGGCGGGGTTTGAATTCTCTTTTGGGTGCCCGTTCTCTGGAATCTTCGTCGCCGTCATTTTCTTCGCTCTTGAAGTCCTTGTACTTCCCGCCGAAGATCTGGTATTTGCGGAATTCGCATTCCAGTGCACCGTTGAACAGTGGTACTTTTTTGCTGGGTTTGAGTCCGATCTGGTCGAAACATTCTTCGCGATAGGAGAGTACCCATGCATCATTTTCTACGAATGCATGTTTCAGCCGTTCGCCGATCATTTGGTACAAGCCCAGGAGGTCGTTCGTGGAGATGCGTTCGCCATAAGGCGGGTTGGTTACCATGATCGACTTGCGCACCGGTTGCTCGAACTGCTGGAAGGGTTGAATCTTCAGCACGATGTCTTTCGATACACCCGCTGCCTTTATATTGCGCATGGCTATCTCGTTGGCTTTCGGATTGTTATCGTAAGCATACACCTTGTGTTCGAACGGACGTTCCTGCGAGTCGTCATTGTAAACGGCATCGAACAGATCCTGATCGAAATCGGTCCATTTCTCGAAGGCGAACTCTTTGCGGAACACACCCGGAGCGATGTTGCGGGCGATGAGCGCCGCTTCGATGGGAATCGTTCCCGAACCACTCATCGGATCGATCAGGTCGCACTCCCCGCGCCAGCCTGTCATCAGAATCATTCCGGCAGCCAGTACCTCGTTCAGAGGGGCTTCCACTGCTTCCTGGCGATAGCCGCGACGGTGTAACGATTCGCCCGAGGAGTCGAGCGACAGGGTACAGGTGGTATGTGCTATATGGATATTGAGCGACACATCGGGGTTGTTGATGCGTACCGAAGGACGTTTGCCGAAGTTATCACGGAAATAGTCCACGATCGCATCCTTCACCTTGTACGAAACGAATTTGGAGTGGCGAAATTCATCACTGAACACCACCGCATCTATGGCGAATGTTTTGTTGACGTCCAGGATATCTTCCCATTTGATGGCTTTAATCTGATCGTATACCTGGTCGGCATCCTTTGCTTCGAAATGCTTGATAGGTTTCAGAATACGGATAGCGGTGCGCAGGCAGAAATTGGTTTTGTACATCATTTCTTTGTCGCCCGTGAAAGAAACCATGCGCCGACCTATTTGTATGTCGTTGGCTCCCAGTGCAGTTAGTTCTTCGGCCAGTACCTCTTCCAGTCCTTGGAAGGTTTTGGCAATCATTTCAAATTGTTCGCTCATAAAGTGATAAAAGTATGTTTATGTGTTATGGTGTAGCAGCTATTTTTTAGCTTTGGATTGTACGATGCGGGTACCTGCTGGCACATCTTCGGTTACCCAGATATTGCCGCCTACGGTGGCTCCTTTGCCGATGTTGATGCGTCCCAGGATGGTAGCATTGGAATAAATGATCACATTGTCTTCCAATACGGGATGGCGCAGTATACCTTTGATAGGCTTTCCTTCGTCGTCGAGCGGGAAGCTCTTGGCGCCGAGGGTTACACCCTGATACAGTTTTACGTTATTGCCGATGATGCTGGTAGCACCTATTACTACGCCGGTGCCATGATCGATGGTGAAATAACTTCCGATAACTGCTCCCGGATGAATATCGATGCCCGTCTCGCTGTGAGCCAGTTCGGTGATGATACGCGGGATGAGGGGTACGCCGAGTTGAAGCAGTTCGTGGGCGATGCGGTAATTGCTGATGGCTTTGATGGCCGGATAACAGCAAATCACTTCGCCGAAACTATCGGCGGCGGGGTCGCCATTGTAGGCCGCTTCTACATCGGTAGCCAGTATACGGCGCATTTCCGGAAGGCGGCTGATGAACTCGGCAGCCAGCCGGCCGGCCTCTTCCCGGCGCGAATCGTTGCACGTGGAACATTCGTCATTCCCCTGAAAACAAAGGCCTGCCAGGATCTGCTCCGAGAGTAGATCGAACAGCTTTTCAATGTTGACGCCAATGTGGTATTTGATGGTACGGCTGTTGACGGTGGAGTTGCCGTAGTATCCGGGAAAGAGTATGGAACGTGCGAGCTCGATGATATCGCCCAATACGCGTGCAGAGGGTAAGGGTTCACCGTCCTTGTGCTGGTGAAACAGTCCTTTGTATGATTCGCTGTCCGATAGCTCATCGACTGCCTGTGTCAGAATGTGAGTGAAGTTCAGTGGACTCATTCGTGATTCCTGTTCTATAATATTATTCAGGCTGCAAAGGTACGAATAATATCAGATTAATAAGGAATAGGAAACTATTTTATTTGACTTTCGTGATGTGAAGCTTTTCTTGGTTTTTTCCCCAAGAAATGTTGAAAAGTACTCGCGCACTCACGCGCCTATGCTCAAACCCTTTATTCATCGGCATTGTAGGTGCGTGAGAAGCCTCATTTTCTCTCACGCACCTCCCACGCACTTGATGCTATGATCCGGAGACATTCCTCGCTTGTTCCGGTCGTTTTCCAAGTATTATCCTTTCGTTTACATTGGATCATCCTCTTGGTTTCGTGCTTGGAAAGTTTTCTGTCCACCCGGGTGTACAGCCCTTCTACACCCGGATGTACAACCTCTCTACACCCGGGTGTACAAAGGTTATACACCCGGGTGGACAGAAGACTTTCAACCTGTGTGATGAGTGGTTCCCCAGTATGTAATCAATGCTAAGAAGCTGAGAATCAATGCGCTTCTAACCAGTTGCGACCCCATCCGCAGTCGGCTTTCAGGGGTACATGCATGCGGTATGCTTTTTCCATCTCCTCGATGACGATGTATTCCACGCGCTCTTTCTCTTCCATCGGCACGCTGAAGTTCAATTCGTCGTGTACCTGGAGTATCATTTTGGCTTTCAGCTTTTCGTGGCGGAAGCGTTCGTAGATGCGTGCCATAGCTACCTTGATGATGTCGGCGGCGCTTCCCTGGATGGGAGCATTGATGGCATTGCGCTCGGCGTATCCCCGTACCACGGCATTGCGCGAGTTGATATCGGGGAGATAGCGTTTCCGGTGGAAGATGGTTTCTACATAGCCGTTGGCTTGGGCTACCTGGATACTTTTATCCATGTATGCCTTTACTTGCGGGTAAGTTTCGAAATAACCTTCGATCAGTTCCTTGGCTTCCTTGCGATCTACATTCATGCGTTCGGCAAGACCGAATACAGAGATGCCGTAAATAATTCCGAAGTTGGCAGTCTTTGCTTTCCGGCGCATCTCGGAGGTGACTTCTTGTATATCTATCTTATAAATCTTGGCGGCTGTAGCGGCATGGATATCGTATCCGCTCAGGAAAGCATCGATCATATTTTTGTCTTCGCTGAGGTGCGCCATAATACGGAGCTCGATCTGCGAATAGTCGGCCGAGAAGAACTCACTGCCTGGGTCGGGTATGAAGGCTTTGCGTATCTCTTTCCCATTTTCATCCCGTATGGGGATGTTTTGTAGGTTCGGATTGCTCGAGCTGAGGCGTCCGGTGGCAGTCACTGTCTGGTTGAACGAGGTGTGTATCCTTCCTGTACGCGGGCTGATCAGTTGAGGCAGGGCGTCGATGTAGGTTCCGAGCAACTTCTTCAGTCCGCGGTGTTCCAGAATTTTACCGATCACCGGGTGGCGGTTGCGCAGGCTTTCGAGTAGTTCTTCCGAGGTGACGTATTGTCCGGTTTTCGTCTTTTTGGGTTTTTCCAGGATGCGGAGTTTGTCGAACAGCACTTCGCCCACTTGCTTGGGCGAAGCTATGTTGAACTCCATACCTGCCAGCTCGTATATCTCTTGCTCGATCTCCTGCAATTGCCGGGTGAAATGTTCGGACGATTGTTTCAGCGCTTCCGTGTCGAGCAGCACACCGTTGCTCTCGATGTTGACCAGTACCGGAACGAGCGGCATCTCAATGTCGCGGAACAATCGTTCGGCATCATTCGTTTTCAATTCTCGTTCGAGGATGTTTTTCAGCTTCAATGTTACATCGGCATCTTCGCAAGCATAGAGGTAGACTTCCTCCGGACGGAGGTCGCGCATGTTCTTTTGGTTCTTTCCTTTGGGACCGATAAGTTCTTCGATGTGTATGGTTTCATAACCGAGATAAATTTCGGCTAAGTAATCCATGTTGTGCCGAAGTTCGGGTTGCAAGACATAATGCGCCACCATCGTATCAAAAAGTCGGCCGCGTACCTCGACTCCGTAATTTTGAAGAACGAGCATGTCGTACTTTATATTTTGTCCTACCTTCTCCGATTTTTCATTTTCGAAGACGGGGCGGAACTCGTTCACTAGTTTGTGCGCTTCTGTCGGGTCGGCAGGGACCGGGACATAGAATGCCTGGTTTTCGGCGATGGCAAAGCTCATCCCGACCAGTTCGGCTTCCATCGCCTCGGTTCCGGTAGTTTCCGTATCTAACGAAAGAATTTCCGCTGTAAGCAATTTTTGAATCAAATCGTTTCTTTTCTCTTCTGTATCAATGAGTTGGTAATCTGCATTAACAGAACTTAACGTCGACAGGCTCGATTCTTTTGGTTCAACTGGGAAGTCGGGCGCATTTTCTGCAAAGAAATCGCCTTGGAAAAGGTCGTTTTGTCCGTCGAAGAGCGGACCGGCCGAAGAGGGGAGGGGATGGCTCTTCCCGGAAGACGATGCGCTACCCGAAGAAGTTGCCTGACCACCAACGGAGGAAGCCGGACTGCTCCCGCCGGATGATGCCGCGCTTTCTTTCCGGAAGAGACGATCTATCAAGGTGCGGAATTCCAACTCCTCGAAAATTTTCCGCAAGACAGCCTCGTCCGCTTGCTCACGAACGAGCGACTGCATGTCGAGTTCGATCGGCACATCAATTTTGATGGTTGCCAGGAATTTCGAGAAGAGAATCATTTCGCGGTTGGTTTCCACTTTTGTTTTGAGCGCGCCTTTCAGTTGGTCGGTATGTTCCAGTAGGTTTTCAATGCTTCCGAAATCGGCGATGAGTTTTTGGGCTGTCTTCTCGCCCACACCCGGGCAGCCGGGAATGTTGTCCGATGAGTCGCCCATCAGTCCCAGCATGTCTATCACCTGCGCAGGCGACTGGATGTCGAACTTCGCCTTTACCTGTTCTATGCCCATCACCTCGAATTCCTTGTCGCCATACTTGGGGCGATACATGAACACGTGTTCGCTTACCAACTGTCCGTAGTCCTTATCGGGCGTCATCATGTAGGTGTCGATGCCCTGTCGTCCGGCTTCGGTAGCCAGTGTGCCGATCACATCGTCCGCTTCGAAGCCCGGCATTTCCAGGATAGGGATGTGGTACGCGCGTATGATCTCTTTAATAATGGGTACAGACAGGCGGATAACCTCCGGAGTCTCTTCGCGTTGCGCCTTGTACTGCTCGTACGCCTCGTGCCGGAAGGTGGGTCCCGACGGGTCGAAGGCTACTCCGATATGCGTAGGGTTTTCTTTTTTCAGCACATCCTCCAGCGTATTCACAAAGCCGAGGATGGCCGATGTATTGAAACCTTTTGAGTTGATTCGCGGATTCTTGATGAATGCATAGTACGCCCGGTAGATAAGTGCGTAGGCATCCAGCAGGAAGAGTTTGTTGTTTTGATTCATAATTTTTCTAATTTTCAGGGTAAAAATACAAAAAAATACTGTATTCAATGTTTTATTATTACTTTTGCACTCAAATTGTAAGTACATGGACCGTTTACCAGTGATTATTCAACCTATAGAGGCCGAATTGGAAGAATTCAAACGTTTGTTTGAAGCCTCTCTTTCAGGCTCCAATCCTTTGCTTAACAGTGCTTTGGCACACATCCGGCAAAAGAATGGGAAGATGATGCGTCCTGTACTTGTTATGTTGGTAGCCCGGTTGCTGGGACGCTGTCGACCCGAAACCCTGTATGCTTCCGTCTCTTTAGAACTGCTTCATACAGCCAGTTTGGTACACGATGATGTAGTGGACGAAAGTTCGGAACGACGCGGGCAATCTTCTGTCAACGCCATGTTCAACAATAAAGTGGCTGTTCTGGTTGGCGATTACCTGCTTGCTACCAGTCTGGTGCATGCCGAATTGACGCTGAATCATTCCATTATCCGATTGATATCCTGTTTAGGTCAGGAGCTTGCCGAGGGCGAGCTGCTTCAACTGTCGAATGTGAGCAATCCGACGTTTTCCGAAGAGATTTATTTTGATGTGATTCGCAAGAAGACAGCTGCTTTGTTTGCTGCCTGTACCACATCAGCTGCCTTGTCGGTAGGTGCCGGTGGACAGCAGGTAGAGTTTGCCCGGCAGTTTGGTGAGTACATCGGAACCTGTTTCCAGATCAAGGATGATATATTCGATTATTTCGAGAATTCTGCTATTGGGAAACCCACCGGGAACGATATGCTGGAAGGAAAACTGACGCTTCCTGTGCTCTACGCACTCATCTCTACAGGCGATGAACGGGCTAAAGCGCTTGCCTTACAAGTGAAGGCCGGAAAGGCAACTGCAAACGAAATTGCCGAACTCATCGACTTTGCCAAGCAACAGGGTGGTATCGATTATGCACTCCAAAAGGTGTTGGAATACAAAGAGCGCGCATTGGCTTTGTTAGATGCATTCCCACCGTCGGATATACGTGCTTCTTTAGAACTCTATCTGACTTATCTTGTCGAAAGGGAGAAATAACACTTGGAGGCAGCCTGTAAAGCTGTAAACTCAAGTTGGTAATACCATATACAAAAGGTGCTGTAACTTTCCAGGAAAGCTACAGCACCTTTTTGTATGGTTTTTTTCTTAGAAGAACTTAACTTCCTGTCCCTTGATATCAGAGAGTAGCAGGTTGGCTAAGCGACTTGTTCCCAGGCGGAACAGTTCGTTGGTAAGCCATTTTTCGCCCAGTAATTCTTTAACGATGGTATAATATACCAATGCATCGTGTACAGTATTGATTCCTCCGGCTGGTTTAAAACCAATTTTATTGCCCGTTTCATCGTGGTATTCTTTGATAGCCTGACACATGACGTAAGCGGCTTCGGGAGTAGCGGCAGGTTGTTGCTTGCCGGTTGAAGTCTTGATAAAATCGGCTCCGGCATAGATGGATAGGAGGGAAGCCTTCTTGATGTTTTCGGCTGTCTCCAATGCACCTGTTTCGAGGATCACCTTCAGGTGGTTTTCGCCGCAGGTATCTTTGATTTCCTGTATCTCGTCGCACATGGTTTCGTAGTCACCGCTTAAGAATTTACCTACGGAGATCACGATGTCTATTTCGTTGGCTCCCTCCATGATGGCCATGGCAGTTTCGGCTATTTTCACCTCGATAAACGTTTGTGAGGAGGGGAATCCGGCCGAAACGCAAGCTATTTTCACGTTCTCTACTTCTAATGTGTCGCTTACAACCTGTGCAAAGTTGGGATATACGCAGATGGCAGCCACATTCTTCAGGTCGGGGAATTCTTCTTCGAACTTGTTTACTTTCTCGGTGAAACGCATCACACTTTCATCGCTGTCGTTAGTGCTCAGCGTAGTCAGGTCGATGCAGTTGAACAGGAATTTCTTTACAGCTTCCGTGTTGTTCTCCGCTACTTTTTTCTCGATCAAAGCGGCCACTTTTGCTTGTATGTCCGCATCGTTCAGCCCGGTGTTGTACTTACTCAACATGGCTGCGTACTTGTCTGGGTGGGTTTCATTCATTTCCATGCTCACTCAATTTGGGATTATTGATATGTCTTTTATTATCTCGTTGGGTTTTCTTTTCTAAACTGTCGGCGAAGGCCTGGGTGAGGTCGGTACCTGTCTGGTTGGCAATACAAACCAATACCCAGAAGATATCGGCCAGTTCCTCGCTGATATTCTCCTTTTCGCCCGATTTGAACGACTGATCGCCGTATTTCCGCGCCATAACACGCGCCAATTCGCCTACCTCTTCGGTGAGGATGGCCATGTTGGTCAGTTCGCTGAAATAGCGCACACCATAGTGGCGTATCCATTGATCGACCTGTTTCTGTGCCTCTTCTATGGTCATTATTCCTTGGTTTTAGTGTCCATGCAGATGGTTACCGGTCCATCGTTCAGGAGTTCTACTTTCATATCTGCGCCAAATTCACCGGTACCGATTTCTTTGCCCAAAGCCTGGGTAAGTTCGCTGCAAAACCGTTCGTAAAGCGGAATGGCCGTGTCGGGTTTGGCAGCTTTGATATACGACGGGCGATTGCCTTTCCGGGTCGATGCGTGAAGCGTGAACTGGCTAATTACCAGTATGTCACCTCCATCTTCGAGGATGGATTTGTTCATGATTCCCTGTTCGTCATCAAAGATGCGAAGATTGACGATCTTTTTGCATGTCCATTCTATATCTTCTTGATTATCAGCTTCTTCAAATCCTGCAAGTATCAACATCCCTTTGCCGATCCGTGATTTGCATTGGCCGTTGATGGTCACCGATGCATGCGCTACACGTTGTATAACTACTCTCATGTTCCTGTTTGTAAAGTTGGAAAGGCAAATGTACGAAATAACTGATAGTTTGCATCGGAAGTTGCTGAAATCTTTATTCGTTTAGCAATTCTTTGATGGCTTTGGCTTTGGCTTCGCCGACAACTGCCGTTAGCTGTTCCAGGGTTGCTTCCTTGATGCGTTTTACGCTTTTGAACTCCTTCAGCAGCGCAGTTTTGCTCTTTTCACCGATGCCTTTGATGTTATCCAATGCCGAGGCTACTTGTCGTTTGCTTCGTTTGTCCCGGTGGAAAGTGATGGCAAAACGATGTACTTCATCTTGTATCTGCTCCAGTAAACGGAACAGCGGACTGCGTTGATTCAGCCCGATGGTTTGCGGCGGAAAGCCGAAAAGAAGCTCCGAGGTGCGGTGTTTCCGGTCCTTTGCCAACCCGGCAATCGGGATATCCAGATTCAACTCTACCATGACTTGACGGACGGCTTCCATTTGCCCCTTTCCACCGTCGGTAATGATGAGGTCGGGTAGGGTACCTTGCTCTTCGACAGTACGTTGGTATCGCCGCCGTACTACCTCCTTCATCGAAGCGTAATCATCGGCGCCTTCTACCGTTTTGATGTTGTATTTCCGGTAGTCATTCTTCGATGGTTTGGCCTTTTTGAACACTACGCAGGCCGCTACGGCGTCACTACCCTGTATGTTCGAGTTATCGAAGCATTCTATCTGCATGGGTGGTTTGGGAAGATGCAATTCTTGCTGTATCTCTTTCATCAGGCGCATGCTCCGTTGTTCCGGATTCAGCTTTTCCGATTGTTTCAGCCGGTCGGCTTTGTATTGCTTCACGTTCAGTTGCGAGAGATCCAGCAGTTTCTTTTTATCCCCTCGTTGCGGAATGGTGAAGATCACATTATTCAGCTCGATATCCAGATCGAAAGGAACGATGATTTCGCGGGAATTGCTCTGGTATCGTTCGCGCATTTCGATAATACCCAGTGCAAGCAACTCCTCCTTTGTTTCATTCAGTTTCTTCTTGTATTCGAACGTGAAAGCCTGGTTGATGGCTCCGTTGGTAATGTGCAGGTAATTGATAAATGCCGAGTTGCTGTCGTCTTCTTCGATGGAGAATACATCGATGTTGTGCAATACAGCGCTTACTACCTCCGATTTAGCCCGGTAATTCTCGATCAACAGGTACTTTTCCTTCACTTTCTGCGCCTCCTCAAACTTCATCTCGGCCGATAATTCCTGCATTTGTTCCAGCAGTTTCCGGCTAATGTCCTGTGTATTCCCTTTCAGGATTTCCTTGATTTCGGCGATGTTCTTCATGTAATCCTCGTGCGACTGGAGCCCGATACAGGGTCCGGCGCAGTTTTTGATGTGGTATTCGAGGCATACGTTGAACTTCCCTGCGCGGATATTCTCCGGGGTGAGGTTCAAGTTGCAGGTTCGCCGCTGATACAGATGCTTGATCAGGTCGAGCACAGCCATCATGGAGGGCATGTGGCTGTATGGACCATAATATGTAGAACCGTTCCGGATAATCTTTCGCGTCTTAAATATCCGGGGAAAATACTCGTTCT
The DNA here is from genome assembly GCA_031554665.1 of Bacteroides sp. Taxonomy (GTDB): domain Bacteria; phylum Bacteroidota; class Bacteroidia; order Bacteroidales; family Bacteroidaceae; genus Bacteroides. The sequence continues at coordinate 58,263 of JAVBVA010000008.1, read as the reverse complement.
GTACGCAGATGGAAGGATATGTTTTATCGTCTTTCAGTAGAACGTTATATCGTGGCTTGTATTTCTTGATGAGATTGTTTTCCAACAACAAAGCATCTTCTTCCGAATTGACCACGATATAACGTATATCTGCAATCTTGCTGACGAGTACCCGCGTCTTTCCCGGTTCGTGCTCCTTGCTGAAGTAGGAGTACACCCGGCGTTTCAGGCTCTTGGCTTTCCCCACATAGATGATGGTCCCTTCGGCATTCAGATATTGATAAATGCCGGGCGTCTCGGGGAGATTGGCCACAATCCCTTTCAGATATTCGCTGATGTTCTTTTCCTGCTCCATACTTTGACGTTCTGCGCGTGCGAAAGCTGCGTTCCGGTTTACTTATAATTCCAGTACGGAATCTATCTGTACATCATCGGCAAAGGCTTTTTTTCCGTTCAGTTCCTTCAACTCGACGATGAAGTTTACATATAATTTCTTGGGGTTCATCTTCTTCACTAAGTTGGACGAAGCTACCATCGTGCCGCCTGTTGCCAGGAGGTCGTCGTGCAGCAATACCACGTCGTCTTCGTTCAACGCATCCTTGTGGATCTGAACCGTGTCTTGACCGTATTCCTTGTCGTAGCTTTCTTCCAATGTTTCGGCAGGAAGTTTGCCGGGTTTACGGATGGGGATAAATCCGGCGCCCAAGCGGGTAGCCAGAATGGGGCCCATAATGAAACCGCGCGATTCGATACCTACTACCTTTGTTATGCCTTTGTCTTTGTACATCTCATACAAGATGTCCGAGAGATCTTGCAGGCAGGCTGCATCTTTGAAAAGGGTAGTTACGTCGTAAAACAGGATTCCCGGAATAGGGAAATCTGGGATTTCCCGAATGCTTTTCTTGAGTGTTTCTTTGCTCATAACCAGTGTGTTATTTTTATTTCTTAAATATTTTGTTTCACGTGAAACATTTGTCTTACCGACCCGATAAAACCAGCAATACATTGATGTCGCTGGGCGATACTCCCGGTATGCGGCTGGCTTGCGCGATGGTTTCGGGGTCTATCTTGATCAGCTTTTGCCGGGCCTCGGTAGAGAGCGATTGAATTGCATTGTAATCGAACTTACCTTTGATCTTGATGTTCTCCAGACGAGCCAACTTGTCGGCTATCATCCGTTCGCGATCAATGTAGCCCTGATACTTTATTTGTATTTCGGTGGCTTCGATGATTTCTTCCTTTCGATCGGTGATCTTGTCTAACTCACGCTTGAAGGCCGATACATGTTCGGCTATGTTTTCGAGTGTGATTTGCGGACGACTGATCAGATCGATCAGCTTGCATCCCTGACGTAGGGGGGTAGTGCCCAATTGCTCGAGCGCATCATTGATAAGTGCCGGTTTGATCGAGTAATCCCGGCAGAAGTTGATAAGGTGATCGATGCTTTCGCGTTTGCTCTTCAGGAGAGCATAGCGATCTTCCTTGACCAACCCAAGCTTCCAGGCCCATTCGGTCAGTCGCATGTCGGCATCGTCCATTCGGAGTAGGATGCGGTATTCGGCGCGCGAAGTGAACATACGGTATGGCTCGTCTACTCCTTTGGTCACCAGATCGTCGATCAATACGCCAATATATGCTTCATCACGCGCCAGAGCGAACGGCTCGCCGCCATGGCAATTGATGTGCGCGTTGATCCCGGCAATGAGACCTTGCCCTCCGGCTTCTTCGTATCCGGTGGTTCCGTTTACCTGTCCGGCAAAGAAGAGATTTTTAATAATCTTCGATTCCAACGAATGTTTCAGTTGGGTAGGGTCGAAGAAATCGTATTCGATGGCATAGCCCGGACGGTATATTACCACATCCTTGAAGGCGGGTATCTTTTTCAGCGCCGCGATTTGTATATCCATCGGGAGTGAAGAGGAGAAACCGTTGAGGTACAGCTCCTGAGTTGTTTCGCCTTCCGGCTCGAGGAACAGTTGGTGTTGTTCTTTGTCGGGGAAGGTGACGATCTTGGTTTCTATGCTGGGGCAATAGCGCGGGCCGATGCTTTTGATTTGTCCGTTGTAAAGGGGCGAATCGTCCAAACCTTGGCGCAATATACTATGTGCTTCTTCTGTGGTAAAGCAAGTCCAGCAGGGGAGTTGTTTCAGGGGACGTATACTGGTATCCATGAACGAGAACTTGTGGAAGTCGTGCTCGCCGTCCTGTATTTCCATCAGGTCGTAATGGATGCTTCGTCCGTCGATGCGTACCGGCGTTCCGGTTTTCATCCGGTCGTAATGGATGCCATGACGAGCGATGGATTCGGTCAATTTGTACGAAGCAGGTTCCGCCATGCGTCCGCCGGGCAGCATGGTTTTGCCCACGTGCATCAGTCCGTTGAGGAAGGTACCGGCTGTAAGTACGATGCATTTGGCATGGAACGTTACTCCCCAGCAGGTGATGAGTCCGGTAATTTCGCCGTTTTCAACGATGATTTCTTCTACGGTGTCTTGCCAAATGTGCAGGTTGGGTGTGTTGTCCATCACCTCGCGCCATTCCCAGATGAATTTTCCCCGGTCGCATTGTGCGCGTGGGCTCCACATGGCTGGCCCTTTCGAGCGGTTCAGTAATCGGAATTGAATAGCAGTGCGGTCAGTGATCAGTCCCATCTGTCCGCCAAGTGCATCAATCTCCCGAACGATTTGGCCTTTGGCTATTCCTCCGATGGCGGGATTGCAACTCATCTGTCCCACCTTGTTCATATCCATGGTGATAAGGCAAGTCTTGGACCCGAGGTTGGCAGCAGCCGTTGCTGCCTCGCATCCGGCGTGTCCGCCTCCTATTACAATAACATCATAATTGAAATTCATTTCTCCTTTTTGATTTTGATCAAACGATGCAAAGTTACGAAAAAGTTGATACTGCATAGCTATGACGGGTTCTTTTTGTCTGTTTGCTTACTTCTTTGCGGGTGTTTCCTGGTTGGTAACAGTGTGTTTCATAGGCAATAACACCTTGTTTCTCGTAGTGCAACACTGTGTTTCAAGTAATGAAACACCCTGGCGGATCTATACAAAGCGAAGCATATACCTGATGATATTTTCACAAGCATTGGGGTAAGCGTGACGAATACCGAGAAAAGTGCTGAATGCGTGACGAATAAAACTGATATTCGTCACGGGATAATTAATTGGTAATCAAATTTCTATCTCCGAATTCGTGTCGACGTGACGAATGAAATCACTTTTTGCTCAGGTATGAGATCGTGCAAAGGTACCTCACATCATCCTTGCTAAAATTATAGGCGAAACTGTTAATAGATTCAAATAAAGTCGTATATTTGGCTTACTTAAGTTTACTATATATGAAAAAGAAATACACATGAGTCGTAAAACTATGTTTCAAAAGTTAATCTGTAGTCTGTTTGTTTTGAGCTTTTCCTGTTATCTGTCAGCAGAGAATCCGGTAATTATAAATTTTACCAAGTCTAATTACGGAGCTGCCAATAAGAACTGGTCGATCAGTAGGGATGACCATGGAATGATGTATTTCGGGAACGATATCGGGTTGCTCGAATTCGACGGACTGGAATGGAAGCTCAACCGGTTGGCGAAAGCCCAAGTAGTACGGTCGGTTTACGCGGCTTCTTATCAAACTATTTTTACCGGTGGATACGAAGAATTCGGACGTTGGGACCGTCAGCCGGGCGGGGAGCTTAAATACACTTCGTTAAGTAGCGGCTTCCCCGCCGATACCTGGTCGAACGACGATATATGGCGCATCTTTCCACAAGGGGATAATATTTACTTCCAGTCGTTCAGCGGTCTGTTCTTTTATGATACCCGGAAAGCAGAAGCCCGGAAATTTCCATCACCCAAGAACTTCCATTTCCTGATGCAAGTCAACGATGAACTGTGGGTGCAAGAACTACAAAAGGGTTTGTATCGAATCAAAAATGCCCAACTCATCGAAATTCCCGGTAGTGAATTCTTTGGGAATACAGAAGTAAAAGCGATTCTGCCTTATCGAAACTGCTACCTTATTGTTACCTCCAACAAAGGTTTATATGTGTACGACGGAAAGGAGTTTGCACCCTTCAACACTTCCGCTATCTTACTGAACGCAGGCATCAATTGTGGCATCGAGAGTAAACGCGGATATTACTATCTGGGTACCATCCTGGATGGCATCTATGTACTCGATCGCGAAGGGCAGGTGGTGAATCACATCAATTCGGATACTTACCTACAGAATAATACCATTCTATCGCTTCATGAAGATAGTTATGGCAATGTATGGGCGGCTCTCGACAGAGGCATCACTTGCCTGTTGCAGATGCCGGGTATCAACTGTTATGTCGATCCCACCGGTAAAATGGGAGCCGTCTATGCGGCTGCTTTGTTTGCCGACCGGCTATTCATCGGTACCAATCAGGGGCTTTTCTATACGCAAGGAACCGATCTGTCGGAGATGCGGTCCATTCCCGGTGGTCTCACGTTGATGAATGAAATCAAAGGCCAGATATGGGACTTGAAAGTCATCGGCGATAAACTCTATTGTGGATACAACGATGGGTTGCGCATCATTGACTCCCGGCTCAACGTGCAACAACCCATTCCACATTTTACCGAAGGCATTTTCTCCATTCAGCAGCATGACGACTATATACTTATGGGAGGATATGCTTCACTGAAGGTGTTGGATGCCCGTAACAACAAGCTGCTGCTGGACACCATCCGCGAGCCGTTTATTAATGTGCGTGTCGATCACCTCAACAATGTATGGCTCGAACACCTGAACAAAGGCATGTACCGTTGCCAACTGTCGGCCGATATGCGGCAGGTAAAAAGTTCCGTTTCCTACGGTGAAAACAAGAAGTTACCCTACAAACTCCATCTGTTTAAAGTGGGAGGGCGTGTAGCCATGCTGGGCGACAATGATTTCTACACATTCAATGATGTTAATGGCGAAGTTGAGCGTTACGAACCATTGAAACATTCGTTGGCCGATCTTCGTGATGTCCGGAATGTGGGCGATCTGGATAAGAACCGTTTCTGGGTAATGAGCGGGAATGTAATCTACCGCATCGTGAACGACGGCTCGCAAAACCATGTGGAGGACAAGTTCGATATCGGTTACAACGGAATGTCGCTTGTCAATCATTTTGAGAGAATCATTGCGCTGACCGATTCTACCAGTCTGGTATGTCTTGACAATGGTTTCCTGCTCTGTTCCAATGACAAGCAGCAAAGCCTCATCACACTGGCTACCCCTTATATCAAAGCATTCTCGGCTCAAAAGAGCGATGGCGATACCTGGTATGCGGTGTCCGGTGAAAAGCCCCGACTTCCGTTTACCTATAAACGGGTAGAACTTTCATTCGCCACACGGGATGCATTGGCTCACAATGTATCCTTCCAGTACATGCTCGATGGGGTGGACGGATGGTCGAACCCCGAAAAGGTGAACAAGGTGGTTTACGAACGTCTGCCGAAAGGAAACTATACCTTTCATTTACGGGCAGTAGACAACCTGGGTAATGTTTCCGAAACCATCACTTTCCCGTTCGAAGTATTGGCTCCGTGGTATCAGACCACCTTGGCTTATCTGGCTTATGTGTTGCTCGTCATTGCGGCATTAAGTCTGGCCCGTATCTTCGTGCTGCGCCGCTACCAACGGCAACACCTGATGCGTATACGTATGCGCGAATCCAAACGTTTGAGCCAGGTGAACGAAAAGCTACAACATCAGATCAAGGAAAAAGATGCCGAACTCTTTTCGCAATCGTCCTTTATGATACAACGCAATGAGTTGATTATGAGGATGAAAGATGAGATTGAAGACTTCTATAAGATACATAATAATAAAGCGCTGGCTCCTCTGTATCACAAAATCAACATGCTGTTCAATAGCAACCTGGATACGGAAGATGATTGGCGACATTTCCTTATCAAGTTTGAAGAGAAGCACGGCGACTTTTTCAAGCGCCTGAAAACCCAATATCCCCAGTTGACAGTCAACGACCTGAAACTTTGTGCCTGCCTGCGGCTCAATATGGATTCGAAAGAGATAGCCACGTTGATGCACATCTCAGTCAGGGCAGTGGAGAATGCCCGTTATCGTCTGCGAAAGAAGATAAATCTGGCTTCGAGCGAGAGCCTTACTGCTTTTATTTTGAAGCTTTGAGTTTGTCTTAATCATTTGGTTATCAATATGTTTGTTTTAAGTTAAGAGGTGGCGATGAGGGCTTCGTTTGTTAAAATGGAACGATGTAGTAATTGTAATGAGCAACATTTTTATTAACCTCTTTTGAAAGTGTTTAGATTTGCCACTGTCAATGGATGGCCACAGGAAGCATGCGCCTGAAACTATTGTTTGATAGAAGAAACACTTTGTTAAACTTAAAACTAACATCATGATGAAAGACAGACAGCTCTTTTCATTTTGTGAAAGCAGCCCTCTTTATAGAAGAGTATCGCTTTTGTGGCTGCTTTTTATGGCAGTAGCAACCACTGCTCTAGCCCAAACTAAAGTAATTACGGGAACCGTATTATCGGAAGCAAACGACCCCCTTCCCGGAATATCCATTCTTGTAGAAGGTAAAGGAACAGGTACCGCCACCAATATAGACGGTAAGTTCTCCCTCAACGCTGTGAAAGGCGATAAACTGACATTCTCTTTTATTGGCATGGTATCGCAAACCGTAGTGGTAGGCGAGTCGAACGTCATAAACATCACCATGAAAGAAGATGCCGTGATGCTTGAAGAAGCCGTGGTTATCGGCTACGGTACGGCTAAGAAACGCGACCTGACCGGCTCGATTGCCACGGTGAAAGCGTCGGAAATAGCCAATAAACCCGCTACCAACCCCTTGGCTTCCATTCAGGGAAAGATTGCCGGGGTGCAGATTGTAAACACGGGTAGAGCCGGACAAGATCCGGAAATACGCGTACGTGGCACCAACTCGATCAATGGATATACCCCTCTCTATGTTGTGGACGGACTATTTACCGACAACATCAATTACATCAACCCGGCCGACATTGAGACGATGGAAGTGCTCAAAGATGCCTCTTCGCTGGCTATCTTTGGTGTACGTGGAGCCAATGGTGTTATCATCATCACAACCAAACGCGCTAAGCAAGGACAAACAGTCGTTAATATCAATACTTCAATAGGTTTCAAACATATAGGTGACCGTGTAGAGCTCACCAACGCAGCACAATTTAAAGAACTCTATAACGAACAGCGTGTCAATCAGAAGGCCGATCCGTTTGATTATACCAAATGGAATGCCGACACCAACTGGCAAGACGAGATCTTTCAGACAGGTTTCCTGACTAACAGCAATATCAGTATTACCGGTTCGACAGAAAAGAGCAAATTCTACATGGGCTTGGGCTATGTGATGGAAGAGGGCTCTATCAAAAGCGAAAAGCTGAACAAGTTGACACTGAGCTTGAATAGTGAGTATAGCATGACCGACTTCTTGCGTTTCGGTTTCCAGGTAAATGGTGTGCGTATGTTGCCGCCCGATTCCAAAGATGTAAAAGGCGCTTTGAAAGCTGCTCCGATTGCCACTCCATTTAATAAGGAAGAAGGATTGTATAACAGAATGCCCGACTTTCAGGCAGCCCAAGTAGGCAATCCGATGATCAATGTCGATTTACTGGCTCGTCACAATCTGGCAACAAACTACCGTTTGGCAGGTAATGTGTATGGTGAACTCGATCTATTAAAGAACCTGACATTCAAAGCCACATTCTCGTTAGACTATGCTTCCAACCAGAATCGTCAGTACAGCCCCATCATCCGGACATACGATTTGGATGCCGCCAAGGTGGTAACCACGGATTCAGAAAGTGTCAACCAATCCAAATCGACCGGAATGGCAGCACAATCGGATTATATCCTGACCTGGATCCAATCATTTGGTGCACATAACCTTACACTGATGGGAGGTTTGACTACCAATTACTACGAATATTCCTCTCTGGATGGTGGAAGAAGCCAAAACAGCCCCATCTCTAACGGCAGCAGTACGGACAAATGGTGGATTTCCATTATTCCCAATACATCGAGTGCTACTAATGGTGGTTCTCAGTACCAACGTTTCACCATGTCTTATCTGGTGAGAGGATTGTATAATTACAATAACCGTTATTTATTCAATGCTTCTTACCGTCGCGACGGTTCGTCCGTATTCAAGCTGACGGGTAACACCTGGAACGATTTCTATTCATTCGGAGCCGGCTGGGTACTGTCCGAAGAGAACTTCATGAAGAGTCAAACAGTTATCGACTACCTGAAACTGAGAGGGTCTTGGGGCGTTCTTGGTAGCCAGAATACAGGCGGATACAATTATCCGGCTTATCCAACGCTGGTTAACGGAGGGTCGGCTGTTTTTGGTCCTAACGGAGGTAGCGAAATTCCGGGTATAGATAAAGAATATTATACTTCACCCGATCTGAGGTGGGAGCGTATCTACTCTTGGGAAGTGGGATTCGATATGCATTTACTGCAACAACGCCTGACATTATCTCCAGTATATTACAGTAAGCAAACCAAAGATATTCTTGCCAAAGTCCCCGGTGTGAATACATCTATACCTACTTTTAAGAACGTAGGTAAGGTTCAGAACAAAGGATTTGAAATCAGTGCAAGCTGGAATGATAAAATAGGGAAAGACTGGCGCTATAGTTTGGGTGCCAACCTGACAACCATCGACAACAAAGTGAACTCATTGGTGAGCAAGGATTATGCTATTGTGGATGGCGTATCAAGAACAGTTGAAGGATATCCTATCGCTTTCTTCTACGGTTATGTGGTAGAAGGTGTGTACCAGAATAATGAGCACATCCGTACGTCGGAACCCAACAATGTGGCGAAGGTAAGGCCAGGTGACCTGAAATTCAAAGATGTGGATGGCGACGGAATGATTACCGACAAAGACAGAACCATGATTGGTAACCCGACTCCGGACTTCACCTACGGCATGAACCTGAGTGTGGGATATAAAGGATTCGACCTGAGTGTGGACATGATGGGAGTATATGGCAATGAGGTATATCGCGATTGGGATACCAGTGCATACGCACAGTTCAATTACCTGACCAAACGTATGAACCGGTGGAATGGCGAAGGCTCATCCAACTGGGAGCCTATTTTGGATCCGTCGCGTTCAATCAATCTGCAACCTTCGACCTATTTTATTGAAGACGGTAGCTTCTTCCGCATCCGTAACATTGAATTGGGATACTCATTCAACCCGCTTTTGCTGAAAAAGATTTATCTGAAATCATTAAGGCTATACGGTAATATCCAGAACTTGAAAACATGGACCAAGAATTCAGGCTATACACCTGAAATAGGAGGTAGCGCTATTAAATTCGGAGTGGACGACGGTGGATATCCGATGCCGACTGTCTATACCCTCGGACTCAATCTTACCTTCTGATTTCCATCACTAAAAAATGAACACCATGAATAAGAAAAATATAATAAAAACGCTTGTGGCTTGTGTGATAATACTCACGCAAACAGGATGTAGTGATTTGTTCGACCTGAAACCTCAGGGGGTCGCTACAGCCGATGATGTCGTCGGTGGAACCTATGAATCACAGATATTCTCTATGTATGCAGCTGTTCGCGGGTATCATATAACGACCGGAACTACCGCTTTTGATATTCATTGCTTCCGTTCCGAGGATGCAGAGAAAGGAAGTACGGCGGCCGACGGGTCAGCGCATGCGGAGATGTTCGACAACTTTGAATATACAGCCGGTATGGGTGCTTTGGACGATTACTGGACAGCCAATTATAACCTGATTTACAAAGTGAACGACTTGCTCGAAGAGTTGAAGCAAGTTCAGGAACTCTCGGATGGCGATAAAGTGAATAAGGCCGAGGCTCTGTTCTTTAGAGCATTCTGCTATTTCAATCTGGTTCGCGCCTTTGGTGAGGTGCCCTTGATCGACTTTAAAGTTGTGAAAGTGGAAGATGGTGTTAAGCCAAAATCTTCAGTCGCAGATATTTATAAGTTGATCGATGCAGACCTGACGGAGGCTGAAGAATACCTGCCCCGTGTATGGGATTTGCAATACCTTGGTCGTTTGACGTGGGGAGCTGCCCGCTCATTGCATGCCCGGACGTATATGATGCGTAACGATTGGAACAATATGTTTACTGCTGCCACCGAAGTCATTAATTCCGCAATCTATAATCTGGGTACTCCTTATGACAAAATCTTCCGCGAAGAAGGGGAGAATTGCAGTGAATCAATATTCGAGCTCCAATGCATGTCGACCGAAGCGATGAAAGCCGATAATAAAATCGGTAGCCAGTTTGCCGAAGTGCAGGGCGTCAGAGGATCGGGTGATTGGGACCTTGGCTGGGGATGGCATGCGCCGACCGAGTTACTGGCTCAGGCATTCGAAGCCAATGACCCGCGTAAGGACGAAACATTGCTTTATTTTGTGAAGACGGGTGAAGACCCTGCTACCATTCCGACCAATAAACCTTGGGGTGAGAAACCGGTTGCCGGAGCCGATGTCACTAACAAGTATTACAATAAGAAAGCGTATGTGAATCCGGATATGCGTAAACTCTATACGAAACATGGTTATTGGTACAATGTACGTATCATCCGCTACTCCGATGTAGTACTCATGGCAGCTGAGGCAGCTAATGAACTGAGCAAGACAACTGAAGCGCAGAACTACCTCGAAATGGTTCGTGCTCGTGCCAGGGGTGGCAACAACGCCATTCTGCCGAAGGTGACCAGTGCCGACCAAACGGAGTTGCGTACAGCCATCCGTCACGAAAGAAGAGTAGAATTGGGCATGGAATACGACCGTTTCTATGACCTCGTTCGCTGGGGTGTTGCCAAGCAAGTATTGCATGCTGCCGGTAAAACGGGTTATCAGGACAAACACGCGCTCCTTCCGTTGCCACAGGCAGAAATCGACAAGTCGAATGGTGTGTTAGTACAGAACAAAGATTATTAACCTATTAAATGATTTCGAAGATGAAAAAGTATATATATTTGCTCGCCTCTATGTGGATGGCATTTACCTTGCAATCGTGCTTTCAGGACATGGATGCCCCTCCTTTCGATTATCCGGAAGAGAAACCGGAACCTCGCCCGGAGCCATTGTTCAGGTTTGCTTTTGAGGACAATATGCTGGATAGCGGCAAGAATGGATTTACCGCTATCACCGGTGGAACCGTAACGTATGGTACAGGTATTACCGGAAAAGCCTATAAAGGAGCCAACGAAACATACGCGGTGATCAATACACCGGAAGCGAAGAAAAGCACTATTGAGAACCTGGGAAGCTTTACTCTTTCTTTCTGGATGAAAACTCCCAAAGAGTTGGTTGGAGCTACGGGTATCTTCGGTATCTCGAATCCTACGGGTTTCTGGGGACACATGGATCTTTTCCTCGATGGATTCAGAGAAAATGGAGAGGGATACTTTAAAATGCAGTTGGGTGGCAAGTGGTTTGAGAATGTTTGGATTGACGGAATATTTATCGACGAATGGATACACATGGTATTTATGTACGATGAAACAAACTCAACCATGACTATTTATAGAAATGGCCAAAGTGTGGTGACGCATGTGTTTGAAGGTTTGGGACGTCTGAAATTCCCGGGAGCAGGGCCGATGCCGGTAGGCACCCTGCAATTCATGACCAAGCCAAGCCTGAACGGTGGAGCAGCTGAAGGTTGGGGAGGCTACTATCGCGGTATGATCGATCAATTGGCGCTTTACAACATGACTTTGCCTATCGAAGAGGTACAAACGATCTATACGAATAAAGAATAATAATCAGGCAGGAATGGGAGGGGCATGGCTTCTCCTGTTCTTCCATAAAAAGAAACCATTCCATGAGAAAGACTCTACTACTCTTTTTCTCCCTATCATTTTTGTTGCTCACTGCTTGCGGAGGAGGTGGTGAAGATGACCCGATTCCATCGGTGCCGTTCGAATTGAAGAATATCTCTATCGATGGACAAACCAATCTGGCTACCTTCGAAAATGTGAGTCCCGATGCTACGTTTGTATTTGAATTCTCTGACGAAGTGAATCCTGCAACGGCGACAAGCAGTATTCTGCTGAAGAAAGACGAATCAGTGATCCCTGTCCGTACCGAGACAGATAAGAAAAAGGTGACTGTAACTCCGCTTTCTGCGCTGACAGGCTTTATTACATACAAGTTGGTACTCAATCCCACATTGAAATCGGTTGCCGGAACTGTGATAAGCACCGGTAAAGTGTATACCATCAAGACCAGTATCAATAATTCGGACAAGTTCCCCCGTATCTCGGATGACGAACTACTCACCAAGGTGCAGCAACAAACTTTCAAGTTTTTCTGGGAGCTGGGAGGAGCCAACTCGGGGATGGCGCGCGAACGGAATACATGGAGCGATATTGTGACTACAGGAGGTACCGGATTCGGTGTCATGGCTACGGTGGTGGCTTCCGAACGCAATTTCGTGACCCGCAAGGAGGCATTGACCCGGGTACAGAAGATTGTGACATTTCTCGATACCAGGTGTACCAAGTACCATGGAGCATTTGCCCACTGGATTAATGATGCGGATGGAACAACCCGTCCTTTTGGTGATAAGGACAATGGAGCCGACCTGGTGGAAACGGCACTTCTGTTCGAAGGGTTGCTTACAGCAAGGGCTTATTTCAATCAGGCAGTAGCCGATGAAACAAAGTTACGCGACGATATCACCCGCCTGTGGGAAGCCATCGACTGGAATTGGTTTCAGAAGGGAGGAGGCAATCTGCTTTACTGGCATTGGAGTCCTACGTACAACTGGGACATGAACATGGGTGTAAGCGGATGGAATGAGGCATTGATCGTGTATGTGCTGGCAGCTTCGTCGCCTACACACGCCATAACCAAGGCGACGTACGATCAAGGTTGGGCGCGGAACGGAAGCATGCGCAACGGCAAGAGCTTCTACAGTCTGCCGTTACCATTGGGTGATGATATGGGCGGTCCACTTTTCTTTGCGCATTATTCATTCCTGGGTATCAATCCGAAGAACCTCACCGATGCGTATGCCGATTACTGGACGCAAAACAAAAATCATGCATTGATTCACTATAATTATTGTAAGGAAAACCCGAAAGGATTCGGTGGATACAGCGAAAATTGCTGGGGGCTGACTGCCTGCAACGGAAATACCGGCTACAGCGCTCATTCGCCTTCGAATGACAAAGGAGTGATTGCCCCGACGGCGGCCCTTTCATCTTTCCCTTACACCCCTGATGAATCGATGAAAGCACTACATTTTTACTATTACAAGCTGGGCGATAAGATTTGGAAAGAGTACGGTTTTGTCGACGCTTTCAACCTTTCCGCACAGTGGTATGATAAGGAGTTTCTGGCCATCGATCAAGGTCCGATTATCGGAATGATAGAGAATCATCGAACAGGATTGCTTTGGAATCTGTTTATGTCTATTCCGGAGGTAAAGGTCGGAATGAAGAAACTCGGATTCGAAAGTCCGAACTTATAAAGCCGGACATTTAATACTGTAGAAAAAATGAAAAAGATTATCGCGATTGCATGTTGCCTTTTTACCCTGACGGCTTGTGTGCAGGAGGAAGGCAAAAACAAAGAAATGAACTGTTTCATCGACGACCTGATGGGGAAGATGACGGTAGAAGAGAAGATTGGACAGTTGAATTTGCCCGGAGCGGGCGATATCACTACCGGGCAGGCGCAAAGCAGCGACATTGCCGGTAAGATACGCAAAGGGCAGGTAGGCGGATTGTTCAATATCAAAGGAGTGGAGAAGGTTCGCGAGGTACAACGGGTGGCGGTGGAAGAAAGCCGGCTGAAGATTCCGTTGATATTCGGTATGGATGTGATCCACGGTTATGAAACAGTATTCCCCATTCCATTGGGATTAGCAGCTACCTGGGACATGGCGGCCATCGAAAAGTCGGCACAGATTGCAGCTGTCGAGGCGAGCGCCGATGGTATCTGCTGGACATTCAGTCCGATGGTGGATATCAGTCAGGATGCCCGTTGGGGACGTGTTTCGGAGGGAAACGGAGAGGACCCATATCTTGGTGGCGAGATAGCTAAAGCGATGGTACGGGGCTATCAGGGCGATAATACTTTTGCCGGAAACAACCGCATCATGGCGTGTGTGAAGCATTATGCCTTGTATGGGGCTGCCATGGCCGGGCGTGATTACAACACAGTGGATATGAGCCATAACCGGATGTTCAATGAATATATGTATCCGTACAAAGCGGCTGTCGACGCTGGAGTGGGGAGCGTGATGGCTTCGTTCAACGAGATCGACGGGGTACCTGCTACAGCTAATAAATGGTTGCTGACAGATGTACTGCGTACAATATGGGGCTTCGACGGTTTTGTGGTGACCGATTATACGGGCATCAACGAGATGATTGATCACGGTATTGGTGATCTACAGACTGTATCGGCTCGTGCTTTGCAGGCAGGTATCGATATGGATATGGTAGGCGAAGGTTTCCTCACTACTTTGCAGAAATCACTTGATGAGAAGAAGATTACTATGGCTGAGATCGATGCAGCCTGCCGTCGTATCCTCGAAGCGAAATATAAACTTGGTCTGTTCGAAGATCCCTATAAGTATTGCGATACCAGTCGCCCAGCCAAAGAGATCTATACACAGGAAAACCGTGAAACAGCCCGTAGAATAGCTTCGGAAAGCTTTGTGTTGCTGAAGAATGCCAATGAGTTACTCCCGTTGCAGAAGAAAGGCAAGATCGCTGTAGTAGGTCCGTTGGCCGATTCGCGGTCGAATATGCCGGGCACCTGGAGTGTGGCGGTCGACCTGAAGAAACCGATGACGCTGGTCGAAGGCTTGCGTGAGGTAGGAGGGAAGGATGTCGAAGTGCTTTACGCCAAAGGAAGCAACCTGTCGGCTGATTCAACCTACGAGAAGCATGCCACCATGTTCGGACGCGATTTGTACAGAGACAAACGTTCGGCTAAGCAATTAGTGGATGAGGCATTGAGCGTAGCCCGTCGGGCCGATGTGGTGGTAGCTGCCTTGGGCGAATCGTCCGAAATGAGTGGCGAAAGCAGTAGCCGTACCGATCTGAATATACCGGATGTACAGAAAGAGTTGTTGGTTGAATTGCTGAAAACCGGCAAGCCGGTCGTTTTGGTCCTTTTCACCGGTCGTCCGTTGACGTTGACGTGGGAGGCACAGAACGTACCAGCTATCTTGAATGTGTGGTTTGGTGGTACCGAAGCAGCGCCTGCTATTGCCGATGTGCTTTTCGGCGACGTCAATCCGGGTGGTAAACTTACCATGACTTTCCCGCAGAACGTCGGGCAGTTGCCTATGTTCTATAACCATAAAAATACCGGTCGTCCGTTGGCCGAAGGCAAATGGTTCCAGAAGTTCCGCAGCAACTATCTCGATGTGAGCAACGATCCGTTGTATCCGTTCGGCTTTGGTCTGAGCTATACACACTTCGAATACAGTCCGGTTCGTTTAAGTGCCGATCGATTGGCCGAAAGTGGTGAATTGACGGCCACTGTTACGGTGAAGAATACGGGCAATTACGCCGGTCATGAAACCGTGCAATGCTATATCCGTGATATGGTAGGTAGCATTACCCGTCCGGTGAAAGAACTGAAAGGCTTCCGTAAGATCTTCCTCAAAGCAGGCGAGTCGCAGGAGGTATCCTTCTCTGTCACTCCCGAGATGTTGAAGTTCTACAATTACGATCTGAATTATGTGTACGAGCCGGGTGAGTTTCAGGTGATGATCGGAGGTAACAGCCGGGATACGCAATCGGGTACATTTACCTTACAATAATTTACGTCCCCAAATCTATTAAGAAGATGAAAACCAGTTCTATTATCGGGGTGTTGCTGAGCAGTATTTTACTGCTCAGTGGCTCCTGTAAACCGAAAACAACCGATGAAAAGGTTGCTTTGTCGGATGAGGCATTGCTCGACAGTGTGGAGCGTCGCACATTCAATTATTTCTGGGACGGCGCCGAACCGACAAGCGGTATGGCACGGGAGCGTTTCCATGTTGACGGGGAATACCCCGAAAACGATAAGCATATTGTGACTTCCGGTGGCAGTGGCTTCGGTATCCTGGCTGTTCTTGCTGGAATCGACCGGGGCTATGTTACCCGCGAAGAAGGATTATCGCGAATGGAAAAGATCGTTTCATTCCTTGAACGAGCTGATACATTCCATGGAGCCTTTCCGCACTGGTGGAACGGTGAAACGGGCAAAGTCAAACCTTTCGGTAAGAAGGACAACGGGGGCGACCTTGTAGAAACCTCCTTTGTGATACAAGGCTTGCTGGCTGTTCACCAATATTACAAGGACGGTACGGAAGCAGAGAAAGCACTGGCCGCCCGTATTGATAAGGTATGGAAATCAGTGGAGTGGAGTTGGTTCCGTAACGGTGAAAACGTGCTTTTTTGGCATTGGAGCCCCGAGTATGGTTGGGAGATGAACTTCCGTGTACGCGGGTATAATGAATGTCTCATCATGTATATATTGGCAGCTGCTTCGCCTACGTATGGTGTTCCGGCTGAAGTATATCACGAAGGATGGGCCGAGAATGGCGCCATTGCGGAGCCACATGTCGTCGAAGGTTATCCGCTCCAACTACGCTATCAGGGAACACAGGCCGGTCCGCTGTTTTGGGCGCATTACTCTTTCCTGGGACTCGATCCGCGTGGTCTGAAAGATCGGTATGCCAATTACTTCGATGAAATGAGGAATTATACATTGGTGAACCGGGCGTACTGCCTACGTAATCCGAAACAATACAAAGGTTATGGACAGGATTGTTGGGGACTGACGGCCAGTTATTCCGTAAAGGGATATGCAGCGCATGCTCCCAATGAGCAGGAAGATCAGGGAGTTATAAGTCCTACAGCCGCCTTGTCGTCCATCGTCTATACACCCGATGAGTCGATGGAGGTAATGCGCCATCTATATAGTATGGGCGATAAGGTATGGGGGCCTTACGGTTTCTATGATGCATTCAGCGAAACAGATAACTGGTATCCGCAACGATACTTAGCCATTGATCAGGGCCCTATCGTTGTGATGATTGAGAATCATCGCTCGCAGCTGCTTTGGAAGCTCTTCATGAGCCATCCCGATGTGCAGCAGGGGCTTCGTAAGTTGGGCTTCAGCTCACCTTATTTGAAATCCGATTCTCACTAATGAAGGATTGATTTGTAAAATATTTTAAAGGCCATTTCTTGGTCTTTCCCGCACAAATCAACAACATCGGTTTAGAGGGTTTAAAAGGTAAGCCCCGAAGGTTTAAAACCTTCGGGGCTTACCTTTTAAACCTTCGACCCTTAGGTTTAAAACCTTCGAGGGGTATGGCTACAGATAGTTGTAGGGCACATTGATACAACCTATAAATCAGTAAGGAAGAAGATGGGTGAACAGTCTTCTTTTTTTACTATTTACATCCTTTACTTCTTTTTATTCAGAAAACTTCTTTTATTGTTTCTTTTTCTTATTTTTGCCAAGTATATATAAGTGTGAACCATACTCAACTACATCTAATACAATACTTATGAAACTTATCTTCACTTCCGTATGCTTGCTGGGCAGCGTAGCTTTTCTGCTCAGTGCCTGTGGCTCTCCAACGGTTGTCAGTCAGACACCAAGAACTCCTTATGTGCGAAATGCAGTCGATACCATCATTGTGCATGATGCTGAAACTACTGTATCTGAACCCGAGACTCTTGCTTCCATCAACCGGGAATACTGGAAAGAAGTGCAAGCCCGGCGAAGAGCACCCCGGAATACATTCGAGGTAAGTGCAGGTTATGGATGGATTACCAGTAACCTCTATTCTGCCGATGGATACAAGCTAAATGATAAAGGTGGTATGGAAGTAAAGCTTGCTTACGACCGGGTGTTCGGTCCTGGTTTAGGTTTCGGATTGGTCTATTCGGGATTCTTCGGAAACATCGGAGGGGCAGACCTGAAACTAAATTATTTTGCTCCGGCTTTCGTGGGGCGAAACAAGTTTGGTAACTGGAACCTCAAGTACGGATTGGGTTTCGGTTTCTTCATGTATGACGATGAATATCAGCATTTCAACCGTTTGGGTTATCATTATGAGGTTGGAATTGAGTATATGGTTTCACCGAAAATGGGAGTGGGTATCTCTACTTCGTCGGTGGGTGCCACGTTGCCTGAACAAGATGGACTCAAGGACGATGTTAGCGGTATTGTCCGTATCAATGTAATGGGTGGACTCCGCTTCTATTTCTGACTTTTATCGCATGCTTAGCGCCTTATTCTCGGCTGCTTCCATAATTTCTCGTTCGCCGGGCCCTTTGTCGTTGATACCGCACAGGTGCAGTATACCATGAATAATGGTGCGGTGCAATTCCTCCTCATAGGTAGTGCCGAACTGTTCGGCATTGGTGCGTACGGTGTCCAGACTGATAAACAAGTCGCCACTGATCCGGTCGCCGGCGGTGTAGTCGAAAGTGATGATATCTGTATAATAATCGTGTTGCAGGTACTGGCGGTTTACCTCCAGGATATGCTCGTCCGAACAGAAGATATAAGCGATTTCACCGACTCTTTTTCCGTATGTAGCGGCAACTGCTTTGACCCATTCGGTGGTTTCCCGTTTTTTGATAGACGGCAACTTGACGCTCTCTGCATGATAAGTGATAGCCATGGATGAATTATTTAAAAGAAAAACAAATAACTGATTAAAATAGCTGCAACAATCCCGGTGAAATCGGCAATTAGCCCACAAGTTACCGCATTGCGCGTTTTAGAGATACCCACACTACCGAAGTAAACAGCCAAAATATAGAATGTAGTGTCTGAGGCGCCACGTACCACGCAACTGGTACGTCCCACAAACGAGTCGGCGCCGTACTGGTGCATAGAATCGATCATCAATCCGTTGGCGCCGCTGCCACTGAGCGACTTCATTAATGCGGTAGGCAAAGCACCCACAAAACTGGTATCCAATCCGCAAAGGCCAACCAAAGTACCGATTCCATCGACTAAGTAATTCATGGCTCCCGATGTACGGAATACGGCAATACCTACTAAGAAAGCTACTAAATAAGGAATAATGCGCACAGCTGTGGTAAAGCCCTCTTTGGCTCCTTCCACAAAGGAGTCGTACACATTGATCTTCTTGCGTACGCCTGTGAATATGAACAACAGAATTACCCCGAATAAGATGATATTAGCTACCAATGTGGAATATGTCCCCATCTCTTCACGCGATACAATGGTGAATAAATAAACCAATCCACCGAATAAAAGGCTGACCATACCGAGTAAAATCAACATAGGTTTATTGATCAGGTTAATGCGTTGGGCGATGCTGACTGCAATAACGGCCGCCAGTGAGGAAAGGAAACTGCTCATCAGGATGGGGATGAATACATCGGTAGGCTGACTGGCACCTGCCTGTGCCCGGTATACCATGATAGATATGGGAATCAGTATCAGTCCCGAAGTATTAAGTACCAGAAACATGATCATCGGATTGGTGGCGGTATCCTTTTGGGGGTTGAGTTCTTGTAACTCCTTCATTGCCTTCAATCCCATCGGGGTAGCGGCATTATCGAGTCCCAACATATTGGCCGAGAAGTTCATGAAGATGGAACCCAGTGCCGGATGTCCTTTCGGAATGTCAGGAAACAACCGGCAGAGTACCGGGCTCAGCCAGCGTGATAACGTCAGGATAAGACCGCTGTTCTCACCGATCTTCATGATACCCAGCCAGAGCGATAAAATACCGGTCAATCCGAGCGAAATCTCGAAAGCATTCTTGGACGAATCAAAGGTGGAGTTCATGATCTCTGTAAAGATTTGCGTGTCGCCCATGAAGATCAGTCTCACGAGTGCTACCACGAAAGCAATAACGAAGAACGCTACCCAAATGTAATTTAAAACCATAGTTCCCTTACTTAATAAGCGGCAAAGATAAATGATTTATCAAAATTTGCGTAACTTTGCGCATCTTTATCAACTAAAACGGCATGGAACAAGACGATTTTAATATACGCAACCACCAGCTTACCGGTAAGGAACGCGATTTCGAGAATGCGCTCCGACCGCTGAACTTCCAAGACTTTAACGGTCAGGACAAGGTGGTGGATAATCTCCGCATCTTTGTAAAGGCTGCCCGTTTGCGTGGCGAGGCGCTTGATCATGTTCTGTTGCATGGCCCTCCCGGACTGGGTAAGACAACGCTTTCCAATATCATTGCCAATGAACTGGGGGTAGGCTTTAAGGTCACTTCCGGTCCGGTACTCGATAAACCGGGCGACCTGGCAGGAGTACTCACCAGCCTGGAAGCGAACGATGTCCTTTTCATCGACGAAATCCATCGTCTCTCACCAGTGGTCGAAGAGTATCTCTATTCGGCCATGGAAGATTACCGTATCGATATCATGATCGATAAAGGTCCGTCGGCCCGTAGTATCCAGATTGATCTGAGTCCGTTCACGCTGGTAGGAGCTACTACCCGTAGCGGATTGCTCACGGCTCCGTTGCGTGCCCGTTTCGGTATCAACCTGCATTTAGAGTACTATGACGATGATGTGCTGAGCGGTATCATCCGCCGTTCGGCCTCCATCCTGAATGTTCCCTGTTCTATTCCTGCCGCCAATGAGATTGCTTCACGCAGCCGGGGTACCCCTCGTATCGCCAATGCGTTGCTGCGCCGTGTACGCGACTTTGCACAGGTAAAAGGTACCGGTTCCATCGATACCGAGATTGCGAAGTATGCTCTCGAGGCACTCAATATAGACCGCTATGGACTCGATGAAATCGACAATAAGATACTTCTGACTCTTATTGATAAGTTCAAAGGCGGGCCGGTGGGGCTCACTACCATTGCTACTGCCTTGGGCGAAGATCCGGGTACCATCGAGGAGGTGTATGAGCCTTTCCTGATCAAAGAAGGTTTTCTGAAACGCACCCCTCGCGGACGCGAAGTCACCGAACTGGCTTACAAACATCTGGGACGCAGTTTCTACAATAATCAGCCTAATCTGTTCAACGATTAGTCTGTTCTTAAAACGTAATTAATGTGGCAGGCTTAAAAAGTTTAGCAAAAGATACCGCCATTTATGGTGTCAGTACAATAGTAGGTAGATTTCTGAACTACTTGCTTGTTCCTTTGTATACAAGCAAGATGCCTGCGGCATCCGGCGAATATGGTATACTTACCAATATGTATGCTATTATTGCTCTGTTGATGGTGATACTCACCTACGGCATGGAGACCGGCTTCTTCCGCTTTGCCAACAAAGAAGGCAACGACCCTGTCAAGGTCTACTCGTCCATCCTGATTACCGTTGGCTCCACGTCGCTGGTCTTTATCATTCTTTGCCTTACTTTTCTGAATCCCATTGCCGGATTTTTAGGCTACAGCGAACATCCCGAATATCTGGGTATGATGTTTACTGCCGTCGCTTTTGATGCATTCCTGACCATTCCGTTTGCTTACCTTCGGAATGCGAAACGCCCCATCAAGTTTGCTGCCATCAAGATGTCCAATATCCTGATCATCATTCTGCTGAACCTCTTCTTCCTGGTGGCTTGTCCATGGCTGAGCGAACAGTTTCCATCCCTTTTTACGTGGTACGACCCCACATACAAAGCCGGATATGTGTTCCTGTCCAACCTCATTGCCAGTGTACTGCAGATTTTCTTCTTTATCCCCGAATTGCGTGGATTCAGCTATACAGTCGACCGGAAGTTGATGAAACAGATTATGGCCTATTCGTTCCCGATGCTGATCCTTGGGGTAGCCGGTATTCTGAATCAGACCATTGATAAGATTATCTATCCCTTTCTTTTTGACGATAAGGCCGAAGCCAACGTACAACTGAGTATCTATGGAGCTGCCAGTAAGATAGCTATGATCATGGCTATGTGCCTGCAAGCTTTCCGGTATGCGTACGAGCCTTTTGTTTTTGGAAAGAGTAAGGAGGGAGATGGACGCACGATGTATGCCATGGCGATGAAATACTTTGTCATCTTCACCCTGCTTGGATTCCTCGGTGTGATGTTCTATCTGGATATCATCAAATACATCATCCCGTCCGATTATTGGGAAGGTCTCCAGGTAGTACCAATTGTGATGGCGGCTGAAATATTGATGGGAATCTACTTCAACCTCTCGTTCTGGTACAAACTGATCGATGAAACCCGTTGGGGAGCTTATTTCTCGGCTACCGGTTGTGCGGTCATTGTCATCCTGAATGTACTGTTTGTGCCTACATACGGCTATATCGCTTCGGCTTGGGCGGGCTTGGCCGGTTATGCCACCGTCACCTTGTTATCATACTTCATCGGGCAGAAGAAATACCCCATTGCTTACGACCTTCGTAGTATTGGAACTTACGTGCTCCTGGCAGCCGTGCTGTATGTCATAGGCGAGTATGTTCCTATTGATCATGTAGTACTCCGTTTGCTGTTCCGTACCTTGTTATTGCTCCTTTTTGTTGGATATATCATAAAAAAAGACTTACCTTTGAAGCAGATACCTTTGGTGAACCGGTTTATTAAAAAGTAAAGCTTATGGGTACAGACAATCGAAATCTTTCTGTCATAAAGAAATTCCTCAACGAATACCTCGACCTGCGCAAGGATAAAGAAAACGAACTGGCAACCGTCGAGTCCATCCGTAAAGGGGTGGAGTTCAAAGGAGCCAACCTGTGGATTCTTATTTTTGCCATCTTCATGGCTTCCCTCGGGCTGAATGTCAACTCTACTGCCGTCATCATCGGCGCCATGCTTATCTCTCCGCTGATGGGTCCTATCATGGGTTTGGGCCTTTCCATCGGTCTGAACGATTTCGAGTTGATGAAACGTTCGCTCAAAAGCTACCTCATTGCTACAGCATTCAGTGTCAGTACGGCTACCATCTATTTCCTGTTTACTCCGATTGCCGAGGCGCAGTCGGAATTGCTGGCACGTACCTCGCCTACCATTTACGACGTATTCATCGCTCTTTTCGGCGGACTGGCGGGTGTAGTGGCACTCTCTACCAAAGAGAAGGGGAATGTGATACCCGGTGTGGCCATTGCTACTGCCTTGATGCCTCCGCTTTGTACGGCAGGTTACGGACTGGCTTCGGGCAATCTTGTTTATTTCTTAGGTGCATTCTACCTCTACTTTATTAATTCCGTTTTCATCAGTCTGGCTACGTTTATCGGTGTGCGGGTGATGCATTTTCAACGCAAGGAGTTTGGCGACAAGCAACGTGAGCAGAAAGTACGCCGTTACATCGTGATTATTGTGGTGCTCACCATGTGCCCGGCACTCTATCTTACCTATAATATTATCCGGAGTACGTTCTATGATGCGTCAGCCAACCGCTTCATCAGTGAGCAGCTAAGCTTTGAGAATACCCAGGTGTTAGATAAGAAGATCAGTTTCGAGAAACAGGAAATACGCGTGGTACTCATCGGCGCCGAAGTGCCCGAAGCTTCCATCGCCTTGGCACAGAGTAAGATGCAAGCCTATAAGCTCGACAACTCCAAACTTATCGTGTTGCAAGGCATGAACAACAGCGAAGCGATTGATATTTCTTCCATTCGTGCTATGGTCATGGAAGACTTCTACAAGAACAGCGAAGAACGTTTGCAGCAACAACTACAAAAGATAGCAGGATTGGAAAAGAGTCTGGAACAGTACCAACAGTACGATGAATTGGGACGTACCATCATTCCCGAACTGAAAGTGCTCTATCCATCGGTAAAGTCGCTTTCGCTTTCCCGTTCGCTCGAAACAACAACCGATTCGTTGAAGACCGATACCGTTACGTTGGCTGTGTTGAGTTTCGCCCGCCAACCGAAAACCGATGAAAAGGCTAAAATCAGCGAATGGCTTCAGGCAAGGGTACGAGCAAAGAAATTGAAACTTATTGTGAGTGAATAGTGTTTAGTGATTAAAAACCAACAAAATATATGACAGGAAGAAATTGGAAGAACCGGACGAAACGTTCTGTTCTGTTGTTAACAGCCTTGGTATGCGGACTTTCCGTACAGGCCGATGAAGGTATGTGGGTACTGGGCGACCTGAATAAACCAACCCGGAAAGCTATGAAAGAGTTAGGGCTTCAACTCTCGGCCGACCAACTTTATAATAACAAGAAAGCCTCGCTGAAAGATGCTGTCGTTAGTTTCGGCGGATTCTGTTCCGGGGTGGTGGTATCGAGTGACGGACTGGTATTCACGAACCATCATTGCGGATTCAGCAGTGTGCAACAACATTCTTCCGTAGAGCACGATTACCTGAAGAATGGTTTTGTAGCCCATTCACACAGCGAAGAACTTCCCAATCCCGAACTCTACGTACGTTTCCTTGTCCGCAGTGAGGATGTCACACAACGGGTACTCAAAGCCACCAACAACACCATGACCGAGCACGAATGGCGCGCCGTTGTCGACTCCATGACATTAGCCATTGCCGCCGAGGTATCGGAAAAAGACTCCACCCTGTTCGGAGTGGTCGATCCTTACTATGCAGGCAATGAGTATCGTCTCTCGATTTATCGCGATTTCACCGACGTACGTCTCGTTTTTGCACCTCCTTCTTCGGTTGGTAAGTTTGGCTGGGATACCGACAACTGGATGTGGCCGCGCCATACGGGCGACTTTTGTGTGTTCCGCATCTATGCCGGTAAAGACAATCAGCCTGCCGATTACTCTCCTGATAATGTACCCTATCATCCGGCATACGTGGCTCCGATATCCTTGTCGGGCTACAAAGAAGGCTCGTTCTGTATGACGCTCGGTTACCCCGGCGCCACCGAACGATACCTTTCCTCGTTTGGCATCGAAGAACGTATGAATACGATGAATGCGGCCATGATCGACGTACGTGGCGTGAAACAAACCATCTGGAAACGCGAGATGGATGCCCGTCCCGATATCCACATCAAGTATGCATCGAAGTACGACGAAAGTTCCAATTATTGGAAAAACAGTATCGGCATGAACAAAGCCATCCGCAAGCTGCATGTATTGGAAAAGAAGCGCGATGCCGAAGCCAATCTTAATCGATGGATTCAGCAAAATCCGTCCGAACGGGCCACGCTGCTCCACCTGCTTTCCTCGCTCGAACTGGCCTATAAGAACCGGAAAGAAACCACCCGCGCCATGGCTTACTACGGCGAATCGTTTGTCAACGGTCCCGAGTTGCTGCAACTTTCGTTTGAGATCCTGAACTTCGACTTCGAAGCCGAGGAGAAACAAGTCAGTTCCCGGCTAAAGAAGATGGTAGAGAAATATGATAATATGGACCTTTCCATCGACAAGGATGTGTTCACAGCTATGATCAAGGAATACCGTTCTAAGGTATCCGAAGCCTATCTTCCCCCGTTCTATGCCACCATTGATACCTTGTATAATGGTAATGACCGTGCCTTTGTCGACTCACTCTATGCACAGTCCCAAATCACCAGCATCCGCGGATTCCAGCGATTCCTTGAACGCGATACTACGTATAATCTCCTGAACGATCCCGCTATCTCGCTTGGCATCGACCTGATTGTGAAGTATTACGATATGAGCCACGACATAACTGCTCCCGGCGAAGAGGTTGAGCGTGGCGAACGTCAGCTCAATGCTGCCTTGCGCCGTATGCAGGCCGGACGTACATTCTATCCCGACGCCAACAGTACCATGCGCCTTAGCTTCGGCAATGTGCGCGGCTATTCCCCTTTCGATGGCGCTGAATATGACTATTATACCACTGTAAAGGGTATCTTCGAGAAGGTTCGTTCCCATCAGGGTGATCCCGATTTCTATGTGCAGCCTGAGTTGTTATCGTTGTTGTCCTCTGGGAAATTCGGCCGTTATGCCGATGGAAAGGGAGAGATGAATGTCTGTTTCATTTCGAATAACGACATTACCGGGGGGAATTCCGGCAGTGCGATGTTTAATGGAAAAGGTGAGTTACTTGGTTTGGCTTTCGATGGGAACTGGGAGGCGATGAGTAGCGACATCATCTTTGAGCCCGACTTGCAACGTTGCATTGGAGTGGATGTGCGCTATATCCTGTTTATTATCGAGAAATATGGGGAGGCCGGGCACCTTATTGCCGAGTTGAATATTCGGAATTAGAAACGATCCCTCCACTACTTTACACAGTAATCTTTTTCGGACGTTCATGCTCTTCAATACTTTTCAAAGCCCTATCCATCGGCCTTTCAGGGTGAAATCGGGGTGAACCCTCTGTCTTCATCCCTAAATGCCGATGAATAGGGATTTTCGAATTGTTGTAGGAGGTGAAGGTGGTCAATGAAAACTTTCTGTATATATGAACAATCGAAGAATATGATTACTCAACTCTTGTATGTGAACTTGAATATTTACCTGTGAACCAGCAGTCGACGAAGTCAAGTTAAATAAAACATATTTACCTTTGACTTTATTTTATAAATTTATACATTTGCAACTGAATAGTTAAACACACAAACTTATGAAAAACATTCTTTCCCTCAAGTTCATCTGGTTAGCCTTTCCTTTTGTTCTTTTTTCTTGCTCTCCCAAAGAAGCGAGCACGGTTTTATTGCCCGAACTTCAGCAAGCTGAGGCTATCATGTATGCTCGTCCCGATAGTGCATTGACGATTCTGAAACAGATGCCTGTACCTCCCGCATGGGATCGGTTGCAGAATGCTACCTGGTGCTTGTTGATGACGCAAGCGGAATATAAGAATTTCATTGATCAACCTTCGGATTCGTTGATTGATATAGCGTGTGATTATTTTATGGATCAGGATGACCCACAGCGGAAAGCGATGGCGTTGTATTATAAGGGGGCGTTGAATAAGGAGAAAAATAATGTTGAGGAGGCTTTACGGTGTTACTTAAATGCTGCGAAGTATATAGAAGAAACCACGGATTACCAATTAAGTTATCTGATTTATATTGGTATGGCAGAAATTTATGCTTATCGCAAATTAGTTGAATATGGATTAAAGGCTTGTGAAGAAGCACATCGTTATGCTGGTTTGTTAGGGGATAAAGGATGCATTGCAGCATCATTAATTTATAGTGCAAGAATATATACTACTAAAAATGAATGGGAAAAATCAATCATTTTCTATAAAAAGGCTCTAAAAACTATGGAAGATGAAAATGATCTGGTTGCATTTAGCACTGTCTTGTGTGAAATTGCAAGTGCATACTGTCATATAGAGAAATATGATTTGGCAGTTAATTATGCAAAAGATGCTTTGTATATAACATCAAAAGAAGAAATAGATTCAGATCAAGTATTATTAACTATTGGTGGCATTTATAAACAGAAAGAGAAATATGATTCGGCCTATTACTATTTGAATCAAGCAGCTTTGTCTAGAAATATTTATACGGAGTGCACAGCCTATTATACCTTATATAGTCTTAGTAAAGAGGAAAAAAAGTATGCACAGGCATTAGAGTACAATGATAAGTATCAACATTGTTCAGATTCTATCCAAGAATTTGATCGCAGTAAAGCACTTGTAGAAATGCAAGAAAAATACAATCAGGAAAAAGTGACGAATGAAAAAAATCAGTTAATAATAAAGAATGACCGTATAGTTCGTAACGCCCTTTTAGGAGGATTGTTTTTATTGACCATTATTGCCTGTTTGATATACATATACCAACGTAAGCTTGTTAAAAAAGAACGGACCATCAAAGAAAACGAAGAACTTATTCGCTTACACACTTTAAAAATACATGAGAATGAGGCATTGATAGAAAGAAATGAAAGTAGAATAGAAGAGTTGTCTGCTGAGATAGAACAAAATCAAGGAGCACAAGAGCAAGTAGAGGAACTGCAGATGGTTATTACAGATATTAAGAAAGCAAATCACTCTTTACGTACTGATAATGAAACTTTGCAAGACAATATCGCTCACTACTCTACTGCTATGCAGGAGAAGGGAAAATTGCTAAACTCAGTCAAAACATTATCCGAAGAAGTGTTACGCTTGAAAGGAAGAGAAAAATTCTTATGCGATCAGCTGACTAAGAAAACAGATGTATTAAATAAATTGAAGAGAAAACCAAAACATTTGGATATTATCCAGTGGGAAGAGGTGCGGGAAGCTATTGATTATCTTTATGATAATTTTACTACTCGTTTAAAGAACGAATTTCCATCAATCACTGATGGAGAACTAAGGATCTGTTGTCTGGTTAAGTTACACATTTCTGTTGCTGATATGGGACTAATTCTTGGAATTTCTTCTACCTCAGTTTCGAGGAACAAATTACGCTTAAAGGAACATATAATACAAGATTTAGGAAGAGCTCTTGATGAAAACCAGACCTTAGATCTATGGATTTGGGAATATTAAAAGAGAATGTCTATTTCCCTTTTTACCTAAAATTATGAAGCGTTAAAAATCAGCACTTTGTGTCATATTTTTCAAGTACTTTGTCTATATTATGTCTATGTTGTTTAATGAATGATGCTGTATTTTTGCAATATCAATCAACAAAACAGTAAAAGGTATGAAAACAAAAGAAATCTTGAAAAAATGGAGAATGTATGTAGTCTTACTATTAGGGATCAGTCTCTTTTCTACAGAAATTCACTCAGCAAAACTCTGCGTAGAGCATAATATGAAGAACACTGTTCCAATGGTTTGTGGTGGAGATTGGGGGAGTATACCAAAAACACGCAGTCTCACTCCTGAGTCACCTACTGCTAGCATTAACGGCAATCTACTAATTATTGAAAATCCTTCCAGAGATTGTGATATAGAAATAAGTATCACAGACGATGAAGGCTTCCCGGTTTACGAACAAACAGTTCCAGCTGCTTCCACCGGTTACATCCCCATCCCCTTAGGAGGATTTCCGTCAGGAACTTATACGCTGACATTAAGAAACCCGTCGGGAGGCTATCTCTATGGAAGTTTCACCTTGGATTAGAAGCAAATCTTAACTACCATAGCGAATGCGCTCAATCCTTATCGACATATTGCCCGAAGCCGGTCATGTCCGTATAACATACCGTTTATCTACATTGCTAAACGAGAAAGGACATGAAGTGTACTATACAGACTCGTCCGACTCTGTATTCACCTCCGGACTTATTCGAGAAGGAATTGGGCGCATCATCTACCCAACTGATTTCCGTTGGTTCACCCCCGATATGGTAGTGCTCGATTCCCAATTGTATGACAAGGCATGGTTCTATAAGCAATGCAATATTCGTTTTGTATATGCAGCAACACAGGTATTGGGGAATTTGCGGGAGAATATAGATGCACCTGTCATTTACCTACCTCCGATGGGTTATGCTGTTCAAGCCTCATCGAATCGCATGTCAAACTTGATGGAGCTTATTTCCCAATGGAAAGCCGATCCAAGTCAGGTAGTCATAGTAGGATTGCTGGAAGAAGAACCGTATACCCGAAGTTTACAGCATTTTTATGAGATCATTAGGCAGCAGTGCGCGGTCAATACAAAGTATCAGCTTTTACTGCTGACCAACAGCCATAAAACAGTCGAACAGTTCTTTCCGCTTCCTGATAATGTAATCTTGTATAGATTGCTGGACTTGCCTGCCTTACTCCCTTATTGTGATGTGGCACTGACCACAGGCAGACTGAATACATTGATAGAATGTATTCATGCACACCTACCTGCCATAACATATCCGGTAGATGGTGATGAAACATTGCGAAGTTATGCTGAAGAATACACTCGATTGGGGTTAGGGGTCTGTGGTGAATTACACCAAATTACACCGTACACGTTCGATCAACAAATAGCAGAAGTGATGAATAACAAAACGCAGATGCAAGAACGTTCCAGGCAACTGTGGGGGGTATTCGAAACAGAAAACGAGAAACTGGAACAAGTGGCTGACCGGTTGATATCAATGATAGACGATGGATATAGATAAGATAAAGAAAACGTTCACAAGGGCTAATCCATATCCGGTCGGAATGGCTTGCATCATATCCATCGCCCGGTATTACGGAGAAGAGATTCCGGCTCATTGGCTAAAAGCATCTACTGAAGATACCACTTTGGGAGAGATCAAAGAGCAGGCCATTCAAATAGGTTTCGAAGCAAAGATCCGGTTGCTGAAGATGGAACAGCTGTTAGCATTGCAAGCGCCCACTATCTTATTCCTGGAGAACGAATTAAGCGAAATGGGTTTTGTGGTCTGCTATGGCTTCGATGGAATGCGGTTTATCGTAGGCGAACCTACGTTCGGGCTCATGCAGTACTACCCCAAAGAATTGGAAATGATGTGGATCAGAGGCATTGTTTTGTCATTAGAGCCAAGCTTTGCTCTCAAAGAATCTACACTGGAAGTATAATTCTATTATTGTACCATAATCAATTTAAAAGAAGAAGAATATGAAGAAGTTATTGTTTTACGCCTTGGCAGGAATTATTGTATTAAGCTCCTGCTCTCATGATGATAATCCTCAACCAGCCCCAATGGATGGTGGTGTGTTTAAACTCAAATCGTCCGAGATTGTGGAGTTCCAACAAGTGTACCCGGTGAAAGATCTGAAAGATATTCCGGTGAGTGAGGTATCCGCCTATTTCGGTAAACGGGTGGAGTTGGCGTGTCCGCTCGAACTGAATTTCGAGAAAGACTCGCTGACCATCACCAAACAGGCCGACCTGACAGAGAAATACAAGGTAAAATGGCAGGGCTCTGACCTATACCTCCACCGGAATCATACCGATCGGTGGGAGTATATAGGAAAGAAGAATGCTAATGGGCAAGTTTTACTGAATACCGGCTTCTATGTGCTACGCGGTCTGAATTTACAACGTTCGTTAGTAGGCATCGGGCAAGAGTACGAATACACCAATCATACCGGTATGATGGCTGCCCTTGCTTCTTCGTGGGATTCATCCATGTCGGTAGTATGGCTCAAAGCGGAGTATGTGTTCGAATAACATCAGTATGAACCATTTAATCAATTGAAGAAAATGAAAACAAAACTTATCAGCCTGATACTGCTTCTGATAGGAATGCAGGGGGCATACGCGCAAGAATATTATGGAAGAGCCACTCGCTTTATGGTGAAGAATCCCCAACAGATATTTATCGGAGCTATTTTGAATTCGACCAGCTTGAACTCGTCCACCTATCAATCAGTGGATGCTGAGTATAAACCGATCACGCAAATCTACTCTTTTGCAGCCAAGGCCAAGGAGATTACTCCTTCGCGGCCAGCTATGATAGCAACCATTCGTGAGTCTATTCAGGAAGCAGGTACTTTGAAAGCGAGTTATACCTTTAGCTATACCATCAAAGAACTTGAGAAATACGATGATTTGGCCTTTAACGTGGGGCAAACGCTGGAGAGTCCTTTCCATTACGGTACTCCTGCCAGTAGACGGACATATAAAACCTTGGTAGCAATGGACATCAGCCAGACATTCTTTAGTGTTGGTATGGATTTGCCCGAAGAACTTTGCTCCAATCCCAGCGAACTGGCGGGTTATGCGAAGAATGAACTGGTGTATGTCAGCTCCTTAGAGTTTGGGCGTCGTGCCATCGTGTTGGTAGAATCGCCTTTCGAATACGCACAGGTGAAAGCGGCCACAGAGTATATGTTGAAGAAAGCCGAAGACGCTACTTATCCGGTCAACAACCGTCATGAAGCTGTATTTGCCAACTCTTCCTACCGGATTGTGGTAGTTGGTGACGAAACAATTGAGAATGCAAACCCGGACAGTCCGCTCGATGGATTGGTGAAGTATCTCAACAGGGCGGTCTCCGCCGAAGATTTCGGAACACCGGTTGCATTCAGTGCTTCTTACTTGAAGGACAATGGCGTTTTTGAAAATAAATATCCAATATATTGAAAACTACTTTTATGATGAAGAAATTATTTTTATGTATGGCACTTGTATTGCCTATGAT
Source organism: Bacteroides sp. (assembly GCA_031554665.1). Classification (GTDB taxonomy): domain Bacteria; phylum Bacteroidota; class Bacteroidia; order Bacteroidales; family Bacteroidaceae; genus Bacteroides. Next base: position 26,369 of record JAVBVA010000008.1, on the reverse strand, counting down.
TTATTCTTGCAGTGACGACATGATGGAACTGGAAAAAGTAACTGTGTCAACTCCTGAAGTTCTACTTCCTCGCTACAACAATGTGGTTCGGATTGATTCGATGTATGCTTATCACGGCGATTCGTTGTATAGGGAGATGGTTTCCGATTATAATAATATGCCCGAAAGCGAAGTCACTACAAGAGCACTCTCACCCGAAGATCATGCATTTTTCAGTAAAGCCATGATTGTGAAAAGCACAGAATCCACGTTACTATATGGAAAGAACTACATCTATCCGGGATCTATTCTGGAAGGAAACAGTATCTCCGAACAACAATATATACCCGTGTTTGTGAACAACCGCAACCCAATAACAGTCTCCATGACTTTATCGCATAATACCCCTAAGCCTACAAGTAGAACCATTGCTTCTCCCACTTTCTCTAAGTTGAGTGACTATGTGAAAGAAATGGTTGTGGATGGAAATTTCTCACAAAACGAAAGATTTATGTTTCAGTTCAAACGTTTTACGTTTTATGATGAGATTAAATCGGCTTTCGGAAGTAATGTAGACACGAAGAAACTATTTTCTTCCAAAAAGGTAAGCACTACAGAATATGAAGAAAAGATCATGAAGTCGTCGGCCATGTATGTGAAATTCTCTCAATCAAGTTTTACGGTCAACATGGATATTGAACCTCTAGCCAATCAAACGGTACAAGGAAACACTATATATGAACCAGTATATGTAAGTTCGGTAACGTATGGAAGATTAGGAGTATTGGCTTTCGAGACGGATGAATCGTATGAGTTTGCAGAATCGTGTATAAAGAAAGAGTTCAATAATATACTATTCAACAGAACATCTACCTTGACCATCCAAGAAGAGAGATTCTTTGAAAATACAGATTTCAAGATTCTTATTATCGGAGCCGACAGCGATTATGCGGTACAAACAGTCAAGGGGTATCCTGCCTTTTTGAATCTGATTAAGAATTCACACTTCACTGAACATAGTTATGGTGTGCCTATTACGTGTTCATTCTCTTATGCCAATACTCATGGATTGGTGGAAATAGAATTTGATAATAGTGTTTTTGTTGAGCCACTATTTGTTCGTGTTAGCAATGAAAGTTCATCTTATAATATGATGGATAATGGAAATTATACCTCTTCTAATGATATGTATCTGAACTTTTATAAAGACAGGGCTAAAACGACGGTTGCAACCCCCTATATTGATATCGCATTTGATATTGATTATTATGAGAATACAACCTTTTATATCCCGGATCTTATTCGCTGGCCTATGGTATCAATGAATAGTACAAGCAGAGAGGAAAAGATAAAGATGAGAAATATACAGTTGAAGAATAGGTTGTATGTAGGAAGAAATCACGCTTACTATGAAAGTACCGGTCCATTTCCAAGCTTTGACCAACCCAGATATAGTTGGAGTGCAACTGAATATTATTGTCGTTATTCCTTACGATCGAGTCCGTTTTTCTTAATAATTAATTAAAATTTTATGCTTATGAAAAAGAATTTTTTTTATGTCGCAATTGTACCGTTATTACTGTTTTCATGTAATAATGAAGATCTCGGTGAGATTCAGAACGCTGACAATGTTCCCGAATCTGGGATAGTAACAATCCCTTCAAAGTCATTCTACTATGACGGGATCTATGAAATTAGAGATGGGAAGGAGGTCGATCTTACTGATTTACAGTATATCAATACGCCCAATTCATTAACAAGAGCTACTACTACCCATCAGTTCTATGATATATCGACAATTAATCCAAATTACATTTATCTAGGATCGGTATTAAGCGCACAATCAATCAATGAAGGGTTGTATGTACCTGCCGGATACACCAATATTCTGAAAGATTCGATAACTGTTTCGTTTACGCTACCTGTTCCATCCAAAAAGATAGCTCCCCGTAAATCGGAGTTCACTAATGCTATTATTGGAGCTATCGGTAATAGAAACTTTAGTGGACAACAATCACAGGTATTCAGCTATAAAATGAAACAATTTTCTTCCTATAGTGAAGTAAAGTTAGCTTTTGGAGCTAATGTTAATATAGGCCAGCTATTCTCTATTAACACACAGGTAAATAGTGATAGAATACAGAAAAGCTCGGCACTATTTGTTGACTTTAGCCAGATATATTTCACAGCCGATATGGATATTCCGGATGATGGAAATATTTACAAAACCGAAGCGATCCGCCAGCAATATCTGTCACAAAATCCGGTATACATAAATTCTGTCAATTACGGGCGAAAGGGAATTATTCTGGTGGAGTCGAATGAAACGTATAATGCTTTATCTGTAGCCGTTCGTGCAGCTTTTAATGCAGGGAAAGTGGGAGTGAGTTTAGATTTGGATGTGAACACTAAGAGGATTCTTGAGAACGCTGAAATCTCGATTTGTATCTTAGGTGGAGATGCCTATGATGCTGTGAGAACAGTAAAGGGTTTTGCAGAATTCCAGGAATTTATAATTAATGGTGGCGTTTATACAACCGAAGTATATGGAGTACCCATTTCATTTGGTGGCGCATACGCTTCGAATAATGGAATGTTTGCCACTCAATTCCAAATAACACAATAAGGTTTTTCACTATTGACCGGCTATGCTTGATTGTAGTCGGTCAATAGTTCTCCAAGAATTTAATATTTATGAAAACAATATCATCAAAAATGTTTTTCCTAATTGTAACTTTGTTTACTTTTGGGATGTTTTACTCTTGTTCTGACGAATTGGTCATGTCGGACGTACAGGAAAAGATTACTGTAGCTAATACTACTAATATCTACCAGTTACCCATTGATCAGGCCATAACTGAATTGAAAAGTTTCCTGACTACATTCGAAGGAGGTTCTGATCCGGAAACTCGAGCAAGAGTCGCCAATAGAATGAATTTCTTGAGAAGAATAGACTTGAATTCTGTAATGACTATTAAAAGAAATGTAGCTGATACAAGAGCACTTGCTTTGGATGATACTGACTTACTGTATGTGGTCAACTTCGAAGACAATAATGGATACGCTGTTTTATCGGCAGATATGAGAGTGCCAGCGGTTGTATTGGCATTAGTTGATGAAGGATGTGTCTCTCTTGATGATTTCTCAATGAGTGAGAATTCAGTCATAACAGAAGATATGATAAGAGAGGAAATTGAAGGCTTTTCTTTTTATGATGCGGAAGAAGATGATATCTATGTTGGTGAAGCAATGGGAAATGAAAAGCCGCAACTTTTCTTAGTTAATTATGTACAGGATTGTATTGACGAATATGAAGGAGGAGGTTATACTTCGTCAACCATTACACGTACAGGGGATTGGGTGCTAAAAGAGCAAGTAGGGCCTCTCTTGGAGACAAAGTGGCATCAGGGAAGCCCGTTTAATGACAGGTGTCCGATTAAAAAGAAATACATTTGGTTCGGCCGATCTGCGATAGCCCCAACTGGTTGCGTGCCAACGGCGATTGCCCAGATTGTTGCATATCACGAATTTCCGCAACGTTATGCTGCCGATAGAATGGCTATTGATTGGAAGACAATTAAGACGGTTCATAATGCTAAAAGATATTGGGAAGCGGGTACTACAGAAGCTAATACAATGGCGGCAGCTTTCTTGAGAAACGTAGGGGAAGATTGCCTTTTATTATATGGATATAGCTTTTCTTTTGGATTACCTTCAAAAGCAAAAAAATATTTGAGCCGTATTGGATATATAAACGTTAGTAATCCTTGGGGCAAAAAAGAAGATAGGATTATTGATATGCTGAGAAAAAAGAATCCGGTATTTATGTCAGCAGTAAACAGAGGAGTAAAGGGCCATGCATGGGTGATTGATGGAATGAAGAAACATGAAAGAGAAGTTGACAAATTGAATAAACAAACAGGCGTGCTGGTTTCTTCCACTCAGGAAAGTTCTGTGTATTATCATTGTAATTGGGGTTGGGCAGGAGCTGCTGATGGTTATTACTATGCTAACGCTTTTAACCCTAAGGGCGGGGCTATAGAAAAAGACGCTATTGATTTAAATCCCCAAAAAACAGGGGGGAATAATTACAAATGGTTTTTTAATATTATCACTTACGATAAACCCAATAGATAAAATGAAAAGACAACCGTACTTTCTTCTATGTATTACAATCTACCTCCTGGCAGGATGCGATGCAATGGAAACACATAAGTTCAAGTCTTATGTCACAACCTATTTTGAGCTTAATACTTTCAGCCTTTTGCAAACTTCATCGGGAAATATAGAAATAATCGACCGCTCATCAGGAAGTTATTCGTGGAATTCAAAAGGCACTGAGAAAAGAACTTATGACGATTTATGTGAAAAAAATGGAGATACTTCCTATAACAAAAAGCTCTCGTTTATTGGTGCCCCTGATGAGCCCAGAAGCTTTTCTGTACAAACTATCAATAAGATTGAAGTGATAAGCAATGCTGATTGGGATGCTGATCACCCAGCAGGTGCATTGTTGAACGACATCACAATTCTGTTATCCATGTCTCCCTATAAGTATATCAGGAGTGGGTATAAAAATGAATTTGATTGGGCGAACGATGTACCAGACGCATATCGCTTGGAAGAAAGTACACAACATTTGGAACGAGGGGTGGATATAGAAACAAAGCATCCTGTTTACGGGTATTTGTCGGAACTGAATGAGGATGATTTTAGTTTAATGGGAGTGGGTTCGAGCCAACTTGGCTGGTTAGTTTTTGAAAACAAACCCACTCTTACTACCCAGCATGAAGTTACGGTGTCGCTCTATTTGGATAACGGCAAGAAAATCTCTGCACAACTTACTATCAATTTCAATTAATTGTATATTCTTCTCTTTTAAAGATACCGGGTTTCCTGATTGCACTATATTGCTGTCGGAGGCCCGGTTTTATCCACAACACAGTAATAATTTTAGAAGCTGTATGATAAATTCAAAAAGACAGAGTGCATATATTGTATTTTGGTAGTGGGTTTTAGTTTTTCACCCTCCACTATTGTATTCCGACTTCCACCGTATAAATCGAAATTGGAAAAATTATATCCTAAAGATAACGTAATAACATCGATTTCCAGTGCAAGTGCTGTTTTTAAGTGGAAGTAGCAAGCTTTCGCACCTGTATTCTTTACCTGGTCATACTTTACGGGAGTAGTCACACCAGTCTGATTGGGAATATATTCAACATCGTGATTCAAATTAGTAGGAAATGGTATGGTTAACCCGGGAGAGACTCGCAATGATAATGCCAAATCATGATCCTTATCTAAATAAACAGCAGGTGTTGCCAAATGAATTTCAGGACGTATTGCTAAAGAATAATTTAAATCATCAGATAGAAACCATCTTAAAGTCTTGTCTGCTGAATAACCACCATAGGAATCATTACCCATCGTTTTAGTGAATAATATTCCTACTCCTGCTCCTGCATATCTTACCAGGTTATAAGATATGCTTGGCTCTAACTCCCAAGCATCATAGTTATTCAAAGCTCCGGAGAGTCCAACAGACCAATGTTTAAAAGAATCTTCATTGGATTGAGCATATACCTGAACGAAGATTGAGGTAAACAAGAAAACAATAACAGCAATGTATCGATTGATTATCATATATATTGAAAAACTAAGTATAGCGCAAAGGAAACATAAAATATCATGAAAAACAATTGTTGATGAGGAATCTTGCCTTCTTTTTAATTCAATTTGAATCAGTTCAGGGTGATCAGGACAATAATTGTCCATAAAGTGCTACTTCGTAAAATTACAATTCGTTGAATAGTAGTGTGTTTACACATTTTACCTGTCCATCTCATGTACTCGCCCTGTCCATAAGAATTTGCAAATGAATCCGTAATTTTGCATCTGTGAAGATGTATACAACTCTTTAATTACTTATATAGAATAGCTGATGAAAAAAGAAGTCTTCTTATTGGGAGTATTTTGCACCCTGATTGTTGGGCACTCGTATGCGCAACAAATCAAAGGAAAAGTCATTGACGCCACTACTTCCGAGTCATTACCTTTCACCAATGTGGTTATAGTGAACGATCATTCAAGTGATGCGTTCAAGGGAACGGTGACCGATATGGATGGGAATTTTGTACTCCCTTCGAATAACGATAGAGAGCGTGTACGCATCAGTTATTTGGGATATACCACCAAGGATACGATTATCAGCAAAGCCAATTTCAATACAATCAGTCTTTCGCAAGATGCAACTGTGTTGAATGAGGTGGTAGTCAAAGGTACCCGGAACACTGTAAAGATGGAAAATGGGGGAATAGCCATGGATGTGGCAAACAGTCCGCTAAAGAATATCGGCACCGCCAATGATGTGCTCGAGAAACTGCCTTTTGTTGTGAAAAACGGCGATGGAATCACCGTATTAGGCAAGGGAACGCCGTTGATCTATATTAATAACCGTCTGGTACGTAACGATAATGAACTGGAAAGACTGAACTCGGCAAACATCAAGAAAGTTACTGTGATCACCAATCCGGGACCGGAATATGACGCTACGGTCAGCGCGGTGATTCGCATCGAGGCAGTACGTCCTCCGGGTGAAGGTTTAGGTGGAGAGCTGTATGGCAGGGTAGATGTCAGAAGCAAGGTTTCTGCCGATGGATCGGTCGATTTGAACTACCGTAAGAACAAGTTGGATGTATTTGCTTACTATGGATACAGTGATACACGGCGGAAGGTACTATCGAATATGGATCAGAGTATGGAAACTAACGGAAAAACCACGGATGTCTACTCGGTGCCTCATGAAGATCATAAGGATATAAATCATCAAGTAGATGCCGGATTCAATTATGAGTTTAATGAGCGGCATTCTGCCGGGGCCAAATACACCTATACGAATAATCCTTTTTCCGAGTTGGACCTGTATATGCCTACTCAGGTTTATACGAATGACGAGTTTGTAGAGCGCTTTGATACCAAAACACTCATGGCAACACTCGATAGCAAATCGCACCTGCTCAACATTTACTATACGGGCAAAGTAGCCGACTGGTTGAAAGTGCAGTTTGATTTCGACTATACCAAAGGAAACAATGATAACAATAACAACGCTTTGTCCGTGCGTGAAGCAAGTGAGCGGGTGAATACCACTTCTTTGCAGAACTATGACCTGTATGCCGGGAAGCTTCAACTGGGTACTCCTTTGTGGGGAAATGAATTGAACTACGGGATAGAATTCAGCCATACTTCCAATGAGCAGAATTATATTGTGAATGACAATGAGGGAGCCGAAGAACTGGTTTCTAATTCGAATACGGCCAAACAGAAGCTATTTGCCGCTTTTGCCAATGTGTCCAGATCCGTTAATAAATGGAACTTCAATGCCGGTTTACGTTTGGAGAATGTGGGTTTCGACTATTTCGAGAACAAGATAAAAGTAGAAGAGCAAAGCCGCATCTATACCAATCTGTTCCCAAGCGCTTCCATCAATTACCGCGATGAAAAGGTGCAAATGATGCTGGGATACCGTTCTACCATTCAACGTCCCGGTTATTACCAGCTTAGGAACAGCATTCAGTTCGATAGTCCTTATACGTACGAAACAGGCAATCCGTACTTGAAGTCGACAAGGATGGACGATATCTCCTATCTGTTTCTGTGGCGCAAATTGCGGTTCATGGCTTCGTATAAGTTCTATGAAAATTATATCACATCGCTGCCGGGCCGGTACAAGGATACGGACATTGTTCTGCTGGGCCCGGAGAATCTGAGGCCGATGCAGATACTGACAGTTTCTGCCAACTATTCCCCTAAATTTGGCTTCTGGGAGCCTGTTGCAGGGATAGGGATATCAAAAGACTATCTGGGAGATGCTGATAAGCGGGGAAAGGATTGCGAAAAGCCTATCTGGAACTACAGCCTCCAGAATACGTTCCGCTTACCTGCCGGATGGGTATTTATGGCAGATATCCAGGGAACTTCGAGTGGAAATTCCCGGATGACTTATATGTACGGTCAGTATCGGGTAAATGTGCGGCTGACCAAAACGTTTATGAACGACAGGCTGGTGCTGAACCTGCGGGGAGCGGATATACTGGGAACCTACCGGCATGAATTCTTGATGGAAGCCTATCCTGCGGCAACTTATTTGAAAAAGAACCTGGATACCCGTTCGTGGCAACTGTCCGTCCGGTATAAGTTCAACTCCACACGGAGCAAATACAAAGGCCAATCGGCTTCGGAAGAAGAAAGAAACCGTTTATAATAAATTACTTATATAGAACTGATGATGAAACATACACTACTATTTTTCTGCTTGCTTGCTGGTATGCAGGTATCGGGGCAAACCATTTCCGGTCGGTTGACCGATGAGGCTCACCAGTCGATGGAGTTTGCCAATGTGGTATTGCTGACACAAAAGGACTCTGCCTTTGTGACGGGTACCGTGAGCGATGAACAGGGAGATTTTTCACTGATAACGCCGTCGGCCACGGTAGCTTATCTGCTCAAGCTATCGAGCATTGGTTACCAAACAACTTTCTTGCCGGTGAAATCGGGCGATCTGGGAGTTATCATCTTGAAAAGTGATGCACACCAGTTGGGCGAGGTAGTGGTAAAGGGCGACCTGCCTAAAACACAAATCAAACGGGATGCGATGGTAACCAACGTGGCAGGTACCGTACTGGCTCAGGCCGGTACCGGAAAGGACTTGCTCGAAAAGATACCGGGAGTGATCAAAAGTAACGGTGGATTGACGGTTTTCGGACGTGGAACGCCTGTAATCTATATCAACGGACGGTTGATGCGCGATGCTTCGGAGCTCGATCAACTCTCGTCGGACAACGTGAAGTCGGTAGAGGTAGTAACTAATCCGGGAGCCCGGTACGATGCTTCGGTCAAGGCGGTAATCCGTATACAAACCAAGAAAGCGGTGGGCGACGGCTTCGGATTCAACAACCGGGCGTATGCACGATACAACAAGGAATGGATCTATCTGGATCAGTTCAACTACAACTATCGCAAAGGCGGATTCGACCTTTTCGGCATGCTTTATTACGATAAAGAACGAACCTGGCGTGAGTTCGATGTCGATCAGCATACCTATCTGGATGCTACATGGAAGCAGGCCAGTCATTCCCGGCAGAACTCGGCTTCGGAAACCATGATCGGGTCGTTGGGAATGAACTATATCTTCAATACGAACCATTCCATCGGTGCAAGTTACCGTATCCAGCACTTGCCCTGGTCCAATTATTATTCCAATTTCGTTACCAATCTGTATCGTGACAATACTTTGTACGAGCAGCTCGATAGCGACAACAATAGCGATCAAACAGGCGATACGCACCGCACCAGTTTCTACTACAATGGTAAAATGGGCGAATGGAGCATCGATTTCAATGCCGATGCCTTGTGGAAGGATACTAGTGACGACGAGCATGTGGCGGAAGCAGCCATCGATGAAAAGGGGGAAAGTAGCCGGCGGCAAGTGAATACATACTCCTCGGTGAAGAACAACCTGTATGCCGGTAAGCTGATCATCAGTCGTCCGCTGTGGGGAGGCGACTTCTCGGTAGGCGGCGAATACTCGTACACCGACCGTTCGAGCAGTTTCACAAATACGGAAGGAATTCTCCGTGACGATATAAACAAGATCAAAGAGGGGAGTACCTCGCTCTTTGTGGAGTATGGACGGGAGTTCGGCAAGCTGGGTACACAGATCGGTTTGCGCTATGAGAGTGTAGCATTCGACTATTACCAGGCCGGAGTGTATATGGACGAGCAGAGTCGTAACTATAACAATCTTTTTCCTACTGTCTCTTTTTCCCTGCCCATCGGTAAGGTACAGACACAGTTGAGCTATCGGGCCGACATCAGTCGTCCGAGCTATCATACGCTTCGAAGCAGTATTTCTTATGTCAACCGCTATACGTATGAGAGTGGAAATCCGTTCCTGATACCTACCATCAGCCATAACATCGCACTCAATGCCACCTACAAGTGGTGGATGCTTTCGGCAGGCTATATGCGGGTGATAGACGACCGGGTGTACTTCAGCGAGGCCTATTCGGCCGATGATCCTACCATTGCTTTACTGAGCATCAAGAATATCGATCCGTACGATAAGATGTATGCCACCCTGAATGCTTCGCCCAAGATCGGAATCTGGTCGCCACAATTCAGCGTGGGTATGGAAAAGCAATGGCTCAAGGCAGAAACTCCCGAGGGAGAGCGCTGGTTCAACGACCCGATTGGTTACTTGGGTTGGAAGAATGCACTGAAACTGCCTGCCGGATTCTTGGTCAATGTAGATGCCAGTTGGCGTGGCACGGGTTATGCAGGGCACGACAAGGCCGAATCAGTAAGCTGGGGAGTGGATGCAAGTGTGTACAAGGCTTTTTTTAAAGAAAGTCTGAGCTTCCTGCTCAAAGGAACGGACCTCTTCCTGACCGAGGAGTCTAACTTCACCAGTTATTCGGGCAAGTTGCGTACCATCCGTATGTACGATATACCGAATACCCGGGGTGTGAGCCTTACCGTGCGTTACAAGTTCAACTCTGCCCGTAGCAAATACAAAGGAACGGGTGCCGGGGATTCGCAAAAGAATCGTATGTAATAAATAAAGGTGTATATTTGGGGCATTGAACCGATACAAAGGAAGCAAACAGGCTTTACTCGTAGAGCAAACCACCCTTACTCTACGAGGTAGGTAGCTTAGGTCTACGAGGGTCGCTGTACGAGATGTACATCTCATACAGTACCAGATGCACATCTCGTACTGTTCCAGATGTACATCTCGTACATCGATGGTCGTAGAGTGTCACAACCTCGCTCGTAGAGTATCGTAGGCTTGCTCTACGAGTAAGATAAGTTAGCATAGAAACAATACAATTTGACGAATAAATTCAATAAATAACTTGTATATATGAAGAAAGTTTTAGTACTGCTTTTAATGTTGCTCTCGTTAGGACAGGGGTATGCACAAAGTGTTGCCGGACGGCTGGTGGATGAGAAACAACAGCCGGTGGCTTATGGAAATGTGAAGCTGGAACGTCCTGATTCCACCTTCGTAACAGGCGGAGTGACCGATGGAAACGGCAAGTTTCTCCTTTCGGCTCCGGAAGCGGGCGACTATTTGTTGGTCGCTTCATACATGGGCTATGTCACCAGCATCATCCGCCTGGATAACCTGAACCGGAAGACCGATCTGGGAGAAATCATTCTCTATGAAGCGTCGCAGCAATTGGGTGAGGTTACCGTATCGGCTGCACGGGTGGTAGCAAAGCTCGACCGGCAAGTGATCCTCCCGTCGGAAACGCAACTGAAAAGCTCTTCGTCGGGCTACGACTTGTTGGGCAAACTGATGCTGCCGGGTATCCAGGTGAGCAGTATCCACAACACGGTGTCTACTGTGGGTGGCGGTGGCGTGGAGCTTCGCATCAACGATATCAAGGCTACACAGGCTCAGGTACAGGCTTTGCGCCCGGCAAGTGTTATCCGCGTGGAGTATATCGACAATCCGGGCATACGGTATGCCGACAGTGGGGTGGAAGCGGTGATCAACTACATCGTGAAGCGTCAGGATTCGGGCATATCGGGTGGAGTGAATCTGATGAATGCCGTTACTACGGGATTCGGCAACGATAACGTTTATGTAAAGGCCAACCACAAACGGTCGGAATTCGGGCTGAACTATTACCTGAGCTACCGCGACTATGACGATCGGTATGTGGACGAAGACCAGACGTTCGCCGTACCCGACAATCAAAGCCGCTACCGCTATCTGGAAGGGGTAAGCGTACCTTTCGGCTACGATAGCCATGAGTTGGAGGCGTCGTACAACTTCACCGAAACGGACAAGTATGTATTCAATGCTGTATTCCGCGGATCGTTTTTCCGTTCGCCGCATCAGGATTATTCGCAGATCATACACGAAACGGACAAAGCAGACCTGCAATCGTATGTATGGTCGAATACCGACTTTAATTCGCCTTCGCTCGACTTGTATTACCAAATAGTATTGCCGCGTAAGCAAAAGCTATCGGTCAACGTGGTAGGAACTTATATCGGAACCACGTACCACCGTGATTATTCGGAATGGCAACTGCCGGAACGTACGCAGTTGAGCGAGTATGGCTATAGCACTGATGGTAACCGTTACTCATTGATCGAAGAAGCCATCTACAACAAAGAACTGTCCTGGACTAATTTGTCTGTAGGTTTCCAGGGTACACAGGCATTCACAAAGAACATCTATACCGGTAGTACCAACGAAAACGCCCGCATGCACAGCTCTAATTTCTATGGTTATACACAGATACAAGGCAAGTTGAAGAAACTCAACTATATGCTGGGAGCAGGCGTTTCGCGCCAATATTACGATGAATCGGGCGAAGGTTATTCGTATGTGTCGTTCCGTCCGTCGGTATCCTTGTCGTATCCTGTGTTCAAGGGAGCCACGTTGCGCTACCTGTTCTCGTCATCTCCTTACCAACCCTCACTGGCTGCATTGAGCGATATCCCCCGGCAGCTGACGGACATCGAGATGGAACGGGGAAATGCCGACCTGCAACCCTATCGTTCGTATAACAACCGGGTCCAACTGAACTGGGGTAATAAGTTGTTCACTACCCAGCTTAGCGGTGGATACCTGTATTACAAGAATCCGATTATGAGCGAGGTATCCCGTGTGGATCAGACGGACGGTAGTTATATGTTCGTGTATGCGGTGGACAATCAGAAGAGTTTTTCCCGATGGAATGGGCAGTTGTATGTAAAGATGAATGTCATTCCCGACCGGCTGACCTTATCCGGGTACGGAGGTGTGGGTAGTTACAATAGCGAGGGAAATTCGTACTCCCATCATTATACCTCTTGGTATGGTGGCGGAAGCGCTTCGTTCGACTACAAGGACTTTTCTCTGAGCGGAGAAATTTCCACCCGTTACAATTCTTTCTATGGTGAAAGCGTCAGTTTTGGAGAGAACAACAGCAGTCTGATGTGTTCGTACAAAATCAAATCGGTGCGTTTGGGCGTAGGCGTGCTCTATCCGTTTACCTCTACAGGTTGGAGCGCCGGCGACAAGCTGGTGAGTGATCTGGTGAAGAAGGAACGTTGGACTTACATTAAGGATAATGGGAACATGTTGTTCTTCAGTCTGAACTGGGATTTCAATTACGGACGTAAATATAAAGCAGGTGTTAAAACATTGAACAACTCGGATAGTGATTCCGGTATTGCTCGATAACATATAATTTTCTAAGCAAACTCTCTCTCTTGGGTGGTGGGCAACGGTGATGAGCAACAAGCTTTTCACCGGTTGCTTGTCACTTATTGTCGTGTTTTCTTTTGTCGTGTTCAATAAATCTCTATTTTTGCCAATCAAAAAGGGAGATACGACTGATGAAAAGCATACATTCTCTTGCAACACTACTTTCCATAATTCTTCTGACTATACTCTTTTCTTGTTCATCCAACAAAGAGAATACCACTTTATGTCCTGAACTGGCACATGTAGACTCCATCATGTACCAACATCCCGATAGTGCATTGAAACTATTGGAAACCATGCCGGTACCCGCTGCTTCCGACCGGTTGGATCATGCCACTTGGTGCCTGTTTCTGACACAGGCCAGATATAAAAACTTTCTGACACAATCTTCGGATTCCCTTATCAACATCGCTTTCGATTATTTCATGGCTCAGGACGATCCGCAACGGAAAGCCATGGTTTGGTATTATAAAGGAATATTGAACGATGAGTGGGATAACAAAGAAGAAGCGCTAAGCTACTATTTGGAAGCAAACAAATACCTGGAAATGACCAACGACTATCAGTTGGGTTATCTCATCAATATAGGAATTGGGAATATTTATGCGTATCGGCAACTGAGTGATTATGCAAAAACGTATTTCGAAGCGGCCAATCGCTATGCCGAATTGTCGGGCAATCAGATATACATAGCTGGTTCCTGGCAATACATAGCAAGACTGTATACTATACAAAGCCTATGGAAAGAAAGCATTAAATATTACCTGATGGCTGAAGAGGCAGTAAAGCCTACAGGATTCCGAATATTGCAGGCGGCTATAGTATCCGAACTGGCCGGAATCTATAGGCAGACAGGAGATTATGCATTGACCATAGAGAAAGCGAAAGAGGCTTTATCACTTGTTGATGATCAAAATCAGGGAGCAACTTATAAGGTATTGGGACATACCTATTTCAATATGCAGCGCTATGATTCGGCTCATTACTATTTGGAGAAGGCGGTCGATGCAGAGACGGTATATACACGTGGGGCGGTACATCATTTGTTATGTGAGCTCTGCAAAGCAGAAAAAGATTATGTGAAAGCTTTTGAATATAATGACAAGTATTTGCTTTGTCTGGATTCAGTTCTAAAATTGGATCGCAACAAAGCATTAATTGAGATGCAGGAGAAATACAATCAGGAGAAGGTACTGAATGAGAAGAACCTCCTGAAAATAGAAAAGGACCGCGCGGTGCGTAATGCCTTGTGGATTTCTGTAGCCTTGCTTGCTATGATTGCCTTAATCATCTTCCTATACCAACGTGCATTGATCCGCAAGCAACAGACCATCCGGAAGAATGAAGAAGAACTCCGTCAATCCACTCTCAAAATCCGTGAGAACGAATCGTTGATAGCCCGTAATGAGACCCGCATGAAGGAACTTTCGCAAGAGATTGCACAGAATAACGATATACAAGAGCAAATGGAAGAACAGCAAAAGGTGCTGCAGGATATCTGGCGACAGAACCAGGCTTTGTATGCAGATAACCGTTCTTTGCAGGAAAATATCAACCGTTATTCTTCTACATTAAAGGAAAAAGGCCGGGAACTGGATGCGCTGAAACGACTTTCGGAAGAGAACCAACGCCTGCACGAGCGGGAGCAATTTCTGTGTAGCCAGTTGGTACGGAAAACGGAAGTGCTGTACAAACTCAGGCAGTCGCCCAAATACCAGGACCCTGTTCAGTGGGAAGAAATCCGTGAATCCATCGATGCTTTATATGATAACTACACAGCTCGGTTGAGCAAGCAGTTCCCCTCGTTTACGGAAAGCGACCTGCAAGTGTGTTGCCTCATCAAGCTTCGGTTGGGTATTCCTGAAATTGCTACGCTGCTGGGTATTTCGCCTGCTTCGGTCTCGAAACGCAAGATGCGGGTAAAGGAACGTATTATACAAGATTTGGGAAAACCTTTCGACGAGAACCAGACGTTGGATATATGGATTTGGGAATACTAATGATGTGTACGATGAAAAACAGATCAAGGAAGAAGTACCTCGCCTGTATAGGCATATTCTTGATTGCTCTTCCGGCAATATTCTACTCATGTGCGCTGAAGAAAGAGAATACTGCTTTATCGCCCGACTTGGTGCACATAGACTCCATCATGTACCAACACCCCGATAGTGCATTGAAACTATTGGAAGCCATGCCCATACCTGCTGCTTCCGACCGGCTGGATCATGCCACCTGGTGCTTGTTCCTGACGCAGGCCAGGTATAAGAACTTCGTTAATCAATCTTCGGATTCTCTTATCAACATAGCTTCTGATTATTTCATGAACCAGGATGATCCGCAACGGAAAGCCTTGACGCTGTATTACAAAGGGGCTTTGTACGATGAATGGGGCAATATTGAGGAGGCTTTGCACTATTACATGGAGGCAGAGAAATATGCTGTGCAAACGGAAGATTATCAATTATGCTACCTGATCTACGTCGGCATCGGACAGATTAATGCTTACCGGGGCTTGACGGATTATGCCATGAAGGCTAATATGGCTGCCAAACATTATGCCGAATTATCTGGAAATAAGGTTTATATAGCAGGCTCCTTGTGTTATCTTGCCAGAGTATATGGCCTGTTGAATGACTTGTATAACTCTGTTGAATATTATGAAAAAGCATTGGCGGTTGTGAAAACTACATCCGACAGGAGGTTGACTATTTCAATTCATACCGAATTGGCTGGCGCTTATTTTGATCGGAAAGATTATAATCTGGCTGAAGGTTACATTCGAAAGGCAATCCAAATGGATCAGGAAATGGAGCTCTCAAAGGGACAAAAATATCTGATTTTGGGTGAAATATTTAATAGGTCGGAACGGTATGACTCGGCATACTACTATTTTAATAAAGCGGTAGCGTCTGATAATTTGCGCACCACAGCCTCAGCTTATCAGTGGATGTATGCTATCGGTAAAGAAGAGCGGGATCTGGATAAAATAATCTACAATGGGGATAAGTTTATGATCTATTTGGATTCAATCCGGAAAATGGATCGTAGTAAAGCGGTGGTCGAGATGCAGGAAAAGTACAATCAGGAAAAGATATTGAATGAGAAGAATCTGCTGAAAATAGAAAAAGACCGCACGGTTCGCAATGCGCTGTGGATATCTGTAGCCCTGCTTGCTATGATTGCCGTTATCATCTTCCTGTACCAACGTGCATTGATCCGAAAACAACATACCATCCGGAAGAATGAAGAGGAACTTCGCCAATTTACTTTAAAGATCCATGATAACGAATTGTTGATAACCCGTAACGAGACGCGCATGAAGGAGTTGGCACAAGAGATTGCACAGAACAATGACATGCAGGAGCAGATGAACGAACAGCAAAAAGTGATGCAGGATATCTGGCAACAGAACCAAACGCTATATGCCGAGAATCGTTCCTTGCAGGAAAATATAAGCCGTTATTCTTCTACTTTGCAGAAGAAGAGCCAGGAACTGCATTCATTCAAACAACTTTCGGAAGAGATTCAACGACTGCGTGACCGGGAGCAATTTCTGTGTAGCCAGTTGGTTCGGAAAACGGAAGTGCTGAACAGGCTACACCAATCGCCCAAATACATAGAGCCTGCCCAGTGGATTGAAATCCGTGAATCCATCGATCTTTTTTATGATAACTTCACTGTTCGGCTAAGTAAGCAATTCCCTTCGTTCACGGAAAGCGACCTGCAAGTGTGCTGGCTCATCAAACTCCGGCTGGGTATTCCCGAAATTGCTACGTTGTTGGGCATTTCACCTACTTCGGTTTCGAAACGTAAGTTGCGCGTGAAGGAACGTATTATACAGGATCTTGGAAAACCTTTTGACGAGAATCAGACCTTGGACCTTTGGATTTTGGAGTATGTATAGTACAATAAAATAGTCCGGTTTAAAAAGTTTAACTATCAGTCTGCTTGTTTAATACGAATTGTTCGTAGATTTGAATCCAAAAGATCTGATCATGAACAAATGCACTGCATCCATTGCTTTCTTTATTCTTATCCTTATAGGAAGCCCGGCAAAAGGGCAGACAATTATGCAGGGAAAAGTCACCGACGAGAGGGGACATGGAGTACCGGGTGCTAATATTTTGATTGTAAAAGACTTTGTTCAACCTACCTTGCTATTCTATACTTTGTCCGATGAAGACGGGAGTTTTGTCCTGAGAAACAACTTATCACAAGATAGTCTCTGTGTAGTTGTAAAAGGATTCAATCTGAGAACCATCCAACGAAAAGTGCCCAACAGGAGCGGTACACTGAACTTTACCACCCGCGAAGAAGCCATTCAACTGAAAGAAGTAACGGTGAAGAGCCAACGTGTATGGGGAGGTAAGGATACCATCAATTACTTAGTGAATTCCTTCAAGGATAAGAGTGACCTGACCATCGGCGATGTGCTGAAGAAGTTGCCGGGTATTCACGTAAATCCCAGTGGAAGCATCGAATATCAGGGAGTACCGATCAATAAGTTCTACATCGAAGGGCTCGACTTGATGAAGAATCGCTACGGCATTGCTACCAACAATATCTCGCCCGACGATGTAGCTACGGTCCAGGTACTCGAACACCATCAGCCTGTGAGGGCATTGGAAAAGATGAAACATTCGGACCAGGCGGCTATCAACCTGCGACTGAAAGATACTGCCAAGGGGTTGTTCTCGTTGATTGCCCAGTTGGGTGTAGGCTATGACGACGGTGGATTGGGCGAAATCGAACTGATAGGGTCCTACTTTACACGCAAGCGACAGCATTTGGGCATCTACAAAGGCAACAATGATGGGAAGGATATCGAAAGCGAAATGCAGGAACACAATGCTGATGCCTCTGCCGACTTACTGACTCATCTGATATCTCCCACGCCGCCCTATATCGGGAAATCGCACTACTATGACAATCGCTCACACATCCTCACCAGTAATAACCTCATCAAAGATCACCGGGGAAATGAGTGGAACATCGGTCTGTTCTATTTCAATGACGGCGAGCAACGGAACAGTTCTTCCCGGACTACCTATCTGCTGCCCGATGGAAAGGCGAATATTATTAATGAGATGCTTTCTTCGTCGACAGAGGCAAATCGGCTTGCCGGTGATGTAAGTTACCACCTGAACAATGCCGACAGGTATGTAGCCGAAACCTTCAAAGCACGGATGGAATGGCTGAAAGGGGATGGGAGCGTAGGTGGTGAGGAACCGGTCGATCAACGAACAAAGTACAAAGGTGTGGAGATAGCCAACCGTCTTCATTGGATTGCAAAGAGCGATGAATACACCGGTTGGGAGCTTAACTCTACATTGGAATTCAGGAATACTCCGCAGGATTTGTTTGTCACTCCCGGCTTGTTTTCCGATCTGTTCGATCCTTCGACGGAAGGGCTGCATCAGCATATAGACTTCACTCGCTTCGAAACACAGAATACCGCAGCAATGCTTACGGCGCTCATGCTTGGTAAGATCCGAATTTCGCCTTCTATTGTAGCTAATGTGACGTATGACCGGCTTTCCAGTCAGTTGCAACCTGTATCTCCCGGGAAATTTACCTCCATTCCATCGGACAATGATACCTATCTGCTCGAAGTGAAGGCAGGGGCTTCGGCCATCGCTACCTATAACTCGAATGCTGTACACTTTCAATTGTATCTCCCGTTGCTGTACAACCATCGCACATTGAGACAGAAGACGCAGGACCTTAAACTGCAAGCAGACAAATGCATCTTCGAACCATCGGCTAAGTTAAGTTTCAACTGGAAGCGGTGGGACTGGGGCATTAATTACCTGTTACTGAATAGTCATGCCGGCATCGAACAATTGTACAGCGGTCGTATCCTGACCGACTACCGTAACCTCAGCTTGTACGAACCGGCATGGAATGACAACCGGATGCACCGAACCGGCATTGATATCCATTATAAGCATGTGTACGATCTGTTCTTTGCCAGCCTGAAAGCCAGTTATAGCCGCTATACGGCTACTATGCTATATGGACAGACGTTCGACGGAGTACTTTCGCGCATCACGGCACAAGAGGCAGATACGTACGGTGATGTGATACAGGCCGGCTTGGGGCTGAGCAAGGGATTCGATTGGAAGAAGATCAATCTGGAATGGCAAACGCAGTGGATACGCCGCAACAGCCCTATCCTGCGGCAGGAACAGTTGGTGCGTTATACGTCGGATGCGTGGGCGATGGAAGGAAAGTTGTACATCGCACCCTTCCGTTTCTTGTCTGTCAACCTATCGGAGAGTTGGCACAAAAGCTGGAACCGGCAGCAGGGAGGTGAGCGTTTCCCAGCTTTGTCTACACTGAACACACAGGCCAATATGGATATCTCCCTGCCCGGCAATTGGAGTGCATCGCTGACCTATTCTAATTATTACAACAGTCAGGCGCAAGGACAGCAGTCATTCTCATTGGCCGATGTAGGGGTGAGGTACAAATGGAAGACGGCACTTTTCTCGGTGGAATGGAACAATCTGTTCGATGTGCGGAGCTACACGTATGCATCGCTCAATAACCTCAGCGAATATTACTCCGAATACCTCATCCGGTCTTCGGCTATTCTGCTGAAAGCGCGGTTTAAGATAAGATAATGTGTAAACAAGAAATAGTATGAAAACAGTAAAATGGTGGATGGCTGTGCTCGTGGTATTAGCCATAAGTCAGGAGGCAGGAGCGCAGTTCGTAACCGGTTCCCAGAGTTTGGAAAAGTTCGAAGTGATCGACGATTGTCTGCTTAGTGTGTATTACGATTTGGAAATGTATCCGGCTCCAACCGACAGGCGGATTGTGTACCGGGATGTGCAAAGACTGGAGATCGGGAAGAATGTGGCGAAATCATCGAGCTATCTGCTGTATCAAAACGATTCACTCAATACTGTTTCCATGGCGCGGGGCGGGGACGGATACTTCATTCAGCAGCAGGTTTTGCCGATAGAAACGCATCTTTCGGCTAAGTCGGGACGGACAACACTGGTCTATCGCACCATCTTGGGCGGACCTGTCTTGCGATACACCGAACCAACGGAGAAGTTGTCCTGGCAGATAACAGCCGAAACGGATACCATTGGTGGTTATCCCTGCCAGCAGGCTACCTGTCAATTCCGGGGGCGCATGTACCACGCTTGGTTTACCATGGATATTCCATTGAGCCATGGCCCTTATAAGTTTCACGGTCTGCCGGGATTGATTCTCAAACTTTCCGACGATGGAAACGAGTATATCTGGACTTGTACCCGTATAGAGAAAGCATCCGGCGAACCTATTAAGAAGTATAAATGGAAGTACGAAGAGACTACCCCGGCGAAGATGGCAGAGATGCTGCAACGTATTTATAGCAACCCATACAAGTTTTGCGAATCGCTCGGTATGAAGTTCCGGGTTAAGCGAAGCGATGGAAGTTGGGGAGCGCGGGGAAATGATGTAGCTGTTCCTTATAATCCGATCGAGAACCCAACGGTCGACGAAGTCAAATAATCAATCCTATATAGTTATGAATACAAAACGATTCTGCCTGCTACTTGCAGGAGCCTTGAGTAGCTTTTGGCTTGTCCAGCCGGGTAATGCCCAACAAAGCGATTCTTCCATCTTTCCGGTGGAAAGGAATATTCAAGGAAAACGACTGGCTTTCAAGGCGAAGTTCATGCCGGTTAGTTGGGATGTATCTGTCTTCGTCAATGACGGTCTGTTGTTATACAAAAACAGGAGAGAGCATTTGCGCGTCTTCAACCTGAGTACGTTGGGCGTGCAGGCCGATCTTGGTGGGTGGGAAGACTTCGATACACCTTTCATGTATCCCTATTTCAGTCCGGCATCCGCTGATTCTCTCTTCTGCTACATCATGGACGAAGGCCAGGTATTCCAAGCAAACAAAGACTTGCAGGTAGCGAAAACCAAACAACGGATCTTCTCCTTCGAGTATGAGTTTGGAGGTAATCTGGCCCGGATGGTCAAAGACTTTGCCTGTTGGCGGGATAGTAGCTGGCTGTTTGCCGGGAAGTCGGGTCAAGGATTCAGTCTTTTCGAAACTGTCGGGCAAGGCAAGAACACTGTTACACGCGAGTTTCTGCCTCTATCCGTCGAAGCCGGTAAGAAAGACTGGCAGGCTTGTTTGGGAAGTTTGGTCGTGAGTTCCGATGGTAAGAAAGCGGTTTATGCTTACAACTATTACCATACCATCCGGTTTATAGATCTGGAGAGGAAAACCGTCCATTCCATCGAACAGCCGGGCACGCCTTTCGACTATGCAACGATAGACAAGGCCGACGGGCTCGATCTGAATGTACGCCATTACCAACAATGCTATGCTGGTGAGAAGTATGTCTACTTCCTGCATATCGGAAGAAAGCCAACCACTTTCAGACGCGACAATGCCAACCGGAACACATACGTCTGTATTGAGCAGTTCGATTGGGAAGGCAATCCCGTTCAACGCATGTGGTTGGATAAGTTTGGCGCCTTCTTTGCGGTCGATGAAAAGGCGGGAAAACTATATCTGGTATCGCTGACGAATGTAGGGTCTCCTTTTTATGAGTATACTATTTCCTTGTGACAATCTTGTCAGAGGAGAGTCTCGATAATTTGTTGAGGACCTATCACATAGTCTCTTTCAGGTTGGGTAGGTGGATGCTTCATGAATAGAACCGGCACGATTTCTTTCTGTTCGGCACAGGGGAGTTTGCGGGCTTTTTCAATCAACTCTGCTAAGAGTCTGTCTGTATCCTCCTTTTCTGTCCATTTGCATTCGCCTACCAGTATCTTTTTTTTATCCATACTTTCGGCAACAATATCCAATTCGATTGCTTCATCTCTCGAAATGTTGCCCCACCATCGCCCTGCCATACCATAAACATCTCCTTTGATGGTATTTCCACTGACTGCCAGGCGGCACAATTTTTCCCACCAGTTGGATACATAGCGTGAGAATTCCGGGGAGATGGCATTCATAACGGTTTGTGTTCTTCCCAGCTCTATCAATGACCGGTGGGGAACAACAAACCGAAAATAGAAATCCATGAATGGATCGCTGATCTTGTATAAGCTCTTTTTGCTATTCTTGGGATTCTCCCCAAAGGGAATTTCCCGTTCAATAAAGTTGAGCTGTCTTAATTTCTCTAATGGGCCGGAGAGCTGAGTGGCAGGCTTTTCCAGACGTCCGGCTATTTCCGAAAGCCGATTAGCTCCACTTCCTATTACCGATAACAAGGTCGCAGCTTGGACAACATCGCGCATATCGTCCATAAACAACCGGATGGGCTCCTCGTACAAGGTACCGAGTGGATTTAGTATATGGTAAGCTATTGCTTCCTGCAAATCTTTATTTTGTAGACGTAGCTCCCAATAGCGGGGCACGCCTCCCCATATTGTGTATTCTTCTACGGTTCTTATGGGATTCGTATGCAGTATTTCCTGTAGGTAACCGATAGGTATGGGAGACAATTTCAATAATTGGTCGGCACGACCATATAGAGGTGCACTACCATCCAGTATCAGCCCCTGCATTAATTGTTGGGAAGAGCCACAAACAATCAAGTTGTACTTCATTTGTCGGGAATCAATGAATTTCTGTAAAAGTGCGGGGAGTTCGGGAGAGCTTTTGACTAAATAGGGGAATTCATCCAGACAGAGTGTGAAACGTTCGTTTGCCCGGTGATTGAGAGCAGTGAATAGCGTTTCCCAGTCGGGGTATATCACTTTTTCAAAATCCGCGAATTGCATACTTATTTCTTTGGAAAGCAAAGCTATCTGATGGGGACGTTCCATTTGATCAGCCATATAATAGATGTCTTTTTCTGTCAAGACCTTCTTGATCAAGGTAGATTTCCCCAATCGACGTCTGCCATAAACAACTATAAATGTTGCTTTCTCGCTACTTAAGGTTCTCAGTAACCTCTTCTGTTCTTCTATTCTATCTACAAATTCCATGTCGCAATTATTATGGAGTACAAAAATAATGTTTCTACTCCATAATTCAAGAAGAACAATGATTTTATTTTGCAAAACTGTTTTTACTGCTTCCGGATAATAATAATCACAGCCGAAATAATCAGGCAGATACCCAGTGCAATACCACCCGTCAAAGGTTCGCCAAAAACAAGTATCCCTACACAAACTGCCGTAAGCGGCTCCATGGCTCCAAGCACGGAAGTGAGGGAAGAACCGATAATTTTGATAGCACGTACCAGGGCAAGATTGGACACTACGGTAGGGATAAGCGCCAGCAAGGCAAGATTACCGGCTGTGTGCCAGTCGGGTATCGGCTGCAACCGGCCGCTACACCATATACCGATGAAAAGGAGGATTCCGCTAAACAGGAAGATATAGAACGTCAACGGGAGACCTTTCATCTGTACCACCTTCAACTGGCCGATGGCAACTAAGTAAATAGCATAGCCTAATGCGGAGATAAGCACGATGAAAAGGCCGAATAAGGATACTTCTCCCGAACCGCTTTGTGATAGGAAAAATACCCCGAGTACAGCCAGAGCAATGGCTGTGATACGCCACACGGACTTCTTCTCCCGGAAGAAAATCATCATGATCAGTGTAGTCAGTACCGGATACATGAAATGAATGGTAGTAGCCACCCCGCTGGCCATCAGTTTGTATCCCCAGAAAAGGAACAGGGCGCCTATCAGATAGAGCATAGCCAATAGGATAAGGGCGGGAATAGCACGCGGGTTGATCTTGAACGATTGCCCGTCGATGAGCAGCAATGCGCCCAGAGCTATGGTAGCAAGCAGGAAACGATAAAGCAAGACGTTTTCGAACTGCATACCGCTCTGCATAATGGGAAGAGCAAACAGCGGGATGAGGCCGAACGTAGCGGAGGAAAGTAACCCGTATAGAAAACCGTTGATCTTGTTCATTGTATCGAAGCAAAGGTATGAGTTGTATGTTTCTATCACTTTAGCGTCACTCTGCAAGCATCTTTATCATTTCATAGCTGTGAAACAGTCTCTTCACAGCTATGAAACGGCAAAGATCCCCTTATTCACCCCGGAAGACCGATGGATAGGGCTATACAGAGCGGTTGAAGAGGATGAATACTGAAGATCTTATGTATAGAGAACGATCTTAGCCTTTCTTTGGTTTACGACGTGCCCAGCCTTCTTCCTCGAAGTTAGGCTCATCGCCTTTGAAGAACTGTTTCCAGTCGTCTTGCTTCTTAGGTCCGCGTGCTCCGTATCCGCGCTCTTCCCGACTGGGTTTGGCTTTTTTCTCCGGTTTCACTACTTCTTTTTTATCAGTCACTTTCTTGTAACCATCTTTGGCTGTGAAGTCTTTTCCGGAAGTTCCTTCTTTCTTGTATCCGCCTTCCCGTTTCGGAGCTTTTTCGTTACGGAACGAGTCGTCTTTGCGCCCATAGCCCTTGCCTCCCCGGTTTTCACCAGAGTTCCGTCTTTCGCCGGATTCTGATCTTCTGTTGTTACTACCGGATTCTTCACCTGCAACTTCGACAGATACTTTGCGCCCGCCCCATTTTGCACGGTTCAGTGCTTTGACTACTGTTTGGGCTTCTTTCTCGTCTACTTCGAAGAAAGAGAAGTTCTTCATCAAGTCGATGCGTCCCAGTTCGATGCGTCCGCGGGTATTGGCATTGATGAGGCTGATCAGTTCGCTGGGGAAGAAGCTATCCATCTTACCTAAATTGATAAATAGGCGGGTAAAGCCCTCTTGTGCCTGGCGTTCGCCCGAACTGCGGTTTCCTTTGCCTTCTCCTCCGGCACGTTCGAACCGGCTGCCACGTTCGCCACGGGCATCGGCGGCAGGTTGTTCTATCTCATCACGGTCGCGGTAGTATTCTAAGAAGCGGTTGAATTCATGCGATACCATACGCTTGATAAGGTCTTCTTTACTCAGCCATTCCAGTTTGCGGTAAATTTCCGGCATGAAGTTATCGATTTCTTCCTCATTTACCTTTACTTTTTCGAGGTCGTCGATTACCTTAAAGAGTTGCTTCTGGCAGATCTGTTTACCGGTAGGCATTTCTCCCGGGATAAATTTCTTGGAGATGATCCGTTCGATCTCGCGCAACTTACCCTTTTCGCGCAGGTTGATGATGGCGATGGAAGTACCTGTCTTCCCGGCACGTCCGGTGCGTCCGCTGCGGTGGGTATAACTCTCCGTATCATCGGGCAAACCATAGTTGATAACATGCGTCAGGTCGTCTACATCGAGTCCGCGGGCAGCCACATCGGTAGCTACAAGCAATTGTATATTGCGGATACGGAACTTCTGCATCACCGTATCGCGTTGTGCCTGCGACAGCTCGCCGTGCAGCGAGTCGGCATTGTAACCTTCCTGCATCAGCTTGTCGGCAATCTCCTGCGTTTCCTTACGGGTGCGACAGAAAACGATACCATATATCTGCGGGTAGTAATCGACGATACGTTTCAGGGCGGCATATTTATCTTTTGCATGAACGGTGTACACCACATGCTTCACGTTGCTGGTGCTTTCGTTCTTCCGTCCGATGGTGATTTCTTTGGCATTGCGCAGGTAGTTCTTGGAGATACGGGCGATCTCCGGGCTCATGGTGGCCGAGAAGAGCAGCGTGTTGCGTTCTTCGGGCACTCCTGCCAGGATAGCATTAATGCTGTCGGTGAATCCCATATTGAGCATTTCATCGGCTTCGTCCATCACTACATTGCTGATGCCTGCCAATGAAACGGTACGTCGCTCCATCAGGTCGAGCAAACGTCCGGGGGTAGCCACGATGATGTGCACACCCCGTTTTAGGCTGTGTATCTGGCTGTCGATCGACGAACCGCCGTATACGGGCAGTACTTTCAATCCGTCTATGTACTTGGAGTAATCGTTCAAGTCGCCCGCTATCTGGAGACAAAGCTCACGGGTGGGGCAAAGGATAAGCGATTGCGGAACGCGGTTCTTGACATCCACTTGCTGGATAAGCGGTAGGCCGAAGGCGGCCGTCTTTCCTGTTCCTGTTTGTGCGAGAGCTACAACGTCATTATTTTCTCCTAAAAGGTACGGAATCACTTCCTCTTGTACCGGCATGGGATTTTCGTATCCCATCTCTTCAATGGCTCTGCGTATCTCCGGAGAAACGCCAAGCTCTTCA
>JAVBVA010000078.1:0-72245 GCA_031554665.1 Bacteroides sp. | reverse complement strand
AAGGTCCATATTCAGAAGTTTATAGCAGAAGTCAATGATGGGAGCTTCCCCGAACCCGATATTTTTGTATTTTCTATGGGGACCAATGACACTCGTTTAGGGAGCGCTTCCGCGGTCCGGAAAGAGATCGCTTTAGAAAAGGTAGATCTTACTACCATGGCGGGAGGAACCCGCTGGTGTATACAGACGATGGTTGAACGTTTCCCGGGGTGCCGTTTTTTTCTTTGTACTCCTATCCAGTCAGGGAGCGTTTCTCACAACGAACTCAACCAGAAGAAGATCGTTGTTTTGCGGGATATCTGCAAACAGTTTTCCGTACATGTAATAGACTGTTACGCAGGATGCGGCATTGACGGGACAAAAGAAGAGTGGGGGAAACAAGGGCAATATCTGAAAGACGGATTGCATCCGGATGTAGAAGGCCAGCAATTGATGGGGCGGTATATAGCCAAAGAGATACAAACGATTCTCAACGGGTTTTGATCCTGATTTCTGAATCTTCTGCACATGACAAAATTGTGTATGAAGGAAATTAAATCCCGTTATTCATAGATCTATTCCCCGGTTTGCATACAACTATTCTCCCGGTACTAAAATCTATTCGTCTTAATGCATTATTCGTTTTGTCTCAGTGCACTAATTATTTCGTCTTAATGCATTAAGACGAAATAATTAGTGCACTGAGACGAATAGTATTTAGTACGAGTGAAATAGTTGTATGCAAATCAAGAAATAGATTTTACTACAACAGAGTTAGTTTTATGCATTCCCGGAATGAGCATCGGTAACCATACGTTTTTTGTGTCCTATACTAAATTATGCGAATCAGGACTCTTTAGATACCTCGAAGGAAGCTCGCCAAACTCTTCCTTGAAGTACTTGGCAAACTGCTTGGGAGAAAGTCCTATCTGGTAAGCAACCTGAGAAACACTTAACTGGCCTTGTTCCAAGATCTGCCGTCCACGTTTGATACGTAATATCCGGATGAATTCGAGGGGAGATTTACCGGTAATCGAGATCAGCTTTTTGTAAAGATGGCCCCTGCTCATTCCTATATACGCACTGAGGTCTTCTACCGAGAATTCAGAGTTATCCATATTTTCTTCTACACCCCGAATGGCTTTTTCTATGATTTGTTCGTCTAATGAACTTACAGTGATCTCACTGGGGGAGATATCGATGGTTTTAAACTTTTCGTGGTTATTCTGAGTCCATTTTAAGATCTTCTGGATACGCAGATGAAGTATCTCCAGATTGAACGGTTTGGTGATGTAATCATCAGCCCCTTCTTTAAGCCCGCTAAGTTCGTGTTCATTGGCCGTACGCGCGGTTAGTAAGATCAAAGGAATGTGGGAAAAACGAATATCTGTTTTTATCCTGCGACATAATTCCATTCCATCCATGATGGGCATCATAACATCGCTGATCACAATTTGAATGGTTTGCCGGGCGAGTATTTCCAATGCTTTTTCTCCATCCGGAGCATCAAATACCTGGTAGTTCTCTTGCAGGCAGTTGATAAGAAATTTACGGAAGTCGTCATTGTCTTCTACTATCAAGATAGACGTTACTTTTGAGCTGGCTGAGGCCGGAAGGTTTTCTTTCGAATCCGTCGAGAAGTCTGTTTCCAGCTTACTCTCTCCCGTGATTGCATAGTTTCGTGTGACGGGAAGTATAATTGTGAAAACGGAACCTCGCGGATCATTGTCTTTTACTTCAATGGTTCCGTGGTGGAGTGTAACGTATTCTTTTACAATGTGCAGGCCTATACCATTCCCGATGTAGGTGGTAGTATGCTGTTCCTGAAAGAACCGGTCGAAGATTTTATCTTTATTCTCGTTCTTTATTCCTATACCGGTGTCTGCCACTTGGATCTGCACGTATTCATTCCCGTTGACTGTAATCGAGCTTAGCGAGAGAATGATTTCTCCATTCTCATAATTGTATTTTATGGCATTGGACAAGAGATTGAGCAGGATACGGTGTATCTTATTATAATCAAAATCCATGCTCAGGTCGGGCTCATCTATCTGTAAATACAGATTGATGTTCTTTTTCAGGACTTGTGGGGTGATAGAACTACAAACTTCTTTCACGATATCTGATATATTTCCGTAAGACAACATTAATTGTGTTTTTTGTTGATCCAGCTTCCGGAAATCGAGCAGCTGGTTTACTTCATCCAAAAGAATATTGGTATTCCGGTGAATCAGTTCCAGTTCTTCCTTTATTTCATTGCCCGGGTTGGAATTCAGCAATTTCTCCAATGGGATAATGATAAGGGACAAAGGGGTACGCAGGTCATGGCTTATATTGGTGAAGAAACGCATTCTCGATTCGTCCATCTCATGCTGCTGGGCAATCTCCATTTCAAGTTTTTGCAGATTGAGATTGCGCACGTGCTTATGTTTCATTCTCAGGAAAAAGAAGATGATGGCGCCTGCCAATAGCAAAATATAGCAGACGTAAGCCGGGGTGGATAGCCAGAATGGAGGCAGGACAAGTATTGTTAAACAGCTTGGCTGGCTGCTTTTATAGTTGTTGTTCTCATAAACCTTTACTTCTAACTGGTAAATACCGGGAGAAAGCTTGTTAAAGTAAATGCGGTTTCCTTCCAGTCTGACCCACTCTTCACTTTTGTTAAGCCGATAGACGTATTGTAATTTATGCAAAGCGCTATAATCCATGGACGAAACTTCTAAGGCAAAATTGCTGTCAGAATAATCCATGGTTATCTCATTCACTAACTGAATATTCTTTTTAAGAAGGATACGCCCGGCGCTGTTCTTGCCGCCTACTTCCATACGTTGGTTGGCCAGGTAGAGACTTGTAAAGACCACCGGGTGAGTTTCCTGATGAGCGTTTATACTATGCGGATCCACACGTAGATATCCGCCGGATCCTCCCATTAATATCTCTCCTTCCCGGGTGCATACTATGGAATGATTATTGAAGGACATATTCCCTATTCCGTCTTCCTCAAAATAAGGATAGCAGAAATAAATAAATGAATCATCGGGCGAACTCACTACGGCTATATTCGTTACGCCATGATCCGTAGTGGCCCAGATATTATTTTCTTTGTCTTCGGTTATAGCCCGGATGTAGTTATGCGATAATCCCTTTTGAATAGTCAGTTGGGTGATTTCTTTTGTTTTTATATTATATACATTGAGACCTGTCCGGGTACCGATCCACAGGAGCCCCCGCGCGTCTTGATACATGCAGTTGATGTATGCATTATCCAATAAACGGGCTGCCGGAGGAGCTATTTCAAGCAATGAGATCTCCCGGGTTTCTGTGTCCATGTGATAAAGCCCGTTACTGGTACCTATATAGAAGTTGATCCCATCGGTACACGAAAAAGAAGTAATACAATTGGTCCGTATCGGGCTCTTCTCCATCGTATATGAAGTAATATTGCCTGTTTTATCGAGGCAGTAGAGACCATTCAATATGGTCCCTAACCAGATGTTCTCAAATTTGTCTTCTATGATGCAGCGGACATAGTCGATCACTTTTTCTTTTTCATAAATAGTAGTGACGGGAGTAAACTCCCCATTGAACTGGTAAAAGGCCCCGTTGCCGTAACTGCCAAACCAGGTCCTTCCTTTAGAATCTTTATAAGAGCATACAATGATATCGGACGGGATAGAATTCTTTTTCTGGGTGAAGTACGTATACTCCTCTTTCCTTTTATCGTAAAAAGCCAGTCCCTCTCCATCAAATCCCAACCATAGATTTCCATGCTGATCTTCTATCAGGCAACTTATATCTTCTTGTTGGAACAGCTGGGAACTTTCGAATTTGACATTGTACAGACAAGCGAAAGTGACTCCAAGCTTGCTGGTTCCTACCCACATGATCTCTGACCGGTCTTTATAAAAGCAGCTTATATGATTGTTGGGTAATGAAAAAGGGTTATCTGCTTTTTTGCTGAGCCTTTTGTAACTATTGCTTTGAAGATGACTAATGAAAATCCCCTTATTATCAGTGCCAATCCATATATTCCCTTTCCCGTCATCTATAACTGCAGTTATCAGTTCATGGGTAATTTCGCTTTCTCCGGGGAATGAAGCCCAGTTCTTGGTAATAGTGTCATAGCAATATATTCCTTTGCTATGAGATACGTATAACCATAATTTGGAAAAGGAGTCGATATACATTTGTTGTTTCGACCAGGAGGCTGAGGGCGATTGTACTTCTTTATATAAGGTTCGTAGCCGCCAGTTTACTTGATAGATGTAGCTGTCCGAAAGTAAGATGAAGGCTTTGGAATTGGAGCATTCCATTTGCAATATCTGGCTGTTGGACGAAAGGGGAACGGAACGAAGTTCCTTTTGACTGAAAATGTAATAATAGAGAACCTTATTGGCCACACACCATAGATTCAGGTCCTTGTCTATATGTAGCTTGTCTATTTTCCCGCTTATCCCGAGTTTCTCCAATTGGGGCTTTATGTCAGGGTCGATTTCATCTTTTTCCCGGTTATAAAAATAGTAAGACCGGGGAGTACCTATCCAAAGAGTGCCGGTAGCGTCTTCGGCTGTGAACTCAATGTCATTGTTATACGTACCTAATTGTGTCGTAGTGTATGTCTTAAACTGATAACCGTCATACCTGCTTAACCCATTTAATGTGGAAAACCACATGAATCCATACTGATCGCATAAAATATGCCGCACATAGTTATCGGCTATGCCGGCTTTCACATCAAAGGTCCGGAAATTAAGCCGTTCGTTGGCTGATAATTGAAAGCTGAACAAACATACTATCACAGATATTAAAAGGCGTGTTTTCATAATCGATTCATTCATTTTCTGCAAAGATAGGGAAATAAGGAGTAAGAAGCTGCTATTCCTGTATCCTTTGATATTCCGAAATGTATCAGAATATTACATGAAATGTATCAAGATACAAAGAGGATACTCCGGAACTCAATAGAGGAAGCGGTGGGACGTTTTCGCCTTTATATTTGCTGTCGAATTTTATCTAATAACAGTTATATATGAAAAAGACTTTTTTATCCATCATCTTGTTTGGGTGCATGTCTGTAATGGCACAAGAACAAGTCAACGTAACTTATAAGACCGTAAAGGACATTGTCTATAGTACGGAACAAGACGCTTATGCACAAGAACGCTGCAAACTTGACATTTATTATCCGGAAAACTTAAAAGAGTGCCCTACTGTCGTCTGGTTTCATGGGGGCGGGCTGACCAGCGGTAACAAATCTATTCCCTCAAAACTGATGAATAGCGGGATGATAGTCATCGCAGCTAACTATCGGCTCATACCGAAGGTGAGTATAGATATCTGTCTGGACGATGCGGCGGCAGCCGTGGCATGGGCTTTCCGGGAAGTTGCAAAATACGGCGGAGATCCCCGTAAAATCTTTATCTCCGGGCATTCTGCCGGAGGATACCTGACCAGCATGTTAGGATTAGACAAAAAATGGTTGGTGGGGTACGATATCAATGCCGATTCCATAGCCGGGCTTATTCCATTTAGCGGACAGGCCATCACACACTTCGCACATCGGAATTCGAAAGGGATCAGTTCCACTCGTCCGGTGATTGACGAATTTGCACCGTTATATCATGTTCGCCCCGATGCCCCGCCGCTTATTATCATCTCGGGCGACCGTGAACTGGAATTATTCGGCCGGTATGAAGAAACGGCTTATTTCTGGCGTATGATGAAGCTTGTAGGACATAAGGAAACTTATATATATGAGATAGGGGGCCATGATCATGGCGATATGGGAGGTCCTGCCTGCCATATTCTAAAGAACCATGTGGCGAATATCTCGCAGGGAAAGAACAAAAGATAGGGGGTTCTGACAATTGAGTAAATCATATTTATTAATTCTATTTAAATACGAATGAAAAACAAGAAAGTGTTAAAAGGGTGGTTTGTCATGGCAGTATTATGCTTGATACCACAGTTTGTCCTTGCGCAGAATGTTCAGGTGCAGGGTACTATCACTGATGAAGTGGGAGAAACCATGATCGGTGTATCTATTTTAGTGAAGGGAACAACCAATGGTGTTATTTCCGATGTAGACGGCAACTTTAAGTTAATGGCTCCTGTGGGCAGTGTCTTGGTCGTTTCGTATGTGGGCTACAAAACTAAAGAAGTTAAAGCCGACAATAGGCATGCGCTGAATATCACTTTGGAGTCGGACATGAAAGTCTTGGATGAAGTGGTCGTTATCGCTTACGGGCAACAAAAAAAGGTGACTGTTACAGGAGCAGTGTCTAATGTCAATGGTCAGGAGTTGCTGAAGTCGCCTGTCCCTTCTTTGGGTAATGCTATCTCCGGGAAATTACCAGGAGTATCTACTGTACAATATTCCGGTTTGCCTGGTGAGGATGACCCTACCATATTGATCCGTGGCAAAAGCTCCCTGAACGGTTCTACACCATTGGTGCTGGTCGATGGCGTAGAACGTTCGTTTACACAGATCGACCCTAATGAGGTGGCGGACATAACCGTGCTAAAAGATGCCTCAGCGACAGCGGTGTACGGAGTGCGAGGTGCCAATGGGGTTATTCTTGTGACAACCAAACGCGGCGAAGCTGGTAAAACACAGATATCGTTGTCCACTTCGTGGGGGGTACAGACCGTCACCAAGTTCCTTGATTTTGCAGACTCCTATACGTATGCCACTACATTTAACAATGCCCGTTTGTCTGACGGTAATCAACCACGGTTCTCGGATGAAATCGTAGAACATTTCCGTACAGGCGATCAGCCCTTGCTTTATCCGAGTATTAACTGGATCGATTATGCCTTAAAAGATATGGCATTGCAAAGCCAGCACAATGTATCGGTGACCGGAGGTAACAAGTTGGCCCGTTATTTTGTATCACTGGGTATGCTGGACCAAGGCGGTCTGTTCAAGGATTTTGGTTATAAAGACCATGACTTTAGCTATCGTCGCTACAACTATCGTGCTAATCTGGATCTTACATTGAACAAATATCACGATTTGTCTATCAATATAGGCGGACGTGTGGAGAATAAACGTACGATAGGTAATGGTGGGGGTACAGAAGGCGAAGAGTATATTTTCCGTTATCTGATGGACTCTCAACCTTTCTCCGGAGCCGGTATTGTAGATGGCAAATGGATCAGATCCAATCCGGAACTGTTTGATACCGGTTCGGAAAGCGTACTTAGTTCACGCGACGGTTTAAATACCTTTTATGGACAGGGCTACAAGCTGCAATCGAAGAATGTACTGAACGTGGACTTGATCTATAAGTTTGATTTAAGCGCTTTAACCCCGGGACTTGATTTCAAATTGAAAGGTTCCTACAATTCAACCTATTATCATGTAAAGAACCGTACCAATGGAGCTCCTGCCCAATACATGCCTTATATAGATCCGGAGACAGGCGAGATTGTGTATCAGCGTAGTGGCGATTATTGGAATCTGGGTTACACAGAGAACGCCTGGCCCAATAGAGATTGGTATGCCGAAGCCAGTTTTAATTATTCCAGACGTTTTGGTAAACACAATGTGGGGGCGCTTTTACTCTATAATCAGTCGAAGAAATATTATCAGTCCGACTCTCAAAGCAATACCTATATTTCTATACCCAAAGGATACGTTGGTTTGGTTGGCCGTGTGACTTATGACTATCAACACCGCTACATGATCGATGCTAATGTAGGATACAATGGATCTGAGAATTTTGCCGACGGACACAGGTATGGCTTGTTTCCATCTGTCTCTGTGGGATGGACCCCCTCGGAAGAGAAATTCTGGAAGCCTATAAAATCGGCATTCTCTTACCTGAAAGTACGCGCATCTATGGGTACGGTAGGTAATGATAATTGTGCAGGATACCGCTTCCTCTATCTGCCGGCGGCCTGGCAAATTACCGAAGGCTTTTATAGCAGTGTCAGTTCGTATGCCGGATACAATTTTGGTACAACCAACACCAAGTTCCTGAATGTAGCCCGCGAATACTCTTCTGCGTCTCCAGACGTAACATGGGAGACAGCTGTAAAGTACAATTATGGATTTGATGCTAAATTCTGGAACGATAAGATCGGCTTGAACGTAGATGTCTTTAAGGAAGACCGTAAGGATATTCTTATAAACAACGAGAATATGATTCAGGGCCCTTCCGCTTTGCGCCCTTCATACATCAACTATGGCCGTGTAAAGAACCATGGATATGAGGTGACCTTGAGTTACTCGGATCGCATCGGCAAAGACTTTCAATTCACCATTTCTCCGAGCCTTTCATTTGCGAAAAATGAAGTCGTAGAACGGGCGGAAATAAAAAAAGCGGATAAGCTGGTGAAAGCCAATAGTTACATGGGCAAGAAATTGGGCTTGAAAGAAGACATTGAGGTCTCTCCTGATTGGACATACTCTACCGGACATTCTATCGGCGCCCGTAAAGGTTATCTGTTTTTCGAGTTCTATGAGGAAGGAAAAACAGAGGAACGTTACCGGGCAGCTTATGGGCAGGATATACCTACTCAATTAGTTGCAAAATTAATGAACGGTGATGCTGTATTTGTCGACCTGGATGGTGACGGGGTCATTTCGGAAGAGTATGATCAGTTGTATAAAGGGTACACGGATAATCCTGAATATACATTCTCATTGAACATGTCTTTCCGTTATAAGAATTTTGATTTCTCCATGCTGTGGGCAGGAGCAACGAATGTATCCCGTAATCTGGATGGTGTATACCGTGCACCTTTCGGGCAACAGTACAATTCTTCATTGCTGCATTGGGTTGCAGATAATGCCTGGAGTCCTGAGACCTCTTCAATTGCCCAAATTCCCCGCATCACATTTACCAATGAAAAACAGAATCAGGCAAATTCTGATCTATGGCATTTTAATTCCCAATACATTCGTTTGAAGAATATGGAAATAGGTTACAATTTCAGAAAAATCAGGGGGCTGCCAAGCTCTACAAATTTGCGTGTGTATTTGAATGGTACCAATCTGCTGACCTTCTCCCCGCTGGATGCCAATGACCCGGAAAATACAGGAGGTGGTTATAACTCATTTATAAAATACCCGTTAATGCGTGTCTTTAATTTAGGTTTGAAGATTAATTTCTAAAAAAGTATCTGTGATGAAAAAGATCAAATATATGATAGGTGCTGCGTTGATATTACTAAGCACCTCCATTCCGACAGGGTGTGTCGATGACGTTAAGATAGGTGATGGATTCCTCGAGAAAGCGTATGGTGAGGATGTCAATGAGGACTTGATATTCTCTAAAAAAGTATATACGGAATATCTGCTTTGGCAGTGCTATGAGGGGATATACTCTCCGTTCAAGAGTTGTTACTCTTTAAACTCAGGTGTCATGGAAGCATTGTCCGACATCATGCACTCTGAGTTAGGTTGGGATGATATCGGCCGTATGTTCTATACAGGCAATCTGACCGCAGCAAATGCCAATTCCGGCTGGGTGCAGAGTCGTTTTGCCTTTATTTCGCAGGGAGGCATTCAGAATATGAGCAATACTGCCAAGCGGTCCATCTGGAACTGTGTGCGCGATTGCGATTTGTTGATAGGAAACATCCATCGTGTCCCCGATATGACGGATGCAGAGAAGGCGCGTTATACAGCCGAAGCTAAAATTATATTGGCAAGTAAATACTTCGATGGAATCCGGCATTTTGGTGGTTTACCCATTGTTGACCACGCTTTTAAGGGAGAAGATCAACTGGAAGAAGGACGCGCTACCTTAGAAAACACAGTCGCTTATGCAGTGGGAATACTGGATGAGGCTATTGCTGAGCCCAGTTTGCCTTGGAACATACCTGACAATGAATTGGCTACTTGGGCCGGGCGTATGACGAAAGCGTCGGCTGTAGGCTTGAAGATTAAATTGTTGCATTATGCGGCAAGTCCTATCTTTAATAGTGATGCTCCATACTGTACTGAACAACCTCAGGATGCAGTAGAAGCACTTCAGGTGTGGTATGGAAATTATGACGTAAAACGTTGGCAAGCGGTTATAGAGGCGTGCGAACAGTTCTTTACGATGAATGCTTCGAACAGTAATTATTTTAAATTGGTGACAGCGGTCACACAGGATGAAGATGGTTACCGCAATGCTTTCCGTAAAGCGTATCGTGCCAGAGGAAATCGGGAAACGATTATTGAAGTACATGACCGTGTCTATTTTAAAGAATGGGACCAGCAGCCGGGAAACGTTTGGCATACGGGGGCTATGGCCGCCACTCTTGACTGGATGGAGATGTTCCCCTGGGCTGACGGGAAAGATTTTGATGGAGAGAAATATTATGGTCAGGTTCCTGCTCAGAAAGATATTTTCGTAAACCGCGACCCCCGTTTATATGAGTCGATGGCTGTACAGAAGAGAGATTATAAATGGCAGATTTATGGTGAAGATAATCCGATCCAATTGTGGGAGGGGGGTGACTTCAAAGTATCTAAGACTGCACGCCCTGCTTCGAAAGCATGGGGATTCCCAACTTATAAGTATGTGCTCGATTTAGGTTCTACCGATCAGGGTGGTTTAGGCATCATTGACCACGAACCCGCACAGATGTCTTACCTGCGGTTGGCAGAGGTTTATTTGGACTATGCCGAAGCGTTGGCGGAAGCTGGAAATCTTTCGAAGGCATTGGAACAAGTGAATATTGTCCGTCGCCGGGTAGGGCTGGGAGATATCGAGAAGATGAACCCTTCCTTGAATCTGAGTTCCAATAAAGAAAATCTGATCCATGAAATTATGCGTGAACGTGCCTGTGAGTTCGGATTCGAGTTTGAATCCCGGTTTCACGATATGAATCGCCGTTTGCTGGTAAATGACTTTAAGAAGCATCTGCGTGGCTTGAAGATTTATCGGCTGGATGACCAGAATAAACGTGTAGAAAAATCATGGAGTAAAGACAGTGGCGAACCATTCCCCACCAAGTTTGAGTATGTGGAGTATAAAATAGCAGGAGGCAACCCTCGTTTCGTCTGGAATAATCCCGGACGTTGGTCTAATAAGTGGATTCTTGCTCCTCTGCCACCTAACGAAATAAATAAGAATTATGGTCTGACCCAGAATCCTGGCTGGAATTAATGTTCGATAATTAAATAGTACACAATGAAAAGACATCATAAATATTTCAAGTTGAGTTTGGCTGCTGCTTGTGTTACAGCCACTCTGAATATAAATGCTCAAAGCTCTTTGATTGACTATAAGAATGGAAAGGTCGATTTGGGGTTTGGTATTGAGCAAAGCCAACTTTTGTCTACGGCTGCCATGCAGACCATTAGTGGCGAAGAACTACAGAAAACATGCGCAATCTCCTTAAAAGATGCGCTATATGGACGTCTGTTGGGACTTACTGCATTGAAACAGGGAGGCTTTTCCGGTGATAACGGATATGGTGCTACCATGAATATACGCGGTAAGCAAACTACTTCTGAAAATGGACTTTTGATACTTGTGGATGGAATAGAACGTTCCATCGATTATATGACACTGGATGAAGTAGAGTCTGTGACGGTACTCAGAGACGCTGCGGCCGTTGCACTCTATGGCTATCAAGGCGTGAATGGGGCTATTCTGGTAAAGACCAAGCGTGGCATTGGCACAGGTTATAGTTTTGCGGTCTCCTATGACCACAAATTCACATTCAACCCCAAGGTTGCAGAGTTTGTCGATGCTTCGACCTATGCACAGGCGATGAACCAGGCTCGGGCCAATGACGGTTTATCCGCTATGTACAATGCTTATGAACTCAATGCTTTTGCGAATGGAACAGATCCCTATTACTATCCCAATGTAAACTGGAAAGAGGAAGCATTCAAGAATATGGGATCAGAAGACCGGTTGAATCTTTCTATAAAAGGAGGTAGCGATAGGTTGCAATATTTTGCGATGCTGAATTACACAGACAGTCGCGGGTTGTTGAAGGGAACTGAACAAGACAGTTATTCTTCCCAGTTGAAGTTCTCGAAAGCCAATATTCGTGCAAACATTGATGCGCAGCTTACTTCTACCACTCAAATGCAAGTGAATGCATTAGGAACTTTTTTAGAGACTAATCGCCCGAGCGGGGTGAGTGCCAATGGGGCCACTGCATTGCTGTATCAGATTCCGGCGGCTGCTTTTCCGGTGAAGAATGATCCTGAAGGTGAACTGGCTGGCATTTGGGGAGGAAATACTACCTATGGTGGCAATAATGTCATAGCACAAATTCAGGGCTCCGGATTCCTGAAGTCGCATGCCCGCTTGTTTCAGGGGGATGTATCTTTGAAACAGGATTTAGGATTCTGGGCGAAAGGGCTCAGTGCAACAGCCCGGATAGGTTATAACAATTTCTCTGAGATTTATGAAAATAATACGTTGGGATTCATGTATGGTTTCCAAAAATACACTTTTGATACCAATGGAGTTCCTAATGGGGTAACCAACTATACAGCAGGTGACAAAACAAATAATCTGGCGTATAGCTACTATATTAATCAACACAACCGTTCTTCTTATACTTCTCTTTCACTCGATTATGAAACCTCTTTTAAGGATGATCATAATTTTAGTGCATCTTTGATATGGCATCAGAAGAATACTACTTCCAATGGCCAGTATATTACCTACAATCGCATGAATGTGATGGGCTTTTTGCATTATGACATAAAGCAGAAGTATATGGCAGATCTGGTATTGGCCATGAATGGATCCAACCGTTCTTACCCTGAAAAATGGGCGTTCTCACCCACTCTTTCTTTGGGATATATCTTTGCTGATAATGAGGGGACTTCTCTGTTGAACTTTGGGAAACTTCGTCTTTCGGCCGGTATGCAGCATACTGATTATGTGCCTGTTCAAGGGCTGTGGTTGGAGAATTACAGCGGCACAGGCAGTTATTTTTACGGTAGTGGAGCAGGCTCGCAGAATTGGGGTATTTTTCTGAGTTACCAGCCGACCAAACATTTTAATTTAGAGACGGCTTATAAGTTCAATGTCGGTACAGACCTTCGGCTGTTCAAGTCGGTCGATGTGAATATAGATGCTTACTATCAGTTGCGTGACGATATCTTGTTGTCAGGTGATAAATTGAACTCTTCCGTAGTGGGAATACCGTCCGCTTATGTGAATTACGGTCGTGTGGCAAGCTATGGAGCCGAACTTGGAATCAATTGGGTGAAAAACCTGAAAAAAGATTTTTCGTACAATATCGGCGGAAGTATCACTTGGGGGCGTAACAAACAGTTGCGCACGATAGAGAATGTTGCCTATGATTATTTGTCGGCAGTTGGTGGCCGGGTTAATCAGGCCTGGGGGCTGGAAGTGGTTGGCTTTTTCAAGGATCAGGCTGATATAGAAGACTCTCCCCGTCAGAATTTTGACAACTGTCGTCCGGGAGATTTCAAGTACAAAGACCAGAATGACGATGGGGTCATTAATGAAGACGATGTGATAAAGATGGGGTATGACACGACTGTACCCGAACTGAACCTCGCCCTTAATATGGGATTCCGTTACAAGGGTTTTGGAGCGAATCTGCTGCTGCAGGGCGCCGGCATGTACACAGCCTACCTTGGAACGACAGGGGTTTGGACTCCGTTAGTGAATGGTGCCAACTTATCGAAAGAGTACTATGAGAATTGCTGGGGCAACAGCTCAGATCCCATTTATCCTCGTCTGACCTCTCGTACCAACAGTAATAATTACCGGGCCAATAATGTGTGGTATAAGAACGTGAATTTCATGAAACTCAGGAATTGTGAGGTTTATTATTATTTACCGGAGAGTTGGACTTCTAAGATAAAGTTGTCTGAATGTAAGCTATTTGTCAAAGGTGAGAATTTACTGACTTTATCTAATTTGAAGGTAATGGATCCGGAAATGGTAGGTACTAATTATCCGACCCTTACTGGGGTGAATGTGGGAGTGGCTCTCAAATTCTAAATAAAAAAAGTGGAATGATATGAAACAGTTTAAATATATTATAACAATAGCCTTGTTGTCTGTCATAGGCACAAGTTGCGTTGATCTGAATTACTCGGAAGTAACAACGAACGATGAGGACTGGGTGTATAAGAGTCCTGTTTATGGGATTCAACGTTTGGTTACCAGTGTGTATGGACATTTGCCGAATGGCTTTAATAAAAACTATGAGGGAGGAAGCGGAGCTATTTTGTCTGCTGCTACGGACGAAGCCGAATGTGCTCTGTCGAACTCAAGTGTTCATCGTTTCTACAATGGAGGCTGGAGCCCCAATAATGCGTTCTCGTTCACATGGACCAACTCTTATAAAGCCATTGCTGAAGCAAACAATTTCTTAGAGAAGTTGGATAGAATAGATTTGAGTAATTATAAAAACAACAACGATTATGAGGCAATGAAGAACAAATTCGACTTGTTCGAATATGAAACACGTTTCTTGCGGGCTTATTTTTATTTTGAGTTAGTACGTACGTATGGTGATGTTCCGTTTACCGTAAGGACGTTAACGAATGAGGAGGCCAACCGTATGGAACGTAAGCCTGCTGTAGAAGTTCTGGACTGGATAGTAGAAGAATTAAATGCTGTTGCAGAATATCTGCCGATTACGTATATGACGGAGTTGACTCCAGATGTCGGGCGTTCTACCCGCTTGATGTGTTTGGGCTTAAAGGCTCGTGCCTTATTATACAAAGCCTCTCCTTTGCTTAATACCTCCAGCCAGAAAGAGTGGTGGCTGGACGCAGCGTGTGCCAATTACGATGTCTTACGTTATTCTGCAAAGTGGGGAATCACTCTTGGAAAATATGCAGATATCTGGGGTACGGAAAACGGGGATGGAGTCGAAGTTATTTGGGCTTCTAAGTGCGGGGCTTTGAATAGCTGGGAAGCCTACAACTATCCTATCGGTGTAGAAAACGGACAAGGGGGAATGTGCCCGTCTCAGACTCTGGTGGATATGTATGAATACAAGGATGGTACAGGGGAAACGTTTGGTGAACGCTATGCCGGCAATACCATCAATGTTACATTGGATAATCCTTATGCCAATCTGGACCCACGTTTTGCCCTGACGGTTGTGAAGAACGGTGATATATGGCCCAACTATAATGCAACACCCATTGAAACTTTCGAAGGGGGCGTTAATGCTGCGCCATTGATCAATGCTACACCTACTGGCTATTACCTGAAGAAATATTGTGATGGAAATGTCAATATTTCAACAAATGGTAACACTACCACTCGTCATGCATGGATATTAATGCGCTTGGGAGAGTTTTATCTTAATTATGCAGAGGCTATGTATAATTATTATGGTAATGCAGAAATGAAAGGTGATTTTGAATGGACGGCTAATGAGGCTATTAATACTTTACGTGACCGGCAGGATGTTAATATGCCTCACTGGACTGGTAATCCTGCTAACTGGTTAAAGCGTTATCAGCGTGAACGTTCTGTGGAATTGGCTTTCGAAGATCAACGTTTTTGGGATATTCGCCGGTGGAAGTGCGGTTCGGAACTTTCTACCATTAAGAAAGTAAATCTGCAGAAGAATAGCAATGGCGAAGTAATCCTGACGCGTACACAAGAAAGCCGTAGCTGGGAGGATAAATACTATTTATTCCCCATTCCATTCAGCGAAATCAATAAAAATCCGAACTTGAACCAGAATCCGGGTTGGGAAAACAAACATTAATGATTAACAAAGAATGAATATGGAAAAGTTTATATATTATCTGGTTGCCTTGTTGGTAATAAGCGTCTCGTCGGTTTCTTGCTCTGACGATGAGACTATGGATGAACGGTCCTTGGCGATTATGGCTTTTTATCCTACCATTGTGTTGGATAATGTGGAAGTGACTATTACGGGGTCAGCGATGGAGACGGTCGATCAGGTTGTTTTCCCTGGTGGAGTGATCGTCAATGATGTTGTCCATGTTGACAACCAAACCATAAAGGTGCTGGCTCCTGCCGGAGTGAGTGAAGAGGAGACGCCTCTTACTTTAAAGGCTGGGGAGGCAGAAGTGACCAGTCGCCAGACCATCCGCCGTGCTACTCCGGTGTTTACGTTCTTTCAATTTGCTGAAAGTAGCGGAGCAGTAGCTGGTACCGGAATGGCGATCAATGGAAATGACTTGTTGTTAGTAGAGAAAGTCATATTTACTTTGGGGGAATCATCGAGCAAAGTAGAAGCGATGGACTTCATTCGTAAAAGCAACTCGGCAGTAAAGGTTATTATACCCGATGATGCTCCTGTTGGCAAAGGAGTTATGGTGGCTTTAGAATTTCAGAATGGAGCAACGATGGATCTGGAAGAAGTGGAGATCCTTAGAAACGAATCCAGTGGTTATTGGGATACTAAAGAGCTTCCCATATATTCAGATGGTGATAAAGTGATTGGTAATTGGGATACATATTTGAAGATCGCTCAGACCCCGTTTGGGAATGCCAAGGTAGACGATGTCATGCGTGTGTATTTTACTGAAAGTGCTTCTGATGCTCAGGGCTCTTTGAAAAATGGGAGTACATGGGCTGGGCTGGCTACTGATCTGGAATATTTTGACATTACCGCTAATGCTGCGGCAGGTTATTACGAATGCATTATTACCGAGGATATTCTGGTGCAACTTCAGGCATCGGGTGTAGTGGTAAGCGGTAAAAACCATACGATTAAAAAAATCACACTTGTTACATCTGTATGGATAGAAGGTGATAAACCCTTGACTGATCCGATAACTGAGGCTACCATTATGTTGAACGACTTTGAAGCACATGATGGGCACAACAGTGGCTGGGACAAGAGTTGGACGGACGCCACGGCTACTGAATTTCCTGTAGATGACAATGGAAACACTTACTTGCATTGGGTGAAAACGAAGAGCGATGCAGCTTGGCTTATCAACTGCAATCATCAGAATATCGGAACAGTTTCCGGCATTGAAAATTATGCCATTAAGTTTGACCTGCTGATTGACGATGGTACGACAGGTGCCTCTAATGCAACGATGCAATTCGTGCTGAATGGCAACTGGATTTATGTAGGGACTAACTTCTTCCCTGAAACTACAGGTGGAAAATGGATCACTGTCGCATTCAATCTTTCGGACATTAAGCCTGCGTTACAAGGTGGATTGACTATAGACAGTTCCAATACCACCGGGATTTACGGATCGGGTATTCCTGCTGGAATATGTATCGATAATTATCGATTGGATCCCAAACAATAGCTAACATAATGATAGGTGGGATGGATGCTGCAAATTACTTGTCTTGCAATCTCCCACCTGTCTTTTTATTTACCCACATCAGTACATTGATATGAAGATTCAAACCCAAGACAATCAACGGATATTGTTTTATCTAGTTCTGTGTTTTCTTTTTGCGGCATGTTCTGACAACTCTCAGGAAGAAACATTTCCTGAAGCTCCCCTTTTAGTACAAACCTATCCGGAAAATGGAGCCATAGACATTCCCATCAGCGAATTAGTGATATCTTTAGTTTATGACCAACGGATAAAGGTAACGGCAGATGCTAAAGATAAGATTATCATAAATGATGCATCAGTTGTGGATGTTTCTGTGAATCTGACAAAAGTTGACATGCGGATCTCTGGTTTGTCAATGGGAAAGGAGTACGAACTTCTTGTCCCGGAAGGGGTTATTCAAAGCCATGACAAAGTGGATGCTGCCCAGACTTCGATTACATTTAGGACAGTGGAAGAAAGTCATTCGACTCCCGGTACTCCCGGTGTTTTGTGTACACCAAATCCTTCCGCTCAATCTAAAAAGGTTTATGACTATCTATTGAGCATTTATGGGCATAAATCATTGTCCAGCACCATTGCTAATGTTAATTGGAATATCAATGAAGCTCTTTGGGTGTATAAACATACCGGCAAATGGCCAGCTATCAATTGTTTTGATTATCTGCATTTTTTCACTTCTAACCCGGGAGGATGGATTGATTATGAGAATACGGCGGTTGTCGAAAAATGGTGGAATGACGGTGGGCTGGTAGGAATTATGTGGCATTGGAATATGCTGGCCAATGATGGCAGCAGTTATAGTGTTACTCCCGGTTCGGACATGGATGGTAAGCATACCAACTTTAATATCAGCAAGATCAATGATCCAGACTCCAAAGAATATAAACAGATTATCGGAGACATTGATAAGATTGCAGGTTTCCTGAAATTA
This sequence comes from Bacteroides sp., assembly GCA_031554665.1. Lineage (GTDB taxonomy): Bacteria > Bacteroidota > Bacteroidia > Bacteroidales > Bacteroidaceae > Bacteroides. The sequence goes on along the minus strand of JAVBVA010000078.1, from coordinate 54,087 downwards.
TTAAAAGATAAGAACATTCCTGTTTTGTGGCGTCCGTTGCACGAGGCGGCAGGAAACTATTATCGTACTGAGTGGAACGGAACTGCTTGGTTCTGGTGGGGCTATTATGGCCCTGAACCCTTTAAAAAACTGTGGAAACTAATGTTCGATCGTTTCGTACATACGCATGGCTTAAATAATCTGATCTGGATATGGACATTTGAGGACCATGACGAATGGTATCCAGGGGATGAATATGTGGATATAGTCGGGAGCGATATCTATTCTCAATCAAAAGCAAGCTATTTTTCTGATAGATTTAAAGATACAGAAAGTATGTATGCTGGTAAACTTGCTACCTTGGGCGAATGCGGAAATGCTGCCCTTATTAGTACTCAATGGAATGCAGGCGCAAAATGGTTGTACTTTATGCCATGGTATGACTACGAACGAACCAAGGATACATCTTCCGTTGAGTTTGAGAGCATTGATCATCAATATGGAAATATCGAATGGTGGAGAGATGCCCTGAAGCAGGATTATGTACTAACGCGTGATAAGTTGCCGTATTTTAAATGAGACGAAAGCATTTGCTATTCATTCTTTAGATGAAAAGGGAAAGAAAAATATATAATGATTTATGGTCATGAAACATCTATTCAAAATAATTATAGCAGGAGCAATGCTTCTTCCGGTAAGCATTACCTTAGTGGGACAAGAAAAGGTACTTCCGCGTTCGTCTGCACAGAAAGAACGGGTTGACCTGAAGAAAGTGCAAAGCTTTCTGGAAGCGGCCAAAGTGGCTAAACAAGAGATACATAGCCTGATGATCGTACGCCATGGAAAAGTGGTTTACGAAGAATGGTTTGAAGATAATACTGCAGAAAAACCTCACGTGATGAACTCTGTTAGTAAAACTTTTACCGCCATGGCAGTAGGTTTTGCGGTGGATGAAGGGCTTTTGAAGGTGAATGAGAAGGTCATATCTTTCTTCCCTGATAAATTGCCGGACACGATTAGTCAGAATCTTAGAGACATGACGGTGAAAGACCTATTGACAATGTCGTCCGGAAGTTTGGAAAGTGAGATTAATGCAAGGCGAAAGAATGACACAGTTGACTGGGTACAAGCATTTTTATCAGTACCTGTAGTAAACAAACCCGGTATGGTTTATGAATATAGTAGCATGTCTACTTATATGCTTTCAGCAATTGTCCAGAAGTTGACAGGGCAGAGAATAATCGATTATCTGACTCCCCGGCTTTTTGACCCTTTGGGTATCAAGGATGCCAAATGGCTGGAAAGTCCACAAGGTATTAATACGGGTGGATGGGGCTTGTATGTTAAAACGGAGGATATGGCGAAGTTAGGGCAGCTTTTACTGCAGAAAGGCCTATGGAATGAGGTGCCAATTATTTCTGCAGCCTGGATAAAGGAGGCTTCTTCTTATCAGGTAGCATCAGTTCCGTCTGGTGCAAAAATAGATAATTTGACAAAGGAGTTGAGTGAAGGAGACTGGACACAAGGGTATGGCTATCAGATATGGCGCTGCCGGTATGGTGCATTCAGAGCCGATGGGGCAGGAGGTCAGTTTATTATTGTCCTTCCGAAAAAAGACGCTGTCGTCGTAACTACGGCCAATGTTCAGGATATGCAGGCAGAACTGAATTTAATTTGGAAATATTTATTACCTGCGCTGAAATAAGGAACATAACGGCTGACCCATAAAACCACAGAAACTTCTTTCTTCTCTATGCTTTAAAAAGAAGACTACATACGTATAAAAGAAATCCCCTGCAAGCCGAAACTTACAGGGGATTCTTCGATGATTATTAATCAATGTCGAACGAACGTTCATCCGCCCGACATAAATTCAAGCTTAATCTTTCAGCTTGGCAGCAATAAAGTCGCGGTTCAAGCGGGCGATGTTGCTGATAGAGATGTTCTTCGGGCACTCAGCTTCGCAAGCGCGGGTGTTGGTACAGTTACCGAAGCCCAGTTCGTCCATCTTGGCAACCATCGCTTTCGCACGACGGGCAGCCTCAGGCTTACCTTGCGGCAGCAGATTCAACTGACTTACCTTAGCCGAAACGAACAACATAGCCGAACCATTCTTACAAGCAGCTACACAAGCGCCGCAACCAACACAGGCAGCAGCATCCATAGCTTCGTCAGCAATCGGTTTCGGGATCAGGATAGCGTTGGCATCTTGCGGGGCACCCGTGTTCACACTTACATAACCACCAGCCTGCATGATCTTATCGAATGCAGCACGGTCAACCATCAAGTCGCGGATCACCGGGAAACCGGCCGAACGCCACGGTTCAACTGTGATAGTTTCGCCGTCTTCGAAACGACGCATGTACATCTGACAAGTCGTTGCACCGGTAGCCGGACCGTGCGGATGTCCGTTGATATAAAGTGAACACATACCACAGATACCTTCGCGGCAGTCATGGTCGAATACAATCGGTTCGCCACCATCGTTGATGATCTGTTCGTTCAGGATGTCGAGCATTTCGAGGAACGAAGTATCGCCCGGAATGTCTTTCATTTGGAATGTTTCAAAAGCACCTTTCGCCTTCGGGCTCTTCTGACGCCATACCTTGAGCGTGAATGATATATTTTTATCCATCTGAGTTTTAAGCTTTATAGTTACGAGTCTGTACTTTAACGAATTGGTAGTTCAAGTCTTCCTTGATCAATTCCGGTTCGGAGTTTTCGCCGGTGTATTTCCAGCAACCTACATACGAGAAATGCTCGTCATCACGCAGCGCTTCGCCGTCCGGTGTCTGGTACTCTTCACGGAAGTGACCGCCGCAGGATTCTTCACGGATCAAACCGTCACGAGCCATCAACGAACCTACTTCGATGAAGTCGATCAGGCGCAATGCCTTTTCCAGTTCGATATTGAGTTCGTTTACGTCACCCGGAATGCGAACGTTGGTCCAGAAGTCTTTCTTCACTTCTTCGATGGCCTTCAACGCTTTCTGGAGCGATTCTTTGGTACGACCCATTCCTACGAATTCCCACATGATGTTACCCAGTTTCTTATGGATAGAGTCCACTGAATGTTTACCGTTGATAGCTTTGATCTTCTTGATCTTATCCATAACCTCTTTCTCGGTGGCAGCAAATTCCGGCAGGTCGGTAGAGAAGCGCGGAACTTGAATCTGGTCGGCCAGATAGTTTTGGATGGTGTAAGGCAATACGAAGTAACCGTCGGCCAAACCTTGCATCAGCGCCGAAGCACCCAGACGGTTGGCACCGTGGTCAGAGAAGTTAGCCTCACCGATAGCGAACAGACCCGGGATGGAAGTCATCAACTCATAATCCACCCAGATACCACCCATGGTGTAGTGAATAGCGGGGAAGATCATCATTGGAGTCTTGTATGGGTTCTCGTCGGTGATCTCTTCGTACATATCGAACAAGTTACCGTAACGTTCGCGAACTACATCTTCGCCCAAACGGTCGATAGCATATTTAAAGTCGAGGAATACAGCCAACCCGGTGTTGTTTACACCGAAACCAGCATCGCAACGTTCTTTGGCGGCACGTGAAGCCACGTCGCGCGGAACAAGGTTACCGAAAGCCGGATAGCGGCGTTCCAGATAGAAGTCGCGTTGGTCGTCCGGGATATCGGTCGGTTTCAAGGTACCTGCTTGCAGGGCTTTTGCATCTTCAATACGTTTCGGAACCCAGATACGACCGTCGTTACGGAGTGACTCAGACATCAGCGTCAGCTTAGACTGCTTGTCACCGTGTACCGGAACACAAGTGGGGTGAATCTGTGCGAAACAAGGATTAGCAAAGTAAGCGCCACGGCGGTAGCACTGGATAGCAGCGGAACCGTTAGAACCCATAGCGTTGGTAGACAGGAAGAAAGCGTTACCGTAACCACCGGTACCGATCACTACAGCATGTGCAGCGAAACGTTCGATACCACCGGTAACCAGGTTACGGGCGATGATACCGCGGGCACGTCCGTCGATGATCACGAGGTCGAGCATTTCGTAACGGGTGTACAGCTTCACAGTGCCCTGTTGTACCTGACGGCTCAATGCTGAGTAAGCACCCAGCAAGAGCTGCTGACCTGTTTGGCCGCGGGCGTAGAATGTACGTGATACCTGAGCCCCACCGAAAGAACGGTTGTCTAATGTGCCACCGTAATCGCGGGCGAAAGGAACACCCTGAGCCACACACTGGTCGATGATAGCGTTAGCTACTTCGGCCAGACGGTAAACGTTGGCTTCGCGGGCACGGTAGTCACCACCTTTGATTGTATCGTAGAAGAGGCGATATACAGAGTCGCCGTCGTTGGGATAATTCTTGGCAGCATTGATACCTCCCTGTGCAGCGATGGAGTGTGCACGACGGGGAGAATCCTGGATACAGAAGTTGAACACTCTGAATCCCATTTCGCCCAGAGAAGCGGCAGCCGAAGCACCTGCCAGACCGGTACCTACCACGATGACATCGAGGCGGCGTTTGTTGGCCGGGTTTACCAGTTTCTGATGAGCTTTATAGTTAGTCCATTTCTCGGCTAAAGCGCCTTCCGGAATTTTAGAATCTATCTTAGTCATATTGATATCTGTTTTAACGGTTACATATAATGATTAACAAGCTCCACAGCCGGCACCGCAGCACAGTGACATGATGAAGTACACTACTACAACGGCAGCAAAGCCCAGAACAACGAGGGTTGAGTAGATGTTAGAAACACATTTCCAACGTTCGAACCAGATCTTGTTGCTCCAACCTATTGTTTGCAAAGCGCTCCAGAAACCGTGTGTAAGGTGGAACCACAATGCACCGAGCCATACCAGGTAAAGAACCACGAAAACAGGACAGCTGAACGTGTAACGAATCAGACCGGCACCATCGGTAGCAGCGTAAGCAACTCCGTTGAGTACAGTGTCGTGCCCGCCCATGATTTCTACGAGCTGCATTTTTGCCCAGAAGTTGTAAAGGTGAAGTCCCAGACCGAGGATCACGATAAGTCCCAGTACCAACATGTTTTGTGAAGCCCATTCTACCTTTTTGGGTTTGGCAGTTACGGCATAACGTTCAGTACCGCGTGCATTACGGTTTTGCATGGTCAACCAGAAGGCATACACGATGTGGATCACGAACAGGGCGGCCAGTCCTAAAGTAGCAACCAGCGCGTACCAGTTGGCTCCCAGAAACTCGCAGATCATGTTGTATCCTTCCGCCGAGAAAATGGCAACAATGTTCATCGCCATGTGAAAGGTTAGAAACAGGACAAGGGCGATTCCGGTAACGCTCATCACCACTTTCCTTCCTACAGATGAATTAATTAACCACATAAATGATTGATTTTTAATTATTAATTGTTTGGATTATTAATCGGTCTAATGTGTCCTCACGTACTTTCGTGCAAAAGTACGTGAAATACATTGATTAAGCAAACAATTAAAGAAAGATTTCTTTAATTATGGAGGGGCGATAAAAATGTGTTATTTCTTGCGGATATCTTCTCCACGGTTGGCGCGATTGCGGAGTGCACGCGGGGAGTCTCCGAAGGAGGCTTTACAGAAATGTGCAAAGTGAGAAAGAGAGTCGAAACCATAGCGGTTACTGATTTCGGTAATACGGTCTTTGGTGTGCTGTAGGTCGTCCAGTATACCATCGCGTTTCTTGTCGAGAATCCATTCGTACACAGGTACGCCATACATGGTCTTGAAGAGGCGGCGGAATGTAGTCACTGTATATCCTCCCAGATGGGCAAATTCTTCGACGTTCTTTACCTTGTCGTAATTCTGCATGATAAAGTACTGGAAGCTCTCCGTGTACGAGCTGATGGGGTAGAAGAATGCGCTCAACTGTGGCGACGGGTAGTAGCAGATCAGCAAATACACCAACTCCTGGCATTTGATGTCGAGGAAAGCTCCACAGGGAATCTGTTCGTCCAGGTAGTCACACAGGTCTTTCATGAAATTAACAATGCGGGGCGACATTACCAACGGGGTGTAGGTAAGCGGAGCTTCGGCAATATTGATGATTTGTTGATAGCGGGATTCGCAGATCAAGGGAAGCTCGTTAAACTGGAAAAGGACATATTCCACGTCCGTTAAAGCCAGTTGTTCCAGTTTGGAGCCGATAGCCTGAAGAATGATCTGTCCGGGGCGGAGTGTATGACCGGGATACTCTTCGCTATTCACCAACAATTCTCCTTTTAGTATGAAGATCATACAATTCTGCGTGCATTTATCCAAAGGATGGTGTTCACCCTTAGGAAGTATCATGTGAACAAGTGCACCTTCGGCTGCCTTGGGGCATTGTGCGCAATCGCTCAATCTTATGCAACGTGAATCTTTTATCATGTACTAAACAGAGTATATATCATATGGCGTCGACAAAGATATGTCTTTTTTTATAAAGGTCAACATTTTTGTTGTATCTTTGTACTAAATATCAACAAAAAGTTGTATGAAACGACTTGTTTTTGCTTGTTTCTGTGTATTCTGGGTGTTTTTAGTACATGCCCAAAACTGGGACATTAATACCTTACATAAGGTGAACAGCTGGGACCGTGGTTTTGTCAGGAGTTATAGTAAATTCATTTCCCGGTCGGCTCCTTATATTTCAATAGGTGTTCCGGTGGGGATGGCTGTTTATGGAGAATTGAAGAAAGATAAGGCCCTATTGAGCGATGCAATATATATAGGTACGAGCGTGGGAGAAGCGGTTGTGCTGACATACGGACTGAAATATGCCTTTGACCGGCAACGCCCTTATGACCGTTATCCCGGCCGGGTATATCCGCGAAGCTATGAAGACAGTCCGTCTTTCCCATCGGCTCATACGGCTGCTGCTTTCTCCCTGGCCACTTCGATGAGCATGAAATACCCCAAGTGGTATGTGATTGCTCCCTCGGCCGTTTGGGCATGTTCGGTAGGGTTTTCCCGCATGAACGAGGGAGTGCATTATCCAAGTGATGTGATAGGTGGCGCCGTTATTGGAGCCGGATGCGCCGTGGCCAACGTGTATGTGAACCGTTGGCTCAACAAGTGGTTGTTCGGCGAGTGATCCTGATTTTATCTCAAGATCTTCTCGTATTCTTTCGAATTAAGAATCTCCAATGCTTTAAGTACGCTTGGGTTTCGTTGGTTGAATACCTGGAAATACTCTTTTATATCCCAAAGATCCCGTGCAATCAGCGCTTTCAATTGATTTTTGATAAGCGGTAAGGATATGTTATATTGCTCTTCGTTGAATGCTACCCCCTCTTTGTCGCCCATTTCGCGCATGGTAGACAGTAGTTCATCTCCCACTTCGAATTTCTCATTGAATGTACCGAACGATTTATATTGCTCTTTCAGCTTACTTCTGTTGTTTTCAATGTACTTCATTGTCAGTTTGATAATCACCCCTTTGGATACCAAATTACGGTGGTAATCCGAATATTGGGTGGTATCGATGGGTACAAAATAGTCGGGCATGATACCTCCTCCGCCATATACGGTACGACTCAGTTTCTTTGTCAGGCATTTCAGGGAGTCGGGGAAGTGAATACTGTCGGCATTACTCATTTCACCCCGGTTGTAGCGCTCTATCAAATCTCTTTCATATTGGATTGCTTCACCTTCTCCTCTGCTTTTTCCTGTAGTCAGATCGGAGTCGGCATTACTGCTGTATGGCTTCTGGATACAACGTCCGGCCGGTGTATAGTAGCGGGCGATGGTCAGGCGGATCATAGAGCCGTCGGGCAGATTGATGGGCTGTTGTACCAGTCCCTTGCCGAATGAACGGCGTCCTACTACGACTCCTCTGTCCCAGTCCTGTACGGCTCCGGTTACAATTTCGCTGGCCGAAGCCGAAAACTCGTCGATCAGGACAATGAGACGTCCTTTCCGGAAGCTGCCTGTTCCTTTGGCGAAGAAGTCATTACGATCGGATGTACGTCCTTCTGTGTAGACAATCAACTCCTTTTGAGCTAAAAACTCATTGGCGATATCGATAGCCGCATTCAGGTAGCCGCCTCCATTTCCTTGCAGGTCGAGGATCAGGTCTTTCATTCCTTTCCCTTGCAGATCTTTCAATGCGTTCTTGAATTCTTCGGCTGTAGTGTTGCCAAAGCGGTTGATGCGTATATAGCCCACTTTCGGCTCAATGATGTACGATGCATCCAGACTGTAGATGGGTATTTTGTCGCGCTTTACGGTAAAGAGAAGCGGTTCTTTCACTTCGCGGCGAACAATGGTAAGATTGACCTTCGAGCCTTTTGGCCCACGCAGGCGGCTCATGATATCTTCGGTGCTCATCTTTACTCCGGCAATAGCTGTGTCGTTCACTGCTACAATGCGGTCGCCTGCCAGGATTCCTACCTTCTCCGATGGACCATTGCTTACAGGCTGTACCACCAGCAAGGTGTCGTCGATCATCTGGAACTGCACACCGATTCCTTCGAATCCACCCTGAAGCGGTTCGTTCATCTTCTTTACCTCTTCGGCATCCGAGTAGGTGGAGTGCGGATCGAGCTGTTCCAACATTTTAATGATGCCAGCCTCTACCAGCTTGTCTTCGTTTACTTTATCTACATATAGATTGGTAATGGCAAACTCGGCCATTTGCAGTTTACGGGCAGCAGCTGTTCCGAAGTTTTGTGCATGGGCAGCAATGCTTACCAGGCAGCACAAGAGTATTCCTAATTTCTTCATTCTTCTTTTGTTAATCAAATCATTCCCCCTGTTGCTTTATCTTCATACCTTCGGGGATAAAACGGCTGATGTCTTTTCCGTACGTCAGCAATTCGCGTACGATCGTCGAGCTGATACAAGTCATTTCGGGCTCGGTAAACAACAGAATGGTTTCGATGCCCGCCAGTTTCCGGTTGATATCGGCTATGGTCTCTTCGTATTCGAAATCTTTCACCGTTCGTATACCACGGACGATAAACTCGGCGCCTACCTCCTGAGCGAAGTCGATGGTCAGACTTCCGTATGACATCACCTTCACACGGGGTTCATCCTTGTAGAATTCCCGGATCATCTCCTCACGTTTCTCAATGGGGAAATAGGTATTCTTGTTTTCGTTAATACCGATTCCGATAATAACTTCATCCATAAACGTAAGTGCACGTGTTACGATGGAGTAATGGCCGATGGTGAACGGGTCGAATGTTCCCGGAAATATAGCTCTTCTCATGTTATGCAATATCTTCTTCTATAACCAGATTATCGATGATAAAGTTCTGGCGCTCCATGGTGTTTTTTCCCATGTAGAACTCCAGCAGTTCTTTTACCAGGTCTGTTTTACGGAGTGTCACCTGTTCGAGGCGCATGTCCTTGCCGATAAAATTCTTAAACTCATCCGGTGAGATCTCTCCGAGTCCTTTGAATCGGGTGATTTCCGGGTTGGGGCTTAACTCTTTGATAGCATTGATGCGCTCTTCGTCAGAGTAACAATAAATAGTCTTCTTCTTGTTGCGCACGCGGAACAAAGGCGTTTGAAGAATGTACACATGTCCTTTCTTGATCAGGTCGGGGAAGAATTGCAGGAAGAAAGTAATGATAAGCAGGCGGATGTGCATACCGTCCACATCGGCATCGGTCGCCACGATTACCTTGTTATATCTCAATCCTTCGATCCCTTCCTCGATGTTGAGGGCGGCCTGCAGCAGATTGAACTCTTCATTTTCGTACACGACCTTCTTGGTGAGCCCGAAGGAGTTGAGTGGCTTACCGCGGAGGCTGAATACGGCCTGGGTAGTCACGTCGCGGCTTTTGGTAATAGAGCCGCTGGCCGAATCACCCTCAGTAATGAAGATGCACGACTCCTCTTCCAGCCCTTTGGCTTTCGGGTCGTTAAGATGCACCCGGCAATCACGTAGCTTACGGTTGTGCAGATTGGCCTTCTTGGCGCGTTCACGGGCCAGCTTGGTCACTCCGGCTATGGCTTTCCGTTCTTTTTCCGAATCCTGAATCTTCTGAAGCATAACTTCGGTTACGTCGGCATGCTTGTGCAGGAAGTTGTCTACCTCCTGTTTAATGAAGTCGCCTACGTACTTGTTGATCGTCACTCCGCCCGGAGTCATATTGGTGGAGCCCAGTTTGATCTTCGTCTGGCTTTCGAACATCGGCTCGTCTACATTGACAGCGATAGCGGCTACCAATCCATTGCGTATATCGGTATAGTCCTGATTCTTATTAAAGAATTCCTTGATGGTACGGGCGATGTGTTCCTTGAAAGCGCTCTGGTGTGTACCTCCTTGGGTGGTATGCTGTCCGTTGACGAACGAGTAATACTCCTCACCGTATTGCTCGGTATGGGTGAATGCTATTTCAATGTCTTCGCCCTTGAGGTGGATGATGGGGTATAGACCCGCCGACGTCATGTTGTCGTTTAGCAGGTCGGCCAATCCGTTGCGTGATACGATGCGGTGCCCGTTGTAGATGATGGCCAGTCCGGTATTCAGGTACGTGTAGTTGCGGAGCATGGTTTCGATGAACTCCGGACGGAAGCTGTAATTCTCGAACAGCGTGTAGTCCGGCTCAAAGGATATGTATGTTCCGCTGTCCTCTTCTGTGTCGAAGGTGTCGTCCGTGAGCAGACCTCCTTTCGAGAACGTGGCAATGCGTACCTTTCCTTCGCGGTAGCTTCGTACTTCGAAATGGTAGCTGAGGGCGTTGACTGCTTTTACACCTACACCGTTCAGACCTACGCTCTTCTTGAACGCTTTGCTGTCATATTTCCCTCCGGTATTCAGTACACTCACGGCTTCGATCAGTTTACCTTGGGGAATGCCTCGTCCAAAGTCGCGAACGCTTACCCGCAGATTACTGTCTACATTAATCTCTATCTTTTTACCGGCCTGCATCTTGAACTCGTCGATACTGTTGTCCAATACCTCTTTCAGCAGGACATAAATACCATCTTCGGCATGTGCTCCGTCGCCCAGTTTACCAATATACATACCGGGACGGGTGCGTACGTGTTCCATGTCGCTCAAGTGGCGAATGTTGTCGTCGGTGTACTCTACCGCATCAAAATTTACAGCGGTCAGTTCGTTTACTTCCATATCGAAATCAATCTATCTTTTTTATAAACGCACGGCGGCGCTTATGCTGTTCGGTTTTGAAATAATCCCATTGAGCCTGTACTTTCCCGTTCATTTCCAACTCAGGGTTACTTTCGGCAAATATAAAGCCTAATTCTCTATAAGTAGGTATCAAATCTGAAAATAACAAAGCATTAACACCTTTGTTCTGATATTCCGGCTTCACGGCAACAAGCAGGAGGTCGAGCATCGGGGCGCGCCGTTTCATAAACAGGGCTTTCAACAGGTGGTACCATCCGAAGGGTAGCAGGCGCCCATGTGCTTTCTGCAAAGCTGTCGAAAGTGAGGGCATCGATACGCCTACGCATACCAGTTCGTCGTTGGCATCGGTAATCAGTGTTACCATACGCAGGTCGAGGATGGGAAGGTACATCTTCACGTATTGGTCTATCTGTTTTTGTGACAGGGGTGAGTAACCGTACAACGGACTGTAGGCTTCGTTCATTAGTTCGAAGATTTTCTGACCGTAGTCTTTGGCAATTTTCTTGGCGGAGGTATATTTCTTTACTTTCAGGTTGTATTTCCGTTTGACAAGCTCCGAGATGCGCTGATGCTTTTCGGGAACAGCTTCGGGTATGAATATTTGGTATTCCACCCAGTCGGCATCCTTTTCATAGCCCAACTTGACCATGTGTTCGGGATAGTAGGGGTAGTTGTAGATGGTAGCCATGGTGCTGAGTTGGTCGAACCCTTCGATGAGCATTCCCTCGGCATCGAAGTCGGTGAATCCCAGCGGTCCCTGGATATATTCCATACCGCGGGCTTTTCCCCATTCTTCTACCGTCTTCAGCAGCGCATCAGAGACTTCCAGATCATCGATGAAGTCGATCCATCCGAAGCGTACTTCCTTCTTCTCCCACTTTTCGTTGGCTTTGTTATTGATGATGGCAGCCACACGTCCTACCAGTTTATCGTCTTTATACGCCAGAAAGTAATCGGCTTCGCAGAACTCGAATGCCGCGTTTTTCTTCTTGTTGAACGTGTTGAGCATATCGTCGAAGAGGTCGGGAACCGAATAAGCATTGTCTTTATACAGCCTGTAATTGAAGCGGATAAACTTCTCCAACTCCTTCCTCCCGGAAACTTTCTTAATAGTAATTGCCATAATGCTATTTTATAATAAGGCTACAAATATAGTTGATAATCTTGGAATTACCTACGCTTTACAAAGCGCTTGTTTACGTTTTTTTAAATGTTGCAGATCAATACGGTCGTATAAGCTACATAGCAGAGTACCATAATGGCACCCTCGGGACGCGTGATGGTGCGTTTGGCAAAGAAGATACCAAATAACCAGAGCAACAACCCCGAAGCAATAAGTGTCAGTAAGTCGAAGTTGGTGATTCCCGTCAGGTGAAGCGGGGTGATGGAAGCGCTGCATCCCAGCACAAAGAAGATGTTGAACAGGTTGCTGCCCACCACATTACCGATGGCTATTTCCGGGTTCTTTTTCAGGGCGGCTACAATAGAGGTTGCCAGCTCGGGAAGGGAAGTACCACCGGCTACCAGTGTCAGTCCGATGACCGATTCGCTTACTCCTAATTCACGGGCTATGTTGCTGGCGCCTTCTACAAACCATTGTCCGCCCAAGACCAATCCGACCAGTCCGGCCAGAATGTATACGGTCGACTTCCCGATAGACAGTTGTTTGATCTCTTCTTCCTGGCTATTTCCATTTCCCTGCTTCGCAATGGCAAATGTGTATCCGATGAAGATGACGAAAAAGCAGAGAAGTAATAACCCGTCGGTAATACTGATTACATTTTCTGTGTCTTTGTTCAGTAAAATATCATTGGCACAAAAGAACAGGGCAACCGATGAAAGGATACACAGCGGAATCTCTTTACGCAGCGTATTGCGGGTGATCATGATAGGAGCTACCAGTGCTGTACACCCCACGATCATCAGGGTATTGAATATGTTGCTCCCTACTGCATTCCCGATAGAGATATCGGCACTGCCTTTCAGTGCCGATGAAATGCTGACTGACAGTTCCGGGGTGGAAGTTCCGAACGCTACGATGGTAAGGCCGATAACAATGGGAGGGATGTTGAAACGTTTGGCTACGGATGCGGCGCCGTCTGTAAGCCCGTTTGCGCCTAATAAGATGAGGACCAGTCCCCCGAGAAGTAGTAATATATCCATGTTAAGTTGAAATTTTGCGGCAAAGATAACCTATTCTGTTGAATGAAATGTCAAAAATATTGTGTATGTTTGTTCTTTGGAATGTAAATTATGATATCAAAGAAACGTCTCTTATTGATTGGAACACTCCTGTTGAAGGGTGTTCTTCTTTCTGCACATTCGTTGCAAACCATTCAGCAATTGATAGGCACCGATAGTGTGGCGCCTGTTGTTTCGGTACGTTCCGATTCTGACTCCGTACGTATGGCAGAGATGAAAAAGGAACTGGAAACGGCCCGCCTCAACGAAGCTAATACCCGCATGGAAATAGAACAACTGAAATTACAAGTATATGCGGCCGATTCGGTAAAGTTGGTGCAGCAAAAGTTGCGTATCGACTCCCTGCGAAAATCTACCCCGGGAATACCGGTGATAGTGGAAGAGGATACCTTGTTTTATCTGTATGCCAAACGTGGGGGACACACTCCTCAACAACGGGCGGAGATGATCGGCGCAGCTATTCTTGATCTGGGTAAACAGTTTAATCTGCAACCGGACTCGGTGTATGTGGAGCATAGCGATATTGTGACTGATGTGATGTATGGGCACACGGTTATTGTGACTTTTACTGATCAGGATGGCTTGTGGGAGAACAGCACGCGCGACCAGTTGGCGGCTGCCAAACGGACGGTTATCGTGCAGAAATTGCAGGAACTGAAAGAAGAACACAGTCTCTGGCGCTTAGCTAAGCGGATCTTGTATTTTGTATTGGTGCTGGCAGGACAGTATCTTTTGTTCCGTGCCACCAACTGGTTGTACCGTAAACTGAAAGTGCGTATCTACAAACTGAGAGATACCCGTCTGAAGTCGTTTACTATTCAGGACTATGAGTTGCTGGACAAGCATAAGCAAGTACGCCTGCTCATCGTGATAGCCAATCTGGGACGCTATCTGTTTATGCTTTTCCAATTGCTTATCACGGTACCCATGCTGTTTGCCATTTTCCCACAGACAAAGGATCTGGCCTACCAGATCTTCTCTTATATCTGGAATCCGGTGAAGAGTATCCTTATGGGTATTGTAGATTATATCCCCAATCTGTTCACCATTCTGGTGATTTGGCTGGCAGTTAAGTACCTGGTAAAATTAGTGGGTTACTTGGCCAATGAAATTCAGGCGGAGAAGTTAAAGATTAACGGTTTCTATCCCGACTGGGCTGTACCTACCTTCCATATCGTTCGTTTCCTGCTTTATGCCTTTATGGTGGCTATGATCTATCCCTATCTTCCGGGTTCCAAGTCGGGTGTATTCCAAGGTATTTCAGTCTTTGTCGGGCTGATCGTTTCGTTGGGTTCAAGTACGGTTATCGGTAACATCATTGCCGGATTGGTCATCACGTATATGCGTCCGTTCAAGTTGGGCGACCGTATCAAGCTGAACGAAACCGTAGGGAATGTGATCGAGAAAACACTGTTCGTAACCCGCATCAAGACGCCGAAGAATGAGCTGGTGACAATTCCCAACTCCTTTATCATGTCATCGCATACGGTGAATTATAGTTCTTCGGCCCGTACATACGGACTGATTATTCATTCGGAAGTGAGTATTGGGTACGACGTACCCTGGCGAAAAGTACACGCGTTATTGATAGAGGCTGCATTGGCTACTCCGGGAGTGTTTTCCGATCCGCAACCGTTTGTGTTGGAAACTGCACTGAACGATTGGTATCCGATCTATCAAATCAATGCGTACATTCAGGATGCCGATAAGCTGGCACAGATCTATTCGGATCTGCACCAGCATATTCAGGATATATTCGTTAGGGAGGAAATCGAGATCATGTCGCCCCACTACATGGCTATGCGCGATGGGAACGAAATTACCATTCCGAAAGATTCTGCTAATGAGTCGAAGCAATAGCCTTTAATACCTTATTCATATTGGCCTTCAGCTCGTCCACATTGTCTTGCAATTCGCCTATCTGGGCGTAGTAAGTGGTGTGGATGTTGGGCATGCGGGCCGTCATCAGCCATTCTACATGGAAGACGGTGTGAATATCTTCGAGTTGCAGGTTGAAGTTCGGGAAGTTGAACTTGTCCGGATTGTCCGACATGCATACGATAAATCCCTTGCCTTTCAGCCGGTTCTTCACCCGCTTGATATAAGCGTGTCCCTCCTTGTTGCTCACCACATACACATGTTCGTCGGGCATGTTAGTCCATTCCGAACGATCGAGCAGCCGGATAACCACATAACTCGAGTCGAGAATTGTCGGAGTCATGCTTTCCCCCTTTACACGGATGCAGAAGTAGGTTCCATCCGGGTTGATCATGCTCTTGGGTAGTTCGATGGTGTCCACCTTATCTAAGTAGTCCGGGTTTTCGTATCCTTTTCCTGCAGCCACCGAGATGTCTACCACCGGTACACTAACCGTATCTTTCGGCGGACGTACTACCACCGGTTCTTCGTCTTGCATGACGGGACCTTTTCCAGTGAACAACCAGGTGGGATTCACGTGCAGATTATTGATGATTTTTTCCAGTACGTCGTATCTGGGCATTACATTTCTGATGTATCCTCTTACGTTGGCTTCGTTTGAACCTATCATAGCCGCGAACTTTGTGTTCCGGCTTCTCGCAAGTTTATCAACGAGAAAGGATATTCTTTCGTTTATGTTTCCAATTTCTTCCATAAAATATTGTTGTTTTGATTGTTATTCGTGACATTTCTTGGCAAATATAACAATAAACTCGAAATATTGGACCATAGTAATAATAATTAAGAAATACAGATGGTGTTTCATGTTTCTGTATCGAACCGATACACAAGGAGCAAAGTTGCTCTTCTCGTAGAGCAAGCTACCGATACCCGTAGAGGGAAACAGCGTTGCATTAAAAGGTAGTATGTTAAACATGTACATCTTATGCAGCATAACATGTACATCTTTGACTGTATAAGATGTACATCTCGTACTGCATAAGATGTACATGTTTAACATCGACCCTCGGTGTGTAATATAAGCTGGGTCGTAGAGTGTCGCAGGCTTACTCTACGAGAGAAATAAGTTGGCAAATAAACCATGCGTTTCATGTTTTATTGTACTTTTGCGGCCAAATCAAAACACGGTATGGCTTATTTAGGTGAGATACTTTCGTTGGGGGTGGCTGTTTCCTGGACAGCAACGGCTCTTTTTTCTGAAATTGGCAGTAAGCGATTAGGGTCGTTGCAGATGAATGTCATCCGCATGACGCTCTCTTTGGTTATGCTGGGAACTACCTTATGGTACTTTACAGGATCTCCCGTGCCACTGTATACCGATGGTAGGACTTGGTTTTGGTTGTCATTGTCCGGTTTTGTCGGTTATGTATTGGGCGATTATTGTTTGTTTAATGCGTATGTACTTATTGGTTCCCGCTTTGGGCAACTGTTTATGACATTGGCTCCTATTGCGGCCGCCTTTTCTGGTTGGGCTATTTTGGGCGAACACATGTCTTTGCAGGCTATTGCAGGTATGTTGATAACCATTACAGGAATTAGTATCTCCATTTTCAACCGTGGAAACACTCACAAAATAGGATTAAAACTGCCGCTGAAAGGCGTTCTGTTGGGCATTGGCGCCGGAGTAGGGCAGGGTGTGGGGCTTGTATTGAGCAAGGTCGGCATGAATTATTATGAGATGAACATCCCGCATGGCATGGAAGCCGTAAACGATTTATTACCATTTGCTTCTACATTTATTCGTGCCATCACCGGAACTTTGGGTTTTCTGCTGGTGATGGGATATCAACGGAAATTCAATACACTCTTAACCGTAAAGCATGACCGTAAGGGGGCGGGTGCGGCGTTGGGAGCTACCATCTTCGGCCCGTTTGTAGGGGTTTCGATTTCACTGATGGCAGTGCAATACACAGAAGCCGGTATTGCTTCAACGCTGATGGCGCTTACTCCTATCTTTATCTTATTGCCCACCCGTTTTTTCTTTAAGCAGAAAATTACGCTGAAAGAAGTGGCGGGAGCCATTATCAGCGTTTGCGGGGTTTCTCTTTTCTTTTTCTAAACGGCTTTTAATGTGAACATTGACAGATAGAATAAAAAGCGCCCTTTTCATCACGAAGAGGGCGCTCGGGTTTGCATGTTAATCTTTAAGTGTAGAAAATTTATTTCTTTCGTATAACTGTGTATAGTATGTTTCCTTGTTTGTCGATCATGTGCAGGTTCAATTCCCGGGCATTTATCGAGCAGACCGAGAAACCCGGTTCGGCACTGCAAAACTTCGTACCATCGACAGCGCTTACTTTGCGCGATAACGAAGCGGATGAATTGACCACATAGTCAATGTTGCTTCCCGGTACACGTACATGCTGAAAGTTATGGATATGACCGCAGATGTACATGTCTACTTTGTGCTTCCGCAATATCGGGTCGAGACGTGTCTGTAAGTCCTTGCGTTCGCTCTCATCTTTGGGAGTCTCGGCGTAGATAGGATGATGGCCTGCCACGATGACCCATTCCTCTTTGGCAGATGTCAGTACGGAGTCGAGCCAGGCGAGTTGCTTGTTGATGTCCTGCTGCACGGCATCGGGGTAAGTTTCGTTTTCGTTACGGTACTTATCCATCATCGGGGTGGTGTCTATCCAGACAATGCGTATGGTGGTGCCCTCTTCTGCGAATGTTTTCGTGTAGTAGCGGGCGGGCATGCTCCAACGGCGGCTGGTATGGGTATAGTCGAGCACGGCTTGGGTGCTTCCCCGGTATTCGTGATTGCCAAGTATCGGGAACCAGTCGATCATCAGTTCCGGGTGGGAGTATATCAGTTCGTAGTTGGTCATCCACAAAGGGTCGTTCACGCTACGCACTCCTTCGAAGTGATGTACATCGCCGGTTGCGATAACGAACTCAGGACCAATCTCTTCGGCCATAACGCCCATCTTCTCGGCAATCGGCTTCTGATCGTAATAGCCGTTGCGACCCAGGTCGTTGGCTATGTAGAAGTTGAATTTATCTTTGAAAATGGAATAGTCGGCCAGTTGCGCAGTAGCCAGTGAGGCTACCAGCGCGAAGGCGACAAGGAGAAATGATCTTAGTTTCATTAGGTTCTTGTTATCTTTCATTACAAACGGTTGTTATTAGAAGTTTATTTTGATACCTGCATTCATACGGATGCCGTAGTATTCGGCTTGCATGGTGCGATCCTTCGTACCCTGATAGTAGCGGAGCGGCTGGTTCAGCAGGTTGTTGGCTTCGGCGTAGAGAGTGGCCTTCATCTTACGACCGAAGGTGTAGCTGGCATTGGCGTCGAGGTAGTTTACGGCATCGTAATAACGGTCGTAGAAAGCGCTCTGGCCCATCTCTTCGACGAATGAAGAGGCGTAGTTGTACGACAGACGCAGGCTCAGTCCGTTCTTCTCCAGATAGAGCGAAGCATTGGCTGTATGTTCGGGCGATCCCGGAAGTCTCAAACCAGTTTCATTCTCGCGACCTTCGAAGTTGAAGTTGCTCACCCTGGTATATGTATAGGTGTACGTTCCGTAGAATCCAATGCATTTCAGTGCCGGAGCGATGAATCCAAAGTCGCGTTGGTAGGCCAGCTCCACACCGAACAGATCAGCATCACCGGCATTCTTCGGTTGGATGTAACGATTGTACACCGTGCCTTGGTACTCGTAGTTTGTGCTTACCTGGTCGACAATGAAGTCGTCGATCTTCTTGTAGAACACACCTGCACTCACCAGGCCGATGCTCTTGAAATAGTAGTCGGCGCTCAGGTCGAAGTTGTACGACTGGGTGGGTTGCAGGTCGGAATTACCCACAATTACTTCCGAGTCGGCGCGTTTGATGTTCACGCTCGGGACCAAGGCCGAATATTTGGGGCGTGCGATGGTTTGTGTGTACGAACCGCGCACCTTGAAGTCGTCGTTTACGTTCCACTTCACCAGCAACGATGGCAGGAAGTTGAAGTAATGATTCTTCTGTTCTGACGTCTTGGAAGTCAGGTCGGCTTGGTCGTCGTAGGTGCGTCCAGTGTATTTCAGGTTGGTGTTTTCCAAGCGGATACCGGCCACTAAGTCGATACTCTTACTGAACTTCTTGTCGAAACGGAGGTATCCGGAGGTCACGGTTTCGCGGGCTTCGAAAGCAGAAGCCAGTTCTTCCTGTACCACTTCTTTGTCATACAGGGAAGCGTTGTTGAGGTCGAGTGCGCCGGTATATTCCTTGGTGGCAAAGGTACCTGCCTGGTATTTGTTGTTAGGCATGAACTTATCGGTACTTTGGTTGGCAGTATTTTTCAGCGTGTTGGTGATGAAAGCATCCATATCCTTCGGGGTATATTGGTAGTACTCCACCTCTTTTTCTTTCGATTTGCTTACCACCTTGGCGCCAAAGCGGAGTGCGGCATTACCTTTGAACTCTTTCTTCAGGTTGAGGCCGAACTTCATATCTTCTTCTTTGATATTTCCTTGTTGTTCGGTCAGTTCCTTGAGACTGAACTTGTCGTTCAGCGTCATGGTAGAACCTGCTTTCGGAGTAGCAAACGGTTCGCGCTCATTGCTCAGGTCCATATCGAACTGTTGTTTCTTGAGTTGGAAGTCGATATAGCGTTCGTTCGGACGGTCTTCGGTAGCGCGGGCATAGTTGGCGCTCCAGTCCATCTGTACTGAGCCGAGCAAGTGTTCGCCACCCAGTGTGAAGTCCATGGTGCGTTGACGTTCGAGGCGTGCGTTGCGGTTGTCGGGCGATCCGGCTTTGGTCTGCACACGTACGGTAGCTTTGCCATCGGCTTCGAGGCCTTTCAGGGTGGTGCGGTACCGGTTCTCCCAGTCGTTGCGGTTATTGAAGATACCTTTGAAGGTCAGTTTATTGTTCTCGTTCATGTCCCAGTCGAGGGCTGCCGAGTAGCTTTGGCGTTCGCGGGTTACGAAGTACTGGCGTATCTGGTAGTCGCTGACGTACACCTTGTCGTTATCATCCTTTTCCCACATAAATTCAGTGTCGTATGATCCCGAAGGAGAGTTCTGGTACGAAGCCGAGAGCATCATGCCGAGTTTCTTATGGAAAAAGCGGTCGCCGTATGTAAGACCGAGGTTGAGTTGCGCCTTGTCGCTGATCCAGTTGTATCCGCTTCCGGCCGTAGCGGTGATGGTGCGTTTGTAAGGCGAGTTCTTGGTCACTAAGTTGATAGATCCACCGATGGCGTCGCCGTCCATATCCGAAGTCACTACCTTGTTCACTTCAATGGTCTGTACCATGTCGGCAGGAATCAGGTCTAACTGTACATTGCGCGTATCTCCTTCGGCCGAAGGAATACGGTTGCCGTTGATGGTTACCGAACTGAAGTCGGGCGACGTACCGCGTACCTGTCCGAAGCGTGCCTCGCCCTGGTCGTATTGTACATTGATGCCCGAGATGCGTTTCAGGGCATCGCCGATGTTCGAGTCGGGAAACTTACCTACCTGGTCGGCAGATACTACGTTGGTCACTCCGATGTTATTTTTCTGTGAGTTGATAGCCCGGCGTTGTCCCTGAAAGGCGCCACCTACCACTACTTCCTGCAATTCTACTCCTTCGCTGAGCACTACATCGCGTTCCAGCGTCCGGCCTTCGGGGATGGTGATTTTCAGTTCTACCGGTGTGTAGCCTACATAGCTCACTTTCACGGTATAGGTACCCGGAACCAGGTTGGGCAATGTATAGAAACCGTTTACATCACTGGTCACTCCGGTGCGTAGGTTCTCAATATAGATGGAAGCTCCCGGCAACGTTTGTTTCTGGCTGTCGACAATGCGTCCGCGAACGGCACCTTGTTTTACTACATTTACCTTCTCTTCGGCAAAGAGTTTGCCGGTAGATTGGGCTACAATCAGAATAAATAAGATTAATTGAAAAAATCGTTTCATGTTGTTAGTATGCGTTAATAATACGCTGCAAAAGTACGGGTGTCGTGTTTCGGGTACTTTACGGAATATTGAAGATTGCATAACAATCATGCTACGATGCGGTTACACCGCCGGAGAGGGGTTTAGGCTTTTTCGCAACGGATCAGTATTTTGCTGTCGTCGGCTAAGGTCGTGGCGAAGATATACGTATCGCCTCCCTCATTTAGTTTAAGGCGTTTGCGCAGTTCGGCTACCGAAGCGGGGAAGTTGCGCACGGTGAGGTTGGCTTTGCGGATGTCGCCCAGTAACTCCTTTATATCTTTCTTGTTGAACGAGCCGGCTGTCTGAACACGGAACGCTCTTCCGGGAAAGTTCTCGATATACTGGTTCGAGGTATAGAGATGGCTGTTAGGGTGTAGTTTGTCTACCTTATATAGATGAGCGATGCTGCGGAATGCTCCGGCTTTGAGCAGGGAGGCATTGGGCTCGTAGAGGAAGGCGCCCATTTCGGAAGTGTAAGGACAGGAGGCCGATTGTTCCTGCTCGCGGGTGAAAACAACGGACTGTACGCCTTTGGAGGTGAAGTTGATGCAATGTACCAGAACTTCTGTAACCGGTTCGCGCTTCAGGAGCAGGAGCAACTCTTTGCATTCATTATTCACCGATACAATGTGTGCCTCGTACACGTGGTGCAGGTCGTTCATGGCCAATGTCAGGTCGAGCATGGGCGATAGCTTGATCATCACCCTCCGCGCCTTATCGACAAGCAGTTCTTCCCATTGGGCTACGTCGGGCTCGCAGTCGGCTATGCTTACTGTCTTGCCCCCGTGCTCATTGCGGCGTGCCGGGTCGATGAAGAGGGTATCTACCGGTTCCATGCGTTGCAGGTGCTCCACTCCGTCGGCATGACAAACGGTGATGTGGTTCAGATTCAGCAACGGAAAGTTGTGTGCGGCAATTTCGCAAAGCTCTTCCTGCCGTTCTACGTAGGTGACTTGTTGGAAACAGGAGGCAAGGAAAGCACAGTCGATGCCGAACCCGCCGGTGAGGTCGGTCAGCGAATCCCCTGGTGGGTCGATCAGTGAAGCCTTATACCGGGCTGTCAGTTCCGACGAACACTGCTCGAGCGACAGGTGGGGCGGATAGAGCAATCCCTCCGTGGCTGCCCACGAAGGGATCTTATCTTTGGCTGCCTGCTGTCCGGCTATCTGTACGATGGCTGTCCGGATATCTACTTCGGGATATCTTCCGGCTTGTAAGGCCAGTGCGCGTACATCGTCGCCGGCATGTTGGCGAATGAATTCAAGTGTGGATGCGGAGATGATCATCAGAATATGCTGTTTCTGATGCAAACATACTAAAAATACTCTTTGGGGATGTAGGAATTGACTTCGAATTTGACATCGAAGCGGCCGTGAGTCATCCGGCCACCTTCAAATAGGCCACTGATGATTCTCTTATCTTTATCGAACCGGGTGATGGTGACTTCTCCGTCCGGGAGTTCCTGCTTGTTATTGTATACCTCGCTATCATAGTACGCCTTGAAGGATGCGTCGGTGTAGGTGCATTTCTGCCCGTCTTTGGGCGATCGGATGGTGAAGTTTATGACTTTCTCGGCGCCTACTCTGACATATACATTCATTTCGTCGCTATACTCGTAATAGCTGAAGAGGATGGATGGCCCAGTACGGGATTCGAAGATATTGGCAGGGTAATAGCGTCCGCCGGAATATACCCAGCCGTCGATGAGACAGCCGAAGGTGTGCTTCCCGGTAGTGGTAGCTTCGGGCAATACGGTAGAGTCTACAGACTTGTCTTCGGAGGTGCAACTGATGCAGCCGATGACCATAAAGAGGATAGATATTATTTTTGTTTTCATACTTGTAAGTGTTTTTAGAAACGATAATTCAAACCGCCGGTGACGCTGAACGGGCGGAGGTAATTGGGTTGTTCTACATCAATGGTTTCGTTGTGGTAGTCCACCTTGGATTCGAGTGCATCCGATGTAATGAACAGACAATCGACACCGATTCCCCAATGCGACGAGAGCTTGAACTCTGCTTTCAGCCCGGCATTGAAACCTAACGAGGAGGACTTTACAATACGGTCTTTTCCGAACACTTCGCTGTTATTGCGGAACATCAGGAGTCCGGCGCCGACGTGCAGCCCAAGGGAGAAGCGCTTGCTGTTTACCGGGTGGACGGCAAATTGCGGGGCGAAGTAATGGGTGTATAGCTGGTCGGCCCCTTCGGTGTGTGCCGACTCCGAGGTCTGACCGGTGTACAGTATTCCGATGCCCAGGTCGGGGATAGGCTGGTAGTAGTAAGAAGCATTCCAGGCAATGCCGTCGCGCAGTTTCGAACGGTAGGCATCTGTGTTCCGGGTAAGCAGTTTTGAACTCTTAAACAGATTGCCATATCCTGCCTGTACGGAAAAAACATGGTGCGAAGGATCTTTTTCTTGTCCGTAAAGGGTGAGACTTAGCAGGGAGAACAGTATTCCCCCGATCATACATTTCTTGTTCATTATTTTATTGAATTAGTTTGTACTGTTGTTTGGCAGTATCACGGCTGTGCAGGTTGAAGTGCCACCATTCGCTGGGTAAGGTGCGGAAGCCGGCTTCTTTCATGATGTTTCGTAAGAGCAACCGGTTTTGCAGCGCTTCTTCACTCATCTTTCCGGAAGTGACGAGCCGGTTCTCCTGATCGATGTGAGCTTCAACACCCAGATAGTCGACAGGAGTTCCCATATCCAGCGGCTGCCCTTGCTCATCGATTATGCTGATGTCCACTGCCAGCCCGTAGTTGTGCAAACCTCCTCCCCGTGCCGGATTGGATACATAAATACTTTTGGAAGTTCCTTTGACCACATTCCACATTTTCTGTTGTATGTGCAGGGGGCGGGTAGCGTCGTGTATCAGTAGCCGGTAACCGGGATGCTCTTTTTGGAGCAACTGCTGGGCGCGGACTACGGCCCGGGCTGCATTCGGATGCAGATAAGCCTCACGCAAGTCTTCGTACAGCAGTTGACCGGTGAAGTTATCAGAGGTGGCGTACATCAACCGTACTTGGATGGTGCTGTCTATGTCGGAGATATTGATCAGCCCGAGTGAATCCAGATACATAGCCGTGCGGCTCTTGACCGGAACTGACGGTTCTTTGGCCACAACAGTAAAGGCAGGCTCTGTAACAGTGCCTTCTTTCTGCTTTTCTATCTTACAGGAAGATAGGAAAAAGATCAGCGCAAAGAGTATGTAAACTGTCTTGTTCATGGAAAGTGCTTTACAACCTAAATACATGGACTTCTTATTTACTGCATGGTACGTAGTTCTTTTCATAGAAAAACCCACAAACATCACTCAGCGAGGGTGGTGCTTGTGGGTCGGTGGAGAGGCGACTATTTAGCCGATGTGCCTGCCCGGCGTAAGGCGGCTCTGGCGGGAGGTATTTCTTTCTCCGGTTCCGTGCCTACGACGGGGCTACTTGCTTTGGTGCTGCTTTTCTTTTCTTTGAGCAGCGTTTTCTTGGTTTTAATGGGGGCGGGTTCCGCTTGTTTGAGGTTGGTTTCATCTTTCTGCACGACGACCTTTACTTCCTGTCGGGGTGCTACTTCCTTTTCTTTTTGAATAGCAATCTCTTGCTTGAGTTTAGTATCTATTGCAGGCGTTGTCTCTTTCGGCGTCTGTATAGGAAGCGAGATTGGTTCCTTTATGGGTACGGACTTTGATACAACAGGTGCAGGAGGCGCCAGTTGATCTACCGGGCTGCATGTGGCAAAGATAGTCAGCAACCGGCGGGGAGGGTCTTTGTAGAGGATCGAATCTTTGGCTTCGGTCAATGTCAGTGTCACAGACTCCGGGCCGACGTGCGGGTACTTCCACGTGAGGTACCGTTTCATAGCTACTGCCTGCTCCTGAGCCATTTCGGAATTATCCGAAATAGTGATCCTGACCGAATCGATGCTTCGGGCAAAGTTGTATGTGAAGATGGAATCGAGCGAATGCAATGCATTTCCTTTGTCGACATATCCTTTGTCGACCGTAATCTGCTCGGCATAAATATACATAGGGATGCGTATCACCTTTTTGCGGGGATTGTCTTTCCCGTAGTTTGCCAAAGGAAATAGCATAAAAATCATCAGCCATGAGAGATGCTTGTGTTTCATAAATAATAGCTTGTAATGTTTGTTCTGGTTCTTAACGACCTTACAAAGGTAAAATATCTTTCGGAATAACAATAATTAACCTTGCTTGTCTTTCAAGAAAGCCGGTGTGTTTTAAGTTATTTTATGAAGTTAAGCGTTGTTAGCTTCTCAAGAAAGTTGAAAAACATCCCACGCAGTCACGCACCTGTGCTCAAACCCTTTATTCATCGGCGCTACAGGTGCGTGAGAGGCCCTATTTTCTCTCACGCACCTCTCGCGCACTTAATTCTTTAATTTATTGATCTACAGTTGAAAAACGGTTTTTTGCTCCTGAGAACTTCGTTGTTTGCCAGTAATATTGTTCTGATAACAAAGGATGAAACGACCGTTTTCAAGCGCGGAAAGTCTTGTCTACACCCGGGTGTACAGGAGGTGTACATCCGGGTGTAGAGTGGTTGTACATCCGGGTGGACAGAGGTTTTTCATACTACCTGAATGCTTGTTTCATCACATGTTATAGGCAGTATCTCCGGATGTAATGAGTGTTTCCTCCGGACGACGGAACACGTGTCCAGCGTATATAACAATAAAAAAGAGCATTTACCTTTCGATAAATGCTCTTTTGTGGGCCATCTTGGGCTTGAACCAAGGACCTCCAGATTATGAGACGTTTATGGACAGCAAATAACCATTTATATCTATTTCGATATATTCTCGTAACAGGTGTAATATCAGGCTGTTACGATGACATGTCTATCCACTCGTTTGGAATGATCCTGCTTTTATTTTTATCCTTGTGTGCACTTTGTGTTCACCCTGTGTGTACAGCTGTGTGTACAATGTTTCACCATTAATAATAGGTAGGTATGTTTAATTGTGCAAAAGACGATATTACTATCGCCGTAATTTTAGATAAAAGACGTCCGGCATCAAACAATGAATGGCCGGTAAGAGTAAGAGTTACCCGCGCGCGGATAAGGAAATACTATTCTACAGGTATAACCTGCTCCGAGGAAACCTGGGAAAAAATGGGGAGTACGAAGTCAAAAGCCCTCATTGAAATCAGAGATCAGATTGAAGATTCTTACAACATCATCAGGTCTCATGTTTTCGAGCTACAGTCTAAGGACAGATTTACTTTTGACAACCTGAAAAGGAGTCTACTGCATTTCAGCGGTGAAACTATAAATGTTCTGCTAGAACAGAAAGTCGCCGATCTCAAGAAGAAAGGGCAGATTGGGACAATGGAAACTTACCAGAATACTTTGGTCAATATCAATAGGTACAGAGGTAAAAATATTCCGGTCGAGAATATTACTGTAGAATGGCTTGAAGCGTATGAAGAGCGTCTTCTGGATGGGAGAAGTGTAGCCACCGTAGCTATAAATATGAGAAATATTCGTGCCATGATGAATATTGCTAAAAAAAGCGGCTTGATAAAAGAGGGACAATATCCTTTCGGGAAGGATAAATTTGAGATAAAAAGTGTGGAAGGAAGAAAAAAGGCTCTTAGCTCCCTCCAAATCAGAAAGATCGCAGATTTTGTATGTGACAATCCGACATTGATGATGTATAGAGATATATGGATGTTCATGTATTATTGTAATGGAATTAATATGGGCGATTTATTATGCCTCAAGTTTAGTAATATCGTTGATGGCGAAATCTGTTTCATAAGAAAGAAGACAGAGCGAACAACCAAGTCGGTTAAAGAGATCAGGGCTACATTGACTAAAAATATGATGGAGATCATACAACGATGGGGAAATTTCTCTAATCCCAATAACTATATTTTCCCGCTCATCAAGCAAACTACTGATCTCGAGTTGTTTGCGAAAAGGAAAAAGGCTTTTATTAAGATCTTTAATAAGAACGTCAGGATAGTTGGAGCGGCAGTAGGGATATTTGATATAACAAGCTACACAGCCAGGCACTCCTTCGCGACGGTTTTGAAGAGGAAAGGTGCTAACATTGCCTATATCTCAGAAAGTCTTGGGCATACAAGTCTTAACACTACTCAGGTTTACCTTGACTCTTTTGATAAAGAAGAGAGAGAAAAGAACGCTAAGCTACTTGAAGATTTCTAACCATAAATACATTTGATTATGCCACGATTAAAAACAAGAGTCATAAGTATTGATGATCTTAAATGCAAAGAAGTTCTGATAAACGAGTTGATGGCTGAAATAGGTGCTGAAGACTATGATTTCAATAAAATATCAGTCCATGTCAAAAGTAAAGGTCCGCCTCCTTTCATTGCTAATGTAGATAAAGCGATAAAATCATTGGAGCGGTATTACCTATGTAATAAACATCTTATAAAAACATTCAAGTCAGAACAAATCATAAGACGGAAACAGTTGGCCAAAATGCTTGGCATAAGCAGGCCAACACTCAATAAGTGGATTTCTCATGGCTTCATCCAACCTGTATCTTTACGATGTATGCAGGGTGAAACATTCCCTGTTCAGGATGTCTTGAAACAGCTTATCTCTTATAAAAGCAAGAAATAATTTTATCGACTTTACACTTGCTATATGTAGCATCTTATGTCACCAGCTTTCAATAGTGGTGACATTGAGATGCCACAAAACCGACACTTAACGACAATGCTTGTCACCCAATAACATAATACCATCAACCTGTTTAGGCGTTTGCAAACGAATTGCCATGACCGTATGTTTGCAAGAACTAATAAGATTCGCTATGATAGATTTGATAATCACTACTAAAGATGAGTTAACGGAAATAGTGCGGGAGGCTGTTTCTCAAGCTATGACTCGGGTTGAAAAGAATAAACCTCAAGTTGATACCCTCAGTATGGATGGGGTGTTAGAACTATTGGCAGAGAATGGGTATCTAACATCGAAAGCACAAATTTATAAGTTTACTTCCCTTAGGCTTATTCCTTATATGAAGTTGGGTAATAAGTTGTTGTTCTCGCGTAAAGAAATTCTCGAATGGATAAAAAGCACATTGATAAGGAACAAAACACGTGATGATGCGCTTAAGGTAATACAGTCCTCACTTAGAAAAGGATAAATGGAAGATAATCCCAAAAGGAGATTATAATTGGATTTTTTCTCAATTTGGGACAATTATACCGCTTTTACTCAAATGAGCGGTGAAATTATCCCGGGAACTCTATCATCTTCTCGGGATTAAATGTGTGATGCTCATTGTGAAAAACATATCCCAACTGATTACTTACACAGTTGGTTTTCCCAATGACTTTGTCGATATTCCGGTGAGAATGGCCATAAATCCAGTACTCTATCGGGCTGGATTCGATATATTGTTCCAATTCAACTGTAAAAGCCCCGTTTATTTTGCTTCCGGCAAAGTCTGGTGAAGCCAACCGGAACGATGGTACATGGTGCGTGACCACAATGATATGTTTCACTGTACTCTTCGCCACTTCTTCTTGAATGAAACGGAAACATTTGTCATGTTCGCGGTTGAAATTATCCCAAGTCAACATTTCCCCATTAAATAGAATCCGGTGAAAATCACTAACACCATGTTCAGTCAAGAAAGCCTCTTCCAATGGAATCTTTGCCCATAAGGTTGAAATGATAAAGTCAACATCTTCTATTCGGACAACAGCATCGTAATAACACTTTACGTTGTCCCGGATTGAACAGACCAGACCATGCGGCATGTTAGCCAAATCGTAATACTTGTATAGTTCATGATTTCCTACTGCCACAATCACCTGCTTGTAATTTTCCGAAGCCCAATCCCAAAACGGATGCTTGCTGTAATTGTCATCATTCAGATAGCCGATGTCACCTGCAAGAACGAGAATATCGCCCACAGGTTTCAATGGATTCCGTTTCAGGTAACTGTAGTTATCTGAAAATTCCAGATGTAAATCTGATGCGTATTGAATTTTCATTTTATTCGATTCCAAATATTTCTTTCATAATGCCGAGGAAACCACGAATGTCATCATCGGTGCGTTGCAGACTGTCACGTAAAGATTGATTGGGCAAAGATTCTTCCATTGTCTGGAT
The DNA here is from genome assembly GCA_031554665.1 of Bacteroides sp. Classification (GTDB taxonomy): domain Bacteria; phylum Bacteroidota; class Bacteroidia; order Bacteroidales; family Bacteroidaceae; genus Bacteroides. The sequence goes on along the minus strand of JAVBVA010000078.1, from coordinate 24,868 downwards.
GAAAGTACTTAATTCGTTTTTCATCGTAGCCGATAATTCCACAGGTGTAAGCGGATCGATACGCATAGCCAATAGTTTGAAAACATCATCCCTGTGTTTTTTGATATCGCCACTACGAACATTGGGATTGGTTTTCTTTTCTTCCGTCAGATTCAGGAAAGCCTTTACTTTCAAACACAACAGGGATAATGGATCGGCAATACGAATGCCATCTTCAATGATACTGCTATCAATGGTGTGATGATAGTATTCTTCATCCAATAAAATGGCCGAGAGGCTTGGAACTTCTTCACCGACTGGAATGGGTGTCAAGTGAAAACCTGTCGGCTCACCTAGCATATCAGGAAATTTGGATAGCAATTCGATTTGTACCGGAAAACCATTCTTCGGATTGATAAACCGGAACAATTCGGTTGTCGGCTTTTTGTCTTCCCGCTTCCGTTGGCGGGTTTCATATTCACCCTCAACAATAAACTCCCAAAAACGCTGACCAAATTCAGGTGTTATCTTTTCGATGACCAATATCATGTCGATATCGTCAGTTGCACGCGGGCGCATATCTGTATCCCGCAGAGCAATATCGCAAGCGGTTCCGCCAATGATAACATAGTTGTCTTCAAATCCGGCGAAGTGTTCTTTGAATTTTTCTAATCCTTTTACCATTTCATTTCTTCTATCATTATTTCCAGTTCTTTTTCAATCCGCGAATCGGGGTCGTCTTTCATTGAAAGGTATAACGAAAGTTTATCGACTATGCCGCTATTCGGTTGATAAGGTATAGTTACCGGATATTTCCAAATCTCGACTTTATACAACCCTTCTATTTCGTTATATTGTCCATCGGCTGGATTGAATTGTTTATCCCAGATAGCTATTGTCTCGCTTCGTTCGGGATTCAAATGTGAATAGTGCGATAAAGCATTTACCCCACTGATACTGAAATAGCCTTCAGGCACAACATCACAATAGATGGCTTTCTTGATGGGTGACGATAAATAACTCTGGGCTTTTGTCCATAACTCACGCTTGAAATCTTTGAAGCGAATAGTTTTTGTTCTTGTACTATCTGTTTCGATGTAGCACAACTTACAATCTTCAAGATTCGTGACCGCACGAGCCAAAGCCACATAGTTGTATGGCATCTTCTTCTCCAATTCCTTGATAGTAAATTCCTTTTCACCGGATAAAAGATAGTGCAGTAATATATACTGTGAAGCCGGAGTTAACTTATCGGATTTCGTGACTTTCCTCACCTGTGCATTGACAACTAAAGAGGGTAGGAAAGCATATTTATCAGAAATGATGAAATACACCCCTTGTTGTATCAGCCGCTCACGTTCGTAATAAGTTAGTGAATCCAATGAAATAGCAACAGGCAGACCAACAACAGCTTTTACCTGTTCTGTCATCTTCTTGTATTTCGTGGGAGTTGCGGAATCATCAATCTTTTTCGGCCTGATTACACACAGATGTTGATCATTAAACACTGTTGTGTAATAGGAGAAACGCAGAAGCATGTCCGCATTAAGCCCTTTCAATTGATCCGGGTTTATTGTGATCAGTTCTGAGCCAACACCTAATATCGATATCTTATTGCTCATTATTAGTTTGTTATCATATTATTTGCTCAATTATCACGATGATGATAATGATGCAAAAATAGCGATAATAAACTAGCCTGCAAATTTTCTGCTCATATATTTAATTCAGCATAAGCATCATCACAAACAGAGTCTGTTGAAATACGGATGCCCTGCAAATCTTGATGCAATAATTGGTTTCTGTCGCAAACAAAATATAAAAAGATAATAGACGTATTTACTAACAGTATGTTACACCAAATGTCATCATATGATATGGTGGCTGTATTACCAAAAATGCCCTTAGATTAAAACTATAATCTCAGGTTTAATATTCTTCTGATGGAATACTAGACATTTCTTTTTTGAACGTTTAGCTCGCACTTTTATAAAATCAGCCATTTCTTTGAAATATTACTTCATTATGGTATTCTAAAAAATCCTTATGTGGAAGAAACTTTTGAGGAAGAAAAATTTCTCTACCATCATATCTGATGAATAGTTCTTCTATTAATGGATCATTTTTTTTACATAACTCTTTTGATAATAAAATCTTGTATGTCCTTGTAATGGTAAAAAGCCCTTGGTCAAAAGCACTATGATATAAAATATTCATGCATAATCCATTTTGAGGATTCATTCTATTCTTTATATCTATATTCCATGGTTTTATATGACATGCAGCTAAAAATTCAACAGTGCTGCTACCTGTAATGCAGCATTTATTATTATAAGAAGCTAAAACCATTTTACGAAAAAAAGCTTGATTTACCCTTTGTTTAATGATAGCTATTCTTTCTTTTCCTTCAGAAAGAGGAAAGGTATCTACCAATTCTGATTCGATGGAAACCTTTTTATATTGAGCTAATATTTGCTCACTTTTATAAGCTAATTCATTCCAATCATTGTGAAACTCATCCCACACTACTTTTTCTCCTTTGGCCCCTTGTGTTAATCCTGAAATATTACGAGCTTTCAAAGCAGGATCTAATCTTGCAAAATTTGCGAGTTTCATAGCTACTGAACCATTTGAACGACCTAAAACCTCCGCCAATTCTTTTACAGGTGGATAGGTTGCATTAATCTTCGTAAATGGGATTTTGCAATAGAGATTAAATGCGAGAATATGCTCTTCCTTTGTCCAATTATTGCTTTTCTTCATTAATAGTTAATATGTGTAGAGATGGTAAACTATATGATTCTTTTAAGATATACTTCAGGTATAATGTCTTACTCCAAAGATATATTATATGCGTTCATATAGTTATTCAAGCAATAAAATGGAGTAATTATAATTTGAGAAAGTTAGTCATCTACAAATAATAGCCCCTGTCGGTTGATATGTCTCGATAATTTTGAAAGAATCTCCGATAATACTTGTTGCTTAATCTTTATAGAACTTTCTCCTTCATCTTCTTTCTCAGAAGTAAAGTATCTGAAATCAAGAATGAAAAAATATTCGGACTGTTTACGTGTATAATAAAAAATGGGAGATACATAAAGTGCATCTGTCTTATCGTTAACTAAACTACGAAATTGCTTTTTTATAAATATGCCGGGAATTACCCTATTACGTTTCACTTTGTTCTGGGCAAAATCACAAACAGGGTTAATGACTAATTTAAATATATCCCAATCATTCCGTATTTGCCCCCGTATAGTTTTATAATATCTATTTTTTTCTTTCTTTTTTTCTTCTACAGAGCTTGCGTTTTGCAAGTTTCTTTGCAATTCTTCATTCTCCCCTGTGATGGCAAAAGCTAACATCTCACTAAATTCAGAATAATCTTCCGGTGTTATAACAATCCTCCCTGCCTCTTTTGCTTTTGTAGCAACAAATGAGAATAATAATTTTTCATTAAACCTGGCTAAAGATAAATCCTTTTCTGTTTTATCTTCGGCAAATTCAATATCACTGACGATATTCTTCTCTATCTCATTTTCAATATTTTCATACAAGAAATGGTTTAGAGTATGATATGCAGCTTTTGCTTTCTCAAGGGAACTATAAGATTTATAGTTCTTTCCAGCAGAAGCAGAACTCCACTTGGTGAATATCCAGTTTGCAGAAGCATCCCAATCATTTTCTATAATGGATAAACCTTCCGATAAAGCATTATTGGTGGCTTTATGAATGTGATTCTCCCACATAAGTAAATTACGGAAGGTAACATGATTAGATAAAGATGTCGCGATTTTTCCAAACAATCCCTCTATGTTTTCCTCATAAGTTTCCGCTCTTTCACCATCAAGAGAAAAAAAATCAGTTTTAATTAATTGAATAGAATCAATAGGCCTTTTATTTGGAAGATCTGCATATAATTTATCTATTATTTCTTTATATTCAGCCCAATTTCGACTCCAGCAGATTAGAATATAAGGAAAGTTATCGTCACTGATTATCCTATCAATATTAGCATGCACAACAGGGTAAAGCATTTTTACCGGGTGGACAGAATTGTCAATGAGATTTATGTCAAGAAATAAAACCCTTAGGCTATTATCCCTATCCTCTTTTTCCGGAAGATTCTCTGGATTACCATCATAATAAGTGAAAGGAATCTTTCGCTTACTTAGTTCTTGCATTATTGGTAAGGCTTGAATTAGCTGATCGTCTATGATTGCAACTCTTCCATTTATCGGCAATGTTTTCATGTCATTTATTTTTTTATTGAGAAGACTACGATTGCCCCATATTTATAGTCTATTGGAATCTCGACATCGTCAAAATCAGGAAATGATATATAGCCCTTTTGTGCATTCATAACTTCACTCGCTATATGAAGTCCCAATCCAATACCATCCGGCTTAGCAGAAACAAATGGCTCTGTTATAGAGTCTGTGGGCAATAAGAATCCAGGGCCATTGTCAGCAAAAATAACATTTATATATTTATCATTCTCGCTAATACCAATAAATATTTTCTTTAAATCAGCTCCTTTCTTTTCAAGCCAATAAATTGAATTATCAATAACATTCATCATAGCGCCAATAGCAAGACTTCTTGATATTTTTACTATGTTATTTCCTGTGAAATATTGATAGCTCTTTTCAATAGTTACTTTGTGGGCTTTTAAACGATATTCTGTGTTAAATAAAGATTTTTCAATAATTTGCTTTATGTTGTCCTTTTCTTGGGGGGAACGCCTGATTATTTCAGCATATCCGTCTATCAGTGAAGACAAATGTTCTACTAATTTAATTGCCCTCTCAGAAGCGTTCTCCGCTTTAAGAACTGTTGTAACTTCATAAGCGATTTTTTCTACTTCATGAACAACAACACTCATATTTAACCCTGCTCCCGCCGCTTTTAATAAATTATCACAAACTATTTTATAGTCCGCCTCAATTTTTACTAAATATTGATTAATATGTTTTCGAACAGGCTCATCTTGGATTTTATCATCTACATATTTTTTTAAATCGTCAACTAATTGTAAAACTGGTTCTGATTTAGACGTAGGACCATAAAACTCTCTTATTTTTCTCTTATCTTCAAATCTTAATGTTTCAATCTTATCGATAACATGTAAAATTGCATTTTGAAATAATTCAAACGCCTTACCCTCAATAAAGCCCTCTCTATTTGTTTTTTCAATAAGACTTTTGCTTGTATCCCTATCTAAAGATATTGCAGCCAAAAGTATGTTATTACTGAATCTTTTTCCTGGTTGATTAACCCTTCGAATATCCAGATTTAACCAATCTGTACCAATCTCCCCATAGTCATAAACTCTTAAATTATCTCTATACACACGAACTCCGCCATTACTATCCAGATAGTCTTTGAAGCCTTGTTTATCTGCTATTCCTAATTTAAGTATATATGGGTCTCTGTCAAATACATATCCTTCAAATGCAATAGTTCCAATCTCCACTCTATCCTCAGATAGGGAAAATTCCTCTTTATCTTTATTAGTTAATTTCTTAAAACTATCTATCAATTTTAGTCTGGGATCTGCATTAGTTTCTAATGTCATGTTGATATTCCAATCAAGAATTATAGGTGCTAATTTAGTCATGGAATCCCAAGGCATAAATTCATAAGTCAATGAAGTCATTGAGTCTCCTGCGATCGTTGATTTAAAGTAATATAAAGCGTATTTTTTTACTTCTGTCCAATCAATCATTCCTGCTATCCAGTCCTCATGACCAGGAACTTTAAGAATAGTTTTAAAACTATCATTTGACTCAAAAGGGCTACTTAATGCATTTATTGTACGCTTAATAGTACGAACTTCTCCTCTCGTCCATTGTTTTTTTAGTCTTTTTATTTTAATGATTGTTCCTGATTCATTTTCCTTAAAGTCAATAGGGGTCGTTCTTTCAATAACAGGAATTGGAATTTCATTAAGATATTTGGCTTTAGTAAATAGCTCCCAATTTATATGAACATAATATTCCTTTCCGTTTTCTTTCTTGGTAATCATCTCTATCTCATTTCCGAGTTTATGAACGCCAAATCGACCAATGCCTTTCTCCCCAATAGGTAAACGGCCTTTAGGAGAACGCTCTTTTTTCTCAATAATATTTGATTTGAAATCACTACCGGGTTCAAGCCAAACTCCCATAACTGTCTCCTTGTCCATTCCCCAGCCATCATCTTGTATTAAGATGCATCCTTTTTCTTGATCATGAATGTTTTCCATGCTAATTGAAACATATGACGCATCTGCATCATATGCATTTTTCACAAGTTCTACTAATGCTATACTCTCATTCTTAATCAGTTGATCGCCTAATTGAACAAGCATTCTGGCTCGAGGTCTAAAAGGAGCCTCAAATATATTGTCTATTCCCATAACATTTCTCTTATTCTTTCTGCAATTCTTCTTGCCATAAGTGGTGGTACAGCATTTCCTATTTGTTTAAAAGCTGCGGATCTATTTGCTTCTTCTTTAACGCCCTCAAAATAATAACTATCAGGGAATGACTGTATCCTAGCTGCTTCACGGACTGAAATAGACCTGGTTTGCACCTGGCTATTATAGATGAAATGATGACCATCTTTGGCAATATGAGCTATTACGGTATGCGGTATTGGCCCGACAACTTTAAAACGGTCTAAAAAGTCCGTAGTATTTTTCTGGGTTCTATCTTCTTCCGGAATAGCATCATTCGTAAGTAAAATACCTTTGTTAAATTTCTCAATTGCCAACCTATAAATATTCAGGTCTTTATCATTATGCGGCCTGGTTATATGTTCTGTTAATATATCATACTGATTTCTTATTCCACTTTCCTCTAAATAAGTGCCTGGAAGTTGGGTATATTCAGAGTGTCGCTCCCCTTCTCCTGGATTCAAAGCAGGAAGATCAGAAAACAAGTCAAAAGATGTATAATGAATTTCTTGTGGTTCAAAGTTAGGATAAGCGAAATCGATATCTTCACGCCAACCTATTATTATGAGTCTTTTGCGGTTCTGGATAACTCCAAAATCTAGTGCATTTAAAAGCTGATCTTCAACAATATAACCTATTTCTCTGAAATACTCCTTTATATTCTGGTAATGTATTCCTTTATCAGAGGATTTTAAGCCGGGGACGTTTTCAAAAACAAATAATTTGGGTCGATAATGTTGTAAAAACCGCCCATATTCTATATATAGTTTTTTCCTGGGATCAGCTTCTACATGTTTGAGCGCAGCGCGTCCGATATTCGAATATGCCTGGCATGGAGGTCCTCCAATGATTAAATCAATTTCGTCTATCCTATTTTCAAGTAGGATATTGTCTATTTTATTGAAAATATATTCGTTATTATCCTGAGAGATGAATTTATTTATAACTGAGTTTAAGAGTCCTTCAGGAATAGCTTCATATAGTTGATTTCTTGAAATCTCTCCTCTTAAATATGAATTATATGTTTCTAATTGATTATGCGATTTTAAATAATGAAACGCTAATCGCGTCTTTAATGTGAGACATGCTGCCTTGTCCGATTCGACATGTGCAATCGGTTCAAAGCCCGCATTGATAAATCCTTCGGATAATCCACCGGCTCCTGCAAAAAGATCGATAAAATTCATGAAGCAAAAATAGCTTTTTTACTTCAATAGCGATTTCTTTTTAAGGTAAAAACTGCCAATCAGAGATAAATAAGCTGATTTAATGATAAAAATCCGATAAAACGAAGCGATATTTATGCAAATAGCACGTAAATTAACAATTTGGTTATTCAAATATGACTCCTAAATCCTCTGCTTTATTATAAATTTTGACTAATCTTTTGGCCTGAAAAGCTGTTGGTAATTGTTGCTTTTTTATAAGGTTAGCTATTGATTCAATGAAAATACGATCCCCGTAGCTGAGAACTTTTTCTTCTTCAACCTTTTTTAATACTGATATCCAGTAATTATATCCCAGATTATATATCTCAACAGTAGAATCAATCTCGTTCATAAATCTTCTTTCTTTCCGGGCAGATTTTTCTTCAATTTTTTGCTCTTCGAGAATGCGTAAATCATCCAGAAAGTCTTTTGAAAGTTCGTAAGTCTTTTTTTTATATTTATTCCATGTGTCCAATTTCCTTGCATATTCCCGAGCGATCACGCCACTGGAATCATTCATGAATTCATGGGTTTGATACGTAATCTTTTCAAATTCGCGAACCATTGACGGATACATTCCCTGATTTTTCCATATATAATCGTAGTCAATAGTTTTACCGGAAGGAATTGAAGAAATCAGTTTTGCTATGGAATATGGTACTATTTGGGCTCTGTTTCCACCTTTGGGATACCAGTCCTGTTTGCTAACCAATTTTTCTACATCCCGAAAGATTATAACGGAGGCTATTGATTTCTTGAAATAGAAGTCATTAATGCTTTCCTCTGACTTCTCACATAACTGATCTATTTTCTCGGCGATAAAATTCATGTTATGTGTCGCGTTACCACAAGCTACATAAGGAGCTCCGTTTATTATATTGAGACATTTCGCAAGATGTTCTTTTTTTACTACCTGATTTTTGGGGTGTTTTTTCACATACTTTTCTCTTTCAGTCTGTTTCATTTTCATTTGCTCCTGTTCCCATTTACCTCTTGACCTTTCATAAAACCAAACAGTGGGATATGGGTCTCCATTTGCCGGAGGAGCATAGTTACGTGCCGATTGTGACAAATTCTCCATGAGAATATGAAATTTATGGTTGGAGAAGAAATCAGCAGGTGTTACCTTGGTTTGACTGTTAGCACACTCCGAGATTTTCCTGATCATCTCGTTATAATTTTTTTCTTTTTGTTCTTCATCCAAACCTACTGTTTTTAGAACAGTTAGTTTCATGGGTACAAAGATATTATCAAGATTCTCATTATCCTTTTTTATTACAGCACTTGCCATGGAAGCAGTAGTCTGTCCCCCATTTATAATCTGGAGCCCTTTAAGAAATACTATTTTATCGTTTTCTATTTCGATTGATTGTGCAATCGTTGCTATCCCATTGTTGTAGGTGAAGAACTTCTTAGGCTCTGAAGTTATTGTTTTCCTGATGCCTTTGTTTACACTGTTCTTAAGGCTTAGAAAAGCTCTCACATTTCCTTGTAACAGACGGCTTCCATGCTTTAAATAGATATCAGCAAGAAATTTCCCGGGAACGATAGCAAGGTAAGCATCATATTCTTCACAGTCAGACATATTTGCTTTTATATACTGTAACCCTGATATTCCGAATTCACAGGTGTTGATTTCAATCGCTTCACTGTTTTCTGAATTATATAAATCATAAAAACGTTCGAGATACCATATATTGAGTTCGACAGGTCTTCCATATAGGTCTTCCTGCTCAATAGATTTAACACGACTACTTAATATAGAATTCGTAATAATATAGAATTTGAATTTTAGTACCTGTGATTCCGTATTATTTTTGCCAATTAGCTTTTTTATCTCTGCTGCAATAGTAATTGCCCGATCTGAATCATCACAGAATTCAGAGATTTTCCCTTCATATGCTTCGATGAGGAAAGTTTTCATCCTCGAAAACAATGAATCTATTTGCGTATTTGTAAGTGTAGTCGGGGTATCGGTATTATGGAAATCACTTATGAGAATACAAATCGAACCATCTGCTTCGTCAAAGTCATATACATTTATCTGCATCATTTTCCCACGTCTTCCTTTTTTGCCGAAATAATGTATTACGGGGTCGGATAATTCACCATTATCTTCTAATATTGATACTGTTTTCTGAATAAACTCTTCGTTAGGATCAGAACTGTTCAACGCTGCTTCAAAACGTATTTTCTCAAGAAAATCTTTTCTGTATTCTGCTATATCCATGGTTATTCATCAATAAGGAAGTCTGTTAACATTGGTAATAATAGTTCATACTGAGCACGCGCAATAACAGGAGAGATGTGACTTCGGCACAAAGCAGGAAAATGTTCATTTACCCTGTAACGTTTTATGGATTTTGCATCATAGATCCAGTCATTATAAGACTCATCCGGTAAAAATCCCTGCCCGGTTATTTTAATTATAAAGCTATCACGGTCTTCCGGTTTGGAAAGTAACTCAATTATTTCCCCGATAAGCCTGTTTATATTTATTCCGTTAAAGCTTGGACTCATTTTTTCAAGTGATATGACCACAATTTCACCTGTATTGTTGCTTTGTAGTTGTTCGAGTGAAGATATGCTGATGCTATTCTTGGCAGTATGAATTGTTTTTACTTCATACCAAATGTTATCCAGAGAAAAGTCTTTATGGGTCAATTCCTGCCCACTCCAACTTTTAATAGCCGTAGATTGCCCGTATCGTGGAAACAAAAAGTCTTTCAGGAATAGTAATTCTCCGATAAGTCCCATAACTTCATTTTCAGACAACAGGCTGTTCTGTGAAGAGAACATTTTCTTCCAGGCATAAAATCTGTGAAGAATTGTTTCATAAATTTTCTGATCTTCAACAAGCTTCTCTGCGAAACTCATAATATCATCACAGAAAGTATAAAACAGGTCACAGTTACGACGATCGCATAAGGTAAACTGCAATGTATTAAATGTCTCGTTTTTATATTGGTTGAGTCGGATGCCGTCTGCTGATTTAAGATTCTTCTTCGGTTTAAACAGACCACGGAACTTAAATGCTAAATTTCCTTCGCCATCACGCCCCACATAGAAGTCTGCATTACCGGATCTGTCAACCCGGGTAAATGAATCGTTTTCAGTTACAGAATCAAATCTCTTTTTTATATCTTCATGCATGGCTATTCTTCAATTTCTTCATTCTCATCATCTGTTTCTTCTCCGTTTCCAACACGGTTATATATCTTATTAACTTTGTACCTGCATACTTTTGCCGGAGATATATTATCTGTACTTTTAGGAAAGCCTATTGACAACCCGATCAAAGGATCAGTACCTTGTTTGTTAAGAAAGTCTTTTTCTTTTTCAGTCACTCCTTCCGCATCAAGTTGTATGAAATAAATTATCAACAGCGGATTCCTGTCATCGATAAATTTAAACCAGACTTCCCTGGGCAGAGTTTTTTTCCCTTTATCTTCTGCCAGGTTTGACATCTGTTTGACATAATCAATCTGAGACTTTGTTAGCCCGTTACGTGCATCAGTGGGACTTGTTAATCTTCCTCTTCTTCCTCCTATATTAATCCTGTCGTTTTTCAAATCAAAACTACGGGTTACAGGAACGATCTTTATACTGTTGTTGATTTCATAAAGTTCTTCAGAAGGTTCTCTTCTATCACCCTCTATCAAAACAACATCCCATTTTTTAAGGATCTCATCATTACTTTCACTGAGAAATTCCAAAATCTGTTTAATATCAAATCTGATATTATGCGATGATATGGATATCTCCTTCAGGAAACGTACAATATGTTGTTCCGGTATGTCATGGCAAAAATAAAGGTCTTTTGCATTTGAATTTCTATTAAATGCGAAACCTGCATTAACGAGAAGGTTTAAGAACTGCCTGGTCTTTTCTCTGTTTTGGTTGTTGCTGTCGATATCGATATCCAAATAGGGGGTATCGAATACCTGCCCGTAATAACTAATATATTCTATCTGATCTTCGGCATGACGCATTTTATTTGCAGCTGTGATTTTAAGCTCCAAGCTTTCGTCTCTGACCCTTAGCCCAAAATGTTCGGGAGTAAGTCTTGCTTCCCGCATTATGCTTATATCATTTTTCAGTTCGTCTGTAGCGTCCACAATTTCTTTATACCAGTCTGCAGATTTTTTACTAATCCATATTCTGAATATATCATCGTAGTTTTTCCGGTACCCAAACCATCTTCCCATTTGCATAAGTACGTCAAATGTCGCGGTATTGCGGTAGAAATAACTCACAAGCAATCCCTCTAATGTTAATCCGCGTGAGAGTGCAAGCCCACCTACAGCAATTGCACGCAAACGGGGATTCTTTTTATAATCGAGCCTGCCGGAGTTCTTGTTACTGTTTACTGTGAAAATCTCAATATTCTCGATGGCGCGTAACAAATTCTCTTTTCTGATAGCATCGTCCCATTTTATATCAATGTTGGCATAATTTTTATCCCAGCACCTTCGGAGTTCTTTATACAGTGGCAGGCTTCTGTTATCCTCTTCTTTATCTGAAAAATCTATTTTAATATCATTATAAGCATTATCATAGATTATTTCTATTTCACTTTTGACATATTCCTGTACTTTCGTGAAACGGGACATGTTTACCATCATTGTTCTGGGCTCAGTAGAGTCACCCCTTAAATCACGGATAACATTTGCCAAAAAGAAAGTATAGATAGCATCGTTTAAACTGTCAGGTAATTCGCCGTTCCATTCCTTTTTATGGCGGTAATGGAAAATATCATTGCGATCGAAATCGAGTTGATCCTGATAATCGTCCGGTTCCTGAATGTCCTGAATCCACTGAATTGAACTTTTGTATTTTCCTTCGTCGGAAAATATCTGTGATGCACCTATATAGTTGGATGGCGGGCGGAGCACATAAATGAAATTTTTGGGGAATAAATCATCTTTAAGCATTTCTTCATCGGTAGTATCCGGATTAATGAAGACATTTGCATAAGGGGTTGCGGTAAAACCAACGTATGATGTCTTGGTAAATACATGGACAAGTTTACGTATGATTTCGTTTGTTTTGGTAGGGTCTTCTTCCTCTTTATTTGTATTTATAGAAGCGTTGTCAGACTCATCATCAATCATCAGCATGGGATAATGAATTTTTTTATCCATGTAATCCATATTGAGTTCATGCAACCAGGAATACAGTTTATTGAGTATGCGGGTATTTTTCTTCACAATAAACATAACCAGCTTATGATTCTCAAGAGATGTAGTTATCTGATCTTTACTTCCTGTAAAATCATATTCAAGAGAAGTCATTGCCGTGACTTTTACAGGGTGGTTATCTTTGCCTACACCTACCCGTTCTACTGTTTTTGAGTTCCCTTTTCCTTTTAGTCCGGTTATGCTGATTCCTATAATTCCTTCTTCCATTCTTTTTTGGGTCTGCGAGCGTAGAGTTTCCGTCACCCCGGTAAGTAGAATTATTACTCTGTAACCGGCATCTGCCGCTTTGCATATTAATCCGGTGTAAGTTGATGTTTTACCGGATTGTACGTCGCCGATAACAAGTCCCCGTCTAAAAAAATCAGCAGAATCGTTAGGATCTCCCAAATAATCCATCAAATCTTTGAGTGTATTATTGTCGAGTAAATTGACAATATTAAGATTAAGTCCGACTTCCCGGATAAGATAATCTCTGTATCTTGTCCAGAAATATTCATCTGCATGATCTTCCTTTCCAATCAGTTGCGTATACCAGTCCCTTTTGTGTTCATAGTCGTCAACAATACTATCTCCTTCCTTTTGCCGTATGTTGTACCTGAATTCAAACTCTTTTTTTATTTTCTTAAATCCATCGTCATCAATATCGAGTTTCGAATTATGGATTACTCCATTTAAGATTTCATCAACCTGTTGTTCAGGTATTGAATATAAATCTATTCCGTGAAGTTCCATGTGATCCATGGCCATACGGTTTATTATTTCAATTTTCTTATTGTCAAGTACAATCATACCTTAAAATAGTTATATAATTTATGTTTCATGTTTTCATGGTCGCAAAATGGTTCCGAGTGAAATAAATCATCTATCACCTCTTTTGCAGAGAGGCTCTCATTGAGCTGCAATGTGTTATTAACCCAGAGAATTCCTTTGTTTTCGATATCTTTCAGTCTTTCCGGATCTTCAGTTTGGCTGATAGTTTCTTTTGAAATATCAATGTATATCTGTTGATAAGGAATATTTCTTTCTATCTCGTCCAGAACCATATCAAACCGCGCCATTATATCATCGGGTATATCCTGTTTCAGTAGACTAAAAATCTTATTCTCCCGGTTAATAGTATAATGAAATGTGTTATCACGTCCCTGAATGCGATTCCAGACATAATCAATTTCATCATTAGTCCTGTTAATTCTTCCCCGATAGGTCTGTTGGTTAGTGGCTAACTCAAGGACTTCTTTGACTGATCTTTCAAGCTGATTTTTTATTTGTCCCGGTATAGAAGCATTTTGTTTCTTTATGTCAATGTTCCAGATATCATCCAGACTGTTGGGAATGTCTACTCTAATTCTTGCATTTTTTGTTAATTCATGCCGCCGTAAACCAAACCATGTTCCCCAAATAATAAGCCGGTAATTACGATAAACATAAAACCCCTGTTTGGTTTTAAGATTTTCAATTCCGCCGATTAGTTGAATATCCTCGCGTGAGAGATCCTTTTGGAAGGGCAGGATAAAGGGGGTTACATGAATATATTTTTCGTCGTTTGCAGAGTCTTTAACAACCAACTCAAAATCCTGTCTCTGATTTGTTTTTTTATGTTTCTCCAAAAAGGGATCCGTCCCATTCAGATGGTAATTATTAATAGCAATATCAATCTTAATATGAGCATCACCATTTAAAAAACGGTGATAAATAAGAGATAAGTAATCTACAAGTTTCTCTTTGTATTTCTTTAATGTTGAATATACATTCCCATGAGACTTTTGTAGTATGTCAAACTCGCTCCATATAACCAGAGTGCCTGATTTAAGTTTTTTCAGTTCACTTATTTCAGGGAGTAGATGAATTTCTTCATCAGCGAGTTCAAGTACAAGCCATTCTTTTTTACTCAAAACAAAATCATAATTCCACCGGTATGCCGATATTGTCTTTTTTTCCTTACTTACCACAGTCAGTATTTTACATTGCGATAATGATGCAGCTTTGAGCCCCAGACCGAATCTTCCCAGATCATTCTTATCTCTTACGGCTTCACTGGAATGACTGCCGTACCTCATGGCTTCGAGAAGAGACTTTTTATTTAATCCGACACCATCATCCAGAATGGAGACATAGCATTCAGCTGAAGGATCTACCGGAAATTTGAGCTGAATATGTCCAGCATAAGCACTTATGCTATTATCGATTATATCGGCAATCGCAGATTCAAAAGTATAACCTAATGACCTCATAGAACCCATTAGAAAATCTGCATGTGGTATATTAGATATGTGAGTTGGCATTTAATAAAATATAGTTAGAACGCAAATATAAGTATATTTGCCAAGAAAATTTACGTGTTAAATAATTTATTTCCTATTTAGTACTAACAGGGTTTTCATTTTTAATTTTCAAAATCAGATCATTTAATGTTGTATTTTGCTTGTCCTTTTTCAACTGGCATTCCCATATAGTTATGATAGACCATCCCATTTTTTCAAGAAGTTCCTTTTTTTTAATATCATTCTCGATATTACCTTTTATTTTATTCATCCACCATTCTGTTCTCGTTTTTGGTGGTGCAAAATAGCGACAGGATTCATGTCCATGCCAGAAACAACCATGAACAAAAATAATGATTCTGTATTTCGGTAAAATTATATCAGGTTTCCCTGGTAACTTTTTATCATGTAAACGGTAACGAAGTCCATGAGAAAAAAGATATTTTCTAACTAGAATTTCAGGCTTTGTATCTTTTGCCTTAATTCTACTCATGTTATAACTTCTTATTTTGGGAGAATGTACATCTGCCATAATTCAGTTTATTTATAGTGCAAATACACTACTGTCCGGGATAAAATTTATAATTGCTTGTAATTCTTTAATATACTGACAGTTACGATGGTTTGTCGATTTTCCGATAAGAATTCAATACTTTTGGTTGATGTAATTCTCTTATTTAGAATCATCATGCCAAAAGGAAAGACTGTCTTTGCTCAGCTTATGGATCTTGTCCCTGATTATGAGCTTGGGAAATGTATTGACAAATATCAAGGTGACTATAAGTCCAAGAAGTTCACTTGTCGCGATCAATTTATGGTCATGAGCTATGCGCAGTTCACTGGCGGGACTAGTCTTAGAGTGGTCGAAGCCACACTCACAGCATTCTCTTCTAAATTGTATCATTCCGGATTGAAACTTATGCACAAGTCTACCCTGGCGGAGATGAACGAGAAGAAGAGTTGGCTGATTTATAGAGATTTTGCCCAAGTACTTATAAAGCGAGCAAAGGACCTGTATAAAGAGGACTATTTTAGGCTCGGTCTTGAAGAAATGGTTTATGCTTTTGATAGCAGTACTATAGAAGTGTGCCTGAGTCTTTGTCCATGGGCTAAGTTCCACCATGATAAGGGCGCATTCAAAATGCATACTTTGATGGATCTTCGAGGCTCTATTCCAACCTTTGTTTGGCTTACAGAAGGTAAAGTAAATGATATAAACGGGCTTGATATTATACCAGTCGAGCCTGGCGCCTATTATTTGATGGATAAAGGATACGTTGACTTTTATAGACTGTATAACTACTTCCAGAAGCGAAATGCTTTTTATGTAACGCGCGCAAAGGATAATATGAAGTATGAAGTTGTTGAGGAACGTGAAGTCGACCAAAATACGGGTCTGATCAGTGACCAGTCGGTCAAACTTACTGGCCCAATTGTATCTAAGGATTATCCAGATAGAATGAGACTTGTTATTTATGAAGATTATACTATCGGCAGCAACACAGTGTATCGATTTCTGACCAATGATTTCGAACTTCCGGCTATTATGATTGCAGACCTCTATCGAGAACGTTGGCAGATAGAGCTGTTTTTCAAATGGATCAAGCAACACCTGCACATCAAATCGTTCTTTGGAACGACTGAGAATGCAGTCTATACGCAAATATGGATTGCTATCTGCGATTACTTGCTGCTTATTATTGCGAAGAAGGTCTATCATATAGAACAAAATCTTTACATTATTTCTCATGCGATAGGGCTGGTCTTATTCGAGACTATACCACTATCGGATATATTGAACCAAACTGATAATTCTAAATTAGAACCGGAAAAAGATAGTCAGTTGCGGCTATTCTAATTTATTCCGGACAGTAGTGGTGCAAATATATTAATTTGCGAAGTATTTATTTCATAAAGAACTTACTATCTGACATTTTATGAGATTAAGCTTTGTCTTCTCTATCTCTTTAGAGCAATACACCATAATGTCTCGATCTTAATAATGGTCCAATATCTTGTATATTCAAGTCACTCCAGATTATTACATTTTCAGTTTACATTCTTTGATCTATATCTTTTATAATGAATTACCATTTATCTGGAAGATAATAAAACAGTCTTATTTCTAATCCTGATTTTTACTCATATAATAGTTCATTGTATGCATAATAAGAGCAGATGTAGAAACCTGGCGATTCCAGTTCCACAGGCAAAGGTGGTTTCGTGTTCTTAACGGTGGAGCAAGTTCAGGCCGCTAACGCGGTTTTAGGAAAAATCGTCCTCACTTCGTTCCGGTATTTTCCCTAAAAAACTTACACCACCTGAACACGCACCTTTTCAGCCTGTGGGACTGGAATCGCCAGCCACCATATTTGTATTAATTAAAAAGATTACCACCATGCAAATCGAATTCTTAGGACCTGTGTACCATACAAGTCAAAGTGCAGTCAATGCATTTGCGGACCTGTTGAATCTGATTATCTCCTCAGATAATATAGTGGAGTTAAATCAGAGAATCCTTCAAATGGACCAGTTGAGCAGCTTATCCGCTTATTTCATCTGGTCGTTTGCAAACTATACATTCAGTCTGTGGCAAAGGATAGAATATGGTTCTGACATCTGTTTCGAGCATAAGCTTGTAGAACTACAGTTTGTGACATTGGTCTGTAAAGACAGGCGTGGGATGAATATGATAATCCATTAAATCAGATAACCCAAGTATAAAAGAGTGGCTGCAAGGTCGCTCTTTTTTCATTTATAAACGAAAGAACTATGAGTAAGAAGTATGAAGCACCTGTAGAGGTAAGAACACTCGAAAAGTTAATCCATGATTTTTCGTATCACAATGGACTCAACGTAAAGGATGTATTTGATGACCTCCTCATTTATATCATCCATGGTTTCTCCCCACTGGCACCGCCTCTTAAAGGCTGGCGATACAAGAAAGAACAGACCAAAGTCTTCTGGGAAATGCTGTGTGAATGGGTGCTGATCATGGAAGAACAACTGAAAACAAAGAAATGGTATGATCCTTTTGGTGACCTTTATATGACTTTTACCTCTCCATCCTATCAACAGAATACCGGGCAATTCTTTACACCTGTTTCTATCTGTAATTTGGTGGTGGAGGCTATAGGTATAGGTACAGAAAAGATTACCGACCAAAGAATAAGTGATCCGTCATGTGGCAGCGGGCGATTCCTATTGGCCTTTCAAGTCAATCATCCGGGCAATTATCTGGTAGGTGAAGACAAGGCATACACGTGTTGCCTGATGTCCGTGGTTAATTTTCTTTCTCATGGTTGTATCGGTGAGGTTATCTGGCACAACAGTCTGATGCCTGACAGTTTCAGCGGAGGATGGCGGATCAACGAAACACTTAACCTGACAGGTATCCCTACTATCAGAGAAATTACCTGTGAGGAATATCTTCGGAGAAGATAAAATGAACAGTTCCAACTTACGAAGGGTATCCGCTTCAGGCAGGTACCCTTTTCTTTTTATAAACCACACAGGAATGAAGAAAGAAACTAATAACACCGGGCTTTCTTTTCTCCCAGGCAAAGGTATCCCCATGTTCTTAACGCCCCGGCAAGGCCGAGCCCTCCGGGTTTGCGAAAAAATCATCCTCGCCGTCAGACGGCTCCGGTATTTTTCCGGCAAAACCTTGCCGTGGCTGAACATGGACCTTTTCCAGCCTGAGAGAAAAGAAAGCCCGGCATCATCAGAGGCCGGGTAATGTCGAATTTTAAAACAGAAACATCATGAAAACAATTGTTAGTGATGAATTGAAATCCCGTTTAAGCCATGCCGCTGAGAACGGTAGTGTGATTGCTGCCAACATATTGGCAGAGTTGAAATCAGGCAAGGATACATCCAAAGTAATCCGGGGATCTGCCAACTATTTCTCTACGAAGAGAAAAAAGACGACCAGTGACAACTACCTGTCAATTAGAATTGTCTTTACTGCCTGTACCAAGGACATTACCAATAAGAACTTTCCCGACAGGCTCAATCCGCAGGCTCCCTGGTTTCCGGAAAACAGGGCGGATCTTGATCCATCCACATTCGTCAGCTTCTTCAAGAATCTCCCGGAATATACGTCAAAAGAGTTGGACTTTTTCCTTAGTTCTATCTGTCTGGACAGTAAGGTCACCATTAAATTATTTGATAAGATGAACGACTTTATCGAAGCTTATAAAGGCGAGAATTATTCACCCATCGTACAATATGGGGAAACGACGCTTCACAACTCTTGTATGCGTAGTGAAGAATTGGCACGAAACGCTGCTGATTTCTACTACAACTTTGCAGGAGCCGGGATTATCGTAGCCAAAGATGCTGCAAATAATATACTGGGACGTGCCATTGTGTGGCCAAAAGTGATGTGGAATCAGAATGAGGAAGAAGAAATCATCTCTGTGCTTGACAGGGTCTATTTCACCCATACATTTATTCTGGACAAAATATATGAATATGCCCGGAGAATGGGAATTTATCTCAGGAAGAAAATCAATGATTACGAACATTCCTGCTCATTCATTGCGCTGAATCCGGTCGGAAGATTCGGGATTGCCCCGGAAGAAGTTTTGGAATCACTTCATTTGAGAATCAAGGTTCCCGCTTCTCAATGGCATAAAAAAGGAGCTCCCTATCTGGATACATTCAGTGAAATCAATGTCATTGATGGTTTATCCGTAGAACTAAGGAACTACCACTCCGATAACCGGATTGGAAGCTGCCGTTCCAGTAGTGGTAGTGCCAACCGGAATAAATATCTATGCCCTCTCTGTGGGTGTATCCACAATGGCGACAGTTCGGCATTATGTATGTCCTGTCGGGAAGAAATATATGTGGATACAGTTTTCGGACAGGGTATCGAAGGTAAAGTAATCACATACAATGGAAAGAAATATCCGTCTGTATTATTCACAAAAGGACGTCCGAACCCTAATCTCAAATTGTATTTGAAGCTCGAACGATTATTCTAAAGCTACTTTTTTCCCCTTCATTAATTATTAAAAATATCCATTATGAAACTGTTAATTGACTTATATAAGATTTCTTCCCCCACCAGGAAAGAGAAAGAAATGATTCGCTTCATAGTAAACAGGCTCGAAATGATGTCTATTCCCTACGAGTTGGATAAACATGGGAATATTTATGCTACCAAAGGAAGTTCGGAAACTTACCCATGTGTGGTAGCGCATACTGATGAGGTTCATCTCAAAAGAAATGCTAACTACGAAGTTATCAGTCTGCGGGATGAGCTTATAATGGGGTACGATACCCGTAAAAAACGATTCGCAGGCATAGGAGCTGATGATAAAAATGGTATATGGATTTGTCTGAAATGTCTGGAGGAATATGAGTACATGAAATGTGCTTTCTTTATGGGCGAAGAAGAAGGTTGTATCGGCAGTAACCGTGCGGATATGACCTTCTTTGACGATTGCAGATACGTGTTACAATGTGACCGGAAAGGGAATGGTGATTTTATAACTACCATTTCCGGAGTAGAATTATGTTCCAGGAATTTTGTGAAAGATATAAACTTGTCTTCTTATGGCTATAAAACGACAGTCGGGCTGCAAACTGATGTTGCTGTATTAAAGCAAAGGGGGCTGGATGTTTCGTGCGCCAACATCTCATGTGGTTATTACAACCCACATACAAGTGAGGAGTATACCAGTATGACAGATTTATGCAAATGCCATCAATTGGTAAAACACATTATCGATACGTGTAACGAACCCTATAAGCATTCTTATCAGCCACTCTTTAGAAATTGGATGGGCAGAGATCGTTATTCCCATTACTATCATAATTCTGAAACAAGTTTTGACAAGGAAGAGAGTGCACTGGCATTCTCTTCTGACATTGCTGATAAAGGAAGTATGCAAAAGAATGAATACATGTGTCTGCTGAATATACTTTCCAAAAGGCTGGCCTTTGACGAGAACCTCACTGTAAAGGAAATAATGGAAATCTATAAACGTCAGTTCCCATCGTTGAGGCTGGATGATTATGAGAGTGCTTACCGGGAAGTTATGGGATAAGTCAGAAAATTCACTCTTAATTATTGAAACAGTATGAAAACCAAGAATGTAAAAATAGGAAATAGAGAATTCAAGTTGATTCGTTATAAAGAAATGTGGGTGTTCCCGGTCATCTCTACTTATGAGCATGGACTGGGAAGCCCGATTGCATTTATGATGTATTGTTGGAATGGGAAATGGTTGGCCCCATATTCTGACATTACAGTTAATCTGCCCGAATGCAAACGTGAGGCAGGCTGCCAATTTATTGATATCAATAACAATGATAGCGGTATATTGGATTGGCTGGAAGAAAACATATTTGGAAAACGAACGGGCAGAAGTGCAGCTTCCGGCTTCTGCACATATCCCGAGTTTGATTTCTACAAAGGAGAAGAGTTCTGGGAATACAGAAGAATCTGTGAAGAACTGAGAAACGAATAAATTATCATTCGTTCAGGTCAGTTCCTTCCCTATCACAATCATCACCATATTTAAGAGTGCAGGGTTCCTTCAGTAGCCCAGTTTTCACGCTCATATTCATCAAACAGGACTAAATCACAATTTTCGTAATCTAACCTTTCTGTATTCCATTGGAGAAAGCCCGAATTTTCGTTTGAAAGCAGTCGAAAAATGCGAATGATACTCATACCCAATAACTTCTGCTATTTCCTGTATTGATTTCTCCGTATCCAACAAATGCCTACAAGCGAGTTCCATGCGATAATTAAACAAATATTCGAATACCGTAGCCCCAAACAATGCCTTAAAGCCAATTTTCAGTTTACAGGTATTTGTCCCCGCTATTATTGCCAATTGATGCAAGGATGGCGGGTTCCGGTATTCTTGCTCAATAATTGCCTTTGCATGGAAAAGCTTGTCATTGTCTCTTTTAGAATAGCAAGTGTAAGCAGAACAATCTCTCTGGGTAGACTGGCACATGAGCAAGGACAATATTTCCTGAATCTTGGCGTCCAGATATAAAGCTGCTGCATTTCCTGCCATTTTATAGTTAAACATATTGTTCAGAATCGACTTTACTTCCGGGCAAAACATCATATTTCGGGCAAATAGCCGGAATGAACCTTTACTCAGAAGATGGTTGATAACTGTTTCAAATAAATAAGGATAACAGTTTACTAACCTTTCCATGTATTCTGCAGATAGCATGACATGAACCACCCGCAATGATTTATTATTCTCATAAAAGTCGTTCATCCTGAAATCCCGGTATGCCAAGAGATTTACCTGGCCCGTCAACCAAATTTCGTCTTTCTGTTTATAATGCTGTAAATGCTTATTGTTTCCACATAGAATAGCGCATAACCAGAATACGTTGCTATTGTCTGTTTCCGAGAATAATGTGCAATCCTTGTAGCACCGGATAGTGGCATCGGACATACAGTAATGGCATGTTCTCAGTTCGGTTATTGTAGCCTTTCCATTGCAATTGTCCATTAGGTAACGATTTTCGGCGACCTTGTTATCCATCGAAAATGTATGTATCGGAAACTTTTCTGATACCTCATACAAATCTGTACTAATTAATTTTATAGTCATAAAATACCTCAAATTAAAATTATACTACCTCCCGGGTAAGCCTTGAGACTTGCGGACCGATAATTTTGCATTATACAAATTTACAAGGACCAGGTCAATTGTACAATCCCCTGATATCGGTAAAATAAAGGAGTTTTCTACCTATATCAACTACAGGAAGATGCTGACCCTGAATTGATTACCGGTGGACAGGTTTTCCTGCGAGAACTAAAAAATGAGTTTATCAACTATTAAATAGGATGTATTATGGAAATAATAACACTGGAATCGGCCGTTTTTAAGGAGTTGGAAAAGAAAATCAAATTGATTACGGATTTTATCCACTCCCAGGCAATACAGGAAATACCTGATGATGACATTTGGATAGATAATTTGGAGGCTTGTGATTTTCTGAAAATCAGTTATAGGACTTTGCAGCGGCTACGAGCGGCGGGAGAAGTCTCTTTTTCTATCCTCGGAGGAAGATGCTACTACAAGATAGGTGAACTTAAACGCCTGCTTGAAGACCACGTAGTAAGAAGCAACAAAGAACTGATGGATGACTTTATGGCCAAACACCAGGAGTACCATAAACGGAAAATGGAGAGAATACACCAACGATCAAAAAAATAAAGATTATGAATGTTATCCTTATAGAAGAACAGGCTTATGAATTAATGAAGCATCGCTTCAATTTATTTACTGAAAGAATTACTCAAATGCGCAGAGAAAAAGAAAGAATAGAAAAGTGGCTTACATCAGAAGATGTATGCAGACTGTTAAGTGTCTCAAAAAGGACACTACAGAACATTCGGGCGTCAGGTTCTCTGTCCTACTCTATGATAGGACATAAAGTGTATTATAAAGCTTTTGATGTCGAACAATACATAAAGAAATGCACTAATAATACAGAAAATGGAAGGAAAAAGGAGTGATTTAATAAGGAGAGATTCTGCAGAAGTAAAATCGTTCCTTGCCAAACTGGACGAAGCATTAGTTGGTCTGGAAACGTTGGCAAACAACTATCGTCCACTGTTTAAAGGTGAACGTTACCTAACCAATAATGATCTTGAAAACATGCTTCATATCAGCAAACGAACTTTGCAGGAATACCGGGTTAATGGAAAACTGGCTTTCATTAAATTGGAAGGCAAGATTTTGTATCGTGAATCCGACGTACTAAAAATGTTGGATGATAATTATTATAAAGCATTTGATACCTATATCTAAATGCATCTTTGCTTATTAACTAACAAAAATAAATCAGAATGGAAATTGTAAACATTGAAGCCAATATTTATGAGGAAATGATGAAAGGCTTTGAAGATTTTTCCCAAAAAATTGATTCCCTGTGTGAAAGGCATGGAGAAAGGGAATTGGACAGCTGGCTTGACAATCAGGATGTTTGTTTGATGCTGAACATTTCTAAGCGCACTTTGCAAACATTACGGGATAACAGAACACTGTCCTACACTATGATAGGGCGCAAAACGTATTATAAGTCTGGTGATGTGCAAAAAATGATAGGTAAAATCATTCCTGGAAAGGAGGTGAAACGTGGGAAATAAATATGGATATTGGGATTTTGAGAGCGACTTGATTACCAAAAGGAATCCTCGTATTATTGCATTCTTTACTTCGCTCGACAAGATGCTACAGGGACTGGAACAAATGATGAAGAACACCAAACCTACTTTGAATGGCGAACGATATCTGACCGACAAGGAGTTGTCCGAACGTCTGAAGATTAGTCGCAGGACATTACAAGACTATCGCGATGAAGGACGAATTTCTTATTGTTATTTAGGCGGAAAGGTACTCTATCGTGAAAGTGATATCCAAAAAATGCTGGATGCCAGCTATCGCAAAGCATACAGAGAACAATAGTCTCATATATTGTTTTAGGGGGATATCACAAATTGTGATATCCTCTACTTAAAGACTAACCTGTTTTGCAGTCGAATATTTCGACCGCAAAATGAGTCTAAGTGTTCTAAGGTCGAAATATTCGATCACTTCTGCTCTCACTCGTTATTGCAGAAAATATAGATATCTATTTTCACTAGTGTCCACTAAAAACGGTTAACAATCCGTGTAACTATTTATAATACAGTACTTAATGAGCAAATTTCTTACGTGTACATTTCAAATAACTAATTTTGCTTTCAATAGCAAAATGATAGTATTTGTTAGCGTATGC
>JAVBVA010000059.1:0-45673 GCA_031554665.1 Bacteroides sp. | reverse complement strand
TGATCTTGCCATAAGAATAAATTTTTTATAGAACAATTAAGAACAAAATAGTGTCAACCTATTCTAGTATAAGACATTGCACTACGGGGAACAAAGTGTTATAGCCTTTGAAATAAGGTGTTACCTCGCTTGAAAAGGAGAATTACCTCACGGGAAAGGGACACGTACCTCGCTGTTATTGAATGATGGCTTACTGACAATGGGACATGTAACAGCGAAGAACAGGAAGGAGACTAAGGGAGATGAAGACCGCCAGAAGTGACGACTAAATCAGATAGTGACGAATGAATGGTGGATTAATCAGCCATTCGTCACGGGGTATATAGTTGATTACTAATCTGTAAGCTCTCAAATCGTGAAGACGTGACGAATGAAATCACTTTTATCGCATAGGAGAAGAAGCAAAAAAAGTTCAAAACAGGGCGAACGACAAACTTTTGTAAAAAAGCCGATCTTATTCTCAAGGTTAAAGAACCTTTGTTTAATGCTGAGTTCGGATCGGGGAAGAGGTGAACCCCGGTGAAGAAGGGGCCCTTCACCCCGGCACTAATCGGCATCGGTAATCGTGTAACCATGCTGAATAGTGATATTTTTTTCTCTTCCCTTGTTGCGATCATTTAAATGTTTACATTTGTTTATACAACCGCACACTACATTTGTACTACCTGTATTTTTTCAAATAATTCCTAATTCATTTATTTTATGCAAACATCGATTAAAATCAAGTTCCGCCCTTCGCGTGTGTCCGGTTGCCCGGGTAGCCTGTATGTCCAGCTTATCAAAGCCCGCAAGTCTTGCGTAACTGTGCTCAAAGGCATCAGGATCTACCCCCACGAATGGGACGATTCCCGCGAGAGTTTCCGCCTGAACACGGCCGAGCCCGACCGGAAAGCTTACCTGGAAGAGCTGTTTGTCCGGCTGGTACAGGGCAAGCAGAAACTCTTCGATATAGCCGGTAGCTTCGAGAACCGCGGCGAGCCGTACACCCTCACGGAGTTGGTCCGCCTGTACCGTTCCGGCAAAGCCTGTCATTCGCTGTCCGCGTACGCCCTCGAGGTATCCGGGCGCATCGAAGCACAGCAGCGGCGTACGGCCCGTTCCTACCGCAGCACGGTCAACAAGGTCCGGTCCTTCAACCAGGGGAAGGATGTAATGCTCGAGGAACTCACCCCCGAGTTCATCCGGTCTTTCGAGGCATACATGCGCGGTATGGGCAACAGCCCTAACACCACTTCTTACTACTGCCGTAACCTGCGCGCCCTGCTCAACCGGGCCGTTACCGAGAAACTCATTCCCCCCTTACCGGAGAATCCGTTCGCGGGAGTCTTCACCGGAAACGGTAAAACCGAGAAACGGGCTGTGAGGAAAGAAGTCATCGACCGCCTGCGTGCGCTGGACCTGTCCGCCGGTTCCCCGCACCACCGGCTGGAACCCGCCCGTGACATGTTCCTGCTGAGTTATTACCTGCGTGGCATCTCCTTCGTCGACCTGGCCCACCTGCAAACGGACAACCTGTCCGACGGCTGCATCACCTACATCCGCCGCAAGACCGGCCAGCGCTTCGAGATCGAGATCACGCCCCAGATTCGCTCCCTGCTGGATAAGTACCATCCCGGTACCGGTGGATACCTGCTGCCCCTGATCCGGGATGCCGGCCAGCCCCAGGCGTATGAGAGCGTACTCCGCCGCACCAACAATCAGCTGAAACAGCTCTCCCGGCTGCTGGGCTTAGACAGACCGCTAACCACGTACGTGGCACGTCACAGCTGGGCCTCCATCGCCTACGCCATGCACATCCCCGTGGAGCTTATCAGCCAGGGCCTGGGTCACGAGAACTCGAAGACCACGCTGATTTATCTGAAGTCGTTTGATTATTCCAGCCTGCACGAGGCCAACCGGCAGATTACCGGCGTAGATAAAAAAGTAGCCTGAAAGCCAACAATGTAAAATATAATTTGTAGTTTTGCCGCCATCATCCCTCCAGGCGGACCGCACATTCTCTTTCAAAGAGACAGCACATCATATAAACACGCCTCTGGGTAGTTCCTTTTAAAACTATGGCGCAAAGGTATAATGCCTGTTCCGACAGAGAAAGCAAAATCTTCCCCGAAACAGTCATATTTTTCCCTTTTGTCTTCAAACCAGGCTTCCCGCCTCCGTAAACCGGGTTTCCTCCCGCTTCTTTTCCATCTTTTTTACCGCCATCAGCTTCCTGGGGCTTGCTCCGTAATGTATCCTGCAAAAGTTCCCGAAATGTGCATAACTGGCAAAGTGGTACCTGTCTGCAATGTCTTTCAACGGCAGTATCCGGGCGCGTATATCCTGCAGGACATACTTCTCCTTCTGGCGCAGCATCCACTGGTACGGAGGCTCGTCGTAGTATTTGCCGAACTTCTTGATAAATCCCGAAGTGGACAGGTGTGCTCGTGCGGCCAGTTCCTCTACATTGCGCACCTTGCGCCAGTTCTTTTCCACAAATTCGCGGAAAGGGTCCCCCTGGTCCACCAGCGGGCGCAGGAAGCCGGCCAGCACTTCCCTGCGGTAGGAGGCCAGCAACAGGCACAGGAATTCCTGACGTTTGATTTCCTGCAAACGCCCCGTTGCAATCCGCATGTTCAGGTATTGTCCCATCTGGGCCAGGAACAGGGAGAGGAGAGGGCCGGCTTCCAATACCACCCACTCCCGGTCACCTGCTATGCCTCCTGACAGACCTCCTGATATACCTTCCACCCTAAATTCCGGCATGAGTTCCTCCGCCGGCAGGTCCGTCATCCGCACCAGCATACCGGGTGCAAACCGACAGGTGAGGGCGCACAACCGCTCCACCACCCGCACCTGGTACGGCTCTCCGGGCGCCAGCAGGAACAACCCTCCCGTTTGCACCACACACCTGAACCGGCCCGCCACCAGCTCCACACTTCCCCGCTCCACGATAACCACCGTGGCCTCTTCCGGTCCTTCCCCGGACAGTTTTTTTCCTTTTTCACCGTGCCTGATACTCCACACGTCACATGTCTCGTTTTGTTTCATACTATGTCTCATAACTGTTTGAAAATATGCTTTATAAATGCCGTTCTGGCTGATACGTAGATATTTTCATAGTATGTTGGTTATTAGACAGATATATTTACTTCATCTTTCCGGCATCCGGGTTTTGTTGGATAAAACGTTCAACAAAATATTTTCTTTGCCCGTGCTGCCCCATTCTACATCCTCGTTATCAGGTTGTTATATATTTTCGTCGTATCACATCCGTCTCTTTGAAAGAGACACCCCTGTAACAAGCCCGTACATGAACTATAAAATAGCATTATATGAGATTACTATTTAAATGTTTTTTACCATCACTACTTTTGCTTGCAGGCTTGTCCCTGCCGGTTGCGGGGCAGGAGGCTCCACGTCTTGCTGGCAACCCGCTTCCCGCCTGGGGGGTGAAGACCAACCTGCTCTCGGATGCCCTGACCACCCTCAACCTGGGTGCGGAGCTTCGCCTGAGCCGCAAGACCACCCTCGAACTGCCGGTGAGCTACAACCCCTGGACCTTCTCGGACAACAGGAAATGGAAACACCTGCTGGTGCAGCCCGAACTGCGGCGCTGGACGTGCGAAGCCTTCAACGGAGCTTTCTGGGGAGTCCACGCGCATTACGGTGTGTACAACATCAGCGGGTTGCCCGAGCCTCCCTTTGCCCGCTACATGAACGAACACCGTTTCGAAGGTTGGCTGGCCGGTGCCGGCGTGAGCTATGGTTACCACCGGATGCTGAAGGGCCGGTGGTCGCTCGAGGCCACGCTGGGCATCGGCTATGCCTACCTTTCGTACGACAAGTACCCGTGCGCCAAGTGCGGGAAGAAGACCGGCACGGGCAACCGCAATTATTTCGGCCCCACCAAGGCAGCCGTCTCGCTGATCTACATGATCCGGTAGCTGAAAACACTACAGTATAAATAAGTATAAGGAAAGAAACACATTTATGAGAATCATACGAACGATGAACGTACCCGAGTACGAACTGCACCGCCGCCGGCTGCGGTACTGCCTGACCGTTAAAAGAATCCTGCTGGTTATTGCCTCATTAGTTTTGTTGGGCATCTTCTCCGCATACGCTTCTGCCTCCCCGGCCGTTTCGGGGCGCGTCAAGGTGCGGCAGCAAACCTTCGCCTTAGTGAACGACTCGGTCGTGATCGAGATCCAGGTGGACATGCGCGACGTGCATGTGGACCCGCGCTCCTCGGTACTGCTCACCCCCGTGCTCCTCTCGGGCAGCCTGTCGATGGAGCTTCCCGCCATCCGTATCAACGGCGACAACCAGCACAAGGCCTACCGGAGGCTACAGGCCCTCCACAAGAAAGATCCCGGTACGGGCATGGAACTCCATGCCAACTCCAAAAAGAACCCCGGTCCGCATCTCTACCGTACCCGTGTCCCCTATGAACCGTGGATGGAGGGTGCCAGCTTCCTGCTGCGCGAAGACCAGTGCGAGTGTTCCGGCCCGCTCATGTCGCTGTCCATGGAGCTGATGTCGGCCCACCTGACGGGCGCCAAACGCCCGGCCAATAGTGTAACTGAAGCTACCGTTCCTGCCGCAGCCCCGTCCCGTCCCCGCTTGTCCGTCGGTTACCTCCGCCCCGAAGCCGAGGCGGTGAAACGGCGCAGTGACTCGGGCAAGGCCTATCTGGACTTTGCTGCGGGGAAAGCCGAGATCGTCTCCACCTTCAAGAACAATGCCTCGGAGCTGCAACGTATCCATGACCTGGTGGCACAGGTAAAGAACGATCCCGACGCCACCATTACGGGTATCACTATCCAGGGGTATGCTTCTCCCGAAGGCACGTACGCCTCCAACCTCCTGCTCTCCGAGCGTCGGGCACAGGCCTTGAAGAACCACCTGCAATCCGTGTACGGCTTTGCCGCCGGGCTGTTTTCCGTGAGTGGCAAGGGCGAGGACTGGAATACGCTGGACAGCTTAGTATCCCGGTCGGATATATCGGAAAAATACCGCATCCTTGAAATCATCCGCGGCACGGACATCTTCGACGGCCGCGAGAAGAAACTCATGCAGCTTTCCGGCGGCCTGCCGTACCGGCAACTGCTGGCCGGCTACTTCCCGCAACTTCGGCGTACGGACTACCGTCTGGACTACACGGTGCTTCCCTTCACGGTGGAGAAAGGCAAGGAGGTGCTGAAGACCCGGCCCGGCAGCCTGTCGCTCAACGAGATGTTCCTCATAGCCGGTACGTACGAACCGGGCAGCGATGCCTTCAATCAGGTGCTGTCCACCGCCGCCCGGCTCTTCCCCGATGACGACACGGCCAACCTGAATGCCGCCGCCAGCGCGCTGGAACGGGAAGATATCCAGGCTGCAGCCCGCTACTTAGACCGGGTGAAACAGCACAGCGCCACCTGGCACAACAACCGGGGCGTGCTCCACGCCCTGCAGGGGCAATGGGACGAAGCCAAGGAAGCCTTCGCACAGGCAGCCGCCTGCGGCGACGCCACGGCGGCGAAGAACCTGAAAGCATTGACAACCCCTTAAATCTTAATTGACCATTGTCCATTGTCAACTGTCAATTAACTATATATCTTTTTATTAATTAAAATTTTTATCAACATGAAGAAGAATTATTTCTTATCGATGCTTGCCTTAACAGCCCTTACTGTGGGTTTTGCAAGCTGTAACAACGACGACGAAGCCAACGGCACAGCCGGAAAGAGCGCTACCCTGACGATCAGCGTAAAAGCGCCCGATTCCCGTGCCACATCGACCACCGCCCCGTCGGCCTCGGACGATGCCACCATCAGCAATTACACCGTATTCGTGTTCAACGACCTGGGTGTACTCGAGAACCGCGTGAACGGCACGGCCGCTACCATGCAGATCACCGGTGTGACCACCAAGGCCAAGGACGTGTACGTAATAGCCAATGCCAGCAACCTGGCCACCGCCATCCCGGCCACGGTCAACAGCAAATCCCGGCTCGAAGCATGGGTGGGCGACCTGAACGGGGACGCTTCACAGCTCACCAACCGTTGGGCGGCAGGCAAGAACGATGCCGCCCTGACGTTCAACGCCAGCAACGAAGCTACTGCCACAGCAACGCTGAAGTTCATCTCGGCCCGTATCACCCTGAAGATCGAGCCGATGGCCGACTACACCCTCACGCCGACCGACAACCGCTCGTTGAAGCTGAAGAGCGTGGCCATCCTGAATGCCGGTGGAGCCACTAAGCTGTTCAGCACCTCGCTCATCCCGTCGGCTGCCGAGCGTACCGCCGCTTCGTTTGCAGGCAAGCCCTACTACGCAGGTATCACCATGCCGACGCCGGACATGGCCAACGTACCCACCGACTATACAGTGGCTTCTTTCCTGAAAGACGACATCAGCACGGTAGACAAGGCCGACTTCACAGGCAAGTACTTCTACCACTACTCGTTCGAGAATGCAGCTTCGGCTCCCACCATGTACCCCACCATCGTGGTTATCGAAGGCGAGTATGACGGCAAGGCCATCTACTACCCCGTCCACCTGGCTTCATACCAGACGTTCGATACCGGTACTACCGGCTCCATCAGCAGTAACGGTGTAGAGCGCGGCAACAGCTACGACATCACCATCAAGCTCACCGGCAAGGCCAAGTTCGAAGACGGCGGAACCTATCCGGGCGAAACCGGTGGTGACGATGATCCTACGGACGATCCGGCAGAAGACGGTAAGATCAACATCAGCATCAGCATCAACAACTGGATACCGCAACTGCTGGTGAAAGAGTTCTAATCCCGCATTCTTTGTAAGCTAATCACTCCGGTCCGCCTTCCGCTTCGCGATGGAAGGCGGACCACCCACAGCCCGGCCGGGTCTGACCGCCTTTCCGGGCACATCTAATTCAAACAAACGATCTATGGGAATAGCAAAAAGAAACAACCGGTTGTTCTGCCTGTTCTGTCTGGCAGCCACCCTCTGGGGGTGCATCAAGGACGACTTAGACGGTTGCGGACAGGAGTACCGCTTCACCGTCCGCGCCTACGATGCCGACAATACCGAAGTAACCACCCCCGTGCAGGAGATACTCCTGTACATGTTCGACGATAACCTGCGGTTTATCCGCGAGATAGAGACCACCGTGGGAGCGCAGGTGTCCGTCAACGTCCCCCGGAGCGAGAGCATCCATGTGGTGGGTTGGGGCAACCTGCGGGGCGGCAACCAGACCCGCCCGCCACTTACCGCGGGCGACCACAAGGACACCGGGCTGGTATGCCTGAACGCCCTCACCTACGCCGCTTCCGCCTACGCCTCGCCCGACGACCTCTTCCTGGGCGACGTCACCATCAGCGCCCAGGACATGCGCGAGAGCATCCTGCTCCCCATCTACCGCAAAGTGAGCAGCATGGCCGTCCGGGTCACGGGGCTCAAGGCGTATGCCGGGTTCAGCGACAACGATTACCACATCCGCGTGCGCGAAACCCGCAGCGCCATCGACTTCTACGGGCAGTTCTGCGGGGAGGGCGCCCTTTACCAGCCTGCGGGAGAGTTCCGGACGCAGAACGGCAAGGAGACCTACCAGGTACCCGCCTTCCGCCTGCTGCCCCAGAACAGCGGGGTGAGCATCGACATCTACCACGGCGGCACGCTGGTGTACACCGCCTCCACCCAGGGCAGCGGATCGCCCATCGCCGTGCAGGAGGGGCGCCACACGGAAGTATCCGTCGACTTCACGGGCAGCATCAGCATCACCGTATCCATCTCCCCGTGGGGAGGCAGCCAGGGCGGTATCGAGTTCTAACCAAGCAAACGAAAAAACGATATACATTATGAAGAATAAAAGAAACCAACTCATGCGGGTGCTCCTTGCCGGAGCATTCCCCCTGTTGCTGCTCGCCTCCTGCCTGCAGGAAGAATTTAGCGGTTCCACCCCGGGTAAGGGCGATGCGGACATCACCTTCTCGCTCGCGCTGCCGGGCAAAAGCAGCGCGGACTCCCGCGCCCTGACAGATACGGACGAGAACGACGTGAAAACCATCGATGTGCTGGTGTTCAAGGAGAACGGCGGGGAGTACGTGTACACCGCCCGTTGCAGCGGCACCGGCATCACCACCGACGGCGGTGACTCGCGCAAGAAGAACTTCACGGTGACGCTTCGCCAGGGCAGGTACGACCTGGTGATCCTGGCCAATGCCCGCGACCTGGTTCCGCAGTCGTCACTGACGGGCAAGGACAAGCAGGACGCGCTGGCCCTGCTGACGGTATCGAACACCGGCAAGTGGATTGCCAAGAGCTCGGACTCGGGTTACAAGCCCATCCCGATGTGGGGCAACGTGGGCAACCTGACCATCAGCGAGGGCACCAGCCTGACGGGCAGCAATGCGGTGAAGCTTACCCGCATGATCGCCCGGGTGGATGTGCAGGTCACCGGAACGGCCGTGAACAACTTTCAGCTGACCAGCGTGCATGTGTACAATTACAACACACGCGGAAGCATCGCCCCTAAGTCGCTTACGGCGGCCGACTGGGACGTGACCACGGATGCCAGCGCCCCGAGGGCGGTACAGCCGAACGTACCCGCTTCGTCGACGCTGACCAAGGGGCCGCTGGTGTATAATGGGGCGGCGATTGACGGCCTTAACAACCGGTGCCTGTCGGAGATTTACCTGCTGGAGGCGGAGAACCACACGGGTGGGGGGCATGCCACGCCTAAAGCGTTGCTCAACCGTACGTGTTTAGTCATCGGCGGGAAGTATGATACGGATACCGATCCGACGTATTACCGGGTGGACTTTTTTACCGGTTCGGGTACTTCGCAGGCGTATCTGGATGTGTTGCGCAATCATCAGTATATTTTTAGTATCAATAAGGTGTCGGCTGCCGGATATGAGGATCCGGATATTGCGTTTGAGTCGGCGCCGGTCAATATCGAGGCCAATGTGCTGGAATGGAATGATGCGCAGATGACGGAGATTACTTTTGATGGGCAGAACTTCTTAGCTGTGTCTCCAAGGGAACTTGCATTCTACAAGGATGCGGCGACTGCGGATGAAGGTAATAACCAGCTGACGATACACACCGATGTGACTGCGGGCTGGAAGATCGATGTGAGCAAGATTACATATACGCCTGCAGGGACACAATGGCTGACGCCTTCGGCAACCAGTGGTGGTACTACGAAACAGACTATTTGGCTCGGCGTGGATGAAAATATTTCCGGCGGGGAACGTACAGCTATCATACCTGTTACTGCGGGTAGGTTGACCTATAACGTAGTGGTAAAACAGGGTGTTACTGCGAAGAAAACACCCATGTTTACATTTATCGAAATGGCGAATGTTGACGGCACAGGAACAACTGTACCGCTTGCAGGCGGTATGATCCAAGCCAAAGTTAATACTAATATGGGTTGGGCATTAAAAACAAATAAAACCGGATTGGAAGCCTCAATGCCGGAACCTGTAAATACAACACCAACCGATTATACGCTTTCGGTTACTATTCCAGGTATCGACGGTTGGGGCAATATCAACACTGTCGTATGGGTGGAGTATCAGGGAACAAGGATTAACCAAACCACTTTTACCCAAACGGGATACAGCATTTCAATAACAGATGTCCCGTCAACGGTAAATAAATATGGGCAGGACGTTATTCTATCACTGACCGGCTATTTCCCCGCAATGAATTTCCGGGCGATAGATGTAGCTACATCTGTTGTGGCCAGCACCGTTCCCACCTGTACCGCAACGGGAAGTACAACCGTAAATGGAACCTCGGCAGTTGTCGTGACAGTTAATCCTAACGGTACAGCAGCCAGTCGTAATGTCAAGTTCCAGTACGAAAAATACCCTGGTGTATGGTTTGATATTGCTACAGCTTCGCAGGCAAAATCTGGACTGACATTACCGACCGGAGGTATGATTGCTCCTCCCAATATACTTGGGGTAGGTGCAACATCCGGGAAACTGACGTTGGATGGATCGAAGGAGTTTAACGGAGGCGTGGGCGAAACAGTTTATGCTGTTTACTTCAAATGGGGTTCGACCGTGGCGTTGAGTGCTGGAGCCGGCGTAAATGGCGATATATTTGACGAGACCGATATTGCGTGGGTTCCGCAAGGATTTATGGGTTCAGTAACAGACTGGAACAGTGTTCCATACGCTGATGCCACGAATTATCCCTCTTCCTTGCCAGGGCAGATTAATACAACTGGATTGGGAGACCCGTGCAAACTGGCCGTTAAAGATGGGACAACCGGAGGGTATAAAATGCCGGCACAAGCATATCAGACGTGGTTTGAAACTTTCAACGGCGTTACTACCTATTTGGGAATGAAAGGACGTTGGAACAGTGCTGGTACTCAATTCTATCCTCACGCGGGCGTAAGAAGCACGACCGGAGTATTGACTGCCTATGGTTCTTCTGGGTTATACCCCTCGTCTGTTCTTCTGAATGCGAATATGTTCGTTTCGCTTCCGATGGATGACACAGGTGTATGGACTGGAGGGTGGGGCCACGCAACTGCGAGAAATACTGGCGTAACTATTCGTTGCGTGACCCAATAGAACAAACGGAGCTGAACGAATTGAGAACAGGATTAATACGATAATGTCGTATGGCGACCAAAATGGCTAAAAAATATTATAAAACAAGCTAATGGTTATAAAACAGCAACATACTGACAAAGCAAAGAGCACACCCCGCCTCCGGGCGGGGATGCTCCTGCTCTTACAGAGCTTGCTGCCACAATAAATAAAAAAGAAATACGATGAACGAAAAGAAATACACACAATTAAGCAGATACCGTTGGGATTTCATTGGTATATGGGCAGTCATCCTGACTACTTGCCTGAGTATCCTGACACTTATCACCTTGTTAGTGGTAGCCATCTGTTCTTCATCATGATCTAAACCTCTCCTTCTTTTTGTATTTGGGATGCCGGAATAGATAAGAATCTATTGGGAAGTACTTGTAAAATGATCAATATTGGAAAGTACGGTAAGAGGCAGCGGGAAAGCGTTCCCCCTGCTATCCGTACACGAAATTTGAACCGAAGTCTTATCGTTCCGGCATCCCTTTTCTATAATCAGCCTATCCTCCTTCTTCAACCTATCGGGAAGGCCCGGCAGCAAGGCGGTTCAGGGTGCCCCCTGTCTTCACCCACAAAATCAGTAAGCCAACACATTCCAAAGATCGCGGATGCGCTGTTCGGGATCCCATTTACCGCCGAATGTCCACAGAGCGGTAATGCCATGAAACTCCGTAGGATTTTCTGCCTCGTGCAGATTGTTGTTCATCCAACCGCTTTGACCTCCCTGACGTGTATTACCATAATAGTAGGTACGTTGCCCCCATGGACAGGGATCGAGCACTTTATCCGAATAAGCATAGCTGATGTTGCAGTCGAGAACCTGTTCCGACATCTTGCAGTTGATAAGAAAGAATTGCGAATCGTGATGATAACGACCGAGAAGGGTAGGTGATTTGGCATCAAAAGAAGAGTTAGTGATTACCAGTTTCTTGCTCTTGTCGCCCCGGCCATCGTGCCAGATCATGGCGCGGCTGTCGCCATAGAAGCGGCAGCGTGTAGCATAACACCATCCGCGCGGGCAGAGGAAGTCTACACCCGGGCAGCGCAGGAAGAGATCGGCATGGTAGTACATTCCGTTGCTCTCCGGAGCCCAGAGGGAGAGAGCATCGTTGCCATCGGCCCATACATTGCTGTTGATAACGATGGTACGTGTTGCGCGTCCGAAGATAGACATCTGGTGAGTAGTAGTGTTCTCGACGGTGGTTCCGTAGTTGTTGTACACCGTCAGGCCACTGATGATGCAATCGTCTGCACCATCCTGTAACACAATCACCCCATTGCCTACGGGACGTCCGTGATATTCGGTGATGGCGCGGGTCTTAGCCGTTTCGGCCAATACTATGATCGTGCTGTCGCGGTTCTCGCCTACCAATACGATGTTGGGACGATCGATGATAACCTTCTGATTGTAGGTGCCTTTTGAGATCAATATCTTAAAGGGCTTGGCCGGTATTTCGGGTGCTTTACTGATGGCAGCCTGAATGCTTTGGTCCGGCTTTACCACTACATCAAAAGCAGCACGGTCGATCGTTGGACGGCGATACATGTCGATAAGCCCGTTTTCGTTAGCTCCTTTGGTAGTCGTACTCACGTAAACTTTGTGCTTCGGATCATACTTCGCAGCCCAAGCATTGTATTGATCGAAAAGCTCGGCCGGGCGACTGTTGTACCAACTGTAACCATTACGGCGTTCTGTCCCGATTTCCTCCAACCGGCGACGCGGCAGGCCATCGCGGTCGCACACATAAGGTTCGCAATATTTCAGGTCGTAAAAGCGGCCCCATATCGGGAGTTCAGCTTTGGGGTCTTCTACAAGACGGGTATTGCGGTCGCCTTGTCCCCAGCCCGTACGTTCGATGCGTAAGCCGGTAAGTTTATAGGCTTCGAACCACTTCATCGCTCCGTGAATGGCGCGCTTTACACGGGCATCGGGTTTGGGAAGCTTCATGAGCAAATTCACAATGGATGCACTCTCTTGTGTACAATATGACGGAAGTTCATAAGCACGTGCCGGAGCCGGTTTCAATGTCTCGCGGTCGTGTTGCTGGCACCATACAGTGGGTTGCCCGTCAACTATGATCTGCGTTGTCAGGATACAATCAACCCCTTTGTCGAAAGCTTTTGATAGTTTCTGGCGTAGTGCTTTGTCGGTCAGATCGCCATCGTAGGGAGGTTTGGACGTTATCATTTCGTCGAACATTTCGAGCGTGTTGACTATCGCATCGTCATTGAAGGTGATATGGATTTGATAGCCATGCATCTCCGGCCAGAATTGCGGCCATCCACCATTGGCATACTGTCCGCTCAATAAATACTCTACCCCTTGACGGAAAGCGTCGCGATAGCGTACATCGCTTGTCTGCTGATACAGTCGGGCCAGATAGATCATCTGCAGGGTGGTCGCATCATTATCGATTGTCGAGTCATCGCGGCGGGACTTCTCTTTCAGAACTTGTGCCAGCTCCTTGTCGCTCATCCGGCGGGCCATGTCGATATTCTTCGGCCAACCACCGGTACAACGCTGATAAACCAGCACCTGATCGCCAATACGACGTGCTTCTTCGGTTTTAAAGAACTCTTTGTCTGTCTCGCGTAAGGCATTACGTCTGGGTTGTTGTGCCATTGCTGATGAGAATGCCGTCAGGTAGCACATAAGGAAAAGAACAACGTATCTTGTTCTTCTGGGAGTAGTGAGTTGTTTCATGGTATCATTTATTTATTTTACTTAGATGAGTTTTATTGTTCATGGTTTAAAGGAATACAAATTATTTCGTTAAATTTGGCCGGATAACCGGAAATGATAAATTTAAATAAAAAAAGATTGTGTTTTTGCAACCTTTCGGGGTAAGCGTTCGTCTAATAGAAAACATCTGCTAATTAATGAGTATATCTATAAAGGCCTTAAATAAGGTGTATCCCAACGGGAATCATGCTTTGAAAGACATCCAACTGGAAATCCCTACAGGCATGTTCGGGTTGTTGGGTCCCAATGGTGCGGGAAAATCAACCCTGATGCGTATCCTGGTAGCTCTGATGGAGCCTACTTCCGGCGAAGTAAACATCTTCGGGTACGACCTGCGCAAACAACGAAAAGAGATCCGCTCCATCCTGGGATACCTTCCACAAGACTTCCGCTTCTTTGCCAAGTACAAAACCCACGAATTCCTTGATTACTCAGCCCGTCTGGCTGGGATGAACAGCAGTCGCGAACGCAAACAAGCCGTGGACAACATGCTCGAAAGCGTTGGACTATTCGACGTGCGCGAACGCTATGCCAACAAACTTTCCGGTGGGATGAAACGTCGCCTCGGCATTGCCCAGGCACTTATACACAACCCCAAAGTGATTGTTGTAGACGAACCCACTACCGGATTGGACCCCGAAGAACGAATCCGGTTCCGAAACTTGCTCTCGTCAGTAAGCGAGAATGGAGTCACGATCATCCTTTCCACGCACATTGTGGGCGATATATCGAGTTCCTGTAAACACATGGTGCTGATGAACAGGGGAGAAGTTTCTTTCTACGGATCCCCGCAAGACATGCTCAAACAGGCCGAAGGCAAGGTATGGCGTATCCGCGTATCGGGCGACGAGCTTCACGAGGTGGACAAGAAATATCCGGTTATCTCTACCATCCCTTCCGGAACAGGGTGGGAAGTACAGGTAGTGGCCGATGAGATCATCGGCTACGAAGCGCAACCGCTTCCCCCGAATCTGGAACATGCATACGTATATTATATGGAGAACGAACTCAATCTTTGGACCAACGATTAAGCTATGTCATTTATTACTAACATACAGACCGTCGCCAAGTACGAAAGCAAGCTCCTGCTAAGGAGTTGGTTCTTCCGTGTCTTCACTGTACTGGCATTGCTTATCCTGGGTATATTCGATCTTGCCCTGTTGGTGTTCGAAGATAGTGGAGGCACCTGGTTCGTTAAAGCCATTCCGGCCAATATCCCTTACGTCAACCTGCTGCTACTGAATACAGGGCAGGCGGTGATCGCCATTTTTCTGGCTTCCGACTTCGTGAAGCGTGATAAGAAATTAGACACATCGGAAGTGTTCTATGTACACCCGCTCAGCAACGCCGAATACGTGCTGGGCAAGCTTTGGGGAAACCTGCGTGTTTTCCTGGTACTGAACCTCATCATTATGGCGATGGCCATGCTACTCAACGCCATTGCTTCGGGAACGTATATCGACTGGGTGGCTTACCCGCTCTACTTCTTCCTGATCAGTCTGCCTACGTTGATCTTCATCATCGGGCTTTCTATCTTCCTGATGCTGATATTCAAAAATCAGGCGCTCACCTTTATTATATTATTGGGCTACATCGGACTGACACTGTTCTACATCGGTGGCAAATTCTATTACCTGTTCGACTACATGGCATATAGCTTGCCGTTGCTGAAATCTACTTTCGTAGGGATTACCCATTTTGATACGGTGGTCAACCACCGGGCTATTTATTTGTTGGCCGGACTGGCATTTATCTGTTTTACCATCACTATGTTCGGCCGGTTACCCAATTCCAAACGGAGTAGTTACCCGTGGATCATCTTGGGTGTCGTCTTGCTACTGGGATCTATCGGTTGTGGTTATCATCATGTGGACTCTATTCTAAAGCAACAGTCTGAGCGAGAACAGTATACCCGTATTAACAATCAATATGCCGATACACCGAAAATGGTGATCGACGAATACGATTTGTCCATCGAACAACACCCCGGAATTCTCTCCGGCTCTGCCGAAATGAAAGGAGTTGCCCTCCGGACAGCTTCCGAATTTGCCTTCTGCCTGAATCCCGGATTGGAGGTGACGGATGTGCTCAGCAATGGGGAACCGGTGAAATTCTCCCGTGACCACCAGATTCTGCTGACTGATTTTGGCAGAGAGATTGCTGAGGGCGATACCATCCGGCTCACTGTAAAATATAACGGACGTATTGACGAAGAATTCTGCTATTTAGATATTCCGGCTGAGCTTTTGCAGGCGCAATACAAAGAGTTCCTGCTAAATGTCGATAAGAAATATGCATTCCAGACAGAAGATTACCTGCTCTGTACACCCGAGACGTATTGGTATCCACGTCCGGGAGTGGCTTATAGTGATAAGAATTCGAACTGGCAACAGACTTATTTCAGCCGGTTCAACCTCCGGGTAAAACCGCTTCCCGGACTGATGGCACTGTCGCAAGGTGAACAGGTAGCGGGTGAGGACAGTCTTCAGTACATGTATCGTACCGATTTTCCTGTACAGGCCACCACGCTCATCATCGGGAAGTACGAACATAAATTCCTTACGAGAGACAGCATACAATACAGCCTGTATTGCCGGCCGGGACACGATTTTCTCAGTGCCGAACTCGATAGTGTGATGGATACCATACCGCGGATTATCCACGACATACGCATGAATCTGGAGTATAGTACCCGGCTAAGTTATCCTTTCAAACGTTTCTCGGTGGTAGAGGTGCCTGCACAATTCGGTAGTTACATCCATACCTGGTCGCAAGCACAGGAAACTGTCCAACCCGAAATGGTGCTCTTCCCGGAGAAAGGCTGGAAGTTCTATCAGATGGATATCCGAAAACGGTGGAAAGACCACATTCGTTGGGAGAAATACAATGGTCGGGTGCTGGATGAAAAAGAAGCCAAAATGAGGGCTTTCAACGATATTCTGTACACCTTCCTACAACAAGAGGGGAACTACAACTTCTCTTCGACCGGGCGTGGAAAGCACCAGATCACTTCCCAGCCCAATCCGTACTATCTGTTCCCGCAAGTGTACAACTTCAGGTACAATATCTTCTCTTCCGATTGGCCGGTAGCCAACCGGATCATTGAACTGTACCTCCAAGACCGGGGGGATGGCAACGGATGGGAGAGAGATTATAACGGCATCTCTAATCAGGAGAAGGCCAATTTATTGCTGGAAAAACATACCTTCCGTCAGGTGTTGGGCGACGCGGAGAATATGGGTTTGCTGAACGACTTTATTACGCTAAAAGCCAACGACCTCTTTGCACGTGCCGAAATCAATATCGGAGTAACTGCTTTCCGCGATTCGGTATACAGTCTGCTGGCACGGAATACGTTCAGAAACATCCGGTTCGAGAGCCTGCTCGATACATTAGAGCATATCGGACGTACCGATATGAAGCCACAGGTAATAAAGTGGGACAGCCTGACTCCACTTCCTTATTATAGCATTGCCCCACCCGAAGTGATCGGGATCAGTAACAAAGGTCAGGAGGTCTACGTACTCAAACAACGGGTATCCAATGATTCGGATCATGATGGCATTATTCAAATGCAAGTTAGATTGGCTAACAGTTGGGGGCAGATTCCTGATCCGAAGACTAACCGGAAAATACCGGTACGCGCCCATGAAACCTTGGAATTGGTTAGTGTATGGAACGAATTCCCGTACGAGGTGGTCATTCGTACCTTAGTGTCGGGCAACCTGCCCAATACGGTGACCATGCGGGTGCGGAACACTACGCGGGAACTTAATCGTCCG
The DNA here is from genome assembly GCA_031554665.1 of Bacteroides sp. Classification (GTDB taxonomy): domain Bacteria; phylum Bacteroidota; class Bacteroidia; order Bacteroidales; family Bacteroidaceae; genus Bacteroides. The sequence goes on along the minus strand of JAVBVA010000059.1, from coordinate 28,574 downwards.
GTGGATAAAGAGGGTAACTTTGTACTTCCTTCTTCTTCCTGGACTTCGCCCAACGAAATCATTGTGGACAATGAAGATCCGCTCTTCGAATTATCAGCTCCTTCCGTAACAGGACTTTTACCGCAATTGCTCGATAAGGTAGAAGATACCTCCTTTAAATACTCGGGAGTGAGTTGGTGGAGAGCGCCCCTGCAATGGACAGCTACCACCGATGCCGGCTATTTTGGTAAGTACATCCGTTCGGCCTACGTGATCCGTAGTGGCGACGGCAGTCAGACTGCCACCTGGAAAGTGCCTCTTCCCGAACCAGGCTTCTACGAAGTCTATTACTGGGCATTCAATAAATTGGTAAGGAATAACCGTGAACGTGCTTATGGTGAATATCGTTTCCAGATCAAGCACAACGGGGAAACCGAAGAGGCTTTTCTTTCGCCAAAGGATGTAGGTGAGGAATGGGAACAGCTGGGTGTCTATTATTTCAGTTCGGATACGGTCCGGGTAGAATTGAGTAATCTGAGTAAACTCGGGATCGTCACTGCTGATGCTGTGAAACTGGTTAAAAGAGAACAATAAATAATATAAAACAAACATACTATGTCAACAACGTTACTGCTCCTGAAAAAGGGAATACTTATCTCCATGCTTCTGTGTGGGGCTATCCTGACCGCAAACGGGCAACGGGTACTGACCATCGAGAGCGCCATGGACCTGGCAGGGGAGAATAGTCCCACCCTGAAGCGTTCGTTCATGAACCTCGAACGGTACCAGCAAATCCTCATTGCCCAGCGGGCTTCGCTCAAATCAAAGTTTGCCCTGAATCTCAATCCGCTCAACTACAGCAAGACCCGGCGTTTTGAGAACCGGCTCTCCGAATGGTACACCAATGAAACATTGGCTTCGAACGGAACCTTCCGTATCGATCAGCCCATCCTGCTCACTGACGGTACTATCTCGTTGATCAACACCTTCGGCTGGCAGGACAATAATTCTGAAAACAGTGGTGTGAAAACGAGTAACAAAGCGTTCAGCAACGATCTCTATTTACAAATATCTCAACCCATCTTCACCTACAACCGGCGGAAGATGGAACTCAAGCAGATCGAGTATGATCTGGAAAATGCCAACATCAGCTATGCTCTGCAACGCCTGACTACCGAACAGCAGATCACCAATCAGTTCTATGCCGTCTATATGGGACAGAACAACCTGGAGATCAGCAAGGAGGAGTTGGCTAACGCCCAACAAAGCTACGAGATTATCAAAAACAAAGTGGAAGCCGACCTGGCTGCCCGTGATGAACTCTTCCAGGCAGAAGTGAATCTGGCTACAGCCCAATCGTCAGTAGACGAACGCGCTGTGGCGTTGGAGAATGCCAAGGAAGACCTGAACAAAACATTGGGTGTGGCCATCGACGATGAACTTTCCGTAGTGGCCGAAGTAAAAATCAACCCGGTAGAGGTCAATCTGGAGAAAGCCATTCAGCACGGGCTGGCTTCCCGTCTCGAACTTCGTCAGCGTGAAATCGAAAGCGATAATCTCAATTTCGAGATGATCCGCACCAAGGCATTGAATGAGTTCAAGGGTGATATATCGTTGTCGATCGGGTTGACAGGCGACAACAGGAATCTCAGTAAAGTGTACGAAAATCCCACGCAAAACCCCCGAATTTCTGTTAGCTTCACTGTACCACTTTTCGACTGGGGAGAAAAGAAAGCCCGCATCCGTGCACAGAAAGTAGCTCAAATGATCAACCAACTGGATACCCGTGAAGATAAAGTGGATATCGAACTCAATATCCGTAAGACCTGGCGCAGTCTGGAAAACCTGAAAACGCAGATCAGGATTGCCGAGCAGAACGTAACCAACGCACAGTTGACTTACGATCTCAACCTGATTCGCTACCGCGAAGGAGATATCACTGGTATGGAGATCAGCCAGTTCCAGTCGCAGCTTTCCAGCAAGAAGATCTCCTATTCGCAGGCGTTGATCAACTACAAAGTAGAGTTGCTTAATATGAAGATACTCTCTTTATATGATTTCGAGAAAAATGAACCCATTGTGCCCCTGAATAACATCAATCAGATAAAATAACAGTACCATGAAACATACCATTCAAACCCTCGCTTCCTCCTTGTTGTGCATTGCTCTGCTGAGCGCCTGCCACTCACAACCCGACAGTAATCCGAACGATATAGCCACACCCGTATCGGTGAAGGAGCTACGGAAAACAGCCATCAACAAATTAGTGAACACCACCGGATCAGCCAATCCGACTTTCGGTGTGGAGATGAACGCATTGATCAGCGGAGATTACAAGCTCCAGAACAATCCCCGTACCGGACGCCCCTACAAACTGGGAGATGCGGTTGCTAAAGGACAGATCATTATCCGGCTCGAAGATGCGGAATACGAGAACGGGATTGCCATCGATGCCAAGAAACTGAGTCTGGAAATTGCAGAGCAGGAGCAAAATAAACAAAAGAACCTCTATGAAAAAGGAGGGGTGACGCTGAGTGAGATGCGCAATACCGAAGTGCGCGTCACGAACGCCCGCTACGACTACGAGAATGCCAAGCTCAACCTGGAGAAGATGAACATCCGGGCGCCATTCAGTGGAGTCATTGTGAGTCTGCCTCACTACACACCCGACGTAAAGGTGGAACAAGGCAAGCCGATGGCAGGCATTATGGACTATGCCCGCATGTACATGGACATCAACATGCCCGAAAGCGCCATCCAGAGTCTTAAAGAATCGCAACCGGTATACATCACCCACTACTCCCTGCCTAACGATACGCTGAAAGGGTCGGTTGCCGAGATCTCACCGGCTATCAGCATGGAAACACGTACATTCAAAGCTAAGGTGCTGATCGAGAACAACGAACTGAAACTGCGTCCGGGTATGTTTGTCAAGGCAGATATCCGGGTAGACCGGGCGGATAGCGCCATTGTCATCCCTAAAAACGTGATCCAGTCGCAACGGGACGAAAAGTTTGTATTCGTAGTGGAGAAGAATGCCGCCGAGATTCGTCACATACGTACCGGTATGGAGGATGAAAATAATGTAGAGGTGCTTTTCGGTCTGAACGTCAACGACAACCTGGTGGTACGTGGATTCGAAACGCTGAGAGACAAGAGCCGGGTGAAAATTCAACGATAAACAGAAGCACGTAAGCCCATGAAGAACATCGTCAGATTCGCAGTAAGCAATCCGGTTACCATCAGTATGGTGATCCTGGCTATCCTGCTGCTCGGAAAAATATCGTACGACCAACTCAGTGTTGATCTGCTGCCCGACCTGAACAATCCCCGGCTCTTCGTCGAGATCAAAGCCGGAGAGCGTCCACCCGAAGAGATCGAGAAGCAGTACGTTAAGAACATCGAGTCGATGGCCATCCGCCAGAGCGACGTGACACAGGTATCGTCCGTGATCAAAGCCGGTTCGGCCCGTATCACAGTGGAATATGCCTGGTCGAAAAATATGGACGAGGCTTTCCTCGATCTGCAAAAGGCCATGACTCCTTTTGTCCAGAACAAGGAGATCACTGAACTGAAGATCACGCAGCACGACCCTAATACCGCGCCGGTGATCCTGATTGGACTCACACATCAATCCATCCGTGACATGGCGGAACTGCGCAAAGTGGCCGAAAGCTATATACGGAACGAGTTAGTCCGGTTGGAAGGTGTGGCCGATGTTACGCTTTCGGGTGACGAAGTGACTTCGCTCTATATCCATACCGATCCGTACAAGCTGGAAGCTTTCAACCTGACAGTGGACGAAATCGCCGCCAAGATCGAAGCCAACAACCAAAGCATATCCGGTGGGCGGGTATCCGACTTAGGCGTTCAGTACCTGGTAAAAAGCAGCAGCCTATTCAGTCGTGAGTCCGATTTCGAGAATCTGATCGTGGGCTACAGAGCAACCGGCAGTCAGGCAACCGGCATCGGAACAACCGTCGTAACGGGCGATAAAGCTCCCATCTTTCTGAAAGAAGTAGGCAGCGTTACCTTTGAGAATGCGCGGCCTGAGAATATTGTCCGCATCAATGGCGAACGGAGCATCGGCCTGTCGATATACAAAGAAATGCGATTCAATACTGTTAAGGTGGTCGATGCGGTCGACAAACAATTAAGGATCATTGAGCAGGCTTTGCCTGGATACCGTTTTCAGATTATCACCAACCAGGGAACCTTTATTAAAGAGTCGATCAATGAGGTAAAGAGCAGTGCTATAATCGGGGTTATCCTGGCTGTGATCATTCTCTACCTGTTCCTTCGGCGGATCGGTTCCACGTTGATTATCAGTTTGGCTATACCTATATCTATTGTGGCAACTTTCAACCTGATGTTCTTCAATGGCCTCACCCTGAACATCATGACCTTGGGAGGGCTCGCGCTGGGTGCGGGTATGCTGGTGGATAATGCGATTGTAGTCATTGAAAGTATTTTCCGGAATCATGAGAAAGGCCTCAGTATTCGCGAAGCTGCCATTACCGGAGCCGGTGAAGTGGGTGGAGCTGTGATTGCTTCGACCTTGACTACCATCGTGGTGTTTCTGCCCATCGTATACCTGCATGGTGCTACGGGAGAGCTATTCAAAGATCAGGCGTGGACAGTGACGTTCTCCCTTATTGCCTCCTTGTTTGTTGCCATTCTGGTGATACCGATGCTGTACACACTCCTGGCCGGTAAGAAGAAAACCTTTACCGACACCCAGTCCATCCGGTTCAGTGGTTATTCCCCATTACTTCGTAAGTTGATCGACCGTCGGTGGATAGTGATCATCGGCGCGGTGGCGCTTCTGGGAATCTCCCTGCTTTGCCTGCCGTTCATCGGGACCGAATACATGCCCCGCGCCGAAGGCCGGAGCTTTACCGTACAAGTAAAACTGCCCGAGGGTACCCGGTTGGAACGCACATCGACTGCCGTGGCCAGTCTTGAAGAGCTCATTCTATCCATCTCCCGCGATTCGCTCTGTGCAGTGTACAGCCATATCGGCCCGGGTAGTGGTTCGGAGAATGCCATCTTTGAAGGCGAAAATACCGCTTCTATCAAAGTGATACTCTCGCCTGATAGTCCCACGACACCCGAACAGGTGATCGAACAATTGGTACAGACAGCCGAGAATCCGGACTATCTGGAACTTACCATCCGGCAGGAAGAGAATTCAATGGGTAACTTGTTGGGCAGCGAGGAAGCTCCCATTGTGGTCGAAGTGAAAGGCGAAGAGTTAGACGAGATCGCCCGGATCACCAACGAAGTGATGCAACGTATGCAGCCCATCGAAGGGCTATACAATATGATGTCTTCTGTGGACGACGGCGCCCCCGAGGTGATTGTCTCCATCAACCGTACGGTGGCCGGGGTGAATAATCTGAGTGTAGCCACGGTGATAGAACAGCTCAAACAGCAACTCAACGGCCGTGAAACGGGCAAGATGGAGTATCGAGGCGAAATGCGTGATATCGTGATCAAGCTTCCGGATATTACGCTCAGTTCACTGAACAATCTGTTTATAAGGAATGGCGAACAGAAATTCCGCTTACAGGAGATCGCCACGCTCGAAGAGACGCAAGCCCCGAAAGAGATTTTCCGCAGAAACCAGAGCCGCATCAGCAAGATACTAGCCAATATGGACTCCGGCAAGTCGCTGGACAAGGTGGCTCAGGATATCCGTTTGGCAGTTAAAGACATTGATTTGCCCACCAATTATACTATCACTGTGACCGGTGAAGAAGAAAAACGGCAAGAATCAATGAACAGTCTTCTGTTTGCCTTGGCGCTTTCCGTGTTGTTGGTGTACATGGTACTGGCTGCACAGTTTGAATCGCTGTTGCATCCGTTTACCATCCTGCTCACCATTCCGCTGGCTGTAGTAGGAGCCATTCTGCTCTTCTTTGTAACAGGTACCACGATCAACATCATGGGGGTGATCGGTATTGTGATGTTAACAGGAATTGCCGTGAACAACTCCATCATCCTGGTAGACCGTATCAACCAGTTGAAGCAATCGGGTATGGAGCTGACCGATGCCATTGTACAAGCCGGACAGCAACGCATACGTCCCATTATCATGACTACTCTTACCACCATTTTGGCGCTGATGCCCTTGGCATTGAGTTTCGGGCAGGGGGCATCGCTGCGTTCGCCGATGGCCATCGCAGTGATCGGTGGGTTGATTACGTCTACCCTGATGAGTTTGATGGTGATTCCCTGTGTGTACTACGTATTGGAGCAAACCAAGAACCGGTTATTTAAAAAAGACCCCGAAGAGAATGAATAGTGTACTGCATAGAAGAATAACTATCAGCATGCTGTTTCTGGCACTGACCCTGTTGGGGTACGTGTCATACAAACAGTTGCCTGTGGAGCTATTGCCCAACGCCGAACTGCCAAGTCTGTTCGTAAGGGTGGCGTCCATGCAGGAGATGGATCAGTCGTACGTAGAGTCGGAGATCATCATCCCGCTGGAAGGAGCCATCAGCACCGTAGGAGGGATAGAACGCATTGAGTCGAACATCGACAGCCGCCAATCGACTATTCGTGTAGATTTCAAGAGCAACGTCAACTTCAAGATCACTTCCCTCAAACTGGAAGAGAAAATCAACGAACTGGCTGCCACCTTCCCCACCGGATTTCAGGTACAGATGATGAAAGTGGATATGGCTCAGATGGCCGGTGCTTTTATGTCCCTGCAAGTACGCGGATCGGGTGGGGTGGACCGGGTGCGGCATGTGGTGGACAAAGAGATACGTGCCGAGTTGGAAAACGTGGACGGCGTGGCTTCCGTGAGTGTGTATGGTGGACGGGAACGAGCGATCGAGATTCAATTGGAACCCGATGTGTGCAAAGCACTGAACCTTACCCCCAGTGCTATCAGTAGCATTCTGAGTCAGTACACACAGGAGAAGGCTTTCGTAGGTTTTACCAACGAACCGGGGTACAAGAACTTCGTGCATGTGAACGCCCTTTACACGCAGGTTTCCGATCTCGAAAATATTGTCGTAGCTCCAGGTCCTGTCTATCTCAAGGACATTGCCACTGTCTTCTTCGACCTGAAAGAAGAAACCTCTTACAGCCGGGTAAACGGCAAAGATGCTATTTCGGTGCAATTGATGAACGACTCGCAAACCAACCTGATCGAGTTGTCGCATCGGGTTACCGGAGCTATCGAAAAACTCAACGAGAAACTGGCTCCGATGGATGTCGAGATTGTGGTGCAGAGCAACACGGCTGAGATCATGGAGAAGAATATCGATGAGATCATCAATCTGGCTATTACCGGTGGGTTGCTGGCTATCATTGTGTTGTGGTTCTTCCTGAAAAACATTCGGTTAGTGTTTCTCATTGCTTTGTCAATCCCTATCTCGGTGTACACGGCCTTTAACTTCTTCTATGGCTACGGTATTACTATTAATAGTCTGACCCTGATAGGAATGGCGCTTGCCATCGGGATGCTGCTCGATAACAGCGTGGTAGTGCTGGAGAATATTTACCGGCTCTCCGGCGCCGGATGTACGCCTGAGCGCTCAGTGGTGCAGGGAACCAAGGAAGTGTGGCGGTCCATTGTGGCAGCTACACTGACCACGATAACGGTGTTCCTGCCGTTCGTTTTCTCTGAGAACTTCCTGATCAAACTGATCGGGCACCACATTGGCGTGTCCATCATCTCCACTCTGCTGATTTCGCTGGTGGTAGCCTTGTTACTGGTTCCGATGGTGACGTACACCATTCTGCGGAAAAGGAAAAATGCCGGAAGCGTGTTCTACGAAAAGATTTCCGTAACCCAACGGCCTATACAAATTTACTTGGTACTGCTCAAAATGGCGATGCGAAATCCGGGAACAACCGTTTTCGGTGCTATCATCGTTCTGTTCCTCACCCTCATTCTTTCGACCACCCTGAACATGCAACAGATGCAGGAGGTTTCTACAGACCGGTTCAATGTATATGTAACTCTTCAAAGAGGTAGTACGCTCGAAAAGACCGATGCCGTGATCAAAGTGATGGAGGAACGTTTGGCTGAATTCCCGGAAAAGAAAGAGTTGATCTGCCAGATCCGTGAAGGAGAAGCCATGCTTACTTTAGTGCTGAAAGAGGATTATAAGAAGAGTAGCAAACGGGATATTGCCGATATGAAAGCAGATGTCACCGGCAAGCTCTCCAACATCAACGGTGCCGAAGTACGGTTGTCCGAGTCCAGCGGCGGTGGCGGTGGTGGAGGTGGTATGGCCAGTATGAGCGGAATGGGCAATTTCATGCGCCTGATGGGAATTGGTGACAACCGGGAACGCATTGTGGTCAAAGGATCCGATTTCGACATGATGCAACGGGTAGCCGAGGACTTGCGCTACTATGTGAGTGAGCAGGAGTATATCGGGAATTCCTGGGTGTCGTACTCCGGCAGACAGGCCGAACTGCTGCTGAACCTTGACCCCATCCTGATGACGACTTATAACATTTCACGCAATGAGATATCATCCGGGCTTTCGTCCCTGAGTGGTGAGTTCTCTTCAGGAACAAACCTAAAAATCGGTGACGAAACGTATGATATCGTGATCCGTAACAAAGAACCGGAGAAAGAAAAACTGGCTATTCCGGTGGAGAATGAAGTCAAAGGCGACACGATTACAGAAACCGATACAATTGCAAAAGTTGATACGGGTGTAAAGGCTGACACAGCTGCAAATATAGGTACAAGGGTACAAGCTCATGCCGAAATTCCAGCCAACAATATGGCAATGGTAAAAGCCGGTGGCATAGCAAGTGTCCGTAAATCTGCCAATGACAGTCTTTTACAAACAGACAGCATAGCGCAAACGGATAGTGTGTCCGTTATTGATTCCGCAACTATTGCCGGAGCTGGCTGGCAAGATCCGATATTGGAAGATAGCAAAGATAAAACCATCGATGACCTACGCCGCATACAGATACGAAATGCACAAGGAGGACTGCACAGCTTGGAAGATATTGCTGATATACAAAAGAGTCGTGGACGATCACGCATCACACGGGTAAACCAGGATAAACAATTAGAAGTGTTCTATCAGTTCTCCCGCAGCGTGGAATCTTCGAAAAGTCTGTTGGACGCCTATCGTTCGGATATCGACCAACTGATTGCCAACTACAATCTTCCCTCGGGAGTAGCCGTCGAAGTGATCCACGAAGAAGACCAGTTTGCCGAATTCAAGTTCCTGATTCTGGCTGCCTTCGTCTTGATATTCATGATCATGGCTTCGGTTTTCGAATCAATGGTTACGCCGTTTGTATTGCTGTTTACCATTCCGTTGGCTGCCATTGGTTCATTATTGGCGTTGCTATTTACAGGAAGCAGCCTGCTCAATGCCAATACCCTGACTGGCTTCCTGATCCTGTTAGGCGTAGTGGTAAACAACGGAATCATCCTGATAGACTATTCCAATATCCTGCGAAAACGGGGATACAGACGTCACAGAGCCTTGATGACCTCCGGGCTCTCCCGCATACGTCCCATCCTGATCACTTCCATCACTACCATCATTGCTATGGTTCCTTTGGCGATGGGTGATTCGGAATATTCAGGAACTATCGGCGCCCCGTTTGCCATTACGGTAATCGGTGGATTGGCCTTCTCCGCTCTGCTGACATTAGTTTTTATTCCAACGGTCTGCATGGGATTGGAGAACACCCTCCAATGGTATCGCGGACTTTCTCCGAAACTCTGGATACTCCACTTCTTCCTGTTCTTGGGTGGAGTGTGGTTCATCTGGGCACGGGTAGACGGCTGGATCTATCAATCGATCTACCTGGTAGCACTGATCAGTCTGATACCCGGTATGACCTACTTTATACAGAACAGCTTACGTCGTGCCCGCGCCGAAGTGATCGACCCGAAAGAAGAGATACGTATCACCGTACGCAATCTGGTGAAAATCTACGATTGGCCGGGACGTTTCACCCGCCAGTGGAACAGCGGATTACAGATTCGTCGCCGCTTGGGATTGCGTAATGAATACCACTCGCTCAGGGATATCGCCAATGAAATCTGGGTATTTGGCTTGCTGGGCTTTTTGATCTATTTTACTTATTTCTTTATCAGTAGCAAGCTTTGGATCTTCCTGCTCTCGCTGGTAATTTACGCTATGGTATTGAATTTGTGGAAAAAGATGCGTACCTATCTATTCTTCCGTTTTGGTACAGGCAAATGGATCAAGCGTCTCAACCGCTGGGTATTCTGGAGCATTCCGGTGGTGATCTGGATAACATTGTTCCGCAGGATGGATAGTGTGGGGATGTCTATTGTGATCATTCTATTATGGGCCATCTGTATCTCCATTTATGCCACTTCCCGCTATCTGTACACTCATGAGATCAACATCGAACGGGTGAAAGGACGCTTTGCCGGACTCCGCCGTTCATACTTCCGGTTGGTGAAAAGTATTCCGGTCATCGGCAAGCAACGTAAACCGTTCAAAGCTTTACGGGGAGTATCCTTTGAGATCCGGACAGGTATGTTCGGTCTGCTGGGACCGAATGGCGCGGGTAAGTCGACCATGATGCGCATCATCTGCGGTATCCTCGAGCAAAGCTATGGCAGCATCTGGATCAATGGACTCGACAGCCGTGTGTACCGGGAAGAGTTGCAGGGACTGATCGGCTTCCTCCCGCAGGAATTCGGTACCTACGAGCACATGACTTCCTGGGAGTTTCTCGATTACCAAGCCATCCTGAAAGGAATTGTCGACCCGAAATTGCGGGCCGAACGCATCGAATACGTACTTCAGTCGGTACACATGTATGAACGTAAGGACGCTAAGATCGGTTCGTTCTCCGGCGGTATGAAACAACGTATCGGTATTGCCTTGATCCTCCTTCACCTCCCCCGTATCCTGATCGTAGATGAGCCGACAGCCGGACTCGACCCGCGCGAGCGCATCCGTTTCCGTAACTTATTGGTGGAACTGAGTAAGGATCGGATTGTAATCTTCTCTACACACATCATCGAAGATATTTCGAGTTCCTGTAATCAGGTAGTAGTGGTAAACAAGGGCGAACTGAAGTATTTCGGCGATCCGGTGGACATGGTGAAAATGGCTTCCGGCAAGGTATGGCAGTTCAATGTAGGCCGGGAAGAGTTCGAGCAAGAATTAGATAAAAGCATGGTGATACACCACATCCAGAATGAGGAAACTATACAGGTACGTTATTTATCGCACGAGCAACCGCGTGAAGATGCCGTACGGGTAGAAGCCAATCTGGAAGATGCATATCTGTGTCTGTTGAAGAATATGAATGGATACTCAAACGTTGAATAAATGCTAAAGTACTAATGTTATGACACTGAAACAATTCGCAACCATCATACCTAAGTTGGCTAAGTACAACATGAAAATTATCTTTGCCGGCAAGTTCTTCTGGTTCTTGCTGGCAGCCTTCCTCTTCTTTGCTTTCTTCGTGTTTCAGGTGGCTTGGAACCGGGGCGAAACCAACGAAGGGGTGATTTACGGGCTGTTGATTTTCCCCAGTCTGCTATTGGTATTCTATCCCACTGTATTTGGAATCCAGAATGACGAAGACAGTCGTATCCTGGAAATCCTGTTCGGCATACCAAACTATCGGTACAAAGTGTGGGGTGTACGGATATTGATGATCTACCTGATCATCTTCGTGATCCTGATTGCTTTTGCTTATCTGGGTACTCTGATGCTTTATCCGGTCAATCCGTTGGAGATGGCTGTCCAGTTGATGTTTCCGGTACTGTTTTATGGTAACCTGGCATTTATGTTTTCCACTATCACCCGCAGTGGAAACGGTACGGCGGTGATTGTCATCATACTGGGTATCTTATGGATGATTATCGGAAACTGGGATCTGCTTCGGAACTCTTTCTGGAATGTCAACCTGAATCCATTCCATGTGCCCTGGGATGTTCACCCGCTGATCTGGAGTACTACCATTGTGAAGAGCCGTATTTTCCTGCTTGCTGCCAGCTTTATCTGGTTGATGATAGGTTCGCTGAACTTGCAGAAAAGAGAAAAATTTGTGTAGGCCCCAATTGATCACTCATACCTTTTCATATCTGGCGTGTTAGCTTTTACAGATAGTTTCAGCAATCACTAATCGTTTGTAGATATGAAGAAAGCACTTATTTGCTTATTGGTATGTATAATTTCTGTTATAGATACAATAGCTCAAGAGAAGAATCACCGCGTAATAGGAGCAGGCCCATTTGAACCTACTTGGGAATCGTTGAAGAATTATAAAGTGCCCGAATGGTTCAGAAATGCCAAGTTTGGCATCTGGGCACACTGGGGACCTCAATGTGTAGAAGGTTCGGGCGATTGGATGGCACGAGCCATGTATAGAGAAGGTTCGTCCGAATACAAGCATCATGTGGAGCACTATGGACACCCTTCTGAAATAGGATTCAAAGATATCATTCCATTGTTTAAAGCCGAAAAATGGAATCCCGATCAATTAGTTGCTTTCTACAAGAGAATCGGTGCGCAATACTTTGTCGCGATGGGTAACCATCACGATAATTTTGACTTATGGGATAGTCAGTACCAACCCTGGAACTCCATGAATATGGGTCCCAAACGTGACATCTTGGCCGAATGGGAGAAAGCTTCACGCAAATACGATTTACCCTTCGGAATTAGTTTCCATGCCGACCATGCATGGACTTGGTTTGAAACAGCACAACGTTATGACCTGGAAGGTCCGAAAAAAGGAATTTCTTATGATGGCAATCTAACGAAAGCCGATGGTAAAGGTAAATGGTGGGAAGGCTATGATCCGCAAGATCTGTATGCACAGAACCACCCTCTGAGCGAAGGAGGGTGGAAGGCCAGTACCGATAAGCAATGGGCCTGGGAAAATGGGGCTTCCATACCCAGCCAGGAATATTGCACCAAGTTCTACAACCGTACACTGGATGCCATTGACCGGTATCGTCCCGACTTAATCTATTTTGATGTAACCGTGGTACCGTTTTATCCCATTAACGACACCGGTTTGAAGATTGCCGCTCATTTTTACAATCAAAACAGGGCTCTTCATAATGGGAAGCTGGAAGGTGTTATGCTGGGTAAAGGCTTGGACGAAGAACAACGTAAGGCATTGGTGTGGGATGTAGAACGAGGCGCTCCTGATCAGCTCGTAGAAGAACCTTGGCAATCCTGTTCCTGCATCGGAGGTTGGCATTACAAAACATCCATCTACGAGAAAGATGAATACAAATCGGCCGCTTACATGGTGAAAATGCTGGTGGATATTGTCAGTAAGAATGGTAACTTGTTACTGAGCGTCCCTTTGCGTGCCGATGGTACATTCGATGAAAAAGAAGAACGGATCTTGAACGACTTCGCTAACTGGATGGAGGTAAATAAAGAAAGCATCATCCATACACGTCCCTGGCGCATATTTGGAGAAGGCCCCATCGCCGAAGCATCGACCTCGGCCACCAAAGACGACTTTAATGAAAAACGTTATACACAGGCTACTTCTACAGAAATCAGATTTACGGAAACAGCAGAGTATGTATATGCCACTGCATTGGCATGGCCGGAAGACAACCGGGTTCTTATAAAATCATTAGCGAAGGATAATCATTTATGGACAGGCAAGATTCGTAACATACAACTGTTGGGGTATGGCAAGGTCTCTTTTACACAAACCAATCAAGGCTTGCTCATCCGATTGCCGGCCCAACGAGTGAATGAAATTGCTCCCGTATTCAAAATAAAAAAATAGCAGTATGGAAAACAAAGGTTACAGTGTACGAGAATATCAGGTTCCCGTAAAGCGATATTGCCAAACGATGGATTTGAAAGATGACACGGAACTCATAGCCGAATACATAAAGAGGCACAGTGAAGCAGAAGCATGGCCCGAAATCAGAGCAGGTATCCGGGAAGTCGGAATATTGGAAATGGAAATTTATATCCTGGGAAACCGCCTGTTTATGATTGTAGAAACTCCGCTCGATTTTGACTGGGATACAGCGATGAGCAAGCTGGCTACATTACCCCGACAGGAAGAGTGGGAAAACTACATGGCAATGTTCCAAGTCTGTAAGGAAGGAGCCACTTCGGATGAAAAATGGAATCTGATGCAACGTATGTTCTATTTGTACGAGAGTTGAAAAGTTAAACGATTATTTTTTGAAACGACTCATACTCTTTATGATCTGAAGTGTTAGCTTTTATAGAATTAATTGTGTAGATTTGGCTGGTCAGCAAATAGTATTATGAAAAATAACTTGTAATCTTGTGATTATGTATTTAGATCTTGATGTCCAATTATGTATGGCGCTTCAAAAAGGAGATGAAGATGCATTCTCCAGGGTATTCGATCAATACAATCGACTGTTTTATGCGCTTGCATATCGCTTCCTTAAGTCGCGGGAGGAGGCTGAAGATGCGGTTCAATATACGTTCATGAAACTTTGGGAAGAACGGACACGGTTGGATTTCCGTTCCGGGGTAAGGAGTCTGCTGTACACCATCCTGAAGAATCATGTACTGAATGAGCTGCGTCATCGTAATTTGGTATACGAGAAAAACTACTTGATGGCTCAGGAAATAGATGATACGGACGACGGATTCCTGAAAGCCTACGAAGAACGGAACATGCAGGAGCAGCTGATCATCGCTATCAATAAGTTGCCTGCCCAGAAGTCAATCATTTGCATGATGAAACTCAATAGCGGACTATCCAATCAGGAGATAGCCGACCAGATGCAGATAACGGTAGCCACTGTGAAGTCGCACTATACGCAAGCCATAAAGATGCTTCGCCAGGAGTTTATAGCAGTGTGTCTGTCGTTTGTGGTGTTTTTAGGTCTAATATAACAAAGAGGGAAAAAGATGAATGTAGATAAGGATATAATAGAAAAAGTACTCAACAACACTGCTACGCCGGAGGAAGCCCGTGCAGTGGCAGCCTGGTTTGCTGAAGATGAAGGTCAGGAAGATTTGGCACAATCTATAATGGAAGACCAAAAGGGACTGACGGAAGAGATGGCTTTGTCGTGGTTAGACCACCCTGTACCCGAGCAACGGATGAAATCCCGTTTCATAAACCAGATCAAACAATCAAAGAAAAGGAGAGTCATGCGCGGATGGATGGTGGCGGCCATAACAATCCCCTTTCTGTTTTTAGGTGCATTCACAACTTTCTTAGCCAACCGGACCGGTGTTTTTGCTGAAACAAAATACGCAGAAGTGTATGTACCTTGCGGCGAACGTATGCAGGTTATGTTGCAGGACGGTACTGTGGTCTTATTGAATTCGGATACTAAATTAAGATATCCGCAGAAGTTTAGCTTGTTTAATCGTACCGTTGAGTTGTCCGGAGAAGGATATTTTGACGTAGCCAAGATGAAAACAGCTCCTTTCATAGTCGACTTAAAGGGGGTAAAAGTGAAAGTTACAGGTACTAAATTCAATGTGAAATCATATGATAATGACTCGAAGATATGGTTAACCTTGGAAGAAGGACGCGTGCGGATGAACGATGATAAGCAAGTGGACTATTCGCTTGTTCCCGGTGATCAGGTCGAGTACGATCGCTCGTCCGGCAAGTATAAGGTAGGACGTATGGACGATTTCGGTGAAGTAAATGCCTGGAGAACCCACAGCCTGAATTTCTATTTGACACCTCTGAAAGATGTCTTGAAAGTTTTGGAACGACAGTACGATACACGCTTCATTGTTAAAGACTCTACTTTGCTCGATGGCAGGTTTACATTGTCCACTGCCAAAGTTTCTGTGGAGGATATCCTGAACGATTTGGAAACCGTTTCACATGTTGTCTTTCATAAAATCGGAGACGGGAGATACGAAGTAGTCTCCCGCAAGTAATAGGTATACACACATATAGAGTCCACTTTAATAAGCTGAGATAGATTTATTTAGTAATGATTAAAAAAATAAGTTGGTACAGAACAAGCCGGCTGCTTGCCAGATTTTATTTTTGTTTGTGCATGTAGCTATTCAGAAACTTGCTAACAGCTAATCGTTTCAATGCATTCATCCTTTCGTTTCAGTGCATTCATTCTTTCGTTTTAATGCATTAAAACGAAAGAATGAATGCATTGAAACGATTAGCTGTTGGTTAGAAAAATAATACTTATCTGCATACCCGGGAATAAATATTCGCAAGGGAGCGAACAGATTAATTAAGCCCGATCGCTCAACATAATTAGGAGACAGGTTATTTTCATGAAGACTGTCGCAACTTTATTTTTTTACGATTACTAAAGTAGATTCTTTGCAGTATGAACACATTTATAAACAAAGAATAATCAGAGAATAATCAAACAACCGACTCATACTCCTTACGACGTGGAGTGTTAGCTTTATTAGAAGGCCTTTCAATACTTAATTTGATATTTAATTATTTATGAGAAACAAAAGTAAAACGAAAAAGACGCTGATAATCGGAGCTTTATTGCTAAGCTTCTCTATGTCGGCATGGGCGCAAAAAGTCTCCTTAAATTTCGAGAATACGAAAGTGGAAACAGTGTTGTCTTCTATTAGGAAGCAAACCGGAATGGATATGGTTTTTAGCGACCAGATTCTGGATGTCAACCGGAAAGTCTCTATTCGGGTAAAGAATGCTGACCTATCAACTGCCATGGAGAAGCTACTGACCGGAACCAAGATCTCGTATGAGATAAAGAATAACCGGATTTATTTTATAGAGAGTAAGGCCTCTCAGCAACCTTCCAGGAAAACGAAGGTAAAAGGTAAGGTTACCGACAATGCAGGCGAACCTATTATCGGCGCCAATGTAACGCTGGTGGGCTCTGCCGGCAATGGTACGATAACGAGTGTGGACGGGGATTTCGAATTGGAAGTGCCCAACAATGCCATCTTGAAAGTAACCTATATCGGTTATACCACGCAAGAAGTTCCAATAAGGGGTAAAGCATCTCTGACTATCGCTTTGCGGGAAGACAGTGAATTACTGGACGAGGTGGTGGTCATCGGGTATGGGGTTGCCCGGAAGAAGGACTTAACCGGTGCGGTAGGCCTGGTAAAAGGAGAAGACCTGGAACAGCGGCATACCACGACGATTTCGACCGCGTTGCAAGGTGCGGTATCCGGTGTGGCTGTTTCCCGTAGCGGCGGGGCTCCGGAATCCAATCCACAGGTTAGGGTACGTGGTATCACCACCATGAGTACCAACGACCCGTTGGTCATCGTGGATGGAGTTCCCGGCAACATGGATGATGTAAATGCGAGTGATGTAGAGAA
Organism: Bacteroides sp.; assembly: GCA_031554665.1. Classification (GTDB taxonomy): domain Bacteria; phylum Bacteroidota; class Bacteroidia; order Bacteroidales; family Bacteroidaceae; genus Bacteroides. The sequence goes on along the minus strand of JAVBVA010000059.1, from coordinate 11,328 downwards.
CATAACCGTATTGAAAGATGCAGCCTCGGCAGCCGTCTACGGAGCGCGTGCTGCTGCCGGTGTCATTCTGATCACCACCAAGCACGCCAAAGACAATGACTTAAAATTAGGATATTCATTCGAATTCGGGCTGGACTATATCCCAACTCATCCGAAAACAGTCAGTGCTGAGCGCTATATGGAACTTTCCAACGAAGCTCGTTACAATGACAACCCCTCCAGTGGAAAATTCCAAAATTATGCCGAAGACTTAATCCGGGATTATCGGAAACTGAATCTGGAAAATCCTAACCTGTACCCTATTACAGATTGGCACAAAGCGGTTTATAACAAAACAGCCCCTAAGCAAAGCCATACATTGAATATCTCAGGAGGAACCAAGTATGTAAAGACCAACGCCTCTCTCTCCTATGATAAGGTAAATGCCATGTATGACAACCGGGACTATGAACGTTTCATGATGCGTGTGAACAATAACTTCACGATCAATAAATTGATCGGAGCTGATCTGGATTTCAATTTCAAGCACGACCAGATTGACAAGCCCCAATACGATCAGTATGTCTATGAAAAAGCTTGGACCATGGCTCCTATTCATGGAGCGAGATACACTGACGGACGTATAGCCGAAGGTAGAACAGGCGGTGGAGACAACCCGGTGGCCTATATTCACGACAGCGGAACGAACCAAGCATGGAATTCGACCCTGGGCGGACGCGCCTCTCTGTATATAACTCCGGTAGATGGGTTGAAGCTTTCGGGTATCGTATCGCCCAAATACGTTTTCTGGAAAAAGAAAATCTTTGAAAAAGCGATGCCTTATACGCTGTTCGACGAGCCGGAGGTGGTAGCAGGCTACCGTGTCAATAGGAAAACCACCAAGCTGACAGAGAACAGGGACGATCTTTATGAAATAACCGTGCAGTTTCTATTGAACTACATGAAGCGTTTTGGCAAGCATGACATTAACCTTATGGGGGGGTACGAGAACTTCTATTCAAAATACGAAGGATTGAATGCTTCGCGCGACCAATACTCATTGAATGACTATCCTTATTTGGATATGGGACCCGAGACCTTGCGTGGCAACGGTGGTAGCGCCAAGGAATTAGCCTACCGCTCTTTCTTTGGGCGATTGATGTACAGCTATGCTGATAAGTATTTGCTACAGGCCAATGTACGCCGGGATGGTTCTTCCCGCTTCCACAAGGATCATCGTTGGGGCAACTTCCCCTCTTTCTCCGGAGGTTGGGTCATCAGCGAAGAGAAGTTTATGAAAAATGCGGGCATGGATTGGCTCTCTTTTTTGAAACTTCGTGGCTCATGGGGCATCCTGGGTAACGAACGAATTTCGAGCAACTATTATCCTTATCAGGCGGCTATCAATATAAGCACTGGACTCTTTTTCCAAAATGGGAAAGCGGTAACGGCACAGACTGCTTCGCAGTGGGCTTATGCGGTGAAAGACCTGACTTGGGAGAAAACGGAATCCATGGATATCGGTTTGGATGCTGCTTTCTTGGATAATCGTTTGCGCCTCACCGCTGAATACTATACCAAAAGGACCAAGGATATGCTGCTGGCCGTGGAAATACCAACGTATGTAGGATTTGACAATCCCCAACGAAATGTAGGAAAGATGGAGACGAAGGGCTACGAATTCGATTTGAGTTGGAGCGACCGGATCAACAATTTCCGCTATTCGGTGTCGGTTAACTTCTCGGATTTCTGTTCGAAGATGAAAGACTTAGGGGGCACGCAGTTCCTGGGGAGTAAAGTAAAGATGGAAGGTAGTGAGTACGATGAGTGGTACGGCTATCTAAGCGATGGATTGTATCTGACACAAGAAGACGTGGATAAATCTCCGAAGCTAAACAACACGGTAGGAGTGGGAAGTGTCAAATACAAGGACATTTCCGGTCCGGATGGAGTGCCTGATGGTAAAATCTCACCTGAATATGACCGGGTATTGTTAGGAGGCTCCCTGCCGAAATACCTTTATGGCGGAACCCTGTCCATGGGATATAAAGGCATTGATTTCTCGGCGGCTTTCCAGGGAGTAGGCAAACAGAATGTCATGCAGCACACATTCATGTGGGAAAATAAGACAAACTTTGACGGTCACTATTGGAGTTCTTACAACACGGATAAACAAAATGCAATGGCCATTTACCCCAAAGTTTCTGAAACAAGCCGGACAGCCGATCATGCCACTTCTGACTTCTGGATGTTCAACGGCCGGTATTTCCGGATGAAAAACATCACTGTTGGGTATACACTTCCGCAAAGGTGGACACAGAAAGTATCTGTCAAGCAGATGCGCGTATATGTAGCCGGAAATGATTTGTTCTGCATCAGCGGATATCCCAAAGGATGGGATCCGGAGACTCCGGCTTCGGATATAAGCTATCCTACAAATTCTTCTGTCCTGTTTGGATTGTCTGTTAATTTTTAAATGAGTCGATAGTATGAAAAAGATTTATACGTTAATTATAGCTTGTGGTTTGGGCATGTCCGCATGTACCGATTTGGATATGGCTCCTTTGTCCATGGCAACAGACCAAAACTGGTTTGCCAATGAAACACAATTTGAGATGTCGATAAACGACCTATTCAGAGCCAATGTCTGGAGAGTGATCAGCGAGGAATGGGCGGACGACGAGGTGTACCGTACTCGGTTGAGTGTATATGCTTTGGGTACATTGAATGGACAAGATGGGACTGTTACGGGTATGTGGAACGACTGCTACAAGGTGATAGGACGTGACAATGTCACAATTGACAAGCTGAAAGAGTTGTCGGGCAGCGTTCTTTCCGATAAAAAGAAAGATCAATTTATGGGTGAAGCGTTGTTTGCGCGTGCTTGCATGTATTCAAGGCTGGTTACCTACTTTGGGGATATCCCGTATTGCGATACCACTATTAGCATTGATGAAGCATTTGCGATGGGGCGCACTCCCAAAGCACAGGTCCTGGAAAAGATCTATGCCGATTTTGATGAAGCCATTCGTCTGCTTCCGGTGACCACCGGAGCCGTGCAACGTCCTACCCGTGGAGCGGCACTGGCCATGAAAGCTCGTCTGGCACTTTATAATGAAGATTGGGACAAGGTGATCGAAACGACCAAGGCTTGTATGGCATTGGGATGCTATACGCTTTATCCCGATTTTGAGAAATTGTTTTTGAGTTCTACGCACAACACCTCCGAATCGGTATTCTCCATTGCACGTTCCATTGCCAGTTCTGTGACGTTGGAGTGGGCCGACTGGTTGCCTCGTAACAACGGCGGATGGGCTGCCATGACGCCTTCCTGGGATTTGTTGGCAGCCTTCCTGTGCACGGATGGTTTACCCATTGATGAGTCTCCTCTGTTCGATCCTCATGATCCGTTTCTGAACCGAGATCCTCGCTGTGCTGCTACCATTGTTCCTTTTGGAAGCACGTATCTGGGGATTGAATATAATCCGCATCCGGTTGCGGGAGAAACAGTCATGAATTACAATACCGGAAAAGAGATCAAAAACAATGATAATAAGACCAATGCAGAATATGCTTCGTTCACGGCCCTGCTTTGGAAGAAAGGTTTTGATATAACGAATACGCAGAACGGAAACAAGACGGAACACGATATGATTATTATGCGTTATGCCGATGTGTTGCTGATGTACGCTGAAGCGATGATCGAGAAAGGAACCATTGATGCGACCGTCTTGAATGCAATTAATCAGATTCGTGCCCGGGCCTACGGGGTAGCAGTAGAGGAAGTGGGTAACTATCCGGCTGTAACGACGACCAACCAGGCCAAACTCCGTACCATCTTGCGTACAGAACGGCGTATGGAGTTCGCCCGCGAGAACCTGCGACTGATGGACCTGATGCGTTGGAAGTTGTGCGACAAAGTTTTAATAAAGAAAAATTATGGTATCTATCAGTCGAAAGATGCCAATCTGGAGAAAATAGTAACCCCGGGGTATTGGTTCTGGGCAGTTACACCCGACATTGACGAAAATGGATGTGCCGACTTTACCAAGTTAGAGGAAATGGGAGCAGCCAACTCGTTGGCACAGCGTTCGTTTGACTCGCGCCAGTATCTCTGGCCGATTCCAACCAAAGAAATTCTGATAAATAAGAATCTGAAGCAAAACCCGGGTTATTAATAATAGGTATGTAAAATAAATATTCTGATAAGGCTTCCTTCAGTTCTTTGAGCCTGATAAGTATTGGAGGTAGCCTTTATTGTAAACTCTCTGAAAAAATAGAAGATGGAAATAACATGGAATAAAGTGATCGCATGGGCCACTGTATTGTCACTGGCCGGGTGTTCGTCACAACAACAATCCCCGGATAGCATTTCGGGAATTTATCCGAGACTGGCTTTCTACAACGACGAAGGCGAGTGTGGAACAGGAGCCGTTGTTCCCTGGAATGGCGACCTTTGGGCCATCACTTACGGTCCTCACAAACCATTCGGTTCATCGGACAAGCTATATCAAATCACGCCCGGCAAGCAGCTAATTGTCCGTTCGGAAAGTATTGGTGGAACCCCGGCAAACCGTTTAATTCACAAAGAATCGAATCAACTGAATATCGGTCCGTACTTCATCGACAGCCAATCCAATGTAAGGGTCATTCCCTGGCAGGAAGCACCGGGACGTTATACCGGTTCGGCCCGTCACCTGACGGACCCTGCCAATAAGATATATATCGGAACCATGGAAGAGGGATTCTATGAGGTCGATGTTCATACCCTAAAAACCAACGAGCTGTATAAAGATGGGAATGAGATGAAACGTTTGTACGCGGAAGATCCCGTAAACAACCCTAAATATACAGATTTACTGCCGGGAGCGCATGGTAAAGGATTGTATTCAGGACAAGGTGTACTGGTTTATTCTGACAATGGAGAGAATACCCCGGAAGCCATGAAGTTTTTTGATGCGTTATCCGGTTCCTTGTCCGAGTGGGACGGTAAAGACTGGAAAGTCATCCGTCGCAATCAATTTGTGGAGGTAACCGGCCCCGGTGGTATTTCTGGAAATGCAAATCCCGAAACCGATCCGATATGGACGACCGGATGGGATCATAAATCGCTGTTGGTAGGTGTACGGGAACCGCAAAAAGGATGGAGCTTCTATCGGTTGCCCAAAGCGAGCCACTCGTATGATGGCGCACACGGCTGGAATACCGAATGGCCACGTATCCGCAATGTGGGTACAGACCAATCACCCGACTATCTGATGACTATGCACGGGCTATTCTGGCGTTTCCCGAAAACATTTGCTACAGCTTCTTCAGCAGGTATTCGTCCTCGTACCAGTTACCTGAAGGTTATTGGAGACTTCACCCGTTGGAACGACGAACTGGTGTTCGGCTGCGATGACTCGGCACAGAAGGAATTCCTGAACAAGCGAAAAGCCAAAGGGCAGATCGAAGGTCCTGGTCAGTCGAACTCCAATCTGTGGTTTACCTCTCTGACCAAACCAGATGAGCTGGGACCCGCTACCGTAGACGGAGCTGTGTGGGTAAAAGAAGAGGTAAAAGCTAATGAAGTTTCCGATCCTTTCTTATTTACCGGCTGGACAAGCCGCATGGGTTGGATTAAGAATCTGGGAGCGCAACCGGTGACTTTTACTTACGAGGTAGATAAAACGGGAAACAATGAATGGCAAGTGTTGAAGGCTGTAACAGTAGAACCCGGAAAGGCTGCCAGTGTGATATTCGCCGCACAGGAAAGAGGAGAATGGGTCCGGGTGAAAACGGACAAGGCAACATCGGCTACGGTGACCTTTATTTACACGTCGGCTGACTCCCGTTTTCAGCAATCTGCAAGTATGTATGCTGGTCTGGTGCCGGTCACCGAAAACAATCTGACAGGAGGTTTGCTGTACGGGCTCGGAGGTAACCGTCGTGCGTTAGGATTATTGGCCAATACGGTTGTTAATGGGCAGATAGAAGAAACCGGCTACTACGAGATGGGCGACAAGTTGGAGTTAATTCGCAAAGAAGATGCCCAGACTGCAGATACGATCCGGTCGAAATTCGCTATCCCCCACCAAATCATATCGATAGAGGATGGTTCGGCACTGATTGTCGACGATGCCGGACGCAGATGGCGGCTCCCGTTGGGAAATGCTGCGTATGCACCATTGACGGATCAAGCCCAGCTACGCATCTGCCGGGAAGTAGCCACCGAGCGCGACCTCTTCTCTTGCCTGGGAACCTTCTATGAGCTTCCTGCCGAGAATGCGGATGGTTATGCCAAGATCCGCCCGATATCCACTCACAACTACCGTATCAACGATTATGCTTCTTACCGGGGTATGCTGGTGCTTACGGGTGTGAAGCCGGAAGCGGGAAAAAAGAACGAACACATTATTGTATCCAACGATGGCAAGGCAGCCGTATGGGTAGGTGTTATTGACGACCTGTGGCAATTGGGCAAGCCGGTAGGTATGGGTGGTCCATGGAAAGGTACGGCTGTGAAAGCCGGTGTTCCATCCGATCCTTATCTGATAGGATTCTATGATAAGAAAGAACTGACCGTGTCGCATCGTTCTTCTCAGGAGGTTACTTTCACCGTGGAAGTCGATCCGACCGGAAATGGTGACTGGATGGAGTATCTGATACAAAAGGTGAAAGCCGGAGAGAAATGGACCTATAACTTCCCGAAAGAGTTTCAGGCCCGATGGATTCGTTTCTCTGCTGATACAGATACGGAAGTGACCACTTGGCTGGTATATAAATAGTAGAAACATTTCCTAATGCAGGATTGGGGCTCTTTGTTCATTTTGGAATGGCAGCATGAGGGGCATTGACCTGTCCTGAGGAATGATAGGTAACTGAATAATTTAAAATGGATACCCAATGAATAAAATAATAATACTGATTGTCTGTTTGCTCTTTGGAACAAGTCTGAGAGGGCAGGAACAGACGTGGAGAGGAATGCCCTATTACCTGAAAGGATATGAGGCAGAGTATGCGAAATCACCCAAGGAAGCAGCCGTAGCCTGGTTCAAAGACGCTCGGTTTGGATTATTTATTCATTGGGGTCCGGCTTCTCTGTATGCCCAAGGGGAATGGGTGATGTACAATAAAAACATCCCCCTGGATGAGTATGTGCAGAAAGCGCGTGAGTTCAAAGGCGAGAAATTCAATGCACAGGATTACGTAGACCTGGCCGTAAGCGCCCAAATGAAGTATATCACTTTTGTAGCTAAGCACCACGATGGGTATGCCCTATGGGATTCCAAAGCGACCGACTACGACAGCATGGACTTTACACCTCAGCGTGATTTCGTAAAAGAACTGGCAGTGGCTTGCCGGAAAGCGGGAATAGCGTTGTTTATCTACTACTCGGTAGGTTTGGACTGGTACCATCCTTATTATTTGCCACGATCCATGTACAATCCTGCGCGTCCCCGTTATGACGTGCAGCCTGCACAGTATAAGTATGAGCAACCTGAAGACTTTAAACATTATCTGAACTTCGCCAAGACACAGATTATGGAGTTGTGCACACAGTACGGCCCTATAGCCGGACTGTGGTTCGACACAGTGGGTGGTGTGTATCAATACCCCGACCTGTTCAATATCCAGGAAGTGTATGATATGATCCATACCATCCAGCCGCATGCATTGGTCGTGTTCAAGACCGGTGCAAATGGTAATGAGGATTTCATTACGGGCGAAAGGAATATGGGCTCTTTGTCAGGATTGTTCAAGAATGCAGGACTTCCGCAGTCGGTACAAGATGCTGCCGATCGCTCTTGGGAAAGCAACAAAGCAAAACCAGCTGAACTGAATATACCGATTCAAACCATGGCATGGGGGTATATGGAGTCGCCGCGTCAACGGCAAAAATCAAAAGAAGAGGTGTTGGAGTTGTTGGACAACTGTGCGAAGATGAATGCCAATTTGCTTCTGAACATTGCTCCTTACCCGGATGGACGTATTCAGGAGGAGAACATAAAGACTTTGAAGGAAGTGGGCAACCATCTTAAGAAATATGGCTTCCCGGCATTGAATACCAAAGATTATATGCTTTACCGATCGCAGAGCGAACAGAAGGTTGAAAAAGAGAAAGTGAATCAAACAGCCAATTAGTACAAACCATGGTACCATATAGAACTATTTTAATTATTTTGTGTGTTGTTGTATCGTGCTTTATAGGTCATGCTCAAGAGAAAGCGGTACAACGCGAAGTACTCTCGCTGGATAGAGGATGGCGTTTCCATCAGGGAGATATTCCCTATCCGGTTATCAAGGGGCATAACGAAACATATAGAAATGCCAAAGCGGGTCGTGTAAGCGGAGCAGCATCGCCCGAGTACGATGATGCTTCCTGGCGGGTACTGGATCTGCCTCATGACTGGGCTATCGAAGGCAAGGTCGATCCGGAGACCAATCTCTCGCAGGGGTATTATCACCGGGGATTCGGCTGGTACCGTCGTAAGTTCAGGTTGTCGCCCGAAGATAAGGGAAAACATCTGGAACTGCAATTCGACGGTATTGCTACTCATGCCACCATCTGGGTCAACGGAACAGTGCTGCATCGCAACTGGTGCGGCTATACCTCCATGTATGTCGATATTACTCCCTATGCCACGTATGGCGATTATATAAATACGGTTGTCGTACGGGTAGATGCCGATGCGCAAGAAGGCTGGTGGTACGAAGGTGCAGGTATCTATCGTCATACGTGGCTGGTAAAACGTTCGTCGCTACACGTTGTTACCGATGGCGTGTTTGCCAATCCGGTAAAAAGGAGTAACGAACAGTGGGACATTCCCGCAGAGGTGTCATTGTATAACTCGGGGAAACTGCCTGCCGACAGTGAGGTGAAGGTTTCGTTGTATACACCCGATGGCGCCACCGTGACTACACAAGCTGCCAGACTCACAGTCGGATCGCTGAAGGAGGGCCTGGCCAGACTTACACTGACAGTCTCGAACCCACAACTCTGGTCGCCGGATAACCCGACTCTTTATAAAGTGAAAACACAGGTAAGCCAGCATGGAATTGTAATGGATGAAGTAGAAACTAATTGTGGTTTCCGTACCATCCGTTTCGATGCGGATACCGGCTTTTGGTTGAACGGGGAGAATATAAAAATCAAAGGCGTTTGCAATCATCAGGATCATGCCGGAGTAGGGGTTGCAGTTCCCGATGCTTTGTGGGAATTCCGTCTTCGTAAACTGAAAGAGATGGGTGTCAATGCTTACCGGGCGGCCCACAATCCGATGGCTAAAGAGTTTATGGCTGCCTGCGACAGCATGGGTATTATGGTTTTGGACGAAAACAGGCTGTTTAACACCTCTCCCGAGTATATACGTCAGCTGGAGTGGTTGGTGCGTCGCGATCGCAATTGTCCCAGCGTCATTCTTTGGTCGGTGTTCAATGAGGAACCAATGCAGGGATCTGAAAATGGCTACGAGATGGTTCGACGTATGTACGACGTGGTTAAGCAGATGGACCCGACGCGCCCGGTAACGGCAGCGATGAACGGAGGGTTTTTCTCCGAATACAACGTGTCGCAGGCTGTGGATGTCGGTGGATTCAACTACCAGATTGGCAGCTACGACCGCTTCCACGAGAAGAGTCCCAACCTTCCGCTGATCAGCTCGGAAGATGGGTCGGCCTTCATGGTCAGAGGCGAGTATGTGACAGATAAATCAAGGAACGTAATCGACTCGTACGATACTGAGAGTGCCGGTTGGGGAGCCACTCATCGCCGTGCATGGAAGGTAGTGGCAGAGCGCCCCTGGATGGCCGGTTGTTTCTACTGGACCGGGTTCGACTATCACGGTGAGCCTACTCCGTTCACATGGCCGTCCGTCAGCTCTTTTTTCGGAATTATGGATTTGTGTGGATTCCCCAAAATGGCTTATTATCTGCATCAGGCTCAATGGCTGAAGGACAAACCGGTGTTGGAGTTGGTACCTCATTGGAACTGGCCTGCAGATTCTATCGGCAAACCCATCAAGGTAATGGCATTGAGTAATGTCGACAAGGTGAAACTGCTGCTGAATGGGAAGGAAATATCCGAGCTGCAAGTTGATCCTTATGAGATGAACACTTGGTTTGTTCCTTATAAACCGGGGCGATTGGAAGCAATCGGCTACAAAGGAGGCAAGGTGATTGCACGTACCAAAGTCGAAACGGCCCAGCAACCGGTGCGTCTTCAGCTGGCTCCATATCGCACCAGTCTGGCTGGCGATGGACGAGATGCCATGCCTATTACCGTCGAAGCGCTGGACTCCAAGGGACGTTCTGTGCCGACAGCCCAGCATATGATAGAGTTTAGCATAACCGGTCCTGCCCGGATTATTGGTTTAGGCAATGGCAATCCCAACTGCCATGAACCGGAGAAAGGAAATAAGCGTAGCCTGTTCAATGGTTTGGCGCAAGTTATAATACAAGCCACAGATGGTACGGGAGAAGTAAAGCTTACTGCCACCACCCCGGGTCTGAAGCCTGCCATCCTTATTATTCCTGTCAATGAAGTTGCCCCTGTTCCTTTTGTTCCTATAGAGAACCCTCCGATGATGTTAACCAAATGGACTGTCTCTCCTTTCTCTGTCGAAAAGCCTGATGCAACCTGCCGGATAGCGGATAATGACATGAACAGCTGGCAACAGATAACTGCGGGTAGTGCACTGTTTTTGAAGGATGCCAACTATGTTATTTGGCGTTCAGAGTTCACTCTTTATCAAGAGTACCAGGAAAAAGGTGGAGCCATCTTATTCAAGAATATGGCTGGAAAGGCAGAAATTTGGTTGAATGGCCAATTACTCGGTACTAAGGCTACCATGGATGAACAAAACTTTAAGGTGGAATTTCCTGCCACAAAAGATAAATGCGATCTTCGGGTTCTACTTAATGGCTCGGTAAACACCCATGTAGGTTTAAAGGGTAGTGTGATGGTGCAGACGAAATAGGACACCTTTCTCTATACGAAAAAAGAGGTTCTTCACTGTGTAGTGCCTGCCTGTCAGTAAGTGAACAGCCTGTAGTAGCGGGGAAAGTGCCGGCTTCAAGCGATGTAACTATCAGTATCAAGTGACATGACTGTCTTTCTCAAGCGATGTTGCTGTTTTGTTTCAAAGGGGAAACACCTTGTTTCTCATAGTGAAACACTTTGTTTCAAGCAATGAAACAGAGTGTTTCAACGGTATGAAACACATTGTTTTGACTTATACTAAAAAAGGTTGTCAGTTTTGACGCTGGTTCCCTAAACAGGTTGTCAATGACTTGCCCTTCTTTCCTAAGTGTGTTGTCACTTGACTCCCCTGGTTCCTTCGTCGGTTGTCTTTTAGAAAATACTGGACA
>JAVBVA010000102.1:0-21204 GCA_031554665.1 Bacteroides sp. | reverse complement strand
TTCAGCAATTTGGGTAACAACATTCAATATGATTTCCCATATTTTGTCTGTCACCGACAACTCCATTGTTCCCTTGGTTGCTTGATTAAACAAGCCTCCAATAGTTTCATAGGCTTCAAATCGTTTTATGACCGATAGTATGTTGTATTGAATCATAGTCAATGAAACACTAGCAACCTGTGCTGAAAAGTTTCTGGCCTGACATTTTCCCAGCCCAAGTAATCCCTTTCCCTCGAAGAAGCAAACTTCAATAGCCCAACGCATGGAGTAAATTTTGTAAGCTTCCACAAATCCCAGATTGCGATTAGTGGTTAGCATTCCGTGCCAATTCCCCTTTTTTCCTCTTTTGCAGAAGAACAGTTTGACTTTTCTTCCTGCAAAGACTGCTTCCACTTGACAATGATAACAGTTTAGCTGTCGACTGTATTTCACTTCTTTACATTTGGTCAGTTTCTCTACGATTGCTGAAGCCTTCAGATTTCCAAAAGAGGTCTCATACTTCGTGTTTCCCATCTTAATCATGCCCAATAAATGACATTTGATGTGGCGCCTGGAAATAAACTGTATCAGGTCTGCACAAGTAAACCAGCTGTCAACCAGCAAATAATCGAAACGTATTCCCTGCTGTATGGTATCCTTTACCATTTGCATGGTCCTGCTCAATTTAGATTCTTTGTACTCTGCAATACGAGCAGAGACTTTCTCTGTGGCAGCCCTTTCTTTGGAAAAACGTTTACTACGTTGCTTGGCAGTAAGTCCTTGAGCCTTATCTGGATTTTTACCTTCTTCCCCGTGCAGGGAGAAATCCAAAAGGGTTTGAGTCTTTCCATCAGTACGGCACAAGAATAAACCTTTGAAACCCAAAATGCTTTTGTGTAGAACATGGGAATAGATCTTTCCGATAAATTCAGTTCGTATACCACTCTTGGGAAAGTCCGAATCATCAACGATTAGACAGACTGGAGAACTACTCTTTTTCGAGTCCTTGCGACAAGAAATCTTGTTTATTAGTTGCAGGTTTATGCCATAGAGTATCTTGCGCCAATCGATGTTACCATTTTCCATAAAACGATAGAACATATCCTTCTCACAGGAAAACAAGTTACCAAGTGAAGAATTTGAAAAATGAAAGGCGCTCTTGACCATGAAGAAAGGGAATAGGAGTAGCAAATGAAAAACTTGCAACGTAGTAAATTTACAGTTGGGCTGTTTGCTTACACCAAGTTGTTTCTCGGTAAGACGAATGCTACGAATTACACTTAGAATGCTGTTTATAGCCTTATCGCTATGCTTTCCTTGGAAAAAGCTACTGAGTTCTGAAATTATTTCGCTATTTTTGTGCATGGCTTGGGGAATTAGTATGTGATTTTTGCAACCGTAATATACTAATATTCCGCGACATGCGGAAATCCCTGAGCCTTTTTTATTCATAGTTATTCACTTGCGAAAGTCGAAACTATTATGATTCTGAATACCAAGCACAAAATCCGTTCGAGAAAATTGTCGTTCCGGCTGATTTTGATTGGAAGACAATGAGCTCGACCAATGTAACCGTATCGGTTAAGGATGAATTCAACGGGCAGTACCATTACTTAATAGAAATATTCGATCAGAATCCTGTCATCACACCCAGTGCAAATCTTATAAGCCGGGGGTTGGCAAAAGGAAATAGTCCTTTTGTTACAAAGGTAACTGTTCCCAGTACGATCAAAGAAATTTTTATTCGCCAAACGGCTCCTAACGGATTGTCGAGCGTACGTATGGCAAGCATTACTAACGAAAGCATCAATTGCGCCTTCGGTAGTGAAACGGCCAAAGCTGCAAAATCCGTAACTCGTGCTACTACAGACTTGGAAGGTATAAGTTTCAGCGTACCAAGCAGCACTGATACAAACATTTTCCCAACTGCCGCACCAAGCGATGCCGTTAATCTTCCTAACTCCGGTTGGGCCCAGGGAACAGCTTCAGCCTATAAAAACCTCAAAGTAATAAGTACTTCTACCAGCGTTAACTGTATCGGTCAATATGCTGCATTTTATGTTACAGAAAATGCTTCACTCTCCGGAGGGATGCCATTAACAGGGTTTCTAGGCAGAAAGCTTTTTGTTCTTCCGGGAAAGAAGCTGACCATAACAGGAGACATGATTGCCACTACTAACGAATGGGTCATATCAGTAGGAGAAGGTGCAACACTCGAAATCAATGGACATTTTCAAACGAGCAGCGATCTTGCTAAAATATATAACCGGGGCACCATCATTGTGAAGACTGCCCAGTTCCAGGGAAAAACTCAGATTTACAACGCAGGTACCTTCCAGGTTACCAGTACAAACGCCGAAGCTTTACAACTGAACAGCGATCCTATTTTCTATAACGATGGTGTAGTAGATGTGAAGGGCGGATGGAAAACTACCAATACAGCAGTTATTTACAACAGCTCGACCGGTGATATAACCGTAGCCGGTAAAATCTTCCAGACGACAGGAACCAACAGACTGATCAACGATAATACCATCCAATGTGGATACTTCCACTCTACGGGAAGCGCCAGAACTCAGAATAACGGTGATATGACTGTGGCCGAAATGACAACTACCGACAGCGATGATACATGGATAAATAATGGGTGTTGGATAACCAAGAATTACGAATCGATCACCTACAATGCCGTTTACTACAACAACTGTAAGCTGTATGTAAACAACTTCTTCAACCTGCGCCAATCCAGATTCGTTAATAACTCTTACATTTATGCGAAAGACGCCAGCCTGTACAATACCCGTATGGAAATGGGCAGCGAGTCTCTCATGGTAGTAGAAGGAACTACCACGTTGGCACAGAACAGAAGAGCAGACAATGAAGGTTTTTATGGAACCGGAGCAAAGAGAGCATTACTGAAATTTACAAAAGTAGTGAAGGGAGACGATGCTCCCAATATCGTTCACTATGCAGGAAACCTTCAGATAGCATGTGATGATCATCCGGAACGGTTAATGCCTGCAGGTCAGGAGCCACGCTGGTCTATGGATTCAAGTGTGGAATGGGCAAGCTCGACAACTGCTACCATTACCATTCCGAAAACAGAATGTAACGAAGGCTACGGTGGCACAACTACTCCTCCGGTAGAACCTCCGTTGGATCCCGTAAACGATCCATATACTTACTCCTACTTGTTTGAGGACTTGTGGCCTCTTTATGGAGACTATGATATGAATGACGTTGTGATCAGTGTTCGTAACATAACCAAGACAATGAACAATAGCAACCAGATCACTAAGTTGAGCTTTGCATATAAGCTTCAGGCTGTTGGAGCCTCCAGAAAAGCAGGCGGTGCATTGATGCTCGATGGTATCAGCGCTACAAACGTTCAATCTGTCACTTACAGCAGCAAGACTCCTACAGGATTCAGCACATTGAGTTCTGGAGTTGAAGCCGGTCAGGATTATGCAGTTATTCCGTTATTCCTCGAAGCACACGCCTTCCTCGGAAGAAACAATGGAGTATTTGTAAATACAGTAATAGGAAGTGCAGATAATGTTACTAATGTTCCGGAAATCACGATAGAAGTGACATTTGCAACCCCTGTTGCTCCGACATTTGATATTTCGTCTTTCAATATGTTTATTATAAGTGGTGACGATAATCTCAATAACAGAAAAGAAATTCACCTTCGTGGCTACAAGCCATCATTGAAGGCCGCATCCAAATATTTTGGAAGCAACAATGATGCTTCTACTCCAAGTCTGTATTATGTAAGTAAAGAAAATCTGGTTTGGGGTATTGTTGTTCCTTCTTCTTTCAAATGGTCAAAAGAATATTTGAATATCCAGGAAGCTTATCCCAGCTTCACCAATTGGGTACAATCAGGCGGTACGCAAAATACTAACTGGTGGGAATCACCCAAGAACAGTGAGTCTGTATTTCATTTTTAATTCTCTGGTTTAGATTGCCCAAAAATAATACGAGAATACATCAAAACGAGAGGCGCTGAAAAGTAGCCTCTCGCTTTTTATTTACTTAAATATCTACCTGACAATCAGCTAAATATATTTTTTTTCATGTACTAAGCAATCTTTTACTTATTTGTAACCAACATCAGCCCGACGCTTTTGACTGTTTGGATTTCTACCGATTCGTCTTTCAGTTTTTTACGCAGTTTGGTGACGAAAACGTCCAAACTACGTGAAGCAAAATATTCGTCCTGTCCCTGCCAGTAGAGCTCCAGAATGATGCTCTTTTTAACTACTTCGTTTTTGTTTTCGCAGAGTAACTTCAAAAGACCAGCTTCACGCGCAGTGAGCTGTATTTTTTCTCCGTTGGTTTTGAGTAAGAAGCTATGTCCAGCATTCAGCGTATATATCCCTAATTTGTATGTTTCGGTCTCATTTCTATAGCGGGCGCCCGATCTCATTTTTAGTACTGCATGGATGTGCGCACTGAGTTCTTCAGGGTTGAATGGTTTCTTTACATAATTGTTGGCCCCTAATATATAACCATGGGTTACATCTTTAGGCATAATGCGGCCCGAAGCAAATAAGATAGGTGTATTGCCATCCACTTCGCGTATTTTTCCCACCATATCAAAGCCATTCATCACCGGCATCTCGATATCTGCGATGATTACGTCCGGGCGGTGCTCCTTCCATGCCTTCAGCCCTTCTTCGCCGTTTTCGGCTATAAGCACCTCATATCCGCCAATCACATCTTCCAGTCCACTTTTTACAATGTAGTTCAAGTAGGTATCATCTTCTACTAATAGTAATTTTATCATAGGTTATTTTGTTGAGTGAGGTATATAAAGTTGAAATTCGCTAAATTGGTTTTCGATACTTTCCAGCAGCACTCTTCCACCATGTGCCTCGGTAATATTTTGTACATAATTCAGCCCCAGTCCGAATCCGCTGGCTCCTCCCTTTCTGGTTCTTCCAAAAGCGGCTGCACGTTCGAACTTCTCAAATATTTTTTTCTGATCTTCGAGAGCGATGCCGTTCCCATCGTCTTTAACCTTGATGAGCGTGTATTCATCGTTGGTGTCTTCTGCAGAAATTTCGATATTAACACTTGTACCTGAGTATTTGATGGAATTGTCAATCAGGTTGCTAATGGCTTCTTTTAAGTATTCGGAGTCTGCGTAGACAGAGTCGGTTTGAAATCGCGTGGTGAAGGTTGCTTTAGCCGACTTGGCAGAGAATTTCTCGATAAGATCGGCTATCATGTGTTTCAACGGAACAATATCTTTCTCGAGTTCCAGTTGATGTTTCTCCAGCTTAGAGATAGTAAGCACTTTGTTAGTAAGCGATAGCAAGTGTTTGGTTTCTTCTTCCACAATACGGAAGTGTTTGTCAATCTTTTGCTGTTCTGTTAACTTGCCACTATGCAGAATGTGAGTTCCCATTAGAATGGAGGTCAATGGGGTTTTCATATCGTGAATCATAGCATAGGAGAAATCTTCGCGCATCTTTGCTATTTTGTTTTGGAGATTGATAATTCTTATTTGGTAGATGATGCATCCGATGACAAAGATGGTGAGGATCACTGTAGCGATCATCAACAGACCCATGCGTTGGAATAATATCCAATATGGATTAAGTAAAGTTGCTTGGATGGCTTCTGACTTGTCGTAACGAATGTAACACAGTTCAGTAATAACTGTATTATATTGCTTGGCGTCACTTGTTACTTGGATTATTTTATTATCCTTTGGGGATAGAAGAGTAACATTTAAATCTTTAGAAGAGAGGTTGGCTTCCTTGAGTAAGATTCTATAAATCGAATCAATTTTGTTTAGTGACATGATTAGACCTATTTTTGATAATCCTTCGTTTAAATCTGATATACCAGATTTGAATGACCTTTGAGAAATAGATTCTTTAGTATCAGTAAGGGAAGAAGTGATTGCTGTCCCTTTGGGTGCATTAGCAAATCTTAAACTAACTTCATAATTAATTGCTTTCTCAAGTAGTTCATTAGCCTTACCTGTGATATCAACTTTGATAAGGCTATATGTATTGTATAACCATATTACCTGTAATGCTAATATGGCTATAAGTCCTACACTGGTTACTATTCTTATATATGTATTCTTCATTCTCTAAGATTTCCGGCAAATATAGTAACAATATTTTAAGATTGTATAATGTTGTGATAACATTCTAACAGAAAGAGACCCTTTATCTTTGCATCAGTGAAATAAACAATTAGTAATTAATAATTTAAAACATTGATTTTTATGGACAGTATTTTTTCTATTTTGTCAAATGAAGAAGCACAATCTATTTCTGGAGGCGGAACTGTGCAATATATTTTTGTGGATGGTGAAGTGAGAATAGTATATATAGATTAGTAATTGTCAAACGCTTTCTTAACATAATGATAACATACCGATAACACAACGTTAAGAAAGCCCACCCTATCTTTGCAACATCAAAAAGTAAAACAATGAAAGAAAATTTCATACTATATGATACCAGCTAATTAGCAAATAGCACAGATATTCGAATCTGCTAAAAAAGAGTTTATTTATTAACATAATGTATAACAAACAAAATCTATTTAAAATGGAAACACCATTAGTAGTAGCGCAAAGCGCTGAAGAGTTAGCAAAAATAATGGGTGGTTGTTGGGACTCTCGACCCTTTGAGAAAATCCTGGGAGACTCAAACGGAACTCAGGAACCTGTTGACTGGAAGGAAATAATAAAGTGTTATTAGACCTTTGATAAAAGAATAATGAGATTTACAAAATGATAGTAGTTATTTTTAAAAAAAAGTAAGATGAAAACAATGATTGAATTAACTTCAGAAGAAGAAAAAAGTGTAAACGGTGGTATGGGGTATATTCCCGGATCAGAATGTACCGATGCTTTGGGAAACCGGTATGTGTTAGGAATTGATGGTCAGTATCGAACAGTAGATATGTTTGGCAATATTGGAGGTACTATAGGAGATCTTATACTCCCACCAGGGCTTTAATGAACAGGCTTTGTTCGTGTGACAGAGAAAACAAGTATAACAGATCTTTATATTTGAGATTAAATAAATTAAGTGTTAAATTTAAAAAATTAAAACAATTATGAAACAGTTTGAAGAAAAACAAGTATGTTTGCAAGAAATGAACTTATCAGAGATGGAAACAGTAAACGGTGGTGATGGAATAGCATGGTGGATGTATCTTGTTGCGCCCGGTAGTGCATACATTGCCGATAAGTTTATAAAGGGATTTACAGAAGAAATGAAATCATAAAAAAGAAATGAATATGGAAAATATTTACAAGGATCTCACAACGAATGAGATAGCAGAGATAAATGGAGGAGTCTTCTTGGAAGCTTTGGCTACAGCAGTAGGGTTAGTAGTGGCACTTGGTGAAGTTGCCGAAGAGTTTGGCAGATCCTGTGCAAGGGCTATAAAAGAGTAAACAATGTTGTATATGGGTTGTCTTAGTAATAAGACACCCGTATTTATTTATTAACTATAAATTGAGATCATTATGAAATTTGAGGTAAAGGAGCATAAGTGGTTTTATATTCTTGTTATTGTACTTGGTGCTGTAGTAATATTTGGGAGTTTATCTCATGATATTGGAGCGGCATTGGGTAGGCTATGGAACTCTTAATAATGTAGTAGTTCCTTAGAAGAAGTCGTAGAAAGACTAACTTAAAGTGTGATCGTCCGATTATTGAAGCCCGAGCTTTAATAATCGGACGATCACACTTTAAGTATGTTCTTACTGTTGTTAACATAATGATAACGTTGTGGTAACATACCTTTATTTGTCATTGCCCTACTTTTGCATTATCAATAAAGCGAAAAAGTAGAAATAATAAACAAACAAAAGTATGTTATTACCCGAAGAATGGATAGAGAATTGTATTGAAACATATATCTATCAACACACAACAAAATCCCAGGTCATCTACTGGGTCGTATTGGCAGCCATTACTACCACGCTGATTGCACTTCCATTTATCTATGTAGATATCTCTGTACAAGGAGGGGGTATTGTACGGCCTATTACCGAGAAAACAGAAATAAAATCAGCAATTACCGAACTGGTGGATTCTGTGTACATCCGCGAAGGGCAACAAGTGAATAGAGGAGACATTATCCTGCGATTTAGAACCAATAGTTCGGACAACAAAATTAATTATCAGTTTAGTCGCCTGACCGACTTCGAAGCACATTTGTCCGATCTTACTTATCTGGCACAAGGAAACCGTCCGGCAACTTTCCGCTCTCCGGTGCGCCAACAAGAATACGCTTATTTCATCAAACGCAAAAAAGAATTGGAAACAGCCATTGCACAATCAGAAAAGGAGTACCAGCGCAACAAAACACTGTTCGACAAGAAGGTGATCGCCGAAGAAGAGTACGAAAAATACTATTATCAACTCCAAAATCATCAGAATGAATTGGCTTCCCTGAACGAAAGTCAACTCAGTAGTTGGCAAGCCGATCTGAATACGTACCGGAATCAACGAAATGAAATGAGTACCAACCTGCAACAGGAAGTGAAGGATAAGGACTTATACATCGTCCGTAGCCCGGTGAGCGGAACCGTCGATCAATTCTCTGGTGTTTATCGAGGCAGCAGCATACAAGCCGGACAGTCGTTGGCGATAGTCAGCCCGGATTCCACCCTCTGCTTTGAGGTATACGTCACTCCCCGCAATATTGGTTTCATGAGTCTCGGTATGCCGGTCAATGTACAGGTAGAGTCGTTCAACTACAATGAATGGGGAACCATACCGGGAGTGGTGAAAGAAATCTCATCCGACTTCTTGACCGATAGTCAAGGTAATTCTTTCTACAAAGTGAAATGCAATATGGAACGGGATCATCTGGTGCTGAAAAGCGGTAAGAAAGGAGTTCTGAAAAAAGGAATGACGGTGAATGCACACTTCATGATCACCAAACGGTCTTTGTTCGACTTGCTTTACCAAAAGATTGACGACTGGGTGAATCCCCGGCAATACGAGAATAATCAACGATTGGCCAAGTTTTAATATTTAAAAGAATAAAGGTATGTTCAAAAGAGGTATAAAAATAAGACAACATGATATAACAGATTGCGGGGCAGCCTGTCTGGCTTCGGTATGTGCTTACTACGGCTTGCAATTTCCGGTATCCAGAATCCGGCAATACGCATTTACCGATCAGAAGGGGACCAATGTTCTTGGAATGATTGAAGCGGCCAACAAGTTAGGACTCTCGGCCAAAGGGGTACGAGCCAAATTGGAAGCTTTGAAGATAGTCCCCAAGCCTATCATCGCTCATATTATCGTAAAAGATGTATTGCAGCACTTCGTTGTGATTTATAAAGTGACCGATAGTTATGTAGAGTACATGGATCCGGGCGACGGGCGCATGCATAAAAAAACGAACGAGGAGTTTCAGAAGGTATGGACAGGTGTGCTGGTACTGATGGAGCCGGAAGAACGGTTCCAAAAAGGAAATCAAAAGACAAGCATGATGAAAAAGTTCCTTTCGCTGCTGGCTCCGCATAAGAGTGTTATGTTTCAAGCCATCTTCGGGGCATTGATTTATAGTATTTTAGGTCTTTCTACTTCGGTTTATGTGGGAAAGATCACTGATTATGTATTAGTAGACAAGAACCTGAACTTGTTGAATCTGATGGGAGTAGTAATGCTACTCATTTTGTTGATGCGTACATTTATCGGTTCTATGAAGAGCTTTTTGGCTCTGAAAACGGGACAACGCATTGACGCGGCGCTGATATTGGGGTATTACAAACATTTGCTGACGCTTCCGCAACAGTTCTTCGATACGATGCGGGTGGGAGAGATCATCTCGCGTGTAAACGACGCTGTGAAGATTCGTAACTTTATCAACAATGTATCGCTCGATCTTGTGGTGAACATGATGATTTTGGTATTTTCAGTATGCATCATGTTTGTTTATTCCTGGCAACTGGCTTTGATCACTCTGGCTTCGGCGCCGCTCTTTTTTATTATCTATTGGTTTTTCAATCGGCTGAACAAGAAATATCAGCGCAGTATCATGGAGAGTAGTGCTGACTTGGAGTCGCAATTGGTGGAATCCATCAACTCTATCTCTACCATTAAGCGGTTCGGTATCGAGGAATATGCCAACCTGAAGACAGAAACACGTTTTGTAGGATTGTTGAAGAATACCTACCAGAGTATTTATGGCGCCATTATGGCGCAGGGAGGAATCCAGTTTATCTCTACCGGCATTACTATCGCTGTGTTATGGATGGGTAGTATATTGGTCGTCGATCAGGATTTGACTCCAGGTACGTTGATGGTGTTCTATTCGCTGGTGGGCTATGTATTGTCGCCGATCAGCTCACTGATCACTTCCAATCAGACGATTCAGGACGCTCTGATTGCTGCCGACCGTCTGTTTCAGATTATGGATCTGGAGCGTGAACAGGATGACAGTCAAAAGATCACATTTACGTCGGAAATGGTAGGGGATATCATATTCGATAAAGTATCCTTCCGCTATGGATCACGCAGACAGGTATTCGAGGATTTAAATCTGACCATAGAAAAGGGAAAAACTACAGCGATTATCGGTGAGAGTGGGTCAGGTAAAACAACACTTATCTCTTTACTGCAACATATTTATCCCATTCAGACAGGACAGATACGTATTGGCGGGTATGATATTGCGCAGATCAGTAACCGGAGCCTGCGTCGCAGAGTGGGAACCGTTCCGCAGCAAATTGAGTTGTTTGCCGGTAGCATTGTAGAGAATATTGCCGTGGGCGATTTGCAACCGGATATGAAACGTATCTCTAATCTGATCGACGAATTGGGATTACGTCCATTTGTAGAACGACAGCCCAAAGGACTGCTGACCTATATCGGTGAGCATGGTGCGTCCCTTTCGGGGGGCGAACGGCAACGTATTGCCATCGCCCGTGCCTTGTACAAAGAGCCGGATATCCTGATTTTTGATGAAGCAACTTCTTCACTCGACTCTTTCTCGGAAAGTTATGTAAAAGCGACTTTAGATGCATTGGCAGCACGTGGGAGGACGGTTATTATCATTGCCCATCGTTTGAGCACGGTGAAAACGGCCGATTGCATTGTAGTGCTCAAGGATGGCAAGGTGGCTGAGAAAGGTACCCACCATGAGTTGCGTTTGGAGGCTGGCATATATAGTAGACTTTGGATGGAGCAGTTTAATGATATTGACTATTTGTAAGATGAAAAGACATAGGTTCCATGTATTTATGCTCGTAGCAAGTAGTAGCTATCGTTCAGCAGTATTGGAATTCCCACGTTTAGGCAGAAGACGGAAAATAATCGGGATACTAATTTTTAAGGCTTCACACAAGCTCTCCAGCGAACATCTATCTGATAATCAGGTGAATATATTTTCATCATATACAAAGATGGTTTCGAATAAATTAATCTTCGTTTTCTGCAAAACAAATCACTCAGCACTTCCGGTTTCACGATTGATTGTCCCGATAGCTTTCTCCAACACTTCATCTCTGCCCGCTTTTATTCCGTCGATAGTAGGCTCTACTCGAATGTCCGGAATGATGCCGATGCGTTGAGTTTGTCCACCGTCAGGATAATAAACGCCGAGACCCGAAATCATCGTTTGCAACCCTCCAGGCAATAGGATGCGCGACACGTTTCCGTCGGCTCCTGCCGTAGTGCTACCGACAACTGTTACATTTTCTCCGGCTTTAAATGCCATAGCAGTGTATTCGGCCTGACTTTGGGAGATTTCATTGACTATCACCACCAGTTTGCCACGATAGGGCGCAGTTGCTTTAGAAATGACAAGTTCCGAGGTAAATGTAAACATTCCCGGGTTGTTGATACTGCCCATGGTGAATTTCACAAAAGGGGTCGGCTTTGTCAGGAAGTAAGAACCCAGTAGGAACGGAACAAACGTAGAAGGATAATTGCGGATGTCGATAATTATGCCTTTCGTATCCTTGAATTCTTCTTTGATTACCGGAATATCTTTATCTTTTATCATAGCCAATGTCACATAACCGATGTTTCCATCCAGCAGTTTATAACATTTCGCCTGAGGGTCTGTCTTGTACCAATGATACATATTCAGGTTATTCCGGCTGTAAAGCGTAAGGAGCTTCTTCTGAACAATTCCCGAAGAGATATAGTCGATAGAGATTATATTATGGGGCGAGCGCAACATATCGGCAGAAATGTCCCTCAACCGGACAGGTTCGTTCGAAGCCGGATAGTATCTTCGCAAACTATCGACAATGGCTTCCACTCGCCTGCCATTGATGTGGGTAATCACATCCCCAATCTCCAGGCCTGCCATCTCTTTCAATTCCGGATTGTAATAATCCGTCACAACCAACTTCTTTTCAACGAACTGTACCCTGAAGGGAGCATACAGACTTCCCCGCAGTTCGTTAATCTTATTACCTCCACCCCACAAATTGGCATGCGTATCCTGTATATCACCGATTATTTGCAAGGCGGCCAGTTCGTATTCCAGCCCATTTTGAGCAGTCAGAAACATGGGGATATATTCATTCAGAACAGTATTCCAATCTTTATCCGTGAGATAAGTGCTGGGGAAGAAGTATTTTATCATATTCCAATACCTGAATAGCGACAGCAACCGGAATCCGGCATCGGGATAAGGCATATCGCGATAGGCATTCTCATTAGTAAACTCCGGATTGCTAACGAATGCTGCCATCTTGATGTAGAAATGTTCACCCTGATGCCTGTTTGCATAAATAAACAGAAGTTTCTGTCTCAGGTCGGCACTCATCCCGGTATTGTCAATCCACGACAAATCGGGTTTCAGATAAGCATCGGCAGGCGTTTCTTTACAAGTAGTACAAACGGGCACTTCACCATATTTGCTGATCCAGTTGAGAAGCACCTTATCGCGTTGTTTCTTATTCTTCACGTTGAGATAGCCCGGCAGCATGCGGAAAAGCTCATAATCCCAGTTGTAGTTCCCTTTGCCTACTTCCGGATGGTGGTATTTCAGGAATCCCCATACCCGTCCCAGTAGATCCAGATCGGCAATCCGTTGTTTGGTGAGTTCCGGGAATACAATCGTTGAGCCACCGTCAAACGCATGATCTTTTTCGGCAGGCAGGAGTACCCGTTCAACTAATTTCGCTTCATCAATAGGCTTACCGTCGATCAACACATTCAGATTATCCAGCCACATCTTACCTTTGCCAGTCAATAGTCCTCCAACCACAATTTCCTTCGTTTTAGTAGGGTTCATAGCCAGCGTGATTTCATATTTTGTCCAGTCCGTCGTTCCGGTTATCCCTCGCTGCCCCATATTGTCGAATGCTATTTCCGGGTCAATCCTCATCCAAAGCCCGGCATAGCCACCGGCCACATTTTCAGTCTTGATATATCCCGAAAGGGTGATCTGCTTCCCGCCATAGTTCTTGGGAAGCGTGAAAGAGACTGCCTTAAAAGCAGGAGTTTCGCCTTTGTACTCTATTACAACAGCATACTTCCCGCTTTTTACATTCACAGAATCCAGATAGGTTACATAATCCGAATTAGCGGATATGTTCAGACCAATGGGCATTCCATTCTCAACACGTTCGAAATCAAAATTCAACTCCGATGGGGTTCCTTTGCTCTGGCAACCCACAGATAGTGCCAGCCATAAAGATAGGAAGGTAATAATTATTCTTTTCATGGTATGTGTGGTTTTTCGATTACACAAAGTTAATCAAAATATCGAGAAAAACAAGTTCTCCAGAATCAGGCCATGATATAACTTCACTTCAATGATGCTCTGTCAAAGCTTTCATCAATAATCATTTTGTCACTTCTGACAGAATGATTATTCTGATGCCTGCTCCTTGCTTTGTTTACAGCAAGATATTCCATTCACTCAGAAAAACACAAGGATAACGGATCGAGAAAAATCAAAATAAAAGCACACTTCTGTCTTATAGACAACTTTGAATGAATACAGAATAGATTAAAAGACAAAAATACACAAAAACATACTATACGAGATTAAAAAGACAGATCAAAAAGACCAAAGAATTATCATCCAAAAAGCCTTCTGGATAAAAATAATAAACATAGAGATCGAAGGTTTAAAAGGTACGAGGCGAAGGTTTTAAACCTTCGGGTGGTAGGTTTAAAACCTTCGCCTCGTTTGATTGCTTGTTTTGATAAGTTTCACTGCTTCCGAAAGTGTATTTACATACAAAAACGCATCTAAAAAGTAAGAAGTTGTGCATATTAACACACATATATATGCAGCAGATTTTCTATCTGCCGTTTTTTATCCAATTTACACGTTAGCAAATAATAGAAAAAGCACCATTTCGTCTACCTATTCCATCAATTCACCATCAATATGTCAATCAAATATATACTTGGATACAATGAATGAATCATACTCAAACGTCCTTGCGAAACGTTACATAAATCATTTCATCCATCAACTCACCATTCTTGTACAAAGCTTTTTGCAATCGGGCTTCGAAGTGAAACCCCGCTTTCTCCAGTACCCTTTGCGATTTATGATTCGTAGCGAAAGGGCGGGCAAAGATCCGGACGATATCGAATGTACGGAAACCATAATCGACTATTTCCCGAATAGCGCTTGGCATGATTCCATGTCCCCAGAACTCTTCGGCGAGCCAGTATCCCATCTCCGCACTCTTTTCGTGGATATCCGATTGGGGAAATATTCCGATACTGCCCACCGCTTCCCCATTCACCTCGATGGCAAATACTTTAGTAGGATTGTCGTTGGCAATCATTGTTAGGTAAGCTTTTCCATCTTCTTCGGCGTAAGGATGCGGAAATGCGTTGGTCAGCCATCGGGCTATGTTTTCGTTATTGGCATACTTCACCATACTGGACAGATCGGAGTCTTTCCATTCTCTTAGTTTGAAATCCATTCTCATATTATTTATATTTCCTACTTTGATAGAAGTCCGAATTCATATCTATATTAAGGCGGGATTCATCCGGTTCTTCCTTTTTATGCTGCATTTGGTATCGTTTGTCATTGAACGGCACATTATATGATTTCCTTATAGAACCTCTCCTTTAAGATAAGAATGGTAAAGATAATCCCGGTTCTCATAATAAAGACTACTGTTGTAGTCCTCCAGTTTCCGGGATAGCCATGAATTATATACTTCTATCAATGTATCAATGGGCAGTTTTTTTTGCTTCTCACAGATATCTATAATCAATCGTTTGTACACTTTCCCGATGTCCCAGTGTGTAGGAATGGCATATTGAGCAGTAGCTACATTATCGAATGTTCCGTTCTCAATGTTCTTGCTTTCTATCAACTCCGCAGTCAACTTATCTATATTTTCACTGTGATACACATCGGCTAGTTCGTAAATATGTTGCAATTTCTCTTTACCTAGGGCATTGACTACCACATTACGATGATTCTTTGTCCGGCGGCTGATATAATCTATCAAACTGCACACAAAAAACAGGTCGTTGTATTCTTTTTTTTCCCTTCCAGTCATTTCTTGATCTCCTCACTTTTTAGGAAAGTTATACATTTTAGCGATTCTTCTGTACAGAAACAGATTTGATGAGTAGGATGTTTGAACTTTGCTAAGACCCAGAACTGCTCTCTGGTCAAAACTCCATCGACAAAGTCAGAAATATAATTGTACACCTGATCATTTGCCATTGCACCGATTACTATATCATAGGAATGTTCCAGCCCCTTGCGGCAATTGACTATAAAGTCAAGCCACTCTTCGGTCATATTGGTAAAGTGAAGTATATTCAAATTACGATCAGTTTTCAAGTAATAAGAACTAATTACAGGAGTATCATAACGTTTGGCCCAACGCATCGCTTGCTCTTTCAACTCCGTACAATAGAATCCTGTTCCAAAATCTTTGAAGAATTTTCCTTCTCTTATTTCCGGAGATTTTATCTCACAATAGCCCCCATGATATATTTCCATTCCTTTCAGTTTTATACTTTCCACAAAAGTAATCAGAAATTGAAGCACTGGCAAGTTTTTATCAGGAAGATGTATTCAAGCCAACGCTCAACAAGAAAGCGGCTTTCCTTTTCGCATAACTTTCAGAATATTCTTATGCACTGAATAGATGGCAGGTACCGGCGAATCGGCACAAAGATCGAGGTGCAGACGAAACTCTTCCAGCAACTCGGGAATCTGTATACAGAACTTGTAGGCCATCTTTAAGCAGAGAGTTTTCACCCCCGGTAGTTCATCTTTGGAGATGCTATGCTGTAAGCAGAATTCCAATAGATCAATACGAGGCGGTTCGGGGAGCTGTTGCTGATACAGTATATTGAGCAACAAACGGCGTATGCCCGGATGCGGGCAAGCCAATAGTTTATCGGTTATAGCATCCTGCTTATCATAGAGCCATCGGCTTTCAGCATGTGAGAAGTGAGTAAAAGCCCATGCTGCCTGATAAACGACTGTATCATTGGCATCGTATAGCAGATTGTACAGCGCTTGTTTCCGTTCCTCGTCCCCCTGCACATAGCGGACAACTTCTTTGACTTCGGCTATACCAACACGTTGCGAGAGTTCCTCTTTCAGATTCATAAGCTAACTTCTTTTTTGTCCCATATTCAGTCTTGTACGGATAGTAAATAGGAGTTCTGATTTCCGACAAAAATACGTTTTTTTGTTTGGAAATAAAACACACGAATGGCACAAAGCTTCCATGAAGGAAAACTTTGTGCCATTCGCATGCTGTTCTTTATCTCCGATCAGAGCCGGTTGCGCAATACTTCGGGCAACTCCGGCATAGCACCGCTCTGTGTACATACATACGCCGATACCTCCACTGCCAACTTATGCGCTTCGGGAACCGGCTTACCCCGGAGCAACGACGCACAGAAAGCGGCGGTAAACGAATCGCCCGCCCCTACCGTATCGGCTACCGGTACCCGGGGTGTTTCCTGAAACGAGATCACTCCCGGCGTAAACACATAACTACCGTTCGTTCCACACGTCAGGATCAACATTTTCAGATTGTACTTCGCTATCAGAATCCAGCATTTATCCTGCAGGTCGATACCCGGGTAACCGAACATGCGGCTTACCGCTACCAGCTCTTCGTCGTTAATCTTCAAGATATTGCAACGCTGGCACGATTGTTCGATAATCTCCTTGGTATAGAACCCCTGCCGCAGATTGATGTCGAATATCTTCAACTGCTCCGGGGTGTCGGGCATGGTTTCTAAGAAACGGCTGATAGTGGCACGGCTCACCTCACTGCGTTGTGCCAGCGAACCAAAACACACCGCACGGGTGTTGAGCGCCAACCGCTTCAACTCATCGGTAAACGGGATATTGTCCCACGCCACGTCTTCTTTGATTTCGTAACAAGGCACTCCCACCTTATCGAGCGTCACCTGAACCGTTCCGGTGGGATAATCCACCCGTTCAATGAGGTGGTTCACCTGCTTGGAGCGAAACACGTCGAGAATCTCGTCACCCAATTCATCCTTACCCACAGCACTGACTACACGGCTGTCGAAGCCAAACTGAGACACATGATAGGCAAAGTTGGCCGGAGCCCCGCCTAATTTCTTTCCATCGGGCAGCACATC
Organism: Bacteroides sp.; assembly: GCA_031554665.1. Classification (GTDB taxonomy): domain Bacteria; phylum Bacteroidota; class Bacteroidia; order Bacteroidales; family Bacteroidaceae; genus Bacteroides. The sequence continues at coordinate 3,643 of JAVBVA010000102.1, read as the reverse complement.
CCACAGTGCTTCGCCCATTCCTACGATTATGTTATTCATACCTATTGATTTAATTGCGTTTGATTTTCAGTGTATAGAACAGCAGATAAGCTACGCCGACAGCCATCACCGCCACGGCACCTGCCTGACCGACAGCATCCGATGCCACGCCCATTGCCAGCGGGAAGATAGTCCCTCCGAAGAGCCCCATGATCATCAGCCCCGAAACTTCGTTCTTCTTCTGAGGCATCTTCAGCAAGGCTTGCGAGAAGATAATCGGGAAGATATTGGAGTTACCAAAGCCGATCAGGGCGATGCAGATATAAATCACTGTCTTGGTATCGGCTGCAAAGAGTCCGATCATGGCAACCAGCATCATCGCTCCGCTGATACCGAAGAAGAGGCGGGGCGACATCTTTTGCAGGATGAAAGCACCCAAAAAACATCCGGCGGTACGGAAGATGAAGTAAAGGCTGGTAGCAAATCCGGCTTCATCGAGCGACATGCTGAGACGCTCCATCAATATCTTCGGGGCAGTAGTGTTTGTACCTACATCGATTCCTACATGGCACATGATACCAATGAACGACAGCAATACGAAAGGTTTACCCAGCAAAGCCAGACACTGCCCGAAGGTAGAAGGCTTACCTTCTTCTTTTTCTTCATCAATGTGGGTACCGCTCAACCAAAGGATGGCTACAACAGCTACTATCATATACACTGGGAAGAGTACGCGCCAGCCGAGTCCGAACGAGGGCATGGCTTGGGTAGCGCCCCACATGGCAATATACGGTGCCAGAAACGAAGCAATGGCTTTCACGAATTGCCCGAAAGTAAGACTGCTGGCCAACTTATCACCACTAATGATATTGGAAAGCAACGGATTCAGTGAGGTCTGCATCAATGCATTACCGATGCCAAGCAACGAGAACGAAAGGAGCATCAGCATATAACTGTCGCCAAAGACAGGCAGCAGTAATGAAGCAAATGTCACCACGAGACTGAGCAGTACGGTCTTCTTGCGTCCGATGCGGTTCATCAGCATGCCGGTGGGCACGGAGAATATCAGGAACCAGAAGAAGACGAGCGACGGGAAGATATTGGCTTGCGAGTCGGTAAGCCCCAGGTCGGCTTTCACATAATTGGATGCGATGCCCACCAGATCGACAAATCCCATGGCGAAGAAACAGAGCATCACCGGGATAAGTCTGGAAGATATATTTTTTTGCATATTCGTATGTTTGTTGTTTACCACAGAGTCACACAGAGTTCCACAGAGTTTTCTGTTCTACTGAGCTAAAATGTAGACTCTGTGGAACTCTGTGTGACTCTGTGGTGAATAATGTTATTTTAATTCGAGCTTGTGAACGATGAATGAAGTCACCTGATAGCCGCCACCTTTGGCATAGAAGCTGACACGGTTGTACGGCTCCGAGGGGAATACCAGGTTGGTCATCACAAAGCGACCACCGTTGCCGAACGCTTCGATGCTGGCTTTATCTACAAACAAGCGGAGCGTCATCTCCTCACCACCATCCGTCGGAGCGGAAGTTACCGCCGGAAACTCTTTACTGAAACTCACCGCACCACTCTTGGTACGATCCATCGTAAACTTCTTTTCCACCAGGTTATAGTACATATCTACTTCCTCGCCCTGACTGTTGAAGAGTTGGAAACCGATCACTTCGGCATTCTTGTTTCGGATGGTCATCTCGATCTCATAGGTGCCGGTATTGTCGGAAAGGAGTTTATCGAGATTATAAGTACGGTCTACCTTGAACGATTGCTTGCCGGAGGACTTGCCACGAAGCGTTGTCAACTCAGGCGATGGAGCGCATTTCACATACGTCTCCCCGCCGGAAGTATAGAGCGACAGATCGCGCGGAACGGAGTTAGCGCTGCGGAACTGTGTGGTAGGTACGTTATTGGCATACTCCCAGTTGCTCATCCATGCCAGGGCGATATGCCGGCCACCGGGTGCATTGCTCCATGTCACGGTAGCATAGTGATCTTTTCCCCAGTCCATCCATTTGGTTACGGCAGGCGATTCGTTGACAAACTTCCGTCCGTCGAACGTACCTACAAAGTACTGCGTGGCCGAACCACCAAATATACCTCCGGGGTTAAGGTTACATATCAGCACCCACTTCTTCAACTCGGTACCTTCGATGGGGAGTTCGATCAGGTCGGGACATTCCCATACGCCACCATGTGCACCTTGTCCTTCGCCGAAGCGGCTTTCCAATACCCACTCTTTCAGGTTGGGCGACGAGTAGATCTGCATCTCCTGACCGGCAGCCAAGATCATCACCCACTTGTTGGTCGGTGCATGCCACAACACTTTCGGGTCGCGGAAGTCACGTATGGTGGAAGTCAGTATCGGGTTGCGCGCATATTTCTTAAAGGTACGACCATTGTCCAGGCTGTAAGCCAAGCTCTGCGTCTGTCGTTCGCCGGCCGAGGTGTAGAAGGCTACAATAGCTCCGGCACCGAACCCGGCTGTATTGTTGGCATCGACCACGGCACTACCGCTGAAGATAGTACCCAGACCGTCGGGTGCAATGGCGATGGGAAGATGTTCCCAGCGCAGCAGGTCGCGACTGACGGCATGCCCCCAGTGCATGTTACCCCACATCGATCCGTAGGGATTGTGCTGATAGAACAGGTGATATTCGCCATCTTTATAAACCATACCGTTAGGGTCGTTCATCCAACCATACGTGGGAGTGAAGTGATATACGGGACGGAACTTCTCGCGGTTCTTTGTATCGAACTCGTCGGACACATCCATCGACCGCCAGCAAATAGCATCATCGGCAATCAACTGGAAGTTGAACGAAAGGCTCTTCCCGTCGTAAGCCGACAGGTCGACCGGTACAAAATAATCGATCTGCTTAATAGCCAACCGGACGGTCATGTTCTGCACCACGTCGTTGTCTACAATCATATAAAGTTTCGCTTCGGGCGCGGATTCTTCCACCGGCAACAGGAGATACTTCTTCGGTGCGTCGATGCGGACAATGCTTTGTCCGTCTCCCAGGTGCTTGACAACAAATGGCGGATTCACTGCCTGGCAGGAGATGAAGGTCGCCGCTATACCTATTATATATAGGCCGACGGCGCGCCGTGTTATCTGACATACGTTTCTTAAATGAATCATGTTTTTTGGTATTACATTCTGTGAATACTATGAGTTGCTCGGGAAAGCTGTTGCAAAGTAAGCGATTCTATCGGTGTATTGATGTAAGTTTTGTTTCAAAGGAGCGCAAATTTGATTCAATCCCGGATTGAAGGGCGTTTTCTTTCTTTTTTAACGTTGCTTCTTTGGCTGAGCATGTTCTTTTGTCTTTTGTCTTTGGGCTGGCGCCGTCATTTTCTTTCTTTTGCCTTGATGCAAAAGAAAGAAACAAAGAAAAAATCAAGGCTGCATTTTCTACGCTACTCCGCCTGCACGAAAAGCTAAAGCTTCGGAACTCGCTTCGCTCAAACAGCCGAAGCTTTTTAACGCTTTTCGTGCAGGCTACGCTTAACGCTGCGAAAATGAGGCCGGTCTTTATTCGCCACATCGCTTCGCTCGTGTTTTTTGTATTGTATGCGAATCAGCAGTTGACCTTATGTGTGAAACTTTCACCACTCCACAAAGAGACACGAGCGTAGCGATGTG
>JAVBVA010000065.1:0-42269 GCA_031554665.1 Bacteroides sp. | reverse complement strand
CGGATCTTTCCGCAACACTTTTTTGAATGGTACTGACATAATAAAATAAGAATTAAAGATTAATAATTAGGAGTTTCCTCCTTTTGTTGATACAAAGATATGGCAGGAGCGTGAGGCCAATGGAGAGTTAAACAGAGTTAGGGAGAGTTAGGGAGAGATAAGCAGAATTAACCACCGAATTTCATTGTCAATTGCCTATAATTTCGTATCTTTAGGGTATAGAAAACTAGCGAAGCTCCGGCAACGGGCCCCGCATCGAACTACTAAAAACCGAATAGTGTATGTACCCTTCAGACGAAGAAAAAGCCTTCCCCATCCGCATGTATACCAAGGCCGAACTGGCGATGCTTTATTGTCCTAACCAATGTGTGAAACGTGCGCTCGATAATTTCTACCACTGGATGTTGCTTAATAAGGAGTTGATGGCTGCGCTGGAAGCGGTGGGGTATCATAAGTACCGGCGGTCCTACCTGCCGCGAGAAGTGGAGTTGATTGTGCGGTATATGGGGGAGCCAGGGAGCTGACGATTACGTTACTTGTAAAATAATTTAGAAGTAACGCAATGCCCCGTTACATTACTTGTAATCCATCCGAAAACGTATGTAGAAGCGCCGTAACGAGACATCATCACCTTACCGCTAACTGTCACTTAACTGTCAAACTGCTATAGGGGCAATTTCTGATACAAACCTTTCTGCAATTTTCTGATAGTCTGACCGATAGCTTTCCTGAGCACCCGGAAAGCCACCCGTTCCTTCACCTGGAAATACGTCGCCATTTCGAGGAACTGGGCTGAAGTAAATGTCATAGGAAGACGACTGAAGATGGAGTGTACTTTGTTGGGATTTTGCAACTCGCGCACATCCTTGTCCTGAGCGTTGAGTGAGGTGATGAGCAGGCGGCTATGTTCCAGGCAAGCGGTAACGATGGACAGAGCCGTCTCGAAATTGCGGTCCGAACAGGGGACCTCTTTCACATCCATCCGCAGGGTGGCTTTCTCCAGTGACGTGAGTACCATGCAGATGCGAAAAGCTATGAGGCTGTAACGCTTGATGGTGCTCTGGAAGTCGTCGCGGTCGCTTATGTTCTCCTGGGCAAGCAGTGTGCCGAAGACATCATTCAGACGTCGCCATTGGGCCTTGCTCAACTTCACACGGGTAGGCGATGCTGCCAGGAAGCGGAGCATCTGGTGCAGACGCATGGAGAGCTGGTCGAAGTGCCGCTCCACCGCCTCTTCATCATCGCACGGTGAGACGTCTCTCCACACTGCCAACTGACGGTGGGTATAGAGCAGGAAACGACTGTACAGACCGTCTTCCGGTGAAGGGATAAGGCGGTTGAGTTGTGCTTGTGTTCCGGCCAGGAGCACAGCCAGCTTGGGACAGTGCACGTAGTTGGGTTTGCCGTTTATCTTGAAAGAGTCGCTGATGGTTTCGTGCTGAAAAATCTTACGCAGGAAGTCGAAGTAGTTGCCGTACTCCACCTTCCCGGTGGCTGCCAACGTATCGGCTTCGAGGTCGAAGATGAAGCCGCCACGCTCCTTGTTGTCTCGCAGGTGCATCAGGAAGCGGGATTTGCTGATGGTGGCGGGGATGTGGAGATAGCAGTATACCGGGAGCTCGGGACGCGCCATCGGCGGGGTGTCTTTCTTACGGGTCTTGCAGTATTTCTCGTAAGCCTCGCACGCTTCATTATACTCCTTTTCCAGACGGTCGTTCTCGTCGGAAATTTCTTTGAGGTAGTGTTTGCACAGGGTGAAGGCGTAGTCCATTACACCCTTCCCGCAGGCGGCGGGGGCTACGACGAAAGTGTAGAAGTTGGCATACATACGTTTGTGTCCGTAGAATCCGCTGGTGGTGTGTATGAGTGCGCTGGTGGTGGTAAGAATTGCCAACAGAAGCATGTCTCGTTCACGGTCATTGCCGGTGTACTTCAGAGCTGACGAAAGAAATTCGGGAAGTTGGCTGTAAACCAACTCCGGGAAGGTGGGTGTATGCTCGCGAAGTTCCTCTCCATCGGGGTTTTCGTCTTCTTCATCCCACGTGGTTGTCGTGTTTTGGGTGCTTAATAGCAGTTTGTCAGTTGGGTGACAGTTGAAAGGTGCTTTTTCGTTTTTCTTGTGAGTCGTACGGGTCGTTTTGCGGGAGTAAGCCGACTTTACAATACGGGTGATCTCGTGTATCTCGAAACCGTCTTCGGCCATGTGGCGGATGGCTCCGTGGATGATGTCCTGCGCAGGGAGTCCGCGGTCGCGGGCGGCGCAGGCGGTGCGGAAGAGGTGGGTGTTGCGGTTGCCCACGCCGGTGGGGAAGATGATGAGGGAAGCACGCACGAATTCTTCGGGCGTGGCGTTGGCGGGAAGATTGTGATAGAAGGCTTCGTCGTCGGCTTCGGACGGTGTTGAAGAGACTTCATCGGCCGGTGCCTGTGTTGAAGTTGTTTCGCCAGCCGGGGCATCGGCTTCCGTCCGGGCGATAATGGACTCGACGTCGAACGGGGTGATTACCATTTCGTTGTACAGCGCATGATAGTCGTACGAAACGAAGTGTCCGCGGCTGATGTCCTTGCACGAGCCGTCGCTTTTCCACCCCAGCAGATTGTCGTAGTAGGCGGATACGATGGTGTATGCCAGGGCATGGTGTTCGCGGGTAGCGTTGGTCAGCACCACTACCTTGACTCCGCGGCCGGATGGCGTGATGAAGGTCATCACGGTGTGCGAGCAGCAGTAGGCGTAGTCTTTCAGGAGTTCGAGTTGCTCGGGGGGCACGTTGTCATAGTCCAGGACGATGATGCCGGTGTACTCCGTGAGGCATTCGGCGGCATGACTTCCGTTGGGGAAGAGTCCGCCGTAGCAGACGTAGGCGAGTTTACGTTTCAGGCGGTCGGCTTCCTTTTTGTCGCCCCGTTCCAGGGCTTGGCGGATGCGGTCGACGAGGTGTCGCCATTTGCCTTCCTGAATGTACTTGAACAGGCGTTCCAGAGTGATGGTTGCGGTTTCTGTGGACGATGCGGTTTTGAAGATGGTTACTTTCTTCTTGGGATTTCCCATGATAATTAAGTGTTTTTCTCGGCCCACGGAGACATTTCCGGGGGTTGCGGCGGCAAAGGTATGGAGAGTGCCAAAAAGAAAGTCTCACAGGTTTTCGGGAGAATGTTCTACTTTATGTCAGATAATGGGTACAGAATATTGTGGAACGGTTTTCTTGTAAGGATATCGAAAACAGTTGGACGAAAATTCAGTTAGTTCCATTTTGGAACTAACTGCCTTGTTAAAAAGTTTGACCAGTAATAATTAAACAAAGCTAACAGACGATATTTCTTTGCCGAAAGCATGAATGCTATCCTCTATTTTTTTAATCGTTTTTTCGCTCGGTTTACGCACCCCGTTAATATAATGCCCTAACTGTTTTTGGTTCACACCTGTTATGCGCTCCAATCCGGCCAATGTAAACGCATAGGCGTAGTATTGCAGGAATGAAGGGACATCGTATTTAAACTCAAATTCTAATTCCGGACATTCTTTTCCTTCTTCGGCATAATAGGCTTTCATTTCAGCATACGAGTTATTAAAATCGGCCATTGTTTCCGATACTGTTTTCCCTTGACCCAAAAGACCAAACGGAACACTTTTAATAAATTCCATAGTTGCATCATAAGTGCCGTCGATACCGCGTTCAATAATTACTTTTGCTTTCATATCTCTATATTTTTTGTTCGGCAATTGCCGGAATCAAAACTTAACACCGGATTGCTCACTAATACTTTTTACTGTTTTCGATTTCGCTTCTTCACTTTTGTGTCGCGGGAGTTGAAACCGTCGTTCTGTGATTGGGCTATACCACCAATCGTGATTTGAACCGTGGGATAGGAAGTAACAACCTTCCTTTCTCAATTTCCGTTCAATTTCTGAATACTTCATGTTCACTCTGTTTAATCATTGTCCTGCAAAGATAGTAATACTACTATCGGCACCCAAATGTTTTAGCGATTATTTTCAAGAATTATCATGCACATTATGAGTTGGAGCTGAAAACTGGGGTATCTATCAGTCCTATGGTAATGCTCAAAACATTGTGGGATAAACGACCGTTCAAAAGTCCGTTCTATATAAATGTAATGAATGAAGGTATTGTATTATGAAAGAATTCCTTTTTTTATTGATGCCATAGACAAACTCCTTTCTGACTAATCGGAAGATAAACATAAAAGATTCCCGCCCATAGCACTACCCCCGGTGAGTATTATAGGCGGGAATCTTATTTAAATCAACCACAAATACAACACACCGTGATCTCTATATCCTGTAAGGATAAAGAAAACAGCGGAGTAAAAACAATCTTTCCCGGCAGCCGTTTGGCTTTTCTGAGAATGACAAATGCTTTTTTGATACAACTCCGCGAATTTTCCAACATTTCATTGTGTTGGTTCATCAGGGCATGAGCCCGGCGTACGTCGGTTTCGAGCGTTCCGAAGGTTATTTTCAGGGGGCTTTCTTCGTCAAAAAAGAAGTTGTATTTGTACCAGAGCACTTCTTCCAGATCGGTGAGGGTAAGCAGGGGATACCTCTTCTGTTCCCGCTCGTAGCGTATGCAGGCCATGGCGATGAGCATTTGCCGTTTCTCGGGGCCGTAGATGTTGCGGGGCACGGCATAATGATATACGTCCAACTTCCAAAGCGCTATTTCGGAACGTTGGGATTTTTTATTGTACTCTTGTTGGTGATAACTCATGCTGTCGAGGTTTTCGCTTAGTTCCATGAGGATATCTGCCTCGGTTGGTCCGAAGCTTTCGATAGAATGTTTTGATGTCATTTTAATGGTGGGTTTTACGATATTGTATGATACGACAAACTTCCGGGTGGGAAGGATATACCCTCTCACCCGGAAGTCTTCATTGTTTGTTGTCAACGGTTCGTTGTCAACCGTCGGTTATCCATTGTCTATTGTCCATTGTTTGTTGTTCGATTCATTTTTTTTGTATGTAGCTCTTTTTCAATTCGTTATCGTCTGTTCCCGCAACCGCAGGAAAAATGGAATACCGGACGCATGAGACTTCGTGTTCAGTTTGCTTGTACGGGTAACAGGGCGAACGCTATCCCCTGCCGGTTGCCGTACCTCGATAATACTGATCAAATCTATACAAGTACTTCCAAATTTACAGTCTCATGACCGTTCCGATATTCCAAATTTCCCGGGAAAGGCAGGTTCAGGTGGAAAGAAAATGTAGGTTTTATCCTTTTGCCTGGCTTCCTGTTCACAGAGCATGTGATGATGCGGAGCAAACAGAGACAATCCACGCGATTGTAGAAATCAGGATACACAGGCTACAGACCAGTATTACTGTCCATACGCCGATGAAACCCCAACGGTATCTGCTTAAAAGTGAGTCTTTCTTTTCGTTCATTGTACTGCTTTGTTTTTATGATTAGCTGTATGCCTGAATGGATGCTGCACCGCTGCCTGTGCTTGCTATTGTCTTGTCTGATGTTTTGACAAAGTAATCAAACGACGTACTTTTCGATGCTATGATGTACCGGGCTTTGTCTTTGAGTTCGTAGGCTACTTCTACGCTTGCCATGTAGCAGGCTTCGAACACGATGTAGTCCAGCATTCCGTCGGAGATAGCGGCTGCAAAGGCGGGGATTTCCATTCCCGACGTGCCGTCTATCACTACTGAGTGGGTTCTTAGATTGTAGTATGTTCCTTCCGGGAGCCAGCCGGAAGCGTGGGAGAAAAGCACCAGCCCGTAAGTCGATGCGGGGTAGAGTGCCCGTACTTCCTTAAGCACTTCCCCGAAAACGTCCGCCGAGGCTGAATTGCTTTCCTTGTATTCACGCAACACTTTTGTTGTTATTGTTCCCTTTTCGGTTACCAGTTCCAACAGTTGCGGGTTTTCGCCCGTTACATCGGTATAGATCACTACCCGGCAATCTTTCGATAGCGGTGCAGCCTTGATTTGTTCTATTTTGGCGGTTACTTCGCCCGACAGGTTATTGTCCCCGCCCATATAGAGCAGCATGGTACGCATGACCGCAGGCTCCGGCTCGTAGTTACCTTTTATACAACCCGTCAGCAACATACCAAACAACACACACAGCAGGGAGAGCATCCCCGCCCGAAGGCGAGGTGCTCGGTTTCCTGTTTTAATATGGTGCTGTTTTGCAATCATTTTACAGCTTAACACTGTTTATTGAATTGTCCCGGTTGTCATCCTATTGGCGGACGCAGCGAACAGGTGCGCACATGTCAGTACCCATTTGAAAGATGGGATTCACTAAGGAGTTCGTGAAGTACAAGCCGTAGTCTGAATTTGATGCACCATAACCAGTACCGGAGTGGTAATATCCTTCTACTCCTTGAGAAACGCCTTTGCTTGCAGCGCCACGCGCCCCCGCAGCAGGAAGAAAGAATGACCAGTTGCCTGAAGGATAACGGCCAGCAACATTCGTTCCATTGGCATTGACAGTCGTCCAAGGATAGTTAGTCGGGGTGTTGTTCCAGCTATTCCAGCCATTAGCGCTGCTTTTGAAACTTGTAGACACTATATAGGTACCTGTAGCGGTGCCTTTGTCTGCTAATGTGCAAGGATTACCTATACCGGTTAACACATCGGTGGTTGTCGTCGGCCAGTCATCGGTCGTACCATTGACACGTGGGAGTTGGCTCTGTCTTTGTAATCCGACGGGTTGTTGGTTTATGCGTGTTTGCAGTGCCGGTATGTCGTAGCCGGGCGGAGCCCACATTATGTCTGTTACGGCGAAATCAATGCTACCTGTTGCTGGAACATTAACGGCAATTAGAGAACCCATTGTATAGTAAGCAACGTAAACTGTTTCGTCTTCCAGGTCGCCAAACTCATTAGTACCTAATTTATCATCGCGCGTTGCAACGTTGGTATTGGCAAATTCCTTCGATCCGCGCAGGGTGAGTTTGCCTGTCGTTTTTCCCACCCCGAGTACTCCAGGGGAAGCTAATATACCCGATAACGGTAAGGTCAAATTGTTCCATTCCTGCGAAGCAGTGCCAATATCCACCCAATTGCCGGGTGATTTCTCGTACTGGAATTTCATATTGCGGGTACCACCCGATACATTGGGATAGATGGTAAGCGTAACGGTAGAATTATCATTTGCCGTTGGATTGCCGGTAAGATCACAAGCCACAACATTACTTAAGACTTTGGTTATATCGGCTACATTGACCGCCCGGAAATTCATAGGCGAGAAATATCCTGAAAGGTTAAATGTTACATCCTGACCATTGCTATTAACCGTAGTGGGCGCACCCGTAATTGTAATATTGTAGCCTAATTGTCTAAATGTCGTTTCCATCAATTTCGCACCGGCGTATTCGATCCAGATTTTAGTAGATGCGCTTCCCCAGCCGTCACCGCTGCCCACAGCGGGAATATTCACTGAGAAAGTATAATCGCTGGCATCCACGCTCGAAGGCTCGGCCATGGATTTATCCATAATGAGAATATTATCAGTGCGAAACGCCCAACCCATATTAGTATTCACTTTGGCCTGTATCTCGCCGCCCGACAAGGGTACTGAAAGCCCCGTGCCGTTCACATTCACATATTCGATGAAATTGAACACGGGTGTTTTCTTTACAGTATTGTTCTGCTTCACTACCACGTTATAAACCAAACGCCCTGCCTTAATGGGTATGGTGGCTGTGCGTTCCATGCCGGAAGTGTTTTCATCCACTTTCAAATAGATTGTTTGTTTTGTAGTGCCACCGCTGGCTGTCGAAGGGGTTAGCCATTGCGTACCGGAAGGACTATAAACAATCTTGTTCACGTCGATAGACCAACCTGTCGCTACATCGGTGTGGATCGTCAGGCGGTTATCGCCCTCATCCGAAGTAATTGCATCCTTGTAGAACGAAAATTCCCCCGGCGTTACAGCCAGGAAGTGCTGCCCGTCAAAGACAATCTCACTCATTTGCGCGTCATTCCATTCCAGCACATTGGCCTCGATATTCACCGGAGCCGACTCAAAAGCTGTATCCGGATCATCGAACCCTGCCCCCGATACCTTGTTGATACTGAAAATATACTGATGATTACGAAGCACATCCAGGTACGCCTGCGAAGTGCCCGACCCAGCAGAGAAATCCACCCGGTAATACGTCGGCTGGCTATCCGTATCATACACTCCCCCAATGACCAGGCATGTACGGTTGAGCAACGCTTTGGCAGTGGCATGACCCGTTCCCGTGTGGTTCTCCGCTTCGAACAGGTAAATCTCCGAAGCACATGCATTGTCCGTTTCATTGATGGCCGTCCCGTCATACAACAACGGGCCTTTGGTCAGCGTCGACGAAGCAGGCACATTCGGCTGCACCACCCTGGGGGCATTGGCATCCGTAGTCACGTCCCAGTCGGCTGCCGTGAGCGATTTGGGGGCGATACTCCCTTTGGTATTGTAGTTGTACACATGCACGCTGGCCAGCTTGAAGTTGTTCACAGCCGTTCCCGTCACCTGTACATCCACCCGCGACACCATGCGGGTAAGTTTCACCGCATTGCTTCCTGTCAGGCTCGTACTCTCGCTGATGGTCAGGTCGCCCACGTTGCCCCACATCGGGATGGGCTTGTAACCCGAGTCCGAGTTCCTGGCCAGCCACTTGCCTGTATTGGATACCGCCATCAGGGCCAACGCATCCTGTTTGTTCTTCCCGGCCAGTGTAGCCTGCGGAACCAGGTCGCGGGCATTGGCAAGGATCACCAGGTCGAACCTGCCCTGGCGCAGCGTCACCGTAAAGGTTTTCTTGCGTGAGTCGCCGCCGTCGGTGGTAATGCTGCTCCCGCTGCAACGGGCAGTGTACACGTACTCCCCGTCGTTCTCCTTGAACACCAGCACGTCGATGGTTTTCACTTCGTTCTCGTCCGTCTCCGTCAACGCACGGGTGGAAGCGCTCTTCTTGCCCGGAAGCGACAGGGAGAAGGTGATGTCGGCATCACCTTTACCCGTGGGCGATCCGGTAAACTCCTCCTGCAAACAAGAGGCGAACAGCATGAGCGGAAGCACTCCCGTAAGGAGCGCCCGCATCAGATGGTTTCTTCTATTATTCATAACTTATATCGTTTTTTCGTTTACTTGCTTAGAACTCGATACCGCCCTGGTTGCCTCCCCACGGGGAGATGGATACGGTGATGCGGATGCTGCCCGTAAAGTCGATAACCACATCGGTATGGCGGCCTTCCTGTATGATGATGGGCGAACCGTTGCCTTGGGTGGTAGCGGTGTACACCAGCGTGGAGCGATGGAAAATATCGATGCTCACCCCGCTGTTTTGGGGAAGCATGTGGAAGGCGGACACGCGGTAAGCCTCCTTGCCATTCTGGGTATGGAATGCCCCCGCTGGAGAGTAAAGGGCGCCGTTGCCGCAGTACTGCCCGTAGAAGTCGATGGCGCTGCGGGTTTCATGCACCTCGATGCGGTAATCGTCATCGTCGAACCCGGCATATTGTTTCAGGCCGATAACTGTGACAGCCAGGCTGCTTACCTTGCGGTGGATGGGCAGCAGGATATTTTCCCGCATGTCCTGCGCGTTGATGGTGATGTCCCCGTGAAATAGGTCGTCGGGGGAACCATGCGGTGAAGCGGTGCGGGTGACGGCGTTCAGGCGTACCAGCCCCGTGTCCTTGTGGTCGCCCGCTACGAGCGTGGGGCGTACCTGGTTACCGCCTTTGAGGTTTCCCCATCCCACCACGTGGATGCTTTCGCTGCGGGGGACGCTGACCGAAACGGACGCGCCTATGGTAGTTTCTATCTCCTTGATGAACTGAAGGTTGTCGTCGAACACATAAAGGAGTACTTCGTTCACGGGAGTGGTGACTTCGCCATTGTCGGCATCGTAGGCCCGGACGGTGAAGCGGTACTCCTGTTCGCAATCATCCAGGTCGTCCTTGATACACCCCGTGAGCGCCGTCATGAATGTCAGCAGGCAAAGAAGCCGGGGCAGTTGTTTGTTTCTCTTTACAATTCCCATATATCGTTTGTTTGATTTTCGTACCCGGGAAGGCGATCAAACCCGCCCGGGCTGTGTTGATACGGGATTAGAATTCTTTTACCAATACCTGTGGTACCCAGTTGTTGATACCGATGGTGATATTGATCTTGCCGTCTTCTGCCGGATCATCCGTAGGATCGTCGTCACCGCCTGTTTCGCCCGGATAGGTTCCGCCATCTTCGAATTTGGCCTTACCGGTAAGCTTGATAGTGATGTCGTAGCTGTTGCCGCGTACCACACCTTCGGTACCGATAGTACCAGTGGTTCCGGTGTCGAACTTCTGATAAGAAGCCAGGTGTACGGGATAGTAAATCGCTTGGCCATCGTATTCGCCTTCAATCAATACGATCGTTGGGAACAGGGCTGCCGAAGAAGCTGCGTTCTCGAACGAGTAGTGGTAGAAGTACTTGCCGGTGAAATCGGCTTTGTCCAACGTGCTGATATCGTCCTTGAGAGCAGCTATCACATCGTAGTTACTCGTCGGGACGTTAGCCATGCCTGTCATGTCGAGACCTGCGTAATAAGGCTTTCCTGCGAAGGAAGCTGCAGTCCTTTCGGCAGTCGTAGGAATGAGTGAAGTGCTGAACATCTTGGTGGCGCCACCTGCGTTGAGTACGGCTACACTCTTGAGCTTCAACGACCGGTTATCAGTAGGTGTAAGGGTGTAATCCGACATCGGTTCGATTTTCAGGGTGATGCGTGCCGAGATGAATTTCAGCGTAACGGTAGCGGTAGCTTCGTTGCTGGCATTGAAGGTCAGGGCCGAAGCGGTCTTTCCGGCAGCCCAACGGTTGGAGAGTTGTGAAGCGTTGCCATTCAGGTCGCCGATCCATGCTTCCAATCTGGTTTTGCTGTTGACTGTTGTCGGGATAGCTGTAGTCAGGTTGCTGGCATTGGCTACCACATAGACATCCTTAGCTCTGGTCGTGATACCGGTAATCTGCATGGAAGCATCTGTTCCGGTTACGCGGTTTTCGAGTACGCCCAGGTCGTTGAACACGAACACAGTGTAGCCTGTGATGGTGGCATCGTCACCGGCGGCGGGAGCGGTAGTGCTCATGCTACGGGTGTCAGGAGCTTTGACGTTGATCGTTAAGACGGCGTTCTTCGCGTCACTACCGTTGGTTTCATCGTCGTTGTTACAGCTTGCAAAGCCCATAGCGAGGACTGTCAGCGCAAGCGCTGGTAAGAAATAATTTTTCTTCATGTTGATAAAAAATTTAATTAATAAAAAAGTGATTGTAATAGTTATAACGTGTATTCATTGTACAGTCTTAATTACCCAAACGTAGCGAAACCTCCCTGAGATTGGCTGCGGCCTGTTTGTCGCCTGCTTCAGCGGCTTGTTTGAACGCAGCCGAGGCTTCCGCCCATTGTTCCCGCTCTGCGTACAGTACGCCCATGCAGTTGTACCAGGCGGCGGTGTGCTGCTTTACCTTATCCAGATACCGGGCAGCGCTTTGTACGTCCTTTTGTTCCAGTGCGTTGGCGGCGGCATTCAGGTTGGCCGTGTCGTTGTCCGGGAATACCCGCGCGGCAGTGGTGAACACTTCATTGAATGCGTCCGATCCCGGCTCGTAGGTGCCTGCGATCAGGAACATCTCATTGAGCGACAGGCTGCCGGGCTTGGTCTTGAATACTTCCTTGCCTTTATCAATGGTGAACGGAAGCACTGTATAATCGAGTATATAGTCCGAACGGCGTAGCTGCGGGAAGAAGTCGGTTTTCATTTGATGGTAAGGCTTACCGCCGGACAGGTCCATCAGCTTGCGTTCCCGCCCATCGAAAACGTCCGTGCCACGGATGATCTCCAGGATACGGTATTTCTCTGTCAGAACCGAGCGGGACACCAGCGTGTCAAGTGTGTTCCAATCTTCGCCTTTACCTGATACGGCGAACAGGCTTGCGGAAAAACCGTACATGGATTGGAGATGGCTTTTCAATGCCTGCGCCCGGCGCTCGGAAAGCGCGAGGTTAGAAGCATAGCTGCCTTCCGGCGAGGCATACCCCTCGATGGTAATTCCTGTAATCTTAGCATCGGGATCGTTCTTTACTTGTGCCACCAGGTCGTGTATGCGTTGCAACTCGGATGCGTTGTTCTTGAAAGAAGCTACAATCTCTGCCTTGCCCACGGCAAAGTCCAGATAAGCCTTGCCTGCCTCGCTGCGGCGTTTCACCGCCTCGGCTTCGGGTACCACATAGCTGACCGATAGCCGGGGCTGGTAGGGCGTGGCAACGTGAGACTTACGTCCGGTCAGGCTGCTGGCCATCAGCTCCATGGAGAGTGACATCAGCGGGCCGGAACACTCGCACTGGTCCTCGCGCAGCAGGAAGCTGGCGCCGTCCATCCACGGTTCGTAGGGTATGCTGGTGCGGTACAGGTGCGGGCCGGGATTCTTACGGGAATTGGCATGAAGCTCCATGCCCGTTGCAGGGTCTTTCTTGTGCAGGGACTGCAACCTACGGTATGCCTTGTGCTGGTTGTCACCGTTGATACGGATGGCGGGAAGCTCCAGCGAGGCGCTGCCCGAACGCAGCACGGGGGTGAGCAGTACAGAGGAGCGCGGGTCTACATGGACGTCACGCATGTCTACTTCTATCTCTACCACTACCGAGTCGCCCACCAGGGCGAAGTTTTGCTGGCGTACTTTCACACGTCCGCCCACAGCGGGTGAAGCGGATGCGGAGAGTATACCCAACAGGAGTATGGTTGTAGCAACCAGCAAAAGTCGTTTCATTGTGATGGAATGCCGGAATTTACGGCGGTGCAATTCGTACTCGTGTACGTTCATTGTGCGTATGATTCTCATAAATGTGTTTCTTTATTATTTGATCATGTAAATCAGCGAGACAGCCGCTTTCGTGGGACCGAAATAATTCCGGTTGCCTGTGCCTATCTTCTGCCCGCATTTGGCACACGGGTACTTGTCGTACGAGAGGTAGGCGTAGCCGATGCCCAGTGTGGCTTCGAGCGACCAACGGCCCCTCAGCATCCAATGGTAGCCGTAGCTCACACCCGCACCGGCCAGCCAACCTTCGAAACGGTGTTCATTCATATACGTGGAAAAGAGTGAGGTAGGCAGGCCGCTGACATTGTACACCCCGTAATGGGCATGCACCCCCCAGAAAGCGCCGTTGAAAGCTTCGCACGTCCAGCGGCGTAACTCAGGCTGTACCAGCAGGTGCTTCCATTTCTTGTTGTCCGAGAATGTCCAGGGGTTATAGCTCACCGGAAGTTCGAACGTGGTCTTGCGGTTCAGACGCAGCTCCGCACCCAGGTTGAGCGTGGTGGTGGCATCGTTGAGAAGATTCGTCTTGAGTCCCCACGAGGGAAGCGGATTGCCCGAAGGACGGTAAGCATCCTGGGCCGTACCGGCATGCCACGAGAAAAGGGCAGCCATGAGTAACAGAAGTTTCTTATTCATTATATATACTAGAGATTTTGCTTTTTCGCGTGTCCCTCACTAATGAGTGAGGGACACGCGAAATAATAATCTCAAATGCCTGTATACCAGCATTCTGTAATCTCTGTAAATGAAAAAAACGGGAAGTCGTGAAACTTTTGTAAAGCAGAAAAACTGGGAACAGGCCGTAAACAGCCTCAAAAGCCTGTGAATAAAGGGTTTGATGAGCATGGAAGCATAAAGAAAAAAACGATTTGTAAAGCATTTGTAAAACATCTGACTAAAAACGCGATTGTCTATTATGAAAAATTTTAACTGTAAGGGGCACTGCGGGTGCCCGGATTGTGACGGACAGCAGAAGCCTGTCGTGGAGATACGTAATTCGGTAATCACAAAAAACGACAAGCTGGTTTCCCCGGAGAATGGGATTGTCTTCATCACAGAGGGCAGGGTTATACTCAAGGTATATGGAGTAGCGGAAAGGGCCGTTCCGCAAGGCCATTTCTTTTTTATACGGCAGGGGGAGAGGGTACAGTACCAGTCGGAAGCCGGAAGCAGGGCATTGATTGTGCGGTTAAGGGGGCGGTTGCGCTTCTGTCCCGGAACGGATCTGGAACAACTCTACCAGGAACTGTACAGGAGGGAGGAAAAAATGGAAAGCCAGGAAAGTATGGAAAGAGAAAAAAGTACGGAAAATGGCAGGGAAGGAATCCTGGAGACCAATGAAGCGTTGCAACTGCTGCTCAGGGGAATGGAAGAGGCCATACGGCACGGCATCGTGTGCCGGCACTATTTCGAGGTCAAGGTGGAAGAGATGTTCTTTCTGTTCAAGGTATCCTACCGCCCGGAAGAGTTACAGCAGTTGTTTGCCCCGGTACTAAGCCCGGACACTATCTTTTCACAACAAATCTACACCACCTTCCGGAATTTCAGAACCGTGGCCGAGTTTGCCTCGTCCATGCACATGACTCCCAAACAGTTCACGCGCCGGTTCAACCGGGTATTTGGCATATCGCCCTATCTGTGGATGACCCGCCAGAAGATACGGATGATACACCAGGACATACTCGAGGGAAGCAAGGACAACACACAGATTGCCGACGAATACGGATTTGCATCCACCAGCCAGTTTTATGATTATTGTAGGAATAATTTAGGGAGGAGCCCCAAAGAAATACGGAATAGTAATAATGATATACATTCTTTGATAATATAAAGTCCCGGAATCAGACTAAATTGTCTTCTTTTAAGACTATATTATACAGAAAAAGTCCTACTTTTGCAACATATTTAACAAAGCACATGGTTATGTCCCTCACTAATGAGTGAGGGAACTGTATGCGAAATTAATTTACGTTACAAAGGTAGGGAAATTATTAATCCCGCTTGCATTTTGCTTAAAATATTTCAAACCGGAGCGAAAAATCCTTTCATTTTCCGGTTTTTTCTTTTCCATATACCCTTTTGATACCCTTTTTGACCCTGTAAGTCCCGGTCTGCCACAGGCAGGCGCATAAGGGTGGCTGCCCGTAGCGGATGCTGCGGGTAAGCTCTGTCTGTCAATCTTCTGTCACACCGGATTCCGTGCAGGGATTACCGGAAAAGAGGCGGGGACGGCGGGAAGCGTGCCGGCAGGCGGTTGAGCACGGCGGTGAGGATGTGGTATGCCTCCCCCAACAGGCTCTGGTCGAGAGAGGCGAAATAGTTGTGCGTCATCTTCTCGGTGGAGTGTCCCAGCATCTGGCTGATTACCCCGGCAGGAAGCCCTCCGTCTCGGGTGATGGTGGCAAAGGTATGCCTGGCAACGTGCGTGGTGACGCAGCTGCGGATACCAGCCAGGCGGGCAAGGGCTTTCAAGCGGCGGTTCTGGGTACGCAGGGCGCTGGTGTATTCGGTACGCCCTTTCCGGCCTTCGTCCTTGAGGATGGGGAAAAGGTACGGGGAGTCTTTCACGCTGTCGGCAAAGCTGTCGATGATTTGCTGCATGCCTTCGTTGACGGTGACTTCCACTTGCTGGCGCGTCTTGTGCCGGTAGTAGGTGCACACGCCGTTGCGGATATTCTCCTTGCGCAGGTGGGCCAGGTCGATGAAGCTCATCCCCTGGGCCAGGAAGCAGAACATGAAGAGCTTCCAGGCATCGTGCAGGCTGTCGGCATAACGGTCGCCCCGGCTATCGGGAAGATGCAGGTCGCGCAGCTTACCGAAGTCGACATGGTACAGCAGGGTGGTTTCTTCTTCGGTAAGGGCCCTCTTGGCGGTGGCCTTCACCTTGGTATATACGCCGGCAAAGGGGTGTTCCCTGCGGGCGGGCACACGTCCGCAGGCTACGGCTTTGTTGTAGATGGCGCGCAGGTTGCGCATGTAATAGGAAATGGTGTTGGGCTTGCGGCCTTTTTCCATCAGGTGGGTCTCGAAGGATTTGACTAAGCAGGCGTTGAGGTGGCGCAGGGGGATGTCGACTCCTTTGTTGTACTGCACCAGCCCGGCGGTGACCGTGCGGTAGGACTCGGCCAGGCGGTATTGTCCGGCTTTCTCTGCTTCCATAGCCAGGTTTTCGGCATAGCCCATGAGTTTGCTCTCGTCCGTGTGCAGGCGGTAACGGGAAA
The DNA here is from genome assembly GCA_031554665.1 of Bacteroides sp. Taxonomy (GTDB): domain Bacteria; phylum Bacteroidota; class Bacteroidia; order Bacteroidales; family Bacteroidaceae; genus Bacteroides. The sequence continues at coordinate 26,237 of JAVBVA010000065.1, read as the reverse complement.
TGACTTCGGCAGCGGTGTACCGTCCTTGTTTCTCCAGGTGGCTGATGTGGTCGTTCACCGAACGGATGCACTGTGCTATCTTGTCGGCTGATTCTTGCAGGTACCCGGCACGGCAGAGGTCGTCCGGGGGAAGGATGACTTGCAGGGTATCGGGGTTCCACTCTTCCGGATACAACCGGACGGGAAGGGTGATGGCCCGGGATTTACGGTCGTGAACTACGCGCAGGACCAGGCTGCCGGGGTGGCGGCCTGGCCGGGAAGAGGGACGAAGGGCGAAATGTATCGTTGCCATGTTTAAAGTAATTAGTTTATTCACGGCAAAGGTAAGGGCTTTGGGAAGAACAGGCAGAAATTATGACAGTATTTAAAAGGGAAAAGGGAAGATTATAGGTTTGTAATGCGGGGATTTCGTAGGTATCGAACGTATCGTCGGGCATGCGGATAACAAAAGTTCCCCCCATTGTAAACATTCCGGCAAAGCCATCTCCGCTAAAACCCCTATATTTGCAACACAAGAATTATATCAGAAAATACCATGAATAAGAATGTAAGAACAAAGATGTTCCTCTGGCTGATGCTGGGAACCCTCTTCCTGGCAGGACAAGCCGAAGCGCAAACCGTTCAGCGCACCTCAGGCGTAAAAAGAACCATACAAGGTACCAGTGTGGAAATCAGTTTCATCACCCCGTCTACCGTGCGGATCTTAAAATCGCCCGAAGGATGGAAGTACACCAAAGAGAGCCTGTCCGTTGTCGGGAAACCGGAGAATGTAAAACTGTCTGTCATACAAGAAGAACGTGCGCTGATCCTGAAAACCAGTCAGATGACCGTTAGCCTGGATAAGGAAACAGGACAGATCACCTTTACCTCCCCCACCGGGAAATTACTGCTGAAGGAGCAGGAAAAAGGAGTACGCTTCGACGACTTCAACGATGCGGGCGTAAAAACCTTCAGCGTTTACCAGTCATTCGCGTTGGATAGCGAAGAAGCCATCTACGGCCTGGGCCAACTGCAAAACGGCAAGATGTCGCAACGCAACCAGACCAAGCGGTTGGTACAAGATAACCTGGAAGATGTAATCACCTTCTTCCAGTCCGTCAAAGGATACGGTGTATTCTGGGACAATTACTCGCCAACCACCTTTAAGGACGCTCCCGGGGAGACTTCTTTCTCATCCGAAGTAGGCGATTGCATCGATTACTACTTCATGTACGGCGGAAATGCCGATGGAGTAGTTGCACAGATGCGCTACCTCACCGGTCAGGTTCCCATGTTTCCGCTCTGGACGTACGGCTTCTGGCAAAGCAAGGAACGCTACAAGAGTCAGAAGGAAATAGTAGGCGTAGTGAAGAAATACCGCGACCTGGGCGTACCGCTCGACGGGATCATTCAGGACTGGCGGTATTGGGGCGATAACTATTTGTGGAACGCGATGGACTTCCTGAATGATGAGTTTCCGAATCCCAAAAAGATGATGGAAGATACGCACGCCCTGAATGCACACATGATTATCTCCATCTGGTCGTCCTTCGGCCCTAAAACAAAGCAGTATCGCGAACTGGAAGCGGGGAACATGCTGTTCAATTTCAAAACCTGGCCCGAGTCCGGTGTAAGCCTCTGGCCGCCCAGAATGGATTATCCCTCGGGAGTACGTGTGTACGATGCATACAATCCCAAGGCGCGCGATATCTATTGGAAACACCTGAATGAGAATATCCTGCCGCTCGGCATGGACGGATGGTGGATGGACTCCACCGAGCCGGATCATTTCCATCCCGCTTCGGCCGATTGGGATACGCAGACCTACCTCGGTTCGTTCCGCAAAGTACGCAATGCTTACCCCTTGATGACGGTAGGCGGGGTGTACGACCACCAGCGCGCCGTTACCTCGGACAAGCGCGTGTTTATCCTCACCCGTTCGGCCTTTGCCGGACAGCAGCGCTACGGCGCCAACACCTGGACGGGCGATATCACCGCTTCCTGGGAAGTACTGGAAAAGCAGATACCTGCCGGACTCAACTTCTCCCTTTGTGGTATTCCGCACTGGAACAGCGACATCGGCGGGTTCTTCCTGTGGAAATATCCGCTCATGCTGGACGACCTGGATTACCGCGAGCTCTATGCCCGGTGGATTCAGTTCGGCGCTTTCTGCCCCATGATGCGCTCGCACGGCGAGGGTGCTCCGCGGGAGATCTATCAGTTCGGCAAAAAAGGCGAACCGGTGTATGATGCTATTGCCAAGTTTATAAACCTGCGCTACAGTTTACTACCTTATATATATACCACCTCCTGGGAAGTAACCGCCCAGCAGTCGAGCTTCATGCGCGCGCTGGCGATGGATTTTGCCAACGACCGCAAGGTATGGGATATTCACAACCAATACATGTTCGGCAAATCGATCCTGGTATGTCCGGTTACCCAGCCGATGTACACGAAAATGCAATCGGACACCATCCGCGTAGAAGATTTCAGCACGGTAAAATCCGCACAGGTTTATCTGCCCGAAGGTACAGATTGGTATGACTTTTGGACGAACGAAAAACAATCCGGCGGACAATCCGTACGGAAAGATACGCCGATTGATATCCTGCCGCTGTATGTCCGGGCCGGTTCTATCCTTCCCATAGGCCCCGAAGTGCAGTATGCCACGGAAAAGCGGTGGGACAACCTCGAAATACGTCTATATCCGGGCAGCAACGGAGAGTTCACCCTGTATGAAGACGAAAACGATAACTACAATTACGAGAAAGGAATGTACAGCACCATTGCCATGAAGTGGAACGACCGCGCACGTACACTCACCATCGAAGCCCGCAAAGGAGAGTTCGCAGGTATGCTGAAAGAACGGAAGTTCAATGTAGTAACAGCGGATGGAGCCAGAAAAACCGTTTCTTATAATGGACAGAAAATAGCAGTTAAGTTATAATCCGATAAGACTTTGGCAAAGGTTGAAAACGGAACATGCATAAAACTAATGCCCGGATAGCATAATTTTATTTTCGCCTTTACTTAATACTATTAATAAATTGGCTAATAACTAATCGTATCAGTGCATTAATTTTTTCTTATCAATGTACCAATTCTTTCTTATCAATGCATTGATAAGAAAGAATTGGTACATTGATAAGATTAGCTGTTGGTAAAATAAAGAATACTCATGTGTATATCCGGAAATAGATTTTAGCGAAGGAGCAAATAGTTTTATTAATGATCCGGATACTCAGCCTTGCTCACCACTTGTTCAGTTTCTCTAACAGTTGGCTCCCCCTTCCTCTCCAAAGCCATATCAACTGCACGAATTAACAAAACTTCCCCTCATTATATACATTTCGAAGGCATTTCGCGGTCTTCGAGGCTCTTTTCCGAAACATTCCGGCAAAGCCATCTCCATAAAAACCCCTATTTTTGCAATACCGAATTCCATTATCATTATATCTTTAAATAATTAATCCCATGAAAACACTATTAAGTAGCTTGTTAATGCTTTTTCTTCTGGCATGCTCCGATAGCGAACAGAAGGTCGAAGTCAATATCCAGCAAAGCTCTTTCAGTTTCGAACGAGAAGGCGGATCGTCCATGCTCAACATCACCTCGAACGCGGAGGTAACCGTTCAAAGCACAGAGACAACCTGGTGCGAAGTTGCCATTCACACCGGTTCCCCCGGCAACTACCAGTATAAAGTAACGGCCAAAGCCAATACGTTGCGCGAAAAACGATATGCTAAAATCATCGTGACCGCCAAAGGATTCGAAGAAGAACTCCCCGTAGAGCAGGCAGCCGCTCCCGAAGTGCCCGTAGCGGAAAAATACCTGGTACGCGATAACCTCACAACCCAACAATTAGTCAATGAAATGGGCTTGGGTATCAACTTGGGCAATACGCTGGACGCAACGGGCGACTGGATCGACCCGAGCAACATCTCGAATTACGAACGGGCATGGGGCAGCCCCATCATCACCAAAGAAATCATCGAAGGATATGCCAGAGCCGGATACACTTCCATGCGGTTTCCAGTCAGTTGGGGCAATATGATGGCGAAAGATTACAAACTCCACCCCGACTTGCTGGCCAGAGTGGAAACCATCCTGAACTGGGCGCTCGACTGCGGCTTGATAGTTGTCTTAAACATACACCACGAAAACGAATGGATAAAGAAAGCCGCCACGGACAATGAAGCCCGGAAGAAGTTCACCTCCGTATGGCAACAGATCTGCCAACGCTTCGAGAAATACGGCGACCACCTGATGTTCGAACCGATGAACGAAATCGGCTTCGACGAGGTATGGACTCCCTGGAGCGGCGGACAGACCGAAAAAGCCAAAGCGTTCGGATATGTGAACGACCTCAACCAGCTCTTCGTCAATACCGTTAGAGCATCCGGAGGCAACAATGCCAAACGTCACCTCCTGGTAGAGATATACAATACAGGTCCGGACTATGCTTACGACCCGCTCACCAAGAAGCCAACCGATCCGGCCAACCGCCTGGCATACACCGTACATTATTATGCCCCGGCAGTATTTGCCATATTGGGCAATGGCGAAGACGCAGGATGGGGTGTAGGCGTACCTTCCTGGGGAACAGCCGAAGAGGTCAAGGAACTCAACGACTGCATGGAAGCGCTGAAGAAAAATTGTGTGGACAAAGGCATACCTGTAGTCGTCGGCGAATATGCATGTTCTGCCTCAGGCAGAACGCAGGAAGTCGTAAGATTCTATTGTGTTTCTGTGACCGAAGCCATCTACTCACGCGGCATGTGCCCCATGCTTTGGGATACCCCGGGAGGACAGTACAACCGGACTACGTATCAGTTCGACGATCCTGTTTTCATAGAACAAATGATGGCGATTAAGGCGAAGTATCCGCGGAACTAACAGCCGGACACAAGATAGTCATAGGACAAGCAATCCCTTGCAAGTCCTATGGCTTTTTAACATAGAAAACATTCGGATAATCATAAAAAAACAAACAGAATATGTATTTCAATTATCAACGCATCAGCATAGCGCTCGCCATTCTGCTCACCACAGGATTAAGCGCCTGCTCTTCGAACAAAACGGGAATCCAATCCCCCAACAAGAAGATAGCCCTCTCCGTGCAGGTAGAAAACAAGAGCGAAAAAGGCTACGGAAACGCCCGCTTCACTATCGACTACCGTGACGGAAAAGCTGTGAAAAACATTCTCACCGGCGCCACCATCGGCATGGAAACCGACAAGCAAACGTTCCGCAACCTCAAGTTGCTCTCCGTTTCCGAAGCCTTGCCCGTAAATGAAGACTACACGATGATAACCGGGAAAAAGAGCCGTTGCACCAATCAAGGCATAGAAAGAACCTACCGCTTTGAGAACGAAAAGAAGCAGGCCCTGCAAGTCACCTTCCGGGTGTACAACGACGGCGTAACCTTCCGCTATGCCCTCGATGCCGCTGCTCCCGATACGGAATACATCACCAATGAACTCACCGTCTACCCCATACCCGACGGTACCAAACGCTGGATGCAACAGTACGTGAACGACTACGAAGGATTCTTTCCCCTGTCCACCAACGGCCAGAATGTAGAAGACAGAAGCCCCCACACATGGGGCTATCCCGCCCTCGTAGAGCCGCAAGACTCCCTCTTCCTGCTCATCACCGAAGCAGGCATCGGGAAAGGCCGGAGCGGTTCCCGCCTCTATAACGCCGACAATGCCAACGAATACCACGTCCGCATGGCCGACGAGAGAGTTGCCTTCAACGGTTCGTTCAGCACCCCGTGGCGCACACTTATCATCGGTTCCTTGTCCGATATCGTAGCCTCTACCCTCGTGACCGACGTATCCGAACCCAGCAAAGTATCGCCCACCGACTGGATTGTCCCCGGTCCCGCCGCCTGGATATACTGGGCGAACAACCACGGTTCCAGAGACTTTCAGGTAGTAAAATCGTACATCGACCTAGCCGCCCGCATGAAATGGCCATACAACCTCATCGACTGGGAATGGGACGTCATGGGCAACGGCGGAACCATGCAGGACGCCCTGAAATACGCACAGGAGAAAGGTGTAAAGACCATGCTGTGGTACAACTCGGGTACCTCCTGGAACGGCCCCGGAGCACCCGGACCGCTGGACCGCCTGCTGACCAAGGAAAGCCGGGAAAAGGAATTCGCCTGGCTGAAAGAGATAGGCGTGGCAGGCATTAAAGTGGACTTCTTCGGCATGGATGGCGCCAACATCATCGATTACTACATAGACATACTGGAAGCCGCCGCCCCGTACCAGATCATGATCAACTTCCACGGAGCCACCATTCCCCGCGGCTGGCAACGCACCTACCCGCACATGATGACCGTAGAAGGTGTGTACGGCGCTGAGTGGTACAACAACCGCCCGACACTGACCGACCGTGCCGCCGCCCATAACGCCACCCTGCCCTTCACGCGCAACGTAGTGGGCCCCATGGACTATACACCGGGTACTTTCACTGACTCGCAACACCCGCATATCACCACCAACGCGCACGAACTGGCACTCCCCGTTGTCTTCGAATCGGCCTGGCAGCACATGCCCGACCGTCCCTCGGCATACGATTCACTGCCTGCTGAAATCAGGGAATTCCTTTCGGCTCTGCCCACCGCGTGGGACGAAACCCGGTTGCTGAGCGGTTATCCCGGCGTTGAGGTAGTCATCGCCCGTCGCAAAGGAGACGTGTGGTACATCGGTGGGCTCAATGGAACCGACCAGGCACGGACGCTGAGTTTCGCACCTGCTTCCCTTTCCTCATCGGGCAAAACGATAACGCTGTTCCGGGATGGCGCGGACGACAGGAGCTTTGCCGTCGATGTCAGTCTGAAACTTACGGGCAGCAAAGGAAAAACAACTGTCGAATGCCTGCCCCGCGGCGGATTCGTAGCGATTATTAAATAGCGGTACAATCACAGAAACAAATCATATAACAGTCTAAAAAACAATGATTATGAGAACTTTCATAACCACCATTCTTCTGAGTATCTCACTCGGCAGTTTCGCCCAGACCGTCACCCTGAAATCGCCCGACGGCCAAATCAAGCTGGATGTAAACCTGTCCGGCGAATTATCTTACACCGTTTCCTACAAAGGAAACCCAGTGATAAACCCCTCACCGATGGGCTTCGAGTTCCAGAACGAACCCGCCATGCATAACGGTTTCACCTTGTTAAACACGCCCGAATCCGCATCGAAGCGCGACTCCTGGACGCCTGTAGTAAAAAACAAACACGCCCGTGTAGACGTACAATGGAACGAAACCCACCTCTCCCTGATAGAGAAAGAAGGCGAAAAACGCCGGATGGACCTCTTCCTCAGAGCCTACGACAACGGCGTGGCCTTCCGCTACCAACTGCATGGCAGCAAGACCATCGGCAACCGATCCATCAGCCGCGAGCTGACCGGATTCTCCGTGCCTTCTAACGCCCAGGCATGGGTAGCCGAGTACGAACCCGCCTACACATCCAGTCAGGAAAGCGAGTTCAACAAACGCTCCGTCACTGAACTGACGGCTCAAACCGTAGCAGGACTTCCCCTGCTGGTCGAAGTGGACAAGCAGAGTTACCTCGCCATCACCGAAGCCGATATAGACAACTACCCCGGCTTCTACATCGGCCGTAAAACCGATGCACCCGAAGGACAAGTACTACTCACCACCAAACTCGCTCCGCTGCCGGGCGAAAAGGAAGATGGCATCAAAGCCCGCTTCTCCGACAGGATATACACTCCGTGGCGTGTCGTGATGATAGGCGACAACCCCGGACGCTTCATCGAGTCCGAAATCGTTCAAGCCCTCAACCCGCCCTGCGCCATCCCCGATCCTTCGTGGATAAAACCCGGCCTCTGTGCCTGGGACCACTGGTGGAGTGGAGAAGTGAAAATGGAAATGCCCGTTATCAAAGAATACATCGACTTTGCCGCCGCGCAGGGATGGCCCTATATGCTGATAGACTGGCAATGGTACGGACCCTTCAACCAGCCCGAAGCCAACATTACCCAGCCCGCGCCCCAGATCAATATGCCTGAGATCCTTGCGTACGCACGTTCCAAGAATGTACGCATCTGGCTCTGGCTGTACAGCACGGATGCCAACCGTAACAACGCTTTCGAAGAAGCATTCGCCCTGTATCAACAGTGGGGCATTGCCGGTATCAAGATTGACTTCATGGACCGTGACGACCAGGAGATGGTGAATTGGTACCGCAAAATCATAAAGAAAGCGGCCGAGCACAAGCTGATGGTCAACTTCCACGGTGCTTACAAACCCGATGGCATAGAGCGCACTTATCCCAACATGATTACCCGCGAAGGCGTATTGGGCGAGGAATATTCCAAGTTCTCCACCCGCATCGTCCCCGTCCACAATGTCACCCTGCCCTTTACGCGCATGTTGGCAGGACCGATGGACTACACCCCCGGCGGTTTCATCAACGTCACCCCCGAACAGTTCAAGCGGCAATCGCCTACCATGATCATGAATACGCGGTGTGCCGAGCTTTCTAAATTTGTGGTGTACGAAAGTCCGTTAGCCGTGTTCTGCGAGCATCCCAAGCATGTGTTGGGTCAGCCGGGTAGCGACTTCATGAAAATCGTACCTACCGTATGGGACGATACCCGTTTCGTCGATGGTTATCCGGGAGAATTCATCGTGCTGGCCAAACGCTCGGGTAAAGAGTGGTTCATCGGTGCTATGAACAATAACGTCGCACGCACCCTTACCATTCCTACCGACTTCTTGCCTGCCGGAAAATACACGTTGGAATACTGGGAAGATGCCAAAGATGCCGGGAGGAATCCGACCAATCTTCGGAAAGCCAGCGTCACGATACAGGCCGGTAAGCCCATAAAGATACAAATGGCCAACGGTGGCGGATACGTCGCTGTACTGAAACCGCTTTAATATTTATAAAGATATACACATGAAGAATACACTGAAAGCCCTGCTGCTTTCCACAGTGCTGGCAAGCTCCTTAGGAAGCTTCGCCCAGCAAGAAAAAGGTCAATACACCTTCGAAAAGCCGCTCTACGGAGCAGCCTATTACCACGAGTACATGCCCTACGAGCGTCTCGACGAAGACATCCGCCTCATGAAAAACGCCGGGCTCACCGTAGTCCGCGTAGGCGAATCCACCTGGGGACTCTTCGAACCGCAGGAAGGCATATTCGAGTTCGAATGGATGGACCGCATCATCGACAAGATGCACCAGGCCGGAATCAAAGTCATACTGGGAACACCCACTTATTCCATTCCTGCCTGGCTGGCCTATAAGCATCCCGAGGTGCTGGCTGAACATCAGCGCGGCAACAAAGCTTACTACGGCATCCGCCAGAACATGGACTTCACCAACCCCACCTTTAAATACTACAGCGAGCGCATCATCCGCAAGCTGATGGAGCGATACGCCAAGCACCCGGCCATTATCGGCTACCAGGTGGACAACGAAACCGAAGCCCGCGGTGTGAACAACCGCGACTACTTCATCGGCTTCCGCAACTACGTCAAAGAGCGATTCAACAATGACCTCGGCCTGCTCACCAAAGAATGGGGCATGAATTACTGGGGCATGAACATCAACACCTGGGAGGAATTCTACCCGCGCGACGGTGTTACCAACCCTTCTTACAAGAACGAGTGGGAACGCTACAACCGCAAACAGGTAGCCGATTTCCTGAACTGGCAGTGCGACATCGTTAACGAGTATAAGCGCAAAGACCAGTTCGTCACCCACTGCTTCATGCCTTCGTTCGAGAACATCGACCAGGTAGAGAGTTTCCGGCAGATGCAATACCCTGCCATCAACATCTACCACGACGTGCAGGACAGACAAGACGGTCAGCGCATTGCTTACGCAGGCGATTTTGTCAGAACCGTGGCGCACAACAATTACATCGTCATGGAAACCAATGCGCAGGGTATCGGCTGGGATGCACGCGGACAGTTTCCTCCGTACGACAATCAGTTGCGGCAAAACGTGTACGGTCATTACGCTTCCGGCGCCAACATGGTGGAGTACTGGCACTGGGCTACCTTGCACTATGGTCAGGAGACGTACTGGCGGGGCGTACTGGGGCACGATCTTCAGCCCAACCGCATCTACAACGAGTTCAAAACCACTGCCGAAGAACTGAAAACCATCGGCGACCGCATCGTGGACTTGAAGAAGAAAAACCGGGTAGCTATTCTGTACAGTCACGACTCTTACCACGCCCTCGGTTTCATGCCTTACACGTACAAAAGCAATTATCCTATCGACATGGTGCACAAGGCTTTGTATTTTCAAAACATCGAAACCGACATCATTCCCTGTGATAAGATAACCGATTTCAGCGGGTATGACATGCTCGTTATCCCGCCCCTGTACGTTGCCACTGATGAGTTGTTGGCGGCTATCGACCGGTTCGTACAGAACGGCGGACAGGTAGTGATGATGCACAAAAGCGGGTATTGCAACGAGCATTCGGCCGTTCGCGCCACCCTCGCCCCCGGGCCGTTGCGCAAGGCTTGCGGCTTCTATTACCAGGAATATTCCACCATCGGCGATATGTCATTGAGAGATAATCCGTTCCAACTGGGTAACCGGAACCAGATAAGCGATTGGTACGAGTTCCTGATACCCGAGACAGCCACTCCATTGGCATACGCCGAGCATCCTTTCTTCGGCAAATGGCCAGTAGTTACCGAAAACAAGTACGGCAAGGGTAAGCTCACTTACATCGGGGCATACCCCTCGCAGGAATTGCTGAACACCATCGTGAGAAAGGTAGCCGAAGCATCGGGCGTACTGTCGGCCGGGCATCCCACGTTCCCCATCATTGAGCGTTCAGGGGTCAATAAGCAAGGGAAGCAGATTCGCTATATCTTTAATTATAGTGGCGAAACGCAGGAACTGGCATACACCTATCCGCAAGCCAAAGAACTAATCTCCGGAAAAGCTGTGAAACCGGGCGACAGCATGAAGCTGAAACCGTGGGATGTACTCATTCTGGAAGAAAAATAGCAGGAAGAAACCGCTGATCTAATAAAAGGTTTATCTGATAAATATGTATATTGCGAGTCCAAGATACATATTTATCGGATAAACCTAATTAGAAACAATATATAATATTCCATCCATGAAAAAACTCGTCCTCCCCTTATGCACTCTCTTCCTGCTCGCGCCGCTCCATGTCCGGCCAGATTGCCACCAACGGGTAATATGATATAAATTTTCGTTTTTTTGTTTTGTACATAAAACAAAAACATGCTATCTTTGTGTTGTCAGTAGAATAAAAACAGGAAGATATGGACAAAAATATTCTGAAAACGGTTATAGTCGACAATCAGTTGGAAGTACCAAGATACAAGGTGATTCCACGTGACTTCACTTTCGAGGCGTTCGGGAACTATGTCTTTGTAGGTATCCGGCGGGCGGGAAAGTCTTTCCTGCTTTATCAACGGATGCAACAATTACTGGCGCAAGGCGTACAGTGGGATGAAATGCTTTATATCAATTTCGAAGACGAACGCCTTACCGGAATGAAAGCAGAAGATTTGAATCTGCTGTTAGAAGTTCATTTGGAAATGTACGGAAAGAAGCCCATCCTGTTTCTGGATGAGATACAAAACATTTCCGGATGGGAAAAATTTGCCCGACGTATGGCTGATACCAAACAGCGGGTTTATATCACGGGAAGCAATGCCAAAATGTTAAGTCAGGATATTCAAACGACTTTAGGCGGGCGTTATATTCCGGTAGATGTTTATCCATACTCTTTCAAAGAGTTTCTGATGGCAAACCATGTTCCTGCTACTGCCAATCATCTGTTGTCGACGGAAGGTAAAGCCGATATATTGCGAAAGTTCAACGATTATTTCTATTTTGGCGGATTCCCGGAAGGTGCAGAGTTTGCTGCCAAACGGGATTATCTCACCAGCGTGTATCAGAAAATCTATCTGGGAGATATTGCAGCTCGTCATACGGTAGATAACACGTTTGCCCTGCGCATCATGTTCAAGAAACTGGCTGAAAGTGTAAAACAACCTTTGTCGTTTACCCGCATAGCAAACATCGTATCATCGACCGGAGCAAAGGTAGGAACGCAAACCGTTATTAATTATATGGAATATGCCAAGGATGCCTGGCTTATCAATCCCGTTCAAAATATAGCAGGAAAATTGGTCGATAAAGAAACGTCGCCCAAGTATTATTTTACGGATAACGGTATTCTAAACCTCTTTTTGTTGGATGGAAACACCTCTTTACTGGAGAATCTGGTAGCCGTAAATCTACTGCGTAAATACGGGCGGAATGATGCCGTTTATTTCTACAATCAAAGTATAGAAGTCGACTTCTATATTCCCGATACTTATACGGCCATTCAAGTTTGTTACAACCTCGACAATAGCGAGGGCACGTTTGACAGGGAAATAAAAGCCCTGCTGAAAATTACCGAGGTATTGGAATGCAAGAATCTGTTGATTATTACTCGCGATACAGAGCGAGTGGTAGAAATGAACGGCAAAACAATTGAGGTCATTCCGGTATGGAAATGGTTGCTAAGCTTGTAATAATAATGTGAGTTTGATATAAGAAATTCCACTTTAAACTCAGCAAGTGAAATCCACAAATGATTTGAGTTTGCAAATGAGATTAGAGCTTCGATTTGCCCTCTCTTAGAGTTTTCTGTTGGTCCAGGCGTTCCTGTTGCTTCTTTTTTCCCTCTAACGATGCAGGCCGCTTGCTCCAAGAGGCTATTGATTGGCGGGTTCGCTCTATCCATTGCTTGTGAAATTCGTTGATGTATTCCATAATCCTTTTAATTATGCGTTTATGCAAAAAAAGCTAATTTGTAGTTGGTGAACAATTATTATTGTGATAAGTTTCAAGATCACAACTTGTGATCTTGAACAAAGGATGAGGAAATAAGGTTCTTCGTCAATTTTGGTGCAAGTTAAGGGCTGGAAGCCCGTTATACTTCAGCCCTATGCTTGCAAATCGTTACTTAGAGAAAGTACGATGGAACTTTTGACACATCCCCTTTCTTTATTATAGCCCCCTCTCTCTCCTAAAATTATACGCTCCCGTACTAAAATCTATTTCCGGACGTGCATACGAGTATTCTTTCGTTAGTAAACCGTTAATCGTCCCGATACACTATTCCTTTCGTCCCGATGCATTAAGACGAAAGAATACATGCATCGGGACGAAACAAATAATACATCGGGACGATTACTTCTTTGCAGAATTTTTAGTAGATTTGTGCACCGGCGAAAATAGATTTATGCAAGCCGACTGTTAGTTTTATGAACACGAACCCTAAAGAACATTCATACTATGGCGATTAATTATGATCTCTTTGAAGTAAATGAGCTGAACAAAACAACAGGAAAATACCGTGCCCGTGCCGTATCCAGCGGAAAGATCACCACCGAACGACTGGCCAAATGGATCAGCCAGACAAGTGGTGTAAGCAAGGCAGAGGCCAAAGGTTTTATGGACATACTCACCGATGCGGTACTCGACTTTGTGACCGACGGATACGAAGTACAGGTGGGCGACCTGGGATACTTCTCTGCTTCCGTTACCAGCCAGCTGGTAGACAGGCCGGATGAGATACGGGCAGAGTCCATTCGTATCAGCCGCCTGAATTACCGGGCGGGCGTCTATGCGAAAGATAAACTTTCGCGCTCGGGAGTGGAGCGCGTGCAACGTCCGCGGAATAAAAGCAAGCTGAAAGAACTGACCCGGGAAGAATGTGCCGGAATCCTGAGAAAATACCTGGCGCAGAAACCTGTCATCACGCGAACCGACTTCATGAAACTCACCCGGGCGAGAAACAGGCATGCAGCCATTAACACCCTGAACGCTTTTATAGAAGAAGGTTGGCTGACCAAATACGGCGCCGGCCGGACAGTGGTATATCTGTTAAAGTGAATGTGATAGTATATCGGTTTTGTACTTGTTAATGCCATACAGGGGAATATTTTCCATCCAATCCTGATCCTGGTAACCTAACATCGATATGCGTAATCCTTTCAAGGAATACTCTGGGTGGGTCTTAATATACTCCGACATAGATTTTGCTCTGACATTCTCTTCGGCTTTTACTTCAATGGGAATAACGCGCTTATCGGTTTGGATAACAAAATCTATCTCGGCAGGGGTTGAGTCGCTACTCCAATAATAGGCCGGGATGTCCATAGATACCAGTTGTTGGAGGACAAATTGCTCCGTGAAGGCTCCTTTGAACTCCTTGAATATATTGTTTCCTACCAACATCTGGCTGGCAGGTGCATCGGCCATGCAACCCAACAGGCCGCAATCAAGGAGGAATAGTTTAAATGCCCCCAAATCTTCATAGAATTTTACAGGCATCTGCAACTCCTTTATCCGGCAAACTTTATGAACAATGCCGGCATCAATCAGCCACTGGATAGCCAACTCATACTCGGTGGCTCGGGCTCCTTTTTTCAGCACATTATAAATGAATTTTTTGTTCTCTTTGACCAATTGAGAAGGGAGGGATTGCAACACTTGCCCGATGCGCATACTTTCCGTAGTGGTGGTGTGTTTAGAGATGTCGCGCCGGTATGCGTCGAGTATTTCATTCTGCTTGACTCTCACTTCCTGCAAATCGTGGTTCTTTACATAATTGGCTACAACCTCGGGCATTCCACCTACATAATAATACTGCCTCAGCAGGTCGATGTATTTGGTTCGCAGTATGTTCAATAGTTCCCAATCGGGCTGGTGAAAAAGACCGCTCAAAGAAGTTTCTCCTACAGCAATCAGGAATTCCACAAAATCGAGAGGGTACATCCGAAGCAGATTGACTTTGCCCACCGGAAACGACTCCCCGCGTCTGATGGTTATGCCCAATAAAGAACCAGCCGCTATCACATGATATTGGGGCGCATTCTCCTGAAAGTATTTCAAGCTGTGTAATCCGCGCCGAACCTCTTGCAGCTCATCAAGGATAATCAACGTCTTACCGGCTTCTATTTTTGTCCCGGTTATAGCCTGTAGCGTTAATAAGATTCTGGGGATATTGTAATCCGTGGCAAATAGTTCTTTCGCCAAGGGCTCTTCATCGCAATTGACATAAGCCACATTCTCGAACTCAAGTTGCCCGAAACGCTTCATGATCCAGGTCTTTCCTACTTGACGCGCTCCTAACAGTATTAGTGGTTTACGCCCAGATTCATCTTTCCATCTCCGTAGTTCTTCTATGATTTTTCTTTCCATATCATTGCTGGCTTAATAGATTGTAATAAAGCTATCTGTCCACAAAAATACATTTTTTCGATGATATATCATTCAATAAATCGCATTTTTTCGATAATAGTTTCTTCCTCTTAATACATTTTTTCGATGATAAGTCTTTTTTTGTACCAGCTCGAAAAAGTAGATGTCCCGGCAAAACATTTCTCAGCTTCAGACGTCCATTTCTCTGTTTCGGCAAATAACTCCGGGAAGCCTCCAACATATACCCTTAAGTTTGCAGCAAAATCCGGCGTAGCTTCAAGAGGTAGAGTAATCCGATTTTAAATCGGGGAGGTTGCAGGTTCGAATCCTGCCGTCGGTACTATTTTAAACAAAAATATCCGACAAATGAAAATCTTAAAATTACACCTGTTTTTGTATCCGGCCATCCTGCTCACAGCTTGCAGCGGAACAAGCACTCCCCCGGGGAAAACGGGAATGATCGTCAATGTAGCGGAAGTCCGTAACGGCAACGCTTCTCAACAAAAAGAATTTCCTTTTATTTCCAAGCCTTTTCGTACATCCGAGTTATCGTTCCGTGTGGGCGGACAGGTGCAGCGGTTTGATGTATATGCCGGTAACCGTTACCGCAAGGGGGAACAGATAGCAGGCATCGACCCGCGCGATTTCCTGATTCGTAAAGAGCGGGCCGAAGCTGTGATGCAACAAACAAAGGCCGAATATGAACGTGTTGAGAAACTGTATCAGAAAAACAATGTCTCGGCAAGCACTTATGAAAAAGCGAAAACCGATTACACCACGGCCAGAACTGCTTTTGAAACGGCCTCGAACGAGCTTGCGGATACCAGACTAACCGCTCCGTTCGATGGTTACGCCGGTGAAGTATATATTGAAAAGCATCAGGATGTCAGGGCTTCACAACCTGTCGTTACGTTGGTGGATATCGACCGGCTGAAGATAGAGGTTTACGTGACACAGGAGATAGCCTTCCATGCACGTGAGCTTGCCTATTTGGGCGTCCGGTTCGACCTTATCCCCGGTAAGAATTTTGCCGCCCGCGTAGTAGAGGTAGCCAAAAGTCCCACAGCAAACAATCTTTCCTACCTGATGACCGCCGTGGTGGATAACCAGAAAGGTGAACTGCTGGCAGGCATGTCGGGTAAAGCGTTTTTCAATCTGCACAATCAAGGAACACCACAGGGAACGGTCATCCCGCAATCGGCCCTGTGCCACCGTCCGTCAGAAGGCGATTATGTTTGGACGGTGGAAAAGCTGACAGGTCATGTTTCGCAGCGCAAAGTTGTCACAGACGTTTTCCTGCCCGGCGGCATGGTAGCCGTTGCCAATGGTCTGGAAGAGGGCGAACTGGTGGCTGTCAGCGGAATGAAGTTTCTCACGGATGGGATGCAGGTAGCAATCAATAAACAACCGGCAAGATGAAAGTCGTTAATTTTTTCCTGAAGAACAAAGCGGTAACCGTTTTGATGCTGGTGCTGGTGCTTGCCGGAGGTCTGTTTTCATACGTAAAAATGGGCAAACTGGAAGATGCGCCGTTTACCATCAAACAAGCCTTAGTGGTAACACCTTATCCGGGTGCAACGCCTATGGAAGTACAGACGCAGGTGACCGATGTGTTGGAAGAATCCATACAATCGCTTGGCGAACTCTATTACCTGAAAACGGAGAACCGTGCGGGGCTTTCCAAAATCACGGTGTACGTTAAGAAAGAAATCCGCGCCCAGCAGATGCAACAATTGTGGGACAAGCTAAGGCGCAAGGTCAGCGATGTACAGTCGAAACTACCCGAAGGTGCAGGTCCTTCCGTGGTCAACGACGATTTCGGCGATGTGCTGGGCGTGTTTTACGGACTCACCGGCGACGGACGCTCCTATCGCGAGCTGGAGGAGCAGGCGAAGCGTATCAAAAACGATTTTCTGCGGGTAAAAGATGTAGCCAAGGTAGAAATATACGGTGTGCAAGTGCCCACTATCGATGTAACGGTTAATCCGTCGCTGATGTCGCGCTGCGGAATCACTACCGGCGATATTGCAAGGGCTATTGCCGGCCAGAACAAGGTAACGGATGCAGGTGGTATCGAAACAGGAGAAAACCGCATCCGCATCGAATCGACCGGTAATTTCTATTCGTTAGACGACATCCGCAACCTGACCATTGTGTCGCATACGGGCGAGAACTTTCGTTTGTCCGAAATCGCCCGCGTGGAAGAAGGTTATAAAACCCCGTCCACCAACCTGATGCGTATCGATAGCCGTCCTGCTGTCGGCATTGCCGTTTCCACCGTTCCTACGGGCAATGTGGTGGATATGGCCGGATTGATTGCCGAACGTGTGGATTGGTTTTCATCCACCATGCCCGGGGACTTTCAACTGGAATGTATTTACGACCAGGGAGAAGAATCGGCTGTTGCCAACCGTGGCTTTATCCTCAACCTTATTATTTCTATATTGACGGTCGTCGTTATCCTGCTGTTTTTCATTGGTTTCAAGAATGGACTGTTGGTGGGAAGCGGCCTGTTGTTCTCCATCTTCGCCACACTCATCGTGATGCTTTCCAACGGCATTGCATTGCAACGCATGTCGCTGGCAGCTATCATTATTGCCATGGGAATGCTGGTGGACAACGCGATTGTGGTGTCGGACTCAACTTTGGTAAATTTACAAAAGGGAATGCGCAAACGGGTGGCCATCATGCGCGCCTGTTCATCGACAGCCCTTCCGCTGCTTGCCGCCACAGTCATTTCCATCCTCACCTTCCTGCCCATTTATTATTCCCCGCACATTACCGGAGAATTGTTTTCATCACTGGTCTTTGTTCTCGGGGTTTCGCTGATGTTCAGTTGGGTATTCTCACTCACACAAACACCTTTCTTCGTACAGGAGTTTGTGCGACGCCCACGACCCAATGAGCTCAAGGAAGCACTGTTTACAGGAGGCATATATGACAAGTTTCGTACTTGCCTCCGTTTTGTCATCAGGCACAGGTACATCACCGTAGCTTGCTCGGTTGTCCTGCTTGTAGCAGCGGCATGGAGCTTCAAATACATCCCGAAAGTATTCGTCCCGGCATTGGAGAAAACGTACTTTACCGTGGATATGTGGCTGCCCGAAGGCGTACGTTTTGAAAAGACCGACACTGTGGCTTCTTCCATCGCGGAGTACATTGGCGGATATGAACAGACCGAAATGGTGTCAAGTTACGTAGGACGTACCCCGCCGCGTTATTACCTGTCGAATGTGGCTTTCGGTCCGCAGTCGAATTATGCACAGGTATTGGTCAGATGCCATTCGTCCAAAGAGGCCCGCCGCTTGCATGCAATCTTGCAGGATTCATTACCGGGTAAATTCCCCGAACCGTTCGTTAAAGTCAATAAGTTCGAGCTTAGCCCGCTGACCGAAGCAGTCATTGAAGCCCGTTTCCTGGGTCCTGACCCGGCGGTGCTGGATTCTCTGTGCGCCACAGCCATCGGCATCATGCGTAGCAATCCTAAAGCAGATGCCGCCCGTAACGAATGGGGCAACATGACGCCGGTGATACGCCCGGTATACAGCCCGCTCAAAGCAGGCGCCCTCGGTATCAGTAAAGCCTCAATGATGGAAGCGGTCAAATCCATCAACGACGGACTTCCCGTAGGTATTTACCGCGACCATGAAAAGCAGGTGCCCGTATTGTTGAAATCGGAAGCCGGGTATTTGCCGGATGCAGGCTCGCTGGGCGATTTTCCGGTGTGGAACGGCATGCACTCGGCCCCCTTGTCGCAGGTAACCGAACGGATTGAAACCGTTTGGGAATATCCGCAGGTGAGGACTTACAACCGGCAACTATCCATGGCTGCCATGTGTGGCGTGAAGCCGGGACATACCATGTCGGAAGTGCATAATGAAATCCGCAGGGAAATTGAGAACATGGAACTTCCTGCCGGGTATTCGTTCTTCTGGGATTCGCAGTACAAAGACCAGGGCGAAGGCATACAGGCGTTAGTCAAATTCTTCCCTTTGGCTTTCCTGCTGTTAATCGTCATATTGGTAGCCCTGTATGGCAACTTCCGCGAACCGCTCATCATCCTCTGCATCCTGCCCCTGTCGTTGATTGGCGTGGCGGCAGGTTTGCTGCTCACAGGCTTCGATTTCGGATTCTTCCCGATTGCCGGTTGGTTGGGACTATTGGGTATGATGATTAAGAATGTGATTGTACTTATAGACGAAATCAAAGTACAATACCGCAGCGGAGTTTCCCGTCACAAGGCCATTATCGAAGCTACCGTAGCGAGAACCCGTCCCGTACTTATGGCAGCTACCACTACCGTGTTCGGGATGGTTCCCCTGCTGTTCGACGTGGCTTTCAAAGGAATGGCCGCAACGATTGTGTTCGGGCTTACTTTTGCCACGCTGCTCACCCTGTTTGTAACCCCGGCACTCTACGCCATGTTTTATCGTGTAAATGAAAAGAAATGAAAAAG
The DNA here is from genome assembly GCA_031554665.1 of Bacteroides sp. Taxonomy (GTDB): domain Bacteria; phylum Bacteroidota; class Bacteroidia; order Bacteroidales; family Bacteroidaceae; genus Bacteroides. The sequence continues at coordinate 6,549 of JAVBVA010000065.1, read as the reverse complement.
ATATTGTTGATATTCACTGCTTGCTGCCTGCTTACAGCAACTATTCAGGCGCAGAACCCGCTATTAGAGAAATACAGGAGCATGGCGCTCCATTATAATCACGACCTGAACGCGGCCGAGAAGAACATTGCCGCCAGTATGGAACTGGAAAACATGGCCCGTGCCGATAAGAAGCCCAAACTGTCGGGCGGAGCGAATTTCGAATATACAGGAAACCCAATGGAACTGACGATAAATTTGCCTTCCGCATCTGCTCCCGTTACCTTTCAAGGGCAGAACAGCCAGTATGGTGCTGCTGTTTCGCTGCTTCAACCCGTATATACGGGCGGTCGTGTGTTGGAGTCCATTCGGATGGCGAAACATCAACATTCCTTAGCTTCCAACCAGGCCGGCCTTGTCCGCTCGGCTGTTTGTTTCCAAACCGATATCCAGTATTGGAACACGGTAGCTCGTGTCGAGATGGCGGGCATAGCCGACGAGCACCACAGCAGCATGGCCTCACTGGTCAATACCATCAAAGAAAGAGTAGAGGCAGGACTGGTCGACCCGCAGGATTTGCTGATGGCCGAAGTAAAATTGAACGAAGCGGAATACCGTTTATTGCAGGTACAAAGTGAATTGGAAACAGGCCGGATGGCGCTTAACTCGCTCATCGGTGTTGATTTAAATATTGCCACCGAAGTGGAACCGATTGTTCCGCCCGTAGCTTCGTATGACTCGCTGCTGTTGGCTGCAGGTACAAACCGCCCCGAAATACGGATGGCACACGACCAAATCAAACTGGAAGAAAGCGCGTCGGTGATAGCCGACTCCAAATACAAGCCGCAGCTATACATCGGCGCCGACGGCAGCTATTCCTCTCCCGGATATAATTTCAAGGCCGACTTCGACCCTAACTATGCGGTATATGCGAAATTGTCCGTTCCTATTTTCGAGTGGGGCAAGCGTCGCAGCGAAAAACGGGCTTCGCAGCAACGGGTGGGCATGGCCACCGATAATCTTGCCAAAACAGAAGATAAGGTTTCCCTTGAAGTGCAAACCGCCCGCACCGCCCTTTTGCAAGCCATGAAGCGTGTTGATTTGGCAGCCTCGTCGCTCGACAAAGCCCGCGAAAACGAACAGCAGGCAAGGGAGCGTTATGACGGGGGAAAGATTTCGATACTTGAATTGATTGAAGCACAAACCTACCGGCAAACGGCCCATGTAAACCATGCCGAGGCTAAAGCTGCCGCCCAAATTTATTATTCCGAGCTATTACGGGCATCGAACGGGTACGAAGCTACGTTTTAAATAGTTACCTTTGCCGCATGGTATAACAAATAAACAGAAATGTCCGGAAAATACATCCCATCATCCGCGAACTTCACCTACATTGCTTTATTTACAGGCTTAGGTGTGTTCTCTTACCTGTTGCTGTCAGACATTAATTTGTCGGCAGAAGTCAGCGAGACACTATCTTCTGCCGGGACGTTGGCGTTTATCATCATTGCTTTCAACATACTGGGATTTACCACCATTCGTTCCGGGATATGGATCAGCCGCCAATATCCCGTTTACATCCGCCAGCGGTGGAAAATAGCATGGATCTATGGAACGGTGGCATTGGCATTGCTGTTGCTCAACTACGGGCTGATTGTCACAGCCAAGCTATTGGCAGGGGCCGCACACCCGTTTACCTTTCCCAACGGCGGATTGCGCATACTCATCGTAGTATGGCTGGCAGAATTAGTAATCCTTGGTTTGCTGCTGGCCAACCAATCCATGCAAAATACCATGAAGCTGCAACAGGAGTCGGCCGGACTGAAAGCCGAGAACGATGCCGCCCGCTATGCTGCATTGCAGAACCAACTGAATCCGCATTTCCTGTTCAACAGCCTCAATACGTTGATTGCCGAGATAGAATATGACCCGAAAAATGCAGTGGTGTTTACCGCCAAACTCTCCAATGTGTACCGTTATGTGCTTCAGCAGCAAAACAAGCCGTTGGTCACGCTCCGCGAGGAACTGGAATTTGCCGCTGCCTACCTTTTCCTGCACCAGGTGCGACTCGACGGAGACATCCGCTGGCAGGCCCACATCCCCGATAATTACATGGAAAGCATGTTGCCGCCGCTGACCTTGCAGTTGCTGGTGGAAAACATCATCAAGCACAATACGATTAACAAACATTACCCGATGGAAATTCGCATCTCCGTTAATGAAGGCATGTTGGTTGTCGGCAATCCTGTCCAGCCGAAGCTGGGTGTCGCATCATCGGGCGTTGGCCTGGAAAATCTGTCGAAACGCTGTAAGCTGATGCTGCATCGCGATATTCAGACTGAGAACTCCGGCGGCGTATTTACCATAAAAATACCCTTGTTGTATGAATAATATCAAAGTTGCCATTATAGAAGACGAAGCACCTGCCGCCCGTCTGCTGTACTCGATGGTAGTGCGGTTGCGTCCCGGCTGGGATGTCACCGTATTGCCCGGGAATATCGAAGAAGCTGTGCAATGGTTTGCTGCCCATCCCCATCCCGACCTCATTTTCCTGGACATACAATTATCCGACGGAAATTCATTCGATTTCCTGTCGCGGGCCCGGCCTTCCTCTACCATCATCTTTACCACAGCTTATGACGAATATGCCATACGCGCATTCGGCGTCAACAGCATCGATTACATCCTGAAGCCGGTGGAAGAAAACCGGTTACTGGATGCCATCGTCAAGTACGAGTCGTTGAAAGGCAACCATCCTGCACAGGTGGGCCAATACTTGCATGTGGTGCTGGACAGCCTGCAACGCCGCGAAAAGCAATTCCGCACGCGCTTCCTGATTACTGGTGCCGACAAATTTCACACCCTGGAAGTGGCCGCCATCGCTTATTTCTATTCCGAAAGCAAAATATCTTTCGCCGTGACACATGCGGGAGAAGAATATCCGGTCGACCTGTCGCTCGAAAAGCTGGCAGACCAACTCGACCCGGACCGTTTTTTCAGGGCAAACAGGCAAGTACTCTTGTGCATCAGTGCCATCAAACGCATTGAACCGTATTTTAATGAGAAAGTAGTGGCGTTTGTAAAACCTCCGTTCAAGGATAAAATAACGATTAGCAAGGAAAAGGTATCAGCGTTCAAGATGTGGTTGAATTACTAAAACTGCACAGACACTCTAAACCGGTTGAGCTACGTCGGACTTATTTATTTCATGATCATCTTATACAATACAGGCTCTACAAAACGAGTGAGAAACAGCGAACTCAACAATCCGCCGATAATAACCAATGCCAGCGGTGAAAAGAATGCCGATTTTTCGATGACCAACGGGATAAGTGCAAACACAGCCGTAAGCGTTGTCAGGAAAATGGGCGTGAAACGTTCTTCATTGGCCAATTCGATGGCTTTGTCTTTTCCGTGTCCCAATGCCCTCATCTGGTTGGTAAAATCAACAATGATGATCGTATTCTTGACTTCCAGTCCAATCAGGGTAACAATTCCGATAAATGCCGTAAACGAAAATGTATATCCAAATATCCACAGGGCAACGGCAGAACCGAATATCCCCAACGGAATAGCCGAAGCCACGACAATCGTTCCACGAATACCTTTGAATGCCAAAATCAACACAGCCACAATGGCAAATACCGATACGATAAGGGCAGCAGTCAGTCCGCCGAACGATTCTTTTTGTTTTTCCATTTCCCCACCCACCTGAAAGCTGTACGATACAGGAAAGTTGATAGATTCCATTCCTTTAAGAACGTCCTTGGTTACTTTGCTTGTCAGGTAACCCGACGCGACATTGCTCGATACGATAACACTACGCAACTTATCGTAGTGCTGAATGACGGAAGGTGCTTCCTGAAACTGAAACGAAGCGACCTGCGACAACGGAATCAGTCTTCCCGACAGGGAAGAAACGTATATTTGATTGAACACATCGAAATTACCTTTGTCTTTCTCATCCAATGTCAGCATGATGTTGAAGTTGTACTCTTTTCCCGAATTATCGGAAAACTCACCAGCTTTCAACCCGGCAAATGTCATGCGGATGGTCTTCGCTATTTCGGCAATGGGTATGCCGAGTTCCAACGCTTTATCATGATTGATGTTGATTTTCAGTTCCGATTTCGTTTCTTTCAGCGGATTGTCGATATACATGGTTCCGGGTGTTTTCGCCATGATATCGGCTACCCGATTGGCCAAATTCCGCAACGTGTCCGGGTCTTCGCCCATGATACGGATTTCAATGGGACTTTTTACGGGCGGGCCTTGCACGAACTCTTTCACTTCGATTTTTGCACGCGGATAGTCGGCAAATGTCGCCCGTAATGAATCAAATAACAGGGGCGTATGCTTCTTGTCATAAGATCCGACATCGCACAGGATTTGCCCCATGTTGGCATATTGCTGCAAGGGTGTCAGATTGTAGTAAACCTGCGGATTCCCTTTTCCGATATTGGTGGCCGTTTTAATAATCTGCGGATGTTTTTTCAATTCACCTTCTACCCATTGGCACACGCTGTCGGTGGCGGCCATATTCTTTTCCAGAGGAAGCGTAACGTTGACGAAAAATTGCGGTTTCTCGGCAGAGGGAAAAAGGCTTGTACCAATTACTTTTATCAAGACAACGCTGACGACGATTAATCCGAGTGCTGCAAAAAGAGTGGTCTTCGGATATTGCAGGCATTTATGCAATACTTTCAGGAACGCGCCTTCATTGAGTTTCATCAACCAACGGTAGAAAACATTATCACCCATTTTCTCATTCAGGAACCAGGTTGAAATCATGGGCGTAAGCGTAAGCGAAACGAACAACGAACCCAACATCGTGAATATAACGGCTAAAGGCATGGAACGGATGAAATCACCAACAACGCCCTTCAGGGTTACCAAAGGCAGGAATGAAAGCAGAATACAAGTGGTTACAGCAATGATAGCGAGTAATAATTGGTTGGTCCCTTTGATGGCCGCATTTTCTCTGGTTTCGCCTTTCCGCAGTTTGGCAACGATGTTTTCGACCACGATAATACTGTCATCAACCAATAATCCCAAGGCAATGATTAGCCCGACAATGGTAAACTGATTCAAGGAATATCCCGCCATGTCGAGCAGCGTTATGCCGATAAATATAGAAGTAGGGATGGTGAACATGACCACATACGAAGCCCTTGTTCCTAAAGGCAACAAGGTGACCAACACCAATAAAATGGCGATAATAAAGTCCCTGTACAATCCGCTCAACCGATGCGAAACACTTTCGCTTTGGTCGAATACCCGTTCCAAACGAATATCGTTGGACGTTTCATAAAAGGGTTTCAACTGTTCTTCCACTTGTTCTGTCAAAGTAAAAATATTCGTTCCTTCCTGTTGGTTGGCAGCAATGAACACGGCGCGTTTCCCATTGTAACGGGCAAAATAATTTGGCAGTTCGTAATCGCTTTGCACATCGGCCATGTCTTTCAGGTAAACCAGTTTGCCATTGGCCGATTTGATAATGGTATGGCGCACGGCTTCCACCGATTCGAAATCGCCCGAGGTCTTGACGCTGTAGCGGTTGGTGGAAACATCCAAATATCCGCCGGGAACATTGGACGATTCACTTTTTACGGCGTTGGCAATGGCTTGTAAGGTAATTCCCTGCGCTGCCATTTTCGGCAGGTCGATGTTTGCCGTGATTTGCTGTTTGGGTAAAGCAGAAATCTTCACTTCTTTTATGCCGCGCACTTTTTCTATGGCACTTTTTATTTCATTGGCCATGTCTTCCATGTCACTGTAAGGCGCATCATCGCTCACAAGGGCGTATTGCAGAATGTTGACATTGCTGATGGAAATCTGGGTAACTTCCATACTGGCCAATCCTTCGGGCATCTTAGGCTGCAACTTGTTGACTTCCCGTTGTACTTCGTCAAATTTCTTGTCTTCGTCGGCTAGTTGAAGGAACTTGATATTGATAACGGCAATCCCGTCCTTCATATCGGTTTTGATAAATTCTATTTCGGACAGGCTACCCAATGCCGATTCGACAGGTTTCACCACCAATTTCTCCATGTCCGACGGACTTGCGCCCGGATAGATACAAACTACACTGTATTGTGGTAATGCGAACAATGGGTCTTCACTCTTGGGCATTTGGCGGAACGATTGGAATCCCCAATATCCGACCATCAGGAAAATGCAAAGTGTGAATTGCCAGTTTTTGATAAAGAATTTTGGAATATTCATGGTTTAATTCTGTTTTGAGCGTAGTTTTCGGAATGAACAATTTTCACCTTCTCTCCGGTAACCACATTGTTTTTACCGGTAATAATTACCTGCATATCAGCCGTAAGTTGTTCTTCCAGTGAAACCGTGGTTTTATTGATGCTATGAATGCGTATATTCCGTTTCTCAACAATAGTATCTGCATTTACGGTATAAATAAAAGCGGTAAGTACTGATTATAAATTAATTTAAATTATTTGTATCTTTGCTCCCCTATGGGACGAGTTAACACGCCGGCACTGACAGCCGAGCAACGCAAAGAATTAGAACATGGTTTACGCGAAGGTGCCAGCCATTGTTTTCGCC
>JAVBVA010000120.1:0-34772 GCA_031554665.1 Bacteroides sp. | reverse complement strand
TGCATCAAGAGTGAAAGCGATTATCGTTGATAAATTAGGTGTTGAAGAATCAGAAGTTACTACAGAAGCTAGCTTCACTAACGACCTGGGTGCTGACTCACTTGACACAGTAGAACTTATCATGGAATTCGAAAAAGAATTTGGTATTTCTATTCCGGACGATCAGGCTGAGAAAATTGGTACTGTAGGCAACGCTGTATCTTACATCGAAGAACACGCTAAGTAATCGTTTTTCATCAGTATGGAATTAAAAAGAGTTGTAGTAACGGGTCTTGGCGCCGTTACTCCCATTGGCAACAGTGTTCCTGAGTTTTGGGAAAACCTTGTAAATGGGGTTAGTGGAGCGGGACCTATTACTCATTTTGATGCATCTCTGTTCAAGACCCAGTTTGCCTGCGAAGTGAAGAACTTCGACGTGGCCCAATATATGGATCGCAAAGAAGCACGCAAAATGGACCTGTACACACACTATGCCATTGCTGTAGCCAAAGAAGCCGTAACCGACTCGGGACTCGATCTGGAAACAGAAGACAGGACCCGCATCGGAGTTATCTTTGGAGCTGGTATCGGTGGTATTCGCACCTTCGAGGATGAAGTGAGCAACTATGCCCTTCATAAAGAAAACGGTCCGAAGTTCAATCCGTTCTTCATCCCCAAGATGATTTCGGACATTGCTGCCGGTCAGATTTCGATCATGTATGGCTTCCATGGCCCCAATTACTCCACTTGCTCTGCTTGTGCTACTTCTACCAATGCTATCGCCGATGCATTCAACCTCATCCGTTTGGGTAAGGCCAATGTAATCGTGTCCGGTGGTTCGGAAGCAGCTATATTCGATGCAGGTGTGGGAGGTTTCAATGCGATGCATGCTTTATCGACCCGTAACGATTCTCCGACAACAGCTTCACGTCCGTTCAGCGCAAGCCGCGACGGCTTCGTAATGGGCGAAGGTGGTGGATGCCTGATTCTGGAAGAACTGGAACATGCCAAAGCACGCGGAGCAAAGATCTATGCGGAAGTTGCCGGTGTAGGTATGTCGGCCGATGCTCATCACCTGACTGCTTCTCACCCGGAAGGGCTTGGAGCGAAGCTGGTTATGAGAAATGCATTGGAAGATGCTGAGTTGGATCCTACTGCCATCGATTACATCAATGTGCACGGAACCTCTACTCCGGTAGGCGATATTTCTGAAGTGAAAGCTATCAAAGAAATATTTGGTGACCACGCTTACAAATTGAACATCAGTTCGTCGAAATCCATGACAGGCCACTTGCTGGGCGCTGCCGGTGCGGTAGAAGCTATCGCAAGTATCCTTGCCGTAAAGAATGGCATTGTTCCTCCGACCATCAATCATGAAGAAGGAGACAATGACGAGAATATCGACTACGCACTCAACTTCACCTTTAACAAGGCTCAGAAGCGCGAAGTGAATGTAGCTCTCTCGAACACATTCGGTTTCGGTGGTCACAATGCCTGCGCTATCTTCAAGAAATACGCAGAGTAACGTGTTACGCAATCAAATAGATAAGATAAGGCTCCTGTTCCGCAAGGACAGAGAGTCTTATTTTTGTCTATATGAGATCTTAGGCTTTTATCCACGCAACATCCACCTATACCAGGAGGCACTCCTCCACAAATCATCGGCCATCCGCTCGGAAAAAGGACGCATGCTCAACAATGAGCGCATGGAGTTCCTCGGCGATGCTATTCTCGACGCCATTATCGGCGACATAGTCTACAACCATTTCGAAGGCAAAAGAGAGGGATTCCTGACGAACACCCGCTCCAAGATCGTTCAACGCGAAACGCTGAACAAACTCGCCGTGGCGATAGGGCTCGACAAGCTGATCAAATACTCCCTGCGCTCTTCATCGCACAACAGCTACATGTATGGCAATGCCTTCGAAGCATTCATCGGCGCTATCTATCTGGATCAGGGGTACGACCGCTGCAAATGGTTCCTGGAAAACCGCATTATCAACCGGCACATCGACCTCGACAAGCTGTCGCGCAAGGAAGTCAACTTCAAGTCGAAGCTGATCGAATGGAGTCAGAAGAACAGAATGGAAGTATCATTCGAACTGATCGAACAATCATTAGACAAAGAAAACAACCCGGTATTTCATACGGAAGTACACATCGAAGGCCGCACTGCCGGCTCAGGAAGCGGATATTCCAAGAAAGAGTCGCAGCAGAAAGCTGCCCAGATGGCTTTGAAGAAAATAAAGAACACCCCGGAATTCCTGGCAGAAATCACTCTATCCGAAACAGATTCCCATCCGTCGTCCCTGAACGACTAAATCGTGCTCCTCAGTTACTAATTTCAGTTTACCGGCTACCTCAGGCAAAGGAATGGAAGAGATATCGTTGCCCGTCAGGGTGATCATCCGTCCGTATTGCCCGTCGGCAATCAGTTCGGCAGCATGCCCGCCCATCCGTGTGGACAGATTCCGGTCGAATGGCGAAGGCGATCCTCCGCGCTGAATATACCCCAGCACCGTTTCCCGGCTCTCAATGCCGGTTTCACGTTCTATCTCACGGGCAATAAACTCCCCGGCACGACGCTTGCCGTCCGTAAGGATACCTTCGGCTACCACCACGATGGAATAAGGTTTCCCCTTCCTGGCCCGGTTCAGGATCGTATCTTTCACATGGCTGATCTCGTACGGCATTTCGGGAATCAGAATCACATCCCCTCCCCCGGCCATACCCGAATAGAGCGCTATCCACCCGGCTTTATGCCCCATGACCTCGATCACCATCACCCGCTTGTGTGAGCTTGCGGTAGAGTGCAGGCGGTCGATGGCATCGGTGGCAATATTCACCGCCGAGTCGAAGCCGAAAGAGATGTCCGTACCCCAGATATCATTATCAATGGTTTTGGGCACGGAAACAACGTTCACCCCCATGGCGGCAAACTTGGCAGCCGTCTTCTGCGTACCGTTTCCACCGATACAGACAATGCAATCCAGGCCCAGTTCGTGTATATTATCGGCGATGATCTTCGGTTTATCGATCTCATTATCGCCTTTCTTGAATGGTTTTTCGCGCGAGGTTCCCAGAATAGTTCCTCCCAGATTGAGCAGTCCCGACAACGACTTCTCATCGAAACGGGCCACATCTTTCGTCAGCAGTCCCTGAAAACCGCTCTGAATACCCCATACTTCCATCCCATAATGGTTAATGGCTACTTTGGAAACGCCACGAATCGTAGCGTTAATACCGGGGCAATCGCCCCCTGAAGTCAATATTCCGATTCTCTTCATAACACAATCTCCACGGTTTATTTGATAATCGCAACCTCAATACAGGGTTTTTAACTTTTATTTCCGGCATAAAGATAGAAAAAAAAGATAAATAAGGTTACTTTTGCACGATTAATCATTTTGATTGAAAAGTTGAGAATGAACATAACCAAGGTAATAAGTCATATTTTCCATTCGCGCCTGAAAGAGATAGAGCGATATGCCACTTGCGCAGGCGAGCTTCAAGAGCAGGTATTGATGCGCCTTGTAAAGCAGGCGGCAGATACCGAATGGGGGAAAAAGTATGACTACCATTCTATCCGTAACTATGAAGATTTCAGAAAGCGGTTCCCCATCCAGACGTATGAAGACATCAAGCCTTATGTAAAGCGCCTCCGGGCAGGCGAACAGAACTTGCTTTGGCCCTCGCCCATCCGTTGGTTCGCCAAGTCATCGGGTACCACCAACGACAAGAGCAAATTTCTTCCTGTCAGCAAAGAAGCCTTACGCAACATTCACTACCGGGGTGGCGCCGATGCCGTAGCCCTTTATCTGCGCAGCAATCCCGAAAGCCGCTTTTTCTCCGGGAAGGGATTGATCCTCGGAGGCAGCCACAGCCCCAACCTAAGCTTCAACCACAGCCTTGTAGGCGACCTCTCGGCCATCCTTATACAAAATGTCAGTCCATTAGTGAACCTGATTCGCGTGCCCAGCAAGAAAGTAGCCTTGATGAGCGAATGGGAAACCAAAATAGAAGCCATAGCCAATAGCACCATCCACACGAATGTGACCAACCTGTCGGGCGTACCGTCGTGGTACCTCGTACTGATCAAGCGCATTCTCGAGATAACCGGCAAGCAGACGCTGGAAGAGGTGTGGCCCAACCTGGAAGTATTCTTCCATGGCGGTGTGGCGTTCACCCCTTACCGCGAACAGTATAAGCAGGTGATACAGACCCCGCGCATGCATTATGTGGAGACATACAATGCTTCGGAAGGCTATTTCGGTACACAGGACGACCTGACCGATCCGTCTATGCTGCTGATGATCGACTACGGTATCTTCTACGAATTTATGCCGTTGGAAGAGATGGACCAGGAGAATCCGCGCACGTATTGCTTAGAAGAGGTGGAATTAGATAAGAACTATGCACTGATCATCTCTACTTCTTGCGGTTTATGGAGGTACATGATTGGTGATACGGTGAAGTTTACCAGCAAGAATCCTTATAAGTTTGTGATCACGGGCCGTACCAAGCATTTCATCAATGCATTTGGCGAAGAGCTGATTGTAGACAATGCCGAGAAAGGGCTCGCCAAGGCTTGTGAGGCTACCGGCGCGCAGGTTTGTGAGTATTCGGCAGCACCGGTATTCATGGACAAGTCGGCCAAATGCCGCCACCAATGGATCATTGAGTTTGCCGAACAGCCCGATTCCATCGAGAATTTCGCCAAGATCCTGGACGACACACTGAAGGAAGTCAACTCTGACTACGAAGCCAAACGCTGGAAAGACATTGCTTTGCAACCACTGGAGATCATCATCGCCCGCAAAGGACTGTTTCACGACTGGATGGCGCAACGAGGCAAATTAGGCGGACAGCACAAAGTGCCGCGACTGAGCAATAACCGCGATTACATCGAAGAAATGTTAGCGCTCAATAATCCCACCGCCTAACACCAACCCGTCTTTATAGAATGCTGCCGCCTGACCGGGCGCTATGGCCGTTAACGGTTCGTGTAGTTGTACATGCAACCGGCCGTCGGCCTGCTTTGTTACTGTGCAACGATTGGCTTGCTTGCGGTAGCGTATTTTCACGATAATATCATCATGCCCTAACAAGCGGGCTTCGTCGATGATATTCCAATCTTTCAACACCATGTCCATACGTTCGAGTGCTTGCAACGACGCAAGCACCACTTCGTTCTGTTGCGGACGAATCTCTTTCACAAAGACGGCCCGGTTGAGGTCAATCCCCAATCCGCGACGCTGCCCGATAGTGTAAAACGGATAACCTTCATGCCACGCAATGAAATTCCCCTTTTCATCGAGAAACTTTCCTTTACCAATACTATTGGTGACGTTGGTGGTGACGTCACCGGAATTTTGGTGACGTAATTGTGACGCAATTGTGACGTTGGTGACGTGATTGGCGACGTCAGAAGCCATATTGGTGACGCAATTGGTGACGTCACCGGAATTTTGGTGACGTGATTGTGACGCAATTGTGACGTTGGTGACGTTGGTGGTGACGTGCATGTAACGCTTTAAAAAGCTCCGGTAATCCATCGGACAGAAACAAACTCCCAAACTGTCTTTCTTCACTGAAACCTTTTCGAATCCCCGTTCGGCAGCCAACGCCCGGGCGGCTATCTTCGTCATCCCGCCCATCGGCAACAGCATACGTTGCAGAATATCCTGCGGTAATCCCCACAAGAAGAACGACTGATCCTTATCGGCATCAGCAGCCGGGGCAATGTAGTACTTCCCTTCCAGAAACACCTTCCGCACGTAATGCCCGGTGGCCAAATGATAAATACCCTTTTCATCGGCGATCTTTGCCAGCAAAGGCCATTTCAGGTAGTTGTTGCACAAGGTACAGGGCACCGGGGTACGACCTGCCATATACTCGTCGATGAAGTAACGAACGATCTGTTGCTCGAAGACATCGCGGGCATCATACGTGATGTGTTCTATTCCCAAGCGGTGAGCCAGTTCGCGAGCGTCGTCCAGATAGCCTGTAGCCCCGTCGATCTCATAAAAACGGAAGGTGACTCCCGTCACCTCGTAACCGGCATCCATCAGCAGCATGGCAGCCACGGAGCTGTCTGTACCGCCACTCATTCCAAGCAGCACTCGTTTATTTTCGTTCATCATGCCGCAAATGTACACATTTTACTTTATCTTTGCCGATTGTAAACTTTAAAGAGAATGAAAGAATTATCGACTTCTACTCAGATAGTGATCCTTTTCACCGAGCATCCGCTCTTCGGGTCGCTACTGATTCCCTATACCGCCGAACCTGCTTCCGACGGCCGTATTCGCCTGATAGAGCAGGCTTTCCACGCTTCTCCCGAAGCTATTCAGGAGATGAGCGAAGCCGAACAAAAGGCAATCGACATTGCTTCGCACTACACGGAGAAATACCTGATGCAAGTGTATTCGCGCGAGAAAACCATTGCCCGGTTCCTGCAAAAACTGTCGAAAGACCCGGAACGGGTTAAAAGCACGATACGACCCTACATTGAGAAGAAGCTGGCCGAAATGGTAGAAACCATACGCGCCCACCACTTGGCTTTGTACCAGAAACAAGGGGCAAGCAAGCTGATATTCCCACACCATTCTTACCGTATCCACCGGGAACCGGTGAGTACTTCGTTCGCATTCGAGGCTGATAAAACGCATTTCAGTTACCGGTTAAACTGCGCCATTGAGGGTACGGCACTGGATCTTACCAATCTGAAGCCGGCCATTGTATTGGCATCCAATCCGGCCATCCTGTTGCTGGGCATGGATCTATACACTTTCAGCCACATCGAAGCTACGCGCATTTTGCCTTTCACTCATAAGAAAAGCATTCAGGTATCGTCGGCACACTTGCCCAAATATATCGAAAACATCGTCATCCCGACGGCGCGATACCACGAAGTCAGCACTTCAGGATTCAGCCTTGTAGAAGAACTGCCGGAACATAAAGCATACCTTTCCATCGAGGAAAACATGGCTAACAGCCTGCACTTATGTCTGAAATTCGTTTACGGCGACCGGGAATTCACCCCGAAAGAGTCAGCCGAAATCAAGTATTTCCTACCCCGGAAAGAAGGCGACAGCGACACCTTGCTCCGATACTTCTGCCGCAACCGGGAATGGGAGGAGCAGGTCATACATCTGTTGCTCGATGCCGGAATGCAGCCGGCAGACGAGTCGCACTTCGAATTATCGGCGATGGCTTCGGAGAAATCGCTCCCGGAATGGCTGACCCGCCACCGGGCCATGCTCGAACAAAACTTCTGTCTCACCGATACTTCGGAACGTACTTTCTGCCTGGACGAGATACACATTGAACAGAGCTGTGACGACGGTCCCGACTGGTTCGACCTGCATATCACGGTGATAGTGGGTGCTTTCCGTATTCCGTTCAGCCGCTTCCGCAAACATATTCTGGAGGAAAAGCGGGAGTTTATCCTGCCCGACGGACGCATCTTGCTGCTGCCCGAAGAGTGGTTTGCCAGGTATGCCAACCTGATAGAACTCGGTGAAACGGGCGAAAAAGGCATCCGGATACCCCACACGTTCATCGGAGTAGTCGAAGATTTGCTGGACAGTCGCCGGACGATACACTTGCCGGATACCCTGCAATCGGCAGAGTTACCGCCACCCAACGGATTGAAAGCTACCCTGCGCCCGTATCAGCAAAAGGGATATACATGGATGACGCATCTGCATCAAATGAATCTGGGCGGATGCCTGGCCGATGACATGGGGTTGGGAAAGACATTACAGACGCTCACCTTGCTGCAATACATCTACCGGGGAGTACCGGAAAACTCTTCTAAATCCGAAACTACAGAAACTATACAAGCAGACAGCACAAACTATACACATCCGGATATTCACGTCGATGAAATGGGACAATTTTCCCTATTCGGCGACGAAACACTATACAACGGAACTTCCGAAACTATACAGAATAAGAAAACCCCGCCCGCCCAACCACTTACCCGCAAGCCCGCCACACTGATTGTAGTACCCACATCGCTGCTGCACAACTGGCGTAAAGAGGCACGCCGCTTCACCAACCTGTCGACCACGGAGTACAACACCAAGACACGCTTCCGCAAAGGACAACCCGAGCTGTACTTCAAGCAATACCACCTCGTTTTTACATCGTACGGCATGATGCGGAACAACATCGACACGCTGAGCCGCTATTGCTTCGAATACGTCGTGCTGGACGAAAGCCAGAACATTAAAAACAGCGATTCGCTCACCTTTCGGTCGGCTACACAACTGCGTTGCAACCATCGCTTAGTGCTCACCGGTACCCCCATCGAGAACTCACTGAAAGACCTCTGGTCGCAGTTCCAATTCCTGCAACCGGGACTGCTGGGCAGTGAGTCGGAATTCACCAAGCGGTTCATCACGCCCATCCGGCAAAATGACTCACGCAAGGAGGTACGGTTGCGACAGCTCATCACCCCGTTCATTCTGCGTCGAAGCAAGCGCGAGGTAGCCCCGGAACTGCCACCACTGACCGAAGAGATCATCTATTGCGACATGAGCCATGAGCAAGACGTACTATACCGCCAGGAGAAAAACAGCCTGCGCAACACCTTGCTCCAAGCCCGCGCACCAGGCGAACGGCATCAATCGCTCACCGTTCTGAACGGAATCACCCGCCTGCGACAGTTGGCCTGCCATCCCCGGATGATTTTTGCCGAATTCACCGCCAATTCGGGCAAGCTGGAACAGGTGATCGACACCTTCGAAACACTCCGTAGCGAAGGACACAAGGTACTGATTTTCTCATCGTTCGTGAAACACCTGGAGCTGATAGCTGCTGCTTTTCGCGAACGTCAATGGCCGTATGCCCTACTCACCGGCGCATCGACCGATCGTCAGGAAGAGATAGCACGCTTCACCCGTTCGGAAGAAATCCAGGCATTCCTTATCTCACTGAAAGCCGGAGGTGTGGGGCTCAACCTCACACAAGCCGACTATGTGTTTATCATCGACCCGTGGTGGAACCCCGCCGCCGAAGCGCAAGCCATCAGTCGCGCCCATCGTATCGGACAGGACAAGCAGGTCATTGCCTATCGTTTCATCACCCAAGGAAGCATTGAGGAAAAGATCATCCGGCTGCAAGAGGGCAAACGCAAGTTGGCCGATACGCTCATTACCGATAGCGATTCGCTCCCACCCATGAGCGACAAGGAATGGGCGGAGCTTTTAAGCTGACAAAGACCATACATATATAACTTATCCGACCAATACAGCCACGCTTTTATGGATATTGTTCCGATGGAAAGAAAGCAAAGGAGCGTTGCCCGTAGAGGAAAGTACCCGTACTCGTAGAGGGAGCTACCTTTGCTCTACGAGGGTCGATGTACGAGATGTACATCTGGAGCAGTACGAGATGTGCATCTGGTACTGTATGAGATGTACATCTCGTACATCGATGGCCGTAGAGCGTCACAACCTTGGTCGTAGAGCATCGTAGGCTTGCTCTACGAGAAACGGTAGCTTGCATAGGAACCATACATTTCCCGGATAGCCCCATCCATCTTGCTATGTTAAATAATCCGGATTATTTTTAGAGCAGATGTTTGCATATTTCAATTCTTTTTTTGAATCTTGTGCTAAATTCTATAACTAAAACTAACAAATTTATGACGAAGCTTCTACTTAGCATCTGCCTTTTCCTTCTTTTTTCTGTTTATTCTTTCGGTCAAAACGAAACGTTGCCGCAATCCGGCGACCGGTTTACATACGATGTAACCGCCGATCCGGAGTCTGCCTCGGCCAATCTGTTACAGATTCTGCAAAAGCTACCTTTTGTCAATGTCGATGCCGGTAACATCATCTCCATACCGGGCTGTACACAAGTGGTGCTGTACATCAACGGAATACCGCAAACCGGTATCTCTAACAGCCTGTATCTGCAAACCCTGCCAGCCAGCCGTGTGGAGCGGGTAGAGATTTATACTCAGCCCAAGGCCTCAAAACAACTAACCAATGACGCCGGGTTGATAAATGTGATCACCAAGAAGCAGGAAGGAGAAGGTACATCGCTCTTCGCCAGTGCTCACGGAGCTACCTCCTCGGCAGCAGGAGCCGACGTATTGCTCACTACGCGGCATAAGAAATTCTTCTTGGATGGAGGGTATGCATTTGGGTATCGAGACAAGTACGAGTATACATTCAAAGATACCTATATTTCCCCAACAGAATATGGTTCCACTCACATCAAGCAGCACAATATTTCGCTGCACACCGGTTTGGAACTGACCGACAGGGATGTTGTCGGAGCTACAGCTGTCGTTCTATCCAATGAACAGAACAACTATAACAATGACCCCCACCTTCCTACTATTGAATCGAAATATTCTCGCCCTGCTTACAACCTAGCAACCTATTACAAACACAGTTTTGCACAAGGTGCTTCCCTGAAACTCACCTACGAATACAATAATAATAAATCAGACAATGAAACTGGTTCTTTTGTCTTTAACACTCGAAATCATGCAAACAATATCCAGACAGACCTATCCATACTGATAGGATCGGCCGGTGCCTTTGACGCAGGAGGGCGCTACTCGGCCTACAGATCGAAAACTTACTCAAAAAATCCCTATGAACAGAATGAATACTCTACCAACATTAACACATGGACGGTTTATGCCCAATACACCCACAAGTGGTCACAACTGCAAATGGCACTCGGCGTGCTCGGATGGGATTCGGATGAAGAGGATCACTCCTTCCGGATAAATCCTTATGCGAGTCTGCTTTGGAATATCGATGCCAAGCAAAACATCTCTTTCCAATATAGCGTACAGCGGGTATTCCCTACATTCCCGGAAGGGTCATCAGATCAATATGGATATCGCCCTCTGCACAAATTGGACGTGAATTATCACTATACCCACGGTAAACTCCAACTTACAGGTGACGCTAATTACAAATTAAGCCCCAACTATTTGACCTCGTCCTTTCCCTACTACACGCCTATCTATGATGACTCACGCTTTCAACAGTTTTTGCTATCGTTCTATGCCCGGTATGCGCTATCTACATCGGTATCGGTTTACGGTGGAGGCCTGTTTGCGTACCAGCACTACAAGTACGGCGATGAGCAAGATAAACAACATGCTACCCTCGGCCAGCTATCGGCAGGTTCGGATATCTACTTTACCCCGGATTTTTGCCTGACTATAAATGGTGGTTATAACTTCCCACGAAAGATAGAAGATAGTAAAGAGAAGCAAAACTACTTCTATCGGATGAACCTCTCTAAAGAATTCGTCAAACGATGGAAAGTTGCCCTGTATGCCAATGACTTTTTTGGGGAGAAAAAGCTGAAAAACTATTATGCCGACAAATACACCCCCCGAACGAATTTCCGTTATACGTACCCCACCAACGAGTTCGGCATCTCGCTTACCTATCGCATTCTGTAAGCTGATTTTGACCGTAAAAGTGCAAAAAGCCCGGAAAGTGCTTACCGTATAAATAAATTGTTATAACTTTGTGGTTTCAAATGGAATAAATCAGAAACAATATGGAACACCAACTAACAATTTACAATACATTAGACAGGAAAAAGGAGTTGTTTGTACCACTTCACGCACCACATGTGGGCATGTACGTATGCGGACCAACGGTATATGGCGATGCTCATCTGGGACACGCCCGCCCCGCTATCACGTTCGATGTGCTTTTCCGTTACCTCACCCAATTAGGATATAAGGTGCGCTATGTACGCAACATCACGGACGTAGGCCATCTGGAACACGATGCCGACGAAGGTGAAGACAAAATAGCCAAAAAAGCCCGTCTGGAACAATTGGAACCGATGGAGGTGGTACAGTATTTCCTGAACCGATACCAGGAAGCCATGCGCGCACTCAACGTATTGCCGCCCAGCATTGAACCGCACGCTTCGGGACATATCATCGAACAGATCGAACTTGTACAGAAGATTCTCGACGCCGGTTATGCCTACGAAAGCCAGGGGTCGGTGTATTTTGATGTAGTAAAATACAACAAAGATCATCATTATGGCCGGTTATCGGGCCGCAACTTAGACGATGTATTGAATACCACCCGCGATCTGGACGGACAAAGCGAGAAGCGCAACCCAGCCGACTTTGCCTTGTGGAAATGCGCCCAACCGGAACACATCATGCGCTGGCCTTCGCCCTGGAGCGACGGGTTCCCCGGATGGCATGCCGAATGTACGGCTATGGGACGGAAGTATCTGGGCGAACACTTTGATATACACGGTGGCGGCATGGACTTGATCTTCCCGCACCACGAATGCGAAATAGCTCAGTCGGTAGCCTCTCAAGGAGACGACATGGTACACTACTGGGTGCACAATAATATGATTACCGTCAACGGCACGAAGATGGGTAAGTCGCTCGGCAATTTTATCACGCTGGAAGAGTTCTTTACCGGCTCGCACAAGCTGCTCACGCAAGCGTATAGCGCGATGACCATCCGCTTCTTCATCTTGCAGGCGCACTACCGCAGCACGGTAGATTTCAGTAACGAGGCACTGCAAGCATCGGAGAAAGGATTGCAACGTCTGCTCGAAGCTGTAGCCAATTTAGACAAGATAACCCCCGCCGCGACATCGAACGTAGACGTGAAAAATCTTCGTACCAAATGTGCCGAAGCCATGAACGACGACCTTAACACGCCGATCGTCATCTCACACCTGTTCGACGCAACCCGTATTATCAATAATGTAATAGCCGGTAACAACACCCTTTCGGCCGACGACCTGAAAGAGCTCAAAGAGGTATTCCATCTCTATATGTTCAATATACTGGGACTGAAAGAAGAAACAGGATCGTCCGACGGCCGGGAAGCTGCTTATGGCAAGGTAGTAGATATGCTGCTCGAACAGCGCATGAAGGCCAAAGCCAACAAAGACTGGGCTACATCAGACCTGATACGCAATGAACTGACTGCCCTCGGATTCGAGATCAAGGACACAAAAGAAGGTTTCGAGTGGAAACTGAACAAATAAGAATATTCACCACAGAGTTCCACAGAGTTTTAATTCTTAATTTATTAAATCCTCTGTGGAACTCTGTGTGACTCTGTGGTGAACTAATACACAAAAGAAATGACAGCACAAGAATTTTTCAAGAATGACATTTTCGCTACAAGTGCAGGTATCGAATTGGTAGAAATACAGGAAGGATATGCCAAAGCCGAACTGAAGATAGGTCCTCAACACCTCAATGCAGGTGGGAGAACACAGGGTGGAGCTGTCTTCACATTGGCCGACCTGGCTTTGGCTGCTGCAGCCAACTCATACGGAACGATGGCGGTTTCGCTTTCCTCGAACATCACCTTTCTGCGCGCCAGCGGTACAGGAGACACCCTCACTGCCGAAGCACGCGAACGCTATACCGGTCGCAGCACCGGTCATTATCAAATCGATGTCACCAATCAGGAGGGCACACTGATAGCCACGTTCGAGTCGAGCGTGTTCCGGAAAGAGCAGAAGTTACCGTTTACTTTGTAACAATGGAAGTCATCGGATGACGCACACCGGAGGAGCTTTTCAGGAAAGCCTTGGCCGATCCGAAGTTCAGGTATAGATCCAAACGAATAGGGAGGTGGTTTTTATCGTCTGATATATAGAAGGTAATCACCTCTTTTTCTTTTCCATTTTTATACTCTACCAACGAGAAGACGAGACATTTGTAGGTTGTATCGTTCTCTGCCGTGATCTTTTTAGGACCGCGGTAAATCAATGTCTGTTCTTCCACTTCCCGGCCGGTAGCCATAGGAAATTTGATGCGTTGTCCTATTGTGTAGTCTTTCGGATCGAACGAACGGGCCTGCGCCAAAATACTCAGCATATCGTGGATACAACGGCTGTCACTTTGTGTCGATTCTCTAATTTCACCATCCTGATACGTACGCTTCTGGTTGGCATAACTCACTCCATCCTTGTATGAGAACCAAGCCTCATCCACGGTATAGCGCTTGCCTTCCTCGGCTCCCTTCCGGAAATAACGGGGCTCCAGCTTCTCGCCGATCACACTGGTCAGCGTATCACGCATCTTGAAGAAGAAGTCGGCCTTCTTGCTACCGACAGCCAGCAAGTTGATGCGATAGGATGGTCTGGATTGATAAACGGTAGAGTTCGTGGTCAGGCTGGCTATACCTGCCTTTACCCAAACGAACTTCCAATTGAAATACAAATCGTACATCACATGCTCGCCCGACTTGAATGCATTGTTGTTGGCTTCGCATTGAGAATACGCCGGCGTAGCTGCACAAGCCAGCACAAAGGCCAGAAGCCCCGTCAATAGAGTCCGCCTAATTCCTGCGGTTTTGGTTACTGTTCCGGTTTGTTTTGTTATTCTTTTTATCTTCATCAGGCTTTTGCTTTTTAAGTTCATCTGGTTTTTGTTTGTCGAGCGTTGAAGATGTTACATCCCAATCCTGGCTATAGTCCCAGTTGGCTTTCACATCTATAATAGTTGAGTAATAATAGACCATTTCGGGTTGCCGGTTCTCTTCATAACAGCCGGTATCCCACACCCCGTTTCCGTTCGTATCATTAATAAGACGGGCGCAGTACTTACCTGGTGTCAGGAAGTAGAAGACTGCTTGTCCGTCTTCCACCCTCCGGCGACGCACCACCTTATCCTGTGTATCGAGCAATTCTACAAAAGCGATGGAATCGGCGTGCTGGATGATAAACTTTATTTCGCCGTATTCATCCACTTTCTTCACCTTGAAGTTCTGCTTTATCTTATTGGAGTGCAGTCCATATATCCCTTGAAATGCCAGAGAGTCGGCTTCGAACTCATACTCGTTATCGGGATCCCAGTCGTAATACACATTAAACCTTCGCTCCAGCAACGAGTCGCGCTCAAAGTCGAACGGTATATCTTTCCAGAGTGTATCCACTTTCTGCCGCAGATGAATAGCTTCCCTGTTGCAGGAGTCTATCGGCTCTTCGAACGTCAGTGAGATATAGTCGTACACATCCATCGATGCTGCAATACGGGATGAGACATTCAGGAATTGTGTTACCGGCTTCTCCTCTTCTTCTTCCTTCTTCTTTTTTTTCTTCTTCGGTTCTTCTTTCTTGGGGGCCTTCTTGGCAACCAGGTTCAATGTATCCGTACGGGGCACTAACATATTTAACGTATCAGTATATAAATAGTTCAGGGTCAGCGACAAAGTATCCTGCTTATAGAGCAGCGAGTCGCGAATCCAGTAATGAACGGTATCATGGCGCAGAGTCGATTCGACAATAAAAGCATTTTCATCGTCGAAGTTAAGTCCTTTCAGGATGGGTAATGTATCAGCCGGAGCCGAGAAATAGAAAGTAAGCTTCTGAGGAGTAGCCCGTTCATTCTTAGTGAGGTATTGGTTGGGGGCTCCTTCCTTAAACGAACGAAGTATTATATCATCAGGGAGATAATGTGTGTACTGTCTGTCTACCACCGAATCGACCGTTATCGAATCGGCCCAAATGGTATCCTTACGCATACGCGGTTCAAAAGACGGGATGATAAGCGAGTCGTTAAAGGCCAGTATCTCGCTTTTCTGTGTATAAGCAAAGTTCTGGTCAGCATCTATCAATCCGAATATACGATACTTACCCGGTGCTATACCTCGTATGCGGAAGCGGCCACGGCTGTCGGTGCGCCCCACGCGTTCAAAAGGCAGTTTGGTAAACGCCGAATCGGCTAAGTTGGAATGAAGACCCACGAGCATACCCTTCACTGGTTCGAGATTCGAAGCATCGAGCACCGTACCGGATACCTGCATGCTATCGATAACGGGGCCTGTAGAAAACGTAAAAGTAAAGTCGCCCAACGGATTGCCTTCATTATTATCGACAATGGCATCAGAACAATCAATGGTGTACGTGGTATTGAGCTTCATCGAGTCGAGAAAAGTAGTGGTAATCTTTTTACCACTGGCTTTAATTTCGGGCTGCTTAACCTGCGGTGGAGAGATCACCACCTTCTCATTGGGTTTCTCGAGTTTGATAAACTCATCGAACTCGATGACGACTTTCTTCTTGGTATAATTCAATGCCCCTTGAGCAGGAGTACTTCCGATAAAACGGGGAGGTGTCTCATCGAGAGGACCACCATCCGGGCGCCCTATACTGGCACACGAATAAAGCACTGCCGCCACAGCAATTGGAGCCCATGCGCGACGAACAAATTGTTTGATAGTATGTTTCTTGCAGTGTAACATGGTGCAAAAATAAAGCTTCTTCGGCAATAAATGCCAGACTTTACACTAATTAATAAAATAAGGTTAGAGAACAGCTTTTTTCAACGGTATTTGATAAGATAAATCTATATTAAAATGGTGAAAACATAGTTAAAAAACTTCTAAACATTAAATCGTGTATTCCTAAATAAAGTACTTTTGCGCGGAAAAACTCCAAATACACCTTTGGTTTTTTATCTTTCTTATCCTTATTTCTGCCAGAAGCACGTTGCATAAAATTATCACAAAATTTTGAATATATATAAAGATGAAAAGTAGAATCGTTTTAGCAGTAACAGGTTGCCTGTTGTTGTTCGCTTGCGGACAAAAGGGACAAATGGGCATGGGTGGCGTGCCGGAGTACGCCGTAATGACGCTCCAACCCACAAACAGTGAGTTGAAAAGTACTTATCCTGCCATCATTAAAGGGAAACAGGATATAGACATTCGCCCTCAAGTGGCCGGATTTATCACCAAAGTGTGTGTAGACGAAGGCGCTGTAGTGCGCAAAGGTCAGGCTTTGTTCATCATCGACCAGGTGCAATACCAGGCAGCTGTAGAGTCGGCCCAGGCAACTGTCGAAGTAGCTAAAGCGGGCGTGGCTACTCAACAGCTTACGGTGAACAACAAACGGGAGCTACTAAAGAAGGATATCATCAGCCAATATGATATGGAAATGGCCGAAAACCAGCTGGCTTCACAGAAAGCCCAACTGGCACAGGCACAGGCGCAACTAACCAATGCCCGGCAGAATCTGGCTTACACCACAGTGACCAGCCCTTCGGACGGTGTGGTAGGCACTATTCCTTTCCGTGTGGGTAGTTTGGTGAGCGCATCGATCGCCACTCCGCTTACCACAGTTTCCGACATCTCAGAAATGTATGTATATTTCTCCATGACCGAGAAGCAGTTGCTCAACCTCACCCGCGAAGGGGGTAGCCTGAAAGAAATCTTAGCCAAGATGCCTCCGGTAGAATTACAACTCATCGATGGCAGCACTTACGAGCAAACCGGTAAAATTGAGACATTGAGTGGTGTGATCGACCAGACGACCGGTGCAGCTACCATGCGTGCCACCTTCCCCAATAACAAGAATATTCTCCGCAGCGGTGGTACGGGTGTTGTGATGATTCCTTACACCGAAGCCAATGCACTGGTGATTCCTCAAAAAGCGACCTACGAAATTCAGGATAAGAAGTTCGTATTTCTGCTGACCGACAGCGCAACGGTGAAATCGACCGAAATCGGTATATTCCCTATCAACAACGGACAAAACTATGTTGTAACCAACGGTCTGAAAGCCGGCGACAAGATTGTAACCGAAGGTGTAGGCACCAGCGTGAAAGACGGAATGAAGATTCAACCTAAAGAAATGAAATAAACAATGAAACTCGATAGATTTATCAATCGCCCGGTACTCTCGACGGTGATCTCCATCTTCATCGTTATCTTGGGTATCCTGGGACTTGTCACTATACCTGTAACGCAGTATCCGGACATTGCTCCGCCTACTATCCAGGTAAGTACATCGTATACGGGTGCCGATGCGCAGACCGTATTGAACAGTGTGATTGCTCCACTGGAAGAAGAAATAAATGGTGTAGAGGACATGATGTACATGACTTCTACTGCCACCAATACCGGTAGTGCTTCGATCACCGTATACTTTAAGCAAGGTACCGACCCTGACATGGCTGCGGTAAACGTGCAGAACCGTGTAGCCAAGGCGCAAGGTCTGCTTCCTGCTGAGGTAACCCGCGTGGGTGTGATCACCAGTAAACGCCAGACGAGTATGTTGATGGGCTTTGCCGTCTACAGCTCGGACGATAAGTATGACATGGAATTCCTTGAGAACTATGCCAAGATCAACCTCATTCCGCAGGTACAACGTGTCAACGGTGTAGGTGAGGCCATGGTAATGGGTTCGGACTACTCCATGCGTATCTGGTTGAAACCGGACGTCATGGCTCAATATCACCTGATGCCGAGCGATATCAGCGCTGTCCTGGCCGAACAGAATATCGAAGCGGCTCCGGGACAGTTTGGCGACCAAGGTAACCAGTCGTTCCAGTACGTCATGCGCTACAAGGGCCGTCTGCAAACAGAAGAACAATTCGGAGACATGGTGATCCGGGCTACTCCCAATGGTGAAGTGCTGCGACTGAAAGATGTAGCCACCATCGAATTGGGACGTCTTACCTATGGGTTCCAGAACACCATGAACGGACACTCGGCTGTAACCACTATGATTTTCCAGACAGCCGGTTCTAATGCAACCGAGATTGTAGGCGATATTAAAGTACTGCTCAAGAATATGGAGAAAGACTTCCCGCCGGGAGTCAAGGTAGAAGTGTTGCTGGACTCCACCGACTTCCTCTTCGCCTCTATCCATGAAGTTATCAAGACGCTGATCGAAGCCTTCTTGCTGGTCTTCATCGTGGTATATATCTTCTTGCAGGATTTCCGGTCGACGCTCATTCCTACCATCGCCATCCCGGTATCGCTTATCGGTACCTTCTTCATCCTGAATCTCATCGGGTTTAGCATGAACTTGCTGACGCTTTGTGCCATGATCCTCGCCATTGCTATTGTGGTGGACGACGCCATTGTGGTCGTCGAGGGCGTCCATGCCAAGCTCGACCAGGGATATAAATCGGCCCGGTTGGCTTCCATCGATGCCATGAGTGAATTGTCGGGCGCCATCCTTTCTATTACGATGGTGATGATGTCGGTGTTTATTCCGGTGAGCTTCATGACTGGAACATCGGGTACGTTCTATCGCCAGTTCGGATTAACAATGGCCTTTGCCATCGGTCTGTCGGCTCTGAACGCTTTGACACTGACACCTGCCTTGTGTGCCATCTTGCTGAAACCGCATACCGGACACGATGAAGACGGCAAGCCTAAGAAAATGAGTATAGCCAAACGCTTCCATACTTCGTTCAATACGGCTTATGACAGCATTTTGAAAAAGTATAAGAACGGTGTACTTCATTTCATTCAGCATCGTTGGCTGGCATTCGGTAGTGTAGTAGTCGGCATCGCCATGTTGGTGGTACTGATGGCTTACACCCCCACCGCACTGGTACCCAATGAAGATACCGGTACGATGTTCGTAGTAGTGGATCTTCCGCCTGCTACTTCGATGGAACGCACCACCGCCGTTATGGACCAGGTAGATAAGATGCTGGGTGCCACACCGGCCATCAAAAGCCGTACACAGATCATCGGCTACAGCTTCTTAGCCGGACAAGGTAACAACTACGGTACCTTCATCTGTAAGCTCAAGGACTTTGATAATCGTGGAGAAGGCGAAGACGTAAACACCGTCATCGGTAAGCTCTACATGCAAACCAAAATGGGTATCAAAGATGCCCGCGTGCTGCTGTTTGCCCCTCCGATGATCCCTGGTTACAGTATCACCAACGGTTTCGAGATCAACTTGCAGGACAAGACAGGTGGCGACCTGAATAAGTTCTTCGAAATATCCCAAGACTTCATCGGCAAACTGAACCAACGTCCGGAGATTGCCATGGCACAAACTTCGTTCAACCCCAGCTTCCCACAGTATATGATCGATATCGATGCGGCCATGTGTAAACAAGCCGGTATCAGCCCAAGTGCCATCCTGAGCACCTTACAAGGATATTACGGGGGATTGTATGCGTCCAACTTCAACCGGTTCGGTAAGTTGTACCGCGTTATGATCCAGGCCGACCCGAACGCCCGTATCAGTCCGGAAACCCTGAATGCCATCAAGATCCGCAACGGTAACGACATGGCGCCTATCAGCCAGTTCATGACTTTGACGAAGATTTACGGGCCGGACAACATCAAGCGTTTCAACATGTTTACAGCCATCACTGTAAACGGTACCCCGACCGAGGGATACAGTTCGGGCGATGCCATCAAGGCTATCGAAGAAGTAGCTGCCCAGTCGCTCCCTACCGGTTACGGTTACGAATACTCGGGTATGACGCGTGAGGAACAGAGTACAGGTACCAACACGACGATGATCATCTTCGGTCTCTGTCTGGTTTTTGTATACCTGCTGCTGAGTGCACAGTACGAAAGTTATATCCTCCCGCTGGCGGTAATCCTCTCGATACCGTTCGGATTGGCAGGTAGCTTTATCTTTGCCCAGTTCATGGGAGTGAACAACAACATCTACATGCAGATCGCATTGATCATGTTGATGGGACTTCTGGCGAAGAATGCCATCCTGATCGTTGAGTTTGCCCTCGACCGTCGACGCATGGGTATGAGCATCACCTGGGCTGCCGTATTGGGAGCTGCCGCCCGTCTGCGTCCGATCCTTATGACATCGCTCGCCATGGTAGTAGGTCTGCTTCCGCTGATGTTTGCACACGGAGTAGGCGCCAATGGAAACAGCACGCTCGGTACCGGTGCCGTAGGTGGTATGTTGATTGGTATGATCTGCCAGATCTTCGTAGTGCCGGCACTCTTTGTTGCTTTCCAATACCTGCAGGAAAAAGTGAAACCGATGACCTGGGAAGATATCGATAACTCGGATGCTCAGGCAGAGATTGAACAATACACTAAATAATCGTAGAATATGAAGAAGCATCTAATCTATATGGTGTGTGCAACTGCCTTGCTGAGCAGTTGCCACATCTACAAATCATACGACCGGCCGGACGACATCAAGGTTGCCGGGCTGTACCGTGATACACTGTCGGCAAGAGATACACTCGTGTCGGACACTGCCAACTTCGGTAATCTGCCGTGGCGGGAAGTATTCACCGACCCGCAATTGCAAACCCTCATTACACAGGGACTGGCACAGAACACCGACCTGCAGACAGCTATCCTGAAAGTAGAAGAGTCAAAGGCTGCCTTAATGTCGTCACGCCTGGCTTATCTGCCTTCACTGGGTATCCAGGCAAGTGGAACCATCTCCTCATTCGACAAAGGAGCTGCCCTGAAAACCTACCAGTTGCCTGTAGTGGCCAGTTGGGAAGTCGACCTCTTCGGCAAACTGCTCAATGCCAACCGGGGGGCTAAAGCTACTATGCTACAGACCACTGCATATCGTCAGGCTATACAGACGCAAGTCATCTCAGGTATTGCCAACATGTACTACACCCTGCTGATGCTCGATCGCAAGTTAGAGATAACGAACGAAACAGCCGCTATATGGAAGAAGAACGTAGAAACGATGAAAGCCATGAAAGATGCAGGCATGACCAATCAGGCAGCCGTATCTCAAAGCGAGGCCACCTACCAGATGGTGCGCGCCACCCTACCCGACCTGGAACGCAGCATCCGCGAAACAGAGAATGCACTTTCCCTGCTGTTGGGCCAAGCTCCGCAAACCATTGCCCGGGGCGACTTGTACGCCCAGCAACTCCCGTCGGAGTTCTCCACAGGTGTGCCGGTGCAACTGCTATCCAATCGTCCCGATGTAAAAGCTTCCGAGATGGCACTTGCCTCTACTTATTACAACGCCAATCAGGCGCGCGCAGCCTTCTATCCAAACGTAACCATCAGCGGTAGCGCCGGATGGGTAAACAGTGCCGGCGATATCATCTTCAACCCGGCCAAACTCGTAGCGCAAGCCGTAGGTTCGCTCACGCAGCCCCTCTTCTACCGCGGTACCAATATTGCCCGGTTGAGAATAGCCAAGGCACAGCAGCAAGAGGCTCAACTCGCTTTCCAGCAGAGTTTGCTCAATGCCGGTTCCGAAGTGAGCAATGCCCTGTACCAGTATCAGGCAGCTACCGATAAGTCGTCTTCCCGACAGGCACAAGTAAAATCTTTGGAAGAAAGTGTCGATTATACGAAAGATTTGTTTAAATTAGGCACATCAACCTATCTGGAGATCCTTTCGGCCGAGCAATCACTGCTGAGTGCCCGTCTGTCACAGGTATCCGATACGTTCGAACGCATGCAAGCCGTAGTAAGCCTCTACCAGGCGTTGGGCGGCGGCAGGGAAGATTAACTTTAAAACAAAATAGTATGATTAGTACGTTAGCTTATGTAAGCCCGGAAGCAAAAATCGGAAAGAATGTCACCATTCACCCCTTTGCTTATATCGACCGGGATGTAGTAATCGGCGACGATTGCGTGATCATGCCTTATGCCAGCGTAATGGCCGGCACGCGCATGGGAAAAGGAAACAAAGTATTTCAACATGCAGTGCTGGGAGCCGAACCTCAAGATTTGAACTACAATGGCGAAGACACCCTGTTGATGATCGGCAATAACAACCACATCCGCGAGAATGTGGTGGTCGCCCGCTCCATTTATACCGACGGACGTGCCACCACCATCGGTGACGATAACTTCCTGATGGACAAGGTGCACATTTGCCACGATGCAATCGTCGGCAATCACTGTGTAGCAGGAATCGGTACTACCCTGGCCGGGGAGTGTATCCTCGACGATTGCACCATCCTGAGTGGCAATGTGGTATTGTACCAACGTTGTCATGTGGGTAGCTGGTCGCTCATTCAGGGAGGCTCCCGTATCTCAAAAGATATACCTCCGTACGTCATCATTTCGGGTAACCCGCCTACTTACCATGGTGTAAATGCTTCGGTAATGATGAAACACAACCAGACACCGGAAAAGATTCTCCGACACATCGTAAATGCGTATCGACTGGTATTCCAAGGCAACTTCAGTTTACACGATGCGTTGAATAAGATCGAAGATCAGGTTCCAATGAGTGAGGAGATTCAAAGCATTATTGATTTCTGCAAGAACTCCAAACAGGGGATTGTGAAATAAGTACATGAGATAAGGGGTGCCCGTTGGAGCACCCCTTATCTTATTAAATTGTAGCAAATGTGCTATGTAGAAAGGCTTCAGAATACTACTTACACATAAAGTCAACTGCTGATTCGCATTACTTATATTCTCTGATGAATCCCACTAAGTTACTTATATCCACCTTCACAATACTATCCACTTCTGCATTGTTCAGGTAGATAACTCCCATTTTCGAGAATATACTATCTTCGTTTTCCACCTTATGCCGGATAAGGATGTTCGGATTGATCTTCCGCAGTTCTTCAAAACTTTCGAGGTCAATGTTAGACCCACGCGAGTTTATAAGTATCATCGAGCCCGGATTGTCGATTTGCTCCTTGGCAAAGTCAGCCAAAGAACGAACACAGGTGGGACAATCCATATCGTTCAATACAAAGATACGCCGGATGCTGTCGCCCAATTCAACCTCGTAGTTCGACGAGATGTACCCTTTTACTTTCTCTGTCATCGTATCCTTGTTCTTACAGGCAACAAAACAAGCTTTCTATTATACATTTACGATTTATTCGTAAGAGCAAGTATCAATACTTTTTATGGGATTAGTCTGATTTATGGCTACTTATTATGTTTTATATTTCCCATATAAGTTTTCCAATCAGATTCATTGCACCAAAACCATTTTTCTTTTAGTATCCAATAATAATCTAATGGAGGTTTGAACGAAACCGGCTTAAATTCTACTGTAGAACCTCCGCTGAACGGATAAGCCTTTCTTTCATATTCCTTATCCTTTTCATTGGTGGTTATGAGAAAATCTCCTAAAACAAGCAACGTATTCTTATCAATGATTTTATACCAGGTTTCTCTTCCTATCCAAAAATCATTTATTGAATAACCTTTGTGAATCATCTTCACTTTAATCGTATCCCCGCAAATAGTATAACCTCCGCAATCAATAAAATTGTAATAAGAATATTTACCTTTTTTGTATTTACGTTTTTCAACAAGTTCTTTTAAATACAAAGAATCCTTACGCTGAAGATTTACCGCATCGTCATTTATCAAGTCAACGGCTAACCCATTGTCATAAAAAATAGTTCCTAATGTATAAAAGCCATTTATATTGATCAAAGTATCTAAACCAGTATATGCATCCACATGACAATAAGTAAATGCATTTTTGATTCTCCTAGGAATACTACTGCACGATGCAACACACATCCATGCAATTATTATCAAGATTATTTTTTTCATAAACATAACATTATACTTCCCCGAGAAGAAATTAGCAAATAAATTCACACATTTAAGTTTGGTGAGAATAAAACGATGACAAGAAACTCTCGCCTCGAAACGATTCCCAACCCTGCACTTGATCGAGTTCTAATATGATTACAGATTTATCTATATTTTGAAACATCATCCTTACAAACCCGTATTCAGAATTAAACAATCCGGAGAACCTCGTTTTACTTTTCAGGTTAACCGACTCCGCATCAATCTTCCAACATTCAAGGACTCTGTTTTTATAACGGAAAGAGTCTGTGCCCGAGTTTTTATAATCAAACTTGAGCACAGATTCTGCTTGTATTCCATACTTTTTGTTTATCCAATTTCTACCGGGAGTGAAGTCTCTCTTCCAACTCATATAAGCAGATACAGGGAAGCGAATGTAAGGAAATGGAGAATATTCAAGTATGGCAAACTCATCCTCTCTGGGCGGATGCATCCAAATAGCATCTTCCTCTTCATAGATACCTGTTGAAATCAGTTTCTTATCCAGATGCTCCTTATGAGTAGTCCATATCACTGCTGCCTGCTTTTGCTCTTTAAACGGCCATGACTTCCCCAAGCACCCTAAGTAAATCACTCCCTTTTGAGTGATTACATTCTCTTTCTCTATGGTATAATGAAATGTATATACTACCTCCTTGTAATAGATCTGCGATAAAAGCGGGGCAGAATAAATCAACAAGCCTAAAACAACAGTAATAATCTTTTTCATTCTTCCACTATATTGGCTATTCATAGTTGCAGGTAGCCGTTATTTTCAACTCATCTACACAGATCCGGTACAAATCACTCGTTCGCTCGTCGGCTTCTTCTCCGCCCAATACATACAAGTAGTTGTCATTATAAAACATCCTGCTATGAGTCAAGGGTAAGTCAATGCGGTATGCCTTGGTGGTTTTCGTGGCGGTATCATACGCTTGCAGAACATTATTGTCAAACACAAAAATGGTAGAGCCATTGCTGGCCACAGCGGGATGGGACACCGGAAACTCGAGCTTCCCTCCCACGCTCCATGCGCCCTTTTGTAGATCATACACTTCGATTTCGTCTAACTGCCGATCGCGATAGCCTCCCAGTAGGTAGATAGACCGATCGAGAAGAACGCCTTTCGCCTCTTTATTGCTCAACATCTCGGGCAACTCATACCAATAGCCGGTTTTCAGATTGAATATATGACTTGATTTGGAGTACACTTTATTCCCGGTCTTACTTTCCGATACCGAACCACCCATGATAATCAGGTTATCATCATATACGAAAGAAGCGAAATCGGACGCTTGGTGCGGATTGCTAAAACGGTCGACATGCAGCTTTTTGGTCTTCAAGTCATATATCTCGATCTTCTCGTCTAAGTATTCTCTCTTCTTGGTTTGCGAGAAACGCCTACCGCCCAGGATGTAAAGCTTGCCGTCGTTGTAGTGTGTAGCATGGTATGCCCTGTTTGCCAATTTACACTTTTCCGTACGCCAACTATCAGTCGATACATCATAGACATACAATTTACTACTATAATGCCAGATAGCAAATGTATTTGCACCAACCTTCTTTACGAATGACTCATCGCCGCCAGTGACATACAACGTTCCATCGTGCAACGTAGCTCCAAACCCGGAGAGTGTAGCCGGCATAGGGGCTAAAGTCTCGAAATCGAGGAATTGTTTCAGTAGTTTCTTCTCTGCCCAAACGCTCACTTCGCCCAGCGATTGCACCGTTTCGGTCAGCAAAACAACGAATTGATCGCGCTGGAGATCCTTCCACGCCAGTTTCTTCGTCAGATAACCCACATACGAGAAATACAACGTATCGGTTTCCTGAGCTATCAGCCCGGCAGGGAGGGTGTATTCGCCTTTGTCATTGGTAATGGCAATCCCGGTTTGCGCATTGGTATAGATATTCACGCCACTCAAAGGTTTCCGGCTGACGGCATCGTGCACAGAACCTTGGTTCTGGGCGAACAAGGAGGCGCTTAAAGAAACAACCGACAGGCAAAAGAGGAATCTTGAAGTAAGTTTATACATCGTTTTACTATTTAGGGGTGGGTGTTATTGTTTGGCAGCTTGGCTCTATGCTTACAAAAATAGCAGAACTTTGTAAAACTGCCAAATATTCTGGTATGATATACTGTCAACATTCGAAATTCTTACTTCTCTATACATAGTAATCTTTTTCGGACCTTCACCTCCTTCAACCTGTCTAAAGAGCCCTTTTCATCGGTGTTCGGGGGTGAAGGGAGAGGCTTCACCCGCCTTTCATCGCTCTTCACTGCCTGGGCAAGCTACAAATACGACGTCGATACCCTACCCTGCCGGAAAACTGAAGGTTTGCCCGAAGCTTTACGGGTGTTTCATCGCTTTAAACAAAGTGTTTCATCGCTCGAAACACTCTGTTTCATGCCGTGAAACACTCTGTTTGCAGCGAGGAAAAATGAATGATGAAGCGATGCAAAAGCCTTTATGCAGCGAAGAGAAGTCGTTTATCAAGCGAGGAAAGTTGCATGATCCAGCGAAGATAAACGGTTTATGAAGCGATGTAAAGCCAATTATCAAACCATGTAAACCCGATGAACAAGCAATGTAAAATAAGGTTTGAAGCGATGAAAAAAAGCTGCAGCAGCTTTCAAAAAAATGCTTAGCAGCTTTTCCAAAAAGGTGCTACAGCTTTCCAGAAAATGTGTAGCACCTTTCAAAACGCCATTTCCAACCTTTATTTTACTGGATTATGTTTACGTTTTTAGACGCTTACAGAATAAATCAGTGACGGAGGTGGGAGATGCGGTGGGAGATGATTTCGATCTACCACACATTTATCACACTGAAAAACAAATAGTTAAATCAAAAGGTGGGAGGTGGTAGATTGGTTTGCATATTTACAGGTTCTTCGTCACTTTTGGTGCAGGAAAATTGCCTAAAACCCCTTATTCATCGGGCTTTTGGATGGTTTTCTTAATCGCAGCTCACAGTTCAGCATAATTTGCACCAAAATTGACTAAGAACCTATTTACAGGAGGAGACACACAGCCCAAAGCGGTGCCCCCGGTGAAGACAGCCCTATTCACCCCGAAACACCGATGAAAAGGTCCTTTCGGAAAGGTTGACGACGACAAAGGGGGCCAAAAGATCTTACAGCAAGAAATACCTGCAAAGAGCGACAACCTTTTATAAATATTTGTTCAGCACTGTCGTAACTTGCTTATCGCTTGGGCGGGGTGTATTCATCTCTTCCCGGCAAGGCATACACCAACTGGCCCAGAAGTCTACATAGATGACTTTCCCTTTGTGCCTGTCCAATAATTGTTGAAAGGTAATCTGAGCATTCTGCTTATTCTTCAGCAGCAGATGCTAAGGTAAGTAATAACACAAATTACTTCAACGAGCGCTGCACTTTAAAAGGATCGCCCTTTTTATCGATGGAAACGATCCAACGGAAGGCATTGACGAACAATAAGTTCTGGGTGGCATCGCCAAATTCCATGTCGCCATGACCCATGTTGAGATAGATCATGCGATACTTCGTGTTGGTCCACACCAGAGGGAAGTCGCCGAAGTTCACCACATCTTTAATGCCGAGGGGGTAGTTATCGGGCGAGAGGGTGAGCAGTACTTCTACATCCTTGTTTTCGCGGGGACTGGGATTCCATTGATACCATTCGCTTTCGGGTACCACGAACGAGGTGGGGAGATTCTTTGTCACCGGGTGCGACGGATTGTCGACCGTCACCTTGACAGGCTGGGGAGGCCAGTTGTTGCAGTAGAATGCTCCACCACCCAGGAAGTCGACGAACCACGGCCAGCGGGTGTTCTTATCGTTATAGGCTGCCACGTGGAAACCTAGCCATCCGCCGCCATTTTCCATGTATTGTTCGAAGGCGGCACGTTCTTCCTTCGATGAAGGAGCGCCGTTGAGCATCACCACCAGATCGTACTCTTTCAGTTTCTCATACGGATAGTCGGCCAGCGACTGGGTGTTGTGCAGGATGAAACCCTCGCCATAGTTGAGCCGACGGAAGAATTCGACACCTTGTTTGGCAAAGTCTACATGAGCGCCTTCACCATGCGGGCTCTGGAATACCAATACTTTGAAACGGGGGCCATTGGCATACTGAGCCGGATATTGTGCCGACAACGGCAGAAGAAAAACGAACGAAACTGCCAGAAGCAGCAGTGATTGGATGTGTAAGTTTACTGTTTTCATACGATCGATATATTAATAATGAACGATTTCATCGAGGCAAAATCTCACCTACCAACGACAACCACTTGCCGGCCGAGGTGACCCACACTTCTTTATAAGTGGCATTGACGGTGCGCGGCCAGTAGGGAACGTCTTCGTCGCCCAACGTACGGATGCCAACAGGCATTTCGCCAACGGCATCGCCCGAAGAGAAGTTGTCCAAACGTGGATAGTTATGTCCTTCGCCGTAAATGAGCGACTGCCCGAAAGGATTCTTCCCCACCGTCCAGTAGAGTTGTTCGCGGGCGATACGCATCAACTCTTCATCGCCGAGGAAACGGCCACAGATGGCAGCCGCCTTACCAGTAGAAAGATGTGCAGCAGTATTGCCGTTGAAGATACTGAACCATACGGGGAAACGCTTCAGGTAGTGTTCCTTGTCGAGTTGTACACCTTTTTTAAGTTGCACGGTATACGTATCGCACACTTCCGGTCCCACAAACAGGTGCGAATGCTGGAAACTGACACTGTCTTTCGCTTCATCAACATGGTATACTCCGGAAGGAATCATGCCATAAGGAGCGGTGTATTTCATCAACCCCTTCAGATAGTCGCCATACAGGCGGATGGAGTTTGTCCACTTGGTCCGGTCGGGATGATTGGGTTGGGTCTGGCAAAGCAAGGTCAGAGCTTGCATATACACCTGTTCGCGCGACTGATGATTATAGTGTACGATGGATTTTCGCGAACGATCCCGGTAGAAGAATCCCCTCGTACGGTCTTTATCGTTCAGTGCCGTGGTACGTTGGCAGTCGAGCGTATAGCCGATGAATTGGGCTGCTTTCTCGGCATACCACTCGTCCTTCGTCAGTTGGTACAGTATGCTTGCTGCCCACGAAACGGTAGCCATGTACTGACTTTCGGAGGTATTGTAACTGTGTTCGTAGAAATGGAGGAACCCTCCGTAGCCCACCTCTTCATGACGCTTCAGGGCGAAGGCGAAATCTTCGCGGGCAATGCGTTGTAGATAGGACTGCAACATCGGATCCCGGTCGATGGAAAGGGCAGCATACGCTTCATAAGCAGCATAGAGGAAGTTGTCGAAAGCCAGGTTATGTACGCGTACCGTCGATATATCGTCGAGTGTACCGAAAATACCGTCGAGCCAAATGAGTAATCCCACACTGCTGGCCCGATAACCATCGCCGAAGCGACTGCGTAACACAAACTCCAATCCCCACTCCGCCTCTTCGAGCAGACGTGCAGAGAGCGATGGATTCGTAGTTTTTAGTCCGTTAGAAGCTTCGAGCAGGGCAAACGTTACATCGCCTGTTTGTAAAGTCTGCTGTGAAAGGTCGCCGGCATCGTGCCAACCACCGCCATACGAAAGAGTCTTCCCATCGTGACGGGCGCAAAGATCGGTGTGGCAAGTGCCATGCTTCCCGGGTACCGGATAACCGCACCGCTGGCAAAAGATAAAGTTGAGTACCCGCCAAAGAGAGTTTTCCCACAGGCGATTGTCGATCCGGAATGGCGGAGTGGTAATATCTCCTGCCCGGAGGCGGTACTCGCCTGGACGATCGAATGCGGTGAAATCGAGTGTTTTGAATGTTCCGATGGTGGTTTTATCTTCCCGTATACGTCCGTCGAAAGCCACTTGTCCGTTCGAAGTATCGATCAGTTGAAACGTTTTCACCGTTTTCATCGGCTCGATATGAGCAATGGCTGTCTTGGTATCCCCTTGCATATAACCGGTGGTGGAGTAGACGATGCGGTTCAATCCCGGCATCCACCCGCTGACGATCTCGGCATCGGCTACCTGTTGCAATTCTATCGAACCGATGTAGTACACCGACGTTTCACCCGTAGTGCGGTCGCGCCCCTTGACCGAGCAATTGAACCCATATCGTTCGATCCGGTCACGTTGATATTCATCCAGATCGAGATAGCACAGGTTCCACTCTTTGTTATTCAGATTGATCAGGTGGGAACCATGCGCCTGTCCAGGCATCGTCGATCCGTGGGCATTGTTGATAAAAAAATTCAGATTCGTAACGCGGGCTCCTTCACAATCGGGATAGATGCGGAGCACAATGCGGTTGAACTTCGACCAGTCGGCCTTCTGTGCCGAGCAGGTCACAGATATATGTCCATACGTAGCATAATCGGGATCGGATGGCGAACCCGTCGCCCGCTTCCCGGTAAAGGTAGGGAATGTCAGTTTCAGACTTCCGTTGCCAGATATCGTTCGCTCGGTAGCGTACGTCATCGCTCCCAAACCGGAGTGTGCCCATCCGGACAGCTTTTCGTCGATAGGCAGCGGTTGCGATTGCAGGACTTTCTTTTTCAGTCCTTCCGCTTCGAACGAACGCGACTCATCGAGGGGCAACGGGCTGTGTACAAGCCCCGTCTTCCAAAGCGCTTCTTCGAGCACCGGATCGGACGACAAACGTACCTGGGCAGTAAGCGATTGTACGCCTGCCAGGACAAGAACAAAGAAAATAGTGTGTGTTTTCATACGTATAGAACGATTAACCGGGTTCACTCCCTAAACAATAATGGTTTTATTTTATTTCACCACAGAGTCACACAGAGTTTCACAGAGTTTTATTTTATCATCATAAAGAATAAAAAGAAAGACTCTGTGAAACTCTGTGTGACTCTGTGGTGAAATAATATGACTATTCGAATTCCAGTGTACCGAAGAATGCCGGGCAGTGGAAGTCGGGATTGGGCAGATGTATCGGGTTCCAGGAGAGGAAGTGAGGCGTCTGCAATTCATCACCGCATTTATAGAAATTAGCAGAAACCACCTTTCCATCGAGCGAACCAACCGTATGTTTAAAGAACACCGAACACGGAACAACCAACGCCACCTCCCACTCCGTTTCTTCTACCCGCTCTTCGAACGGAGTGCGTCCAAGACTCGACCAGCGTGCGATTCTATCCAACACATCCTGCGGAGCCTGTTCACGATTCGAACGATCGGCTCCGACAGCAAGCAGAACCGTACCGATGCAATTGCACTCAACGTTATAATACATACCATCGCCTGCCGGAATGGAAAAGAACTCCACACAGGAATCGGTCCACACCGCACCGTTATCTTCGCCATAACGGGCGCGTACGCTGGCCTCCTTCACGCGGTAATGCAACAAAATAGTTTCACCCGTATGTGCTATACGGAACTTTACTTCGGGTTTGTACGGATACGTTGCCCAGTTTACTTGTTCGATGGATTGGTAATTTACTCCCTCCCGGTCGAATAACGCCGGGATAGCAGCCGCTTCTACCTGGCTTACATGAATCTTCTTTACTTTCATAGGTTTTAAAATTTGATGCACAATATTCGTCATTTTTTGCGGGATATGCAAGCAGATGTTTACCTTTGCCACATAATTCCCGAAAATATGAAAATACATTTCGCCCCGCTGCAAGGATATACCGAAGCACCTTACCGCAATGCACACGCCACTTGTATAGGTGGTGTGGATACATATCACACACCGTTCGTGCGCATCGAACGGGGAGAGTTTCGCAACAAAGATGTCCGTGAAATAAGTCCCGAAAGCAACACAGTTCCGCATCTCGTGCCTCAACTCATTGCACCGGACGTGGAGAAAGCGCGAACGATTATCACCCTTTTCATCGAGAAAGGTTATCAGGAAGCGGAGATCAATCTGGGGTGTCCGTTCCCGATGTTAGCCAAACGGCACAACGGTTCTGGAATGCTTCCTTTCCCGGAGGAAGTTAAACATCTGCTTAGCCTTGTGAACGAGTACCCGCACATCGATTTCTCAGTAAAAATGCGGTTGGGTTGGGAGAATCCGGAAGAATGCCTTGTCCTGGCTCCTTTACTCAACGAAGCACCGTTGAAACAGGTGACAATGCTTCCCCGATTGGGAAAACAGGAATATAAAGGAACAACAGACATGGAGGGCTTCACAAAGTTCTATGAGTTATGTAGCCATCCACTGGTGTACAACGGCGATCTCTGCACAATAGAGGATATACACCGTATCGCCGATAGCTTCCCCCGTCTGGCAGGTGTGATGATTGGACGTGGCTTGTTGGCTAACCCGGCATTAGCCCTGGAGTACAAGGAAGGAAGAACGCTTTCGGCCGATGAAATGGGCGAAAAGATCCGGTTGCTGCACCGCACGGTATTCAATAGTTATGAGCAGCAGTTGGAAGGTGGTGATATTCAACTACTCAATAAAATGAAAGCATTCTGGGAATACCTGCTTCCGCAAGTGGACCGAAAAGCTAAAAAAGCTATCCACAAAGCAAATCGATTGGAAACGTATCGGCAGGCCGTGTTTCAAATCTTATGATGTCCCTTCTTCAACTTCCTCAAGCCATTCCCTTGTGCAGTTGATGAGTTTTCTGTATTTTTTCTATATATTTGCTACTTGCTAATTCTCTTTTATCGTATTATGAAAATAATTTTTTCAAATTTTCCTCAAAATCTTCAATAGTTTGCTCATCCACGCCATAGCTTCCTTTGTTTGCCTTGACTTGCTCATAGGCAGTATAAACCGCCCTTTTGGAGATGTCATACGGCTTTGTTTTGTTCATAAATACCTCCTTTATACAAAGTTGCTTTATTAGAGAACAGGATAACTTGAACTCTTCGTTCCATGTTCATTACAAACACTTCTATGCTACTACGATTCAATCTGCTCCTATGGCTGCATTGGTACTCTCTTCTTGCGGGTCAGCCGCTTGAAGTACTCCCTTAACATCAGCCCATAGGTTCCAACATTCCGTGCAAATGCCTGTATCAGGGTCATGCCTCCTTGATGCCGTCCAACGTATAGCCAGTAAACAGGTAACCGCTATACTTATCCCGGATTAACGACTACCCTCCGGTTTTGATGGGATTACTACGCTTTCGGCACATTCGTAAGAGGTTCTCATGCTCGTTCATCTCTCTGATACTCATCTGACAGTTCTAAGCTGCCTTTTCTCTAGCACTCAATACCATAGCTTTTGACTACAGCACCTTAGAGTGATTTGTAACCTCCACCTGTATGGCGGTTACGGTGGGCCTACCACCATCATATACACAGCATTGCTCAAGATAACCAGAATTAACCGGGAGCTTCAAGCATTCGTTGCGCCCAATCATCGGCGTAGCGCACGAGTTTGACTTTGAAGTGGTGGTCTTTTCCGTGAATGCTCCTTGTCTTGAACTTCACGAATAGTACCTTTTCAAGCCCGTCGAGTGCCATGTTGGCCAACGTTGGGGAGATGATCGAGCAGCCATTCATGACTGATGTGGTCGAAGCAGCCTTTGATGTCGGCCTCGAGAATCCACAGGGCGTAGCAGTCTTTGGAGAGTGTTTTGAAACATTGTTCCACTGCGTTCCTAGCGCTTCGTTCCCGCCGGAAACCGTAGGAATTCCTGTCGGCGGTTGTTTCGGCAACGGGGTCCAGTGCCATCAGGTAGAGTACCTGCATGACGCGGTCTTTCATTGTGGGGATGCCTAAGGAGCGTAGCTTTCCATTGCTTTTCTGAATGTGTACCCGGCGAAGAGGACGGGGCTTGTAACCTTTCCGTTGGAGGGTGTTTATCGCCTTGCGTCTGGAGGTTGGGGAGTACCAAAGGTTTGCCCACTCCGGAGGTGTTCCTGCCTTTGTTGGTGGTCACCCGTTTCACAGCCAATGCTTTGGAGTGGAAGGAGTGGACAAGAAGCCAAAATCTGTAAATGGATTAATAAATCTACCCATAAGTTTAGTTAACTGGTTAAACGATACTGCAAATATAGTTTTTCTTTCGGAGTATCCGAAAGATAAGAACAGGATATTTTTATCGGTTAAAAGGATGAAAAAAGGAGTAAAAGCAGGAGGGCACGCTCCGGAATATATTTATTTTCCCGATAGATCTGATTTTTTTCTTTTTCTAAGGATTATCTAAAGGTAATACTAAGCTACGGAATGTATATTTGTCCTGTCAATATGGTAGGAATAATCGAACTTCCGTTTTTGTCAATTTTAAATAGATGTATAATGACGATCGTACAATTATAAATAGTAGTAAAACAACTCAAAATGCAAGTGCCTATGAAATATGATTAACTTTTATGCATCATTACTGCCCGGTTTCAAAATAACAAAGAATCATAGGGCCTTAATGAACGAAGTTTATTTGATAATTCTTAATCGTCCTGTTGAAATGGGACATTAATCTTTATCTAATCCAATCTAATAATGAAAATGCGGATGGTCTCATCCGGAAAATCCAACAAATATATTTAAATGTATGAAAACGCAACTGTTTAACTTTAAATTAAAAGAGAACACAGGGCCCCAATTCTCCCTTTGTCCCCGCATCGGATT
>JAVBVA010000014.1:0-12190 GCA_031554665.1 Bacteroides sp. | reverse complement strand
GGATGCTCCGAAGATAAAGAAGCTCACCGCTCCTGCCCCTGAAGATGTGGAGCAGGTAAATGGCTATGCCCGTGATATACTTATAGATTTTCCTTATCTGAAAATACATAAATATGTGATTTATGTGATGGGGAACAAAGGATACCGTTTGTGGGAAATCGACTGATCACCGTATTTTTTTAAAAATGCTTTTCCCACAAGTAGCGTAGTGGGTCTAATAGCCTCATCGTCAGACTACGTTCATCGGTCATAATCTCGGCAGTGCCCGAGAGTTCACCTGTAAAAGAGAGTTGCTTCTTGTACGAAGTTTGCAGATCCTGTGGTAGCCGGATGGTAGCTGTATATGTATCTCCATTGGCAAGCAACGACACCGAATGAACCGTACCCATCAGATAGCCATACTCCATGTACGGGTATCCCGCCATTCGTATATTTACCCGTTGGCCTTGTTTTACCTTTCCTGAACCTGCTTTGGACAATTTTATCTTGCCGATGATATCTCCCGGCTGTGCAGCAACAATCGAAAACACCTTGTCACCGGCATTGATATATTGGTTTTCCTGCCACACCTCGTTGTACGAAAGAATCCCTTTTGCCGGACTGACAAAAGCATAGTTCAACTCCCAGTTGCCGATGCTAACCTGCAACTCATCGTATGCTGCCTTCAGTGCAGCCAGTAAACTATTGGCTTCTTTGGTGCGTTCCATCTGAGTCTGAATTATATTCTGCTGTAACTGTGCTTCCTGAATACGGGCCGAAGAGAGTGAAGTCATCAACTGCTCTGTGCTTTGCCTGCGTGTAAGGTATGATTGTTGTGCCTGTTCGTAATCCGCTTGCGAAGTCACATTGCGGGTAAACAACTTCTTTTCCCGTTGATGGGTGGTTTCTGCCAACCCCATTCCCTCTCTATCTAACTCCACCTGCTTGTTCAGATGGATAATGTATGTTTGATACTCCTTGAGTTCCTTGCGCGTAGCTTCTTCTTTCTGTGTATACAAGTCTAATTCGATAAAGTCGCGGTACGCCACCAGGCACTTTGTAAACGTAGCATAAGCACCTTGCATGGTTCCTAACGACAGGTTCGGCGGCAACGAATACCTGCAAATACAACTGTCAATGGCTACAAATGAATCCAGTGCCGTCTTCAATGTTTTTACATCTGCCGTTACCGCCGGGTTTTCGAGAATGGCAATTACATCCCCTGTATTTACCTCCTGTCTGTCCGGCAGATAAATTTCCTGTAACTGACCTGTTCCCCGCGATACAATCCATATCGGTGGACGCTCTGTGGTAATTGTCACTTCCGCTTCCAGCACATCAGGGTAACTGAAAAAACACCCACCTATGAACAACAGTAGAATCACAACGAAGAACACCGTAATACCCCACCGCACCAAGGCATGCGGTGGCCTGGAAAGTATTTC
The DNA here is from genome assembly GCA_031554665.1 of Bacteroides sp. Classification (GTDB taxonomy): domain Bacteria; phylum Bacteroidota; class Bacteroidia; order Bacteroidales; family Bacteroidaceae; genus Bacteroides. The sequence goes on along the minus strand of JAVBVA010000014.1, from coordinate 10,766 downwards.
CTGCACCTCCTCGCTGCGAAGCTCAATATCCTTGTGTATCTTTTCTTCCATTACAATTCCAATTGATTTTTCACAAGATCGTAATAGATGCCCTGGCGGGTAGTCAGTTCCTCATGTGTTCCTATTTCGGCAATCTTTCCTTGTTCAATAACCACAATCTGATCGGCATTCCGTACCGTACTGAGCCGGTGTGCTACGATGACTGATGTACGTCCTTTCAGGAAAACATCCAAGTTAGACAAGATCGTTCGCTCGTTGTTAGCATCCAAAGCATTTGTTGCCTCATCAAAGAAGATAAACGCCGGATCTTTATAGACCGCCCTTGCTATCAATATTCGTTGCTTCTGTCCCTGACTTAATCCATGTCCCTCTTGCCCTATCTTCGTATTATACCCTAACGGAAGACTTTCGACAAATTCATGAATATTGGCCACTTCCGCTGCATGGCGAAGCAGTGCTTTGTCTATATGTTCTACTCCCGGAGCAATATTCCCGGCAATGGTATCCGAGAAGATAAACCCATCCTGCATCACCACCCCGCAGCGTTTGCGCCATTCTCGGATGCTGTAATTGTTCAGGTTGCAATCACCTAACAGTATCTCCCCTTTTGCCGGCGGGTAAAATCCAAGTAATAACTTTACCAATGTTGTTTTGCCGCTCCCACTCGTTCCTACGATGGCAGTCTGTTTCCCGGTTAGGATAACCAGACTGATTCCATCCAACGTAGGCCGCTCGTTCAGCGGATCGTAACTAAAGCTCAGGTTTTCTATCTTTAAGTCCTTTCCTCCGGGAATTTCTCGTATCAGAGAGCGTTCGGGTGCTTCCTCATCCGGTTTCTCGCGAACCTCGGCCAGACGCTCCATGCTGAGACGGGCGTCTTGCATGTCACGGATGAAACCAATCAGTTGGTCTACCGGACTATTCAACTGCCCGATGATATATTGTACCGAAAGCATCATACCAAGCGTCATATCGCCCTTTACTACCAAGCCGGCCACCAATGCTGTAATCAGCAGATTCTTAGATTGATTGATCAGTACGGCTCCCGAGTCTTGGTATTGTCTCAATGCCAATCCCTTTACGCTTAGTTTAAACAGCTTTGCCTGAATTCTTTCCCACTCCCAACGTTTTTGTTGTTCGCAGGCGCTTAGTTTTATTTCCTGCATCCCTGTCACTAACTGTACTACCGTACTTTGGTTGGACGATTGTTGTGCAAACCGTTTGTGGTCCAGTTCCGCCCGTTTCTTCATGAATAACCATACGTAAGCAACGTATACGGCACTTCCAAACAGGAAAATAAGAAAAATCATCCAGTTGTATACGAGCAGTACAATGCCGAATATCACGATGTTGAATACGGAGAAGAGCACACTCAGGCTGGAACTTGTCAGGAAGTTCTGAATGCGGGTGTGGTCGTTGATGCGTTGTAGGATATCGCCCGTCATCTTGGTATCGAAATAGCCCATCGGTAGCTTCATCAGTTTAATCAGGAAGTCCGATATAAGTGATATATTGATGCGCGTGCCCAGATGAAGCAGAATCCATCCCCGGATAAACTCCACGGTTGCACTACTGAATGTCAGCATTAACTGGGCGATAAGTGCCAAGTAGATAAAGCCAAGATTTTGGTTGCTGATACCGAAATCTACTACTGATTGGGTGATAAAGGGTAGCAGCAGTTGTATCATACTACCTAATAACAAACCGAGAAACAGTTGGATAACAAGTTTCTTATATGGTCGTAAATAGGAAAAGAGAAATCCGAATCCTTTGTTTACGGTGGTCTTCTCGTCTTCGGCTGTATAGAAATCAGGCGTAGGTTCCAGCAGTAAGGCAATACCCGTGTCCAGTCCATCGGTCTTTGAACTTAACCAGCAACGGCAGAATTCTTCTTTGGTATATTTTAACTTTCCTTTGGCGGGATCGGCTACCCATACGTATTGTTCTTTCTGTTTCTTTGAAGATATTTTATAAACAACGACAAAATGCGACTGATTCCAATGTACGATGCAGGGCAAAGGGGCTTCTTCGAGCTTTTCATAGTCCACTTGCACGCAAAGTGTACGAAAACCTATTCGCTCAGCTGCTTCGCTGATGCCCAACATGGATACTCCTTCACGGGTGATGAATGATTTCTCTCTCAATCCTTCCAATGAATAGTGCTTACCATAGAAAGCAGCTACCATACGTAGGCAGGTAGGTCCGCAATCCATTGCATCATGTTGAATATAGTATGAGACAGTTTTCTTCATTTTCCGAATAGAGTTTCTACTTTTATTATATCCTTATATTATCTCCATGTAAATCCTATAAGCAACTCACGTCCACGAATTTCATGTGAACGGCGAATGGTACTTAAGCTATTGTATATAGCGTAACTATACTCCTTCTTATTAAAGAGATTGTTCATTCGTACAAAAAAGTCCAATCGTGGACTCGAATTGAACGTCACTTTCCCATCACATAGCAGTATATCCCTGAATGTATCTGTCACAATCTCATTTCTATAATATTCGCCTGATAATTGAAATGTCCATTTCTTTAAAGGAGAGATATTACATTTTAATTGATGCTCCCAACTATGCAAACTGTTTTTTTCTTCATTTTCTATATCAAGTCCAAGCAACCCATATTTCAGTTCGTAATTCCAGTTTATCCATGACAAGATTTGCCCATTGGCATTTATACCCAGATTCCATAGAGTTGTATTGTAAGGAGTTTCTTGTTTCTCTGAAACAAGAGCGGAAGCTGTGTTAGAATATAGCAAATCGACTCCAACCGTCCCGCGAATCCAATCAACAATGCAACTGATATTTCCAATGACTGAATGGGAGTTGGAATGTGTTTTGTACAGTTCCGAAGAATTGATGTAATAATCTTCCGCAAATTGCTGTACATCACGAAAAGGTTCTTTATTCCATAACTGGAACACATTTATAGAAGCAAAAAAACCATCTACCGGATTTTTATAATCAAACCCACCCGTAAATAATCCTTGACGTCCGGTGGCATATTCAGAAGTCCCTCTTGACAATACACGATAGTTTCGCATAATAAGCCCATTATACCGTTTTTGTATAGCATACGGTTCCATACTCCATCCACCACCCAGATGGAATGAGAGTTTGCTTGAATATTTCCAGGAAAGAGATAAAGCCGGCGCAGCAAGCAAGTCATTCTCTGATACCCTTCCAGAGCTAAAGCCGTAATAATAATAACTGACAGGAACCGATAGCCGGGCTTTCCATTTTCCCCAATTATACTCTAACTCAGGACCTCCATATAAACGGACATATCCGATATGCTGATTATTGATTGATAATCCTAAAGAATCAGGTACGTCGGTTAAAGCCGAATTAAAATCTCTATAATAAGCCTCAATGCCTCCCTTCATAGAGAGAGCATAACACCCTAAAGCCCAAGCATAAGAAGCGCTTTCCAATGTATAGAACGTTCTTTGGCTAAGTTCTTGATAGCATTGGCCCCCGGCACGTTCAACAAATAGTTTTTGCGGCTTCGAATAAAACTCATTTATGCTATTAAAAGTAATGGCATCTTTCTTCAGGCGCTTCACCCACTGTAAACTATTATTTATTCGATAAACAGGCAGGCGGGCATTCTGTGTATTCGGATACGTTCCTTTAGTTGCTACATCGACATTATTCCATCGAAGATTTGCTTTCAGCAGATTCTTCAGGTAAGACTTATCCGTATTGGCTTCTATACTTACAACCCCGGATAGTTGTTGGGAGTGCATCAAGGCATCTTCGTCTTCCTCAATAATCTTTGTGTCGTTAGGAAGATAATAGGTCGTGGCAAGAAATGAATGTGAAGATTCCCTGTCATAACCATAGTGTAACTGAGTTTTCAGTGCCGTTTCTTTGCCCAGATTCCAAAGTGAACTGGAGGAGATGAGATGCGAACGGTTAAACTTGGTACGTTCTTCTTCCAAATCGTAGGCTTGATTAGTTCCCAAAGCTATAAGTTCTTCCTCTTCGGGCATTGTTGATGAGGAATAATCACGTATTTCTGACATTATATTGTCACCTGTATTATTACTCTTTACCGTAGTTATGTTTTGTACATTCGCCTTGAACATCATGGAAAAAAAACGTGCTTCCCAAAGCCCCCTTTCGGGTGCGGCAGACAGACCTCCCCCTCCATCCAATGTCATAATCCATCGGGCTTTTGATCTATCTTTAAGTTTTAAGTTAACAGCCGCTTGATCTGAATATGTAAAACCTTGCAATGCTTTTATAGGCTGATGATTTTCCATTACCTCTATCGCACGTACTTCTTTCTGTGGAACCCCATTGGTAGCAATGCCATAACGACCTTCGAGTAAGTCTCTACCCTCAATGTAAAATTTGTTTATACTCTTGCCGTTATAGTATATCTGCCCATCTTTCTTTACATCAATCCCTGGTAACTTTTTGAGTACATCGCCAATGGTGCGGTCTTGTTCATTGGCAAAACTTGCCACATTATATGTCAAGGTATCACCTTGCTGTCCAATTTTTCGGGATTTGATAATCACTTCTTTTATTTGCACAGCACTCATTTCCATGCTAATAAAGAATTCCTGATTTCCGTTTTTGGTAAGTTTACAGATTTGCTCTTTGTAACCCATTAGAGTGAAGTGCAGCGACGATTTTTGTACTGTTTCAAGTGTTGTAACCAATCTGAATGTACCATCAGTAGCAGATTGTGTAAATCCCAGAACACTCCCGCCTGCCTTATTTTTAAGAATAATCATCACATATCCTAAAGCTGTTCCCTTATCCTTGTCTGTTATCTTCCCTGATAAATTTACCTGTCCACACACATCCAAGGGCAGGAGTAACAACAGGATTAGCCATGTGAGGTATCTCATTCCATCATACTTTTTATTTATAATCACGTTCCAGCAAGTCGAACGCATCTTCCTTCAACAAATTACTGGATTTACCTAATTGCGCCATGCTTCGCTGGAATTCACGTACAACACTCTTGAAATATTTTATTTGTTTTTGTTGCAATTCCTTGCGCGTAATAGGTTCGTAGGTTGTATAGTCGCTACTGTTTGGCTTATTCAAATAAATGGGCTTATTACGCTGCTCTATACCTTTGAGTTCGAAAATATAGTTTTTCTCTGTATCAGCTACTTCTACTATTAGTCCGGGTAATCCGTAAAACTTCATAGGGCCATCACTGACAGGAATCTCTGAAGTAAACCAAGCAATATAATCACGTCCACGCCACGAGCAAGTCGCTTTCTGACAATGGTAACCCAGATAAATCATCGTATCAGTTTGGATGCTCCATTGCTGCGGTACAAAGTCATCATTATATTCATAGGGGGTATATCCTCCGGCATCCTGAATATACATATTCCCTTGTGGATAGTTTTTGTACACGACGCATTCTGTTTCTCTACTAGGGATTTCATTCAGGATGACGATTTGTTCTTCGGGTGTACGACCTGTCGTTTTTCTTAATTGCTCTTCAGACTTTCGGGAAATAATGATTCGGCCTTCGGGAGTAGTCCGTAATGAATCATATTCAAAAGTTGTTTGGCTAAAGAATTTAGATATTCTTTTGCCTATCTCCAATCGCATGTCTTCCACTTTCCGTGACACAAGAGTACCCGGACGAGAATATTGATATTGACAGACAATGTACGCAGTATCTATTGACTGCCAACCCCATTGCTCCTGTGCATGTATATCTGACATGCAACCCAAAATAAAGAGTAAAAAGAATACGTTTCTCATAACTAATAATATAAAGTCATAAGGCTTGAATCAAGCCTTATGACAAAATTAAGAATTAAGACAAAACTACATCGTTATAGAACCGGCCACAGTCTCCTGCAATCCAGCCTGCATTAGCTCCGTCTTTCGCTCCTTCGCTTAATGATGGGTTGTTTAGGATGACGGCTCTTAGATTTTTGCAATATTCTTTGGCACTGATACCACCCTTAACATTTTTCATCTCTTGTTGTCCTAAGATTGTTGCACCTTGCAACATAAGTTTGTTTTTCATTCTACTATCAATTTTAGTTTTATTGCAGTTCTACAACCCCGTAGCGCTTACGGTTTGTCCATTACCCTGCAATTTTGTAATGGTTATTTAGATTCGAATTCTAAAGTCTTTGTTTTCTACAGTTTTAAGAAACGAAGATCACTAATGTGATAAATATCTGGTAACTTATGACCATTTATTAGTATTGTAGGAGTAGAACCAATACCGGAGTCTGTACTCCATTGCATATGGTTATCAAACTCTTTTTGGACATTTACACCATCATCCATAGCACTCTCATTTTTTCTAATAAAAGAGTCTTTTGCAAACCTTCCTGTTTCAAACCAGCTATCATAGAGAATTTCTGCCTTCACCCTACTTCTATTAAGGTAACTTGCTATTAAAAATTTGCATGTATCTTCCAACTCACGCCCAAATGAGTCAAAAATATATTGAATGCAAATACTTGAATTTGCTTTCAATAGTTCTTTTACCTCTTTGTGAACTTTGGCACATGGCGCACAAAAAGGATTTAAAAGAATAGTTACTAAAATGTTTGCATTAAGATTACCAAATAATATCTGAGATGTATCTTTTGTAACGTTATATCTTTCTTGTTGCTGCAATAATATTTCAACGATATTCTCATTTGATTTGATGCAATTCATTTCATATTGCATTCTTTCAGCATCAGCATTCTTTGTCATAAGATGGGTTAAGGAATTTACGATAATTATGTTGCAAGTGTAGATACATAGAACCATCAACAGGCCCATAAAATCTCCATTTACATATTTGATATTCCCCAAATATAAATTTAAAGCAAAGATGGACCATAATATTAGTTGTACAATCAGACATAAAGGACACCATTGTTTTACTTTAAATTTCTGGAACCATATACTCCAAATGCTAAATAATAGAGTTGTAATATTTATTATTGCTACCCAATTTGCATATTGTGGAATGAAAGATTGGATAAAAAGATTGGATAAGAAATAACCTAAACCAATCTCGCTCAATCCAATCATTCCACCCATTTTTGCCACATTAGAATCAAGCACAGTGTCACAATTGCCTTGACGAAATAGAGTGCATATTGCATGTGTATAGCTATCATGTTCCCACTGCCGGGAAGCCAACAAATAGCTGATACATAATCCTAATAAATTGACAAGAAACAATATTATCATTCCTCCATTAATACTTCTCTGATTAATGATTCCACCTGAAATAATCAATCCTAAAAGAGACAAAAATAGGAGTATATGTTGAGAACAATTAAGAAATTCTTTTTTAAGGTGTAATTTATAATCCGGCTCTGCTGATATTGCGTTTGGCTCTGCTATTAAGGCAATACCTTTCCACTGTTTAAGAAAGTCGGGCAATGATGTTTGTACTTTTCTATTGTTAATAAAGAAAAGAACTTTGTTGATAGATATTTCCTTTACAATTGCAAAGTCATCATCAATATGCACAATGAAAGGAGGGCTTAATGATAATATATCCTTTTTGTCTTCTATTTTTATACAGAAATTCTCAATACCATAGTCGGACAACATAGATGATATTCCAAATAAGCTACTTTTATAAGGATGCTCATTGAAATATCTGTACGTGAATGAATATGTATGCTTCACGTTCAATAGCCTGAGGAACTGTACTAGAAGATTGTTTCTCACAAAAGAATTCTTTTACTAAGTCTTTATTCCAAATAAACATCTCCGAGCCAATTGCAATTAGTTAGGGAAAGTTCCAATTGGTATTTTCCAGCAAATTCACCACTTAAATCTATCTCTATACTTTGAGGACGATTGTGAGATTCCAAATACACAACTTCACCAGTAAAAGTATTAGTGACCTTAACATGGACATTCTCAACAAGCACAATGAAATTAATGGTTAAGACATTGTCTTCAATAAAGACACGGGCTGGTATTCTTATAGAACGATACAGACCATCATCGTCTGTTCCGGATCCTTTCCCTTTTATTGGGATTTCTCTATATTCAACTATATTATCATCCAGAGCGTGAGCCCATGAGGAAAATAGAAGAAAAGAAAGAATAAAAATGAATCTTGTGCGCATAGCATTACCTGTTTTTTAGTTCATGTTGGCAAATATAGGGCAGCAATTCTAATCTACATGTATAGTTTTTGATATTTTTTACGCGTCTTAAATGGCTGATAATTAATATTTTGATGGATTTTGATTCGAAAAAAGTGTATAGTAATCAAAGAAAAGAAGACAAATCTTTAAGAAAAAACGTCATTTCTTCACTATATCCCAGTTTATTCATGATGTTTTTTACATGTTTATTAATAGCATCTCTGCTTCTACGCATCACAACACTAATTTCAATTACGGTTAACCCTATTTTTAGCAAACAAGATACCTGGATTTCTTTTTCTGTTAGCACCTCTGTTGCCTGTTGGCAAGATTTTGGGAACCATTCTATCAAATCAGGAATACTCATCAACTCATTCCAGTCGTTCAGCTTAAGTTCCTCATTCCAGTCGGAATATTTTTTATAATAAGTAGTCATTCTTTTTATTTTAGCATAAACCTCTGTTTGTTCTAAAAAGTGTTGACGTAATCTTTTCTTTTCCTTCTCTAATTCGGTAATCTCATTGAGTAAAGATTCAGTATTCTTATGTGCCAGTTCGTATTTATCTATTTCTAAACGCAAATCATGAATCTCTGTGTTTTTTTGTTGTAGATTATCTTCCAACTGTCTCCTTTGCGATTGTAGATCAATCTGCTTTTTCTCTGATTCTAATCGTTGTTTCCTTTTTCTAAATACTAACAAGGTTAATATAAGTATAAAAACGGCGAAGAGTATTCCCACTATATAACGATATGAGATGAGATTTTCTTCTATTGCTTGCATTAGATTCTGTGATTGTGTCTCCTTTTGAGACTCAACTACTGCTATTGTTTGTTTTGACAGATGGACCAAGTTTTTGTACACATTGGCAGAATCTTCCATTCTGATTGCTCGTTCAAAATCTCCCGATATGCGAGCTATGTCAGATAAACGCATATAAGCCCCTTGTCTTGTCTCTGGATTATTTGCCGGTAAACTTTTTGAAACGTAAAATGCAGAAGAGTCAAACTTCTCTTGTTTAAAATAAGCGTCTCCCAACAGCAAATAAGCCCCATACTGTTGATTACTATCACTTAATTGCAAAAATTTCCAGGCAAAGGTTTCTGCTGTACACCCATTGTTCATTCTACTATAAAGGGAACTCAAAGAGCCCACAACCATTCTCTCTATTTTCTTATTGTTTAGCATTTGGGATATAAAATATGCTTTTTCCAGAACGGTTAGTGCTTCATCCTGATCTCCTTTCTCCATACAAATCTCCCCTCTTGTTCTTAGTGCCACAGCCAATCGGGAAGAATCATTATGTTGTGTTGATAACAATTCAACTTGTCGAAAAAGAGAATCTGCCTTTTTCAATAAATCTTGCTGATAGAATATTTGTGCCATATTACCTTGAGACATACAAGTTAATTCATAATTGCCTGTTTTCTCTACCATTGACAATACTCTGGAATATTGTTTAATGGCCTCAGGAGCATTTTTCATACTTTGGCACACACGACCATGATAAAAATGTGCTTTAGCTGCTAAATCCTTATTATTGATGGAATCGTAATAATCCACAGCTATGCGTATCAGTGAATCACTGGTATGAACGATGTAGTTCTTGTCCTGAGCCTGTGTGAATAACAAGGCATATTTTGCCCGGTCAGCAGGATTAGAAAGCTTCTCCGACGATATACTTTCTAATATGATTAACGCACTATCCGGGCGTGACTTCATCAATGAATCAGCTGATTGCAGAAGGGCATCCTGTGTGTGAGACATGGAACAAGCATGCGTGAGAAGTAAGACAAAGAGTATCCATATACTTTTTGCCGTAAGGAAGGTACGTTTTGGGTTCAATTTCATTGTCGTTTGTTTGGTTTTGCAGAAACAAAATAATATTATTTTACAAAAATAACACAAGAAAATGAAAAACCAACAAAAATGCTAATAAAAGGAGATAAGGAATCTCATCAAATCTCATCATTTCTCATCACTAAGAGCCAAAGGGGGACAAAACGGTTTTGCCCCTACTCTATCTTTGTATCGTGATCACAAGAGAACGAAACAAATGAGTAATATCTTAAAATTAAAACGATTATGGCTTTAAAGTATGTAGTAACCAAACGGGTGTTTGGTTTTGACAAAGAGAAAAAAGAGAAGTATGTCATCAAACCGTTGTTGACCGATGAAGTTAAGTTTGATGAACTGTGTATCAAAGTGAGTCAGGTTTGTGGCATCCACCGTACCACAGTGAGGGTGGTGCTCGATGGCATGATGGACACGATGACACATGACGTGAAACATGGGTTCGCTATCCGCCTGGGTGACTTCGGTTGCATACGTCCGGCAGTGCGTGCCACTTGTGCGGAGAAAGAAGAAGAGTTGTCGGCGCACAATGTATATCGTCGCCGGTTGATTTTCACTCCAGGACGGGCGCTGAAAGGAGTGTTGGGCGACATGAGTATCCGCAAGTTCGAAATGCCCGACACGGATTACACCGGTAAAGACTCCGATGATGATACTGTTGCTCCCAAGCCATTCGATCCCGGAGCGTAAATTGTAGTCAGTTGTTCTTGTCGTATCGCGTGGTTGCGTGCAGTTGCGCGTGTTATTGTGCATTATCGTGCAGTTGCGCGTGTGGAAGAGCCAAAGGGGGACAGAGCCATT
>JAVBVA010000049.1:0-27526 GCA_031554665.1 Bacteroides sp. | reverse complement strand
AAAAACATGGGACTCGGTAAGCAAATATTTAAGTTTGCTATTATCATCGGGAAATTGTAATACAGAAGAATAAATAAGCTTTTTTTTGAAGGCAAAGGTAAGAACTACAACAGGGAAGGAAAAGATGCACTAGGCCGAATGCTTACGGGTGTAGAGGCTCTGTACACCCGGGTGGACAGAAGACTATCTCCCTTTGTAATCCGTCGTTTCCTCGCTTGTTATCAAGAAAATACTCCTTAGAAGCAACAATGCTCTCAGTGTCATTTCGGGCATTTCAAGTGATTATCAACAAACTAACAAAATAGGTGCGTGAGAGGTGCGTGAGAGAAAACTATGTCTCTCACGCATCTCTAAGGCCGATGAATAAAGGATTTGAGCATAGGTGCGGGGGTGCGTGAGTAGTTTTTCAAACTTCTTGGGGAATTATTTGAAATAAAGAGGAGCAAAAGCCTCACGACTTCTGCTCCCCACAATCTTCCCCCTTATTCTCCTTCATTTAAAAGAAAGGAAAACTAATACGGAAAAACACCACTAATCAACATCCTATTCCTGGTTTAAAAGTTATTCTTTCCAGTGTCCCACCACAGCCGGGTACCTCCGTTGTCGGCGCCATCGAGTTTATCCAGTAACTGTTTGTACAGTGTGGGATCATCATTTTTCAGGTTGGAAGGAAGCGGAATCCGGCGGATCATTATATCGGTATCAATTGTACCTTGGCTGTTATTGTTTAGCACTTTGAACAGTTTCGGATAGCCGGTACGACGCTGCTCGGCCCATGCTTCGGCGCCTTCGGGATAGATGGCCAGCCATTTTTGGGTGATGATTCGTTCCAGTTTGATTTCCTGGGTAGCACCTTCGTCCCATTTGGGAGTGATGGTTGAGACGGCTGGCATGTCATACTTGGCTTTGAATACATCTTTATAGTCCGATGGCTTGGCTTCGCTGGCTAAGTAAGCATCTACATCGCTGGCTCCCCATTGTTCGAAGGATGCTTTTACTCCTTTCTCATAGCAGTCTTTGACGTTTTCCGATGAGAGACCACGCAGAGCGGCTTCGGCCCGCAGGAACCATAACTCGGCTGCTGTCATGATCGGTGCATTTGATTCTACTTGCATCTGGCAGCGGGCATGGTACTTATAGGCGTTGTTTTCGGCCGGTATGTTTTCAGTAGCGCCCAATCCCATAGGGATGCCTTTGAATGTACCTGCATAGTCGAACAAGGGTGTGAATCCTTCCGGTAATCCTTCATTACCTCCTACGGCAGTTGCAAAATACTTGCCGGCACGCGGATCCTGATAACCGGTAAGGAACGATTCCATGGAAGCGTTAGCGTATACTTCCCACCAACTCCAACCGATGGTACCCAACGGGTTCTTGTATCCTTTTTCAGTAGAGACCTCTACGTTCTGCGCAACTGTTTCGATCAGCCCATGACTGTCGGTCAACGCTTTCTGAGCTTCGGTCTGTGCCAGATTCTTATCAATGTTGGACACACGTATAGCCAAGCGTAAGCGGAGGGAGTTGGCCCAACGCGTCCAGGCAGACAGGGTACGGTTGTCTGGTTTCATCAGAATATCGAACTTCTTAACAGTGCTTTCTTCAACCCCTTCTTTCAAGGCTTCATCGATGAGCTTGATGGAATTGTCCAGATCGGCAAACATGGCGATGTACGCTTCCTTTTGCGTGTCGGGCGCGAATGTCTTGAAGTCGCTATAGATGATAGGTCCATACTGGTCGGTAATGCGATGCAGAACGGCGACTTTCAATATCCTGGTGATGGCAAAGAAATGTTTGTACTCTGGTTTCTGATTCTCAATCTCACTCTTGTTGATAGCTGCAACTGTGTTTTTATAAGTATACGTCCAGTTGGATGAGTTCCAGCCATCATTGAGGTTGTAGCAGGAGTTGTACACGAAGAATTTGGAAGCCATGTCGTGGAAGTATCCGGCATACATGTCTACATTCAGGTTTTGCATGATTTGGAATGTCCAGTCGGTACCTCCGGCAGCCGGATCGTTGAAGTAGATGCCTTGCTCTATTATTTTGAGGTACATGATATTTGCATAGTAGTCCATCCCTCGTTTGTCTTCCGTGAAACTGCCTTGAGCGGTATTGAGATCTCTAAAATCATCTATACATGAGGTTGCAGAAAAGCAACAGATCAGTATAAGTATTGCATGTTTAATATGATTCTTCATAATGTGTTATTTTAAAGGTTTCAACTAAAATGTGAATTTGACATTAAAGCCTAAGCTGCGTGTAGTAGGCATACCGAATACGTCTACACCTTGGTTGGCATTGCCAACGGACAGGGTTGCATCCGGATCGAATGGAGCATCTTTATAGAAAAAGAAGAGATTGCGGCCGACAAGCGACAGGTTGACTCCTTTAATGAATTTCGTTTTTTCTAACCAAAGCTGCGGTAGGTTGTAGCCGATGGATAGTTCTCTCAATCGTACGTTGGTGGCATCGTACAGGTATTGCTCTGTAACGCCGTCTTTGTCGCCAACCATAGTGTAGAATCCAACTACGTCTTCGATTTTCTGTCCTTCCAGCATTACATACTTACGGTCCATGGCTTCGCCTACCCGCTTACTTACTCCTCGTGCATCCATATAGCCTTGAGTGAACGACATTGTTTTACCTCCTACACGGGCATCGACCAGAATATTCACACTTATACCGTGAAAGTTGAAGGAGTTGCTCCAGCCCAGGGTATAGTCCGGATTGCTGTTGCCTAAGTATTGGTTACGGTCTGAGTTGGTCAATGGCAACCCGTCTTCTCCAAACATAATCTTGCCTTGCTCATTGCGTTTATAGGTGTTTCCATAAATATCACCCAATGAACCTCCTTCTTTTACCAACATACGGTAAGCCATATTCAGACCATCTTGTCCGTAGGAGAACGAGGTATAGCCGAGATGAGGAGCCAGTTCGATAACCTTGTTCGAGTTAGTAGCCAGGTTCACTTGGGTTCTCCAACTGAAATCATTCGTTTGGATCGGGTAACCTCCTATAGTGAGTTCAATACCCCGGTTGCGTATTTTCCCGGCATTAACCATTCGGTTCTGATAGGCTGAACCCGGCTTGGTAGGAACCAGTAAGAATTGGTTTCTGGTCATGGTGGTGTACCAGGTAAAGTCAAGATCCACTCTGCTATTGAACAGCTTTAATTCTGCTCCTACTTCCCATGAATCGGAAAGCTCGGGCTTCAGTTTTCCGTCGTTCTCGTTGATTACCTGTCGGTCGGTACCACCTGCTGCTAACCAGGGTTGTAAGTTGGCCTGGTAGATGGGCAGGTCGTTACCTACTTCGGTAAATGATCCGCGTACTTTGGCAAAGCTGATCCACTGGGGCATCTGGAGCGTCTTGTGCATCAGCCAGGATACACCGATGGATGGATAGAAGTAACCGGAAGAAACCTTTTCGGTTCCGTACAGGGTAGACGACCAGTCGTTACGGAATGTCAGGTCGAGATAAAGAGCTTCGTCGTACCCTAATTGGGCTGTTCCGAATACTGATTGTACTTCTCTTTGCACATTGAATTCTGTTTGTACACCTGTACTCTGGGTATAGATGACATTGGTGGGAGTAAATACATTGGGTTTGTACAGGCCGCTCAGGTGAGAGTCTATTTCATACGTATTGGCTCTTGTATAGTTGAGTGCACCCCCGATAACGGCGTTCAGGCTTACATTGTTCCAGGTTTTATTGAATGTAGCCATTGCGTCGCCATAAACCAGAAACTCGTCGTGGGTATTGTAGATATAACGTCCGTTTTCAGTCTCCTGCTCCCAATCTCCACCACAGAGGGTTCTCGATGTGGATGCCCACATTTGCTGCTCGAACTTATCACTGATGTAGTCGGCATTACCACGGGCTTGCAGGCTGAACCAACTGTTGATCTTTAAGTTGGCAGTCAGCGAGGCGATGGTACGGATGCGCCTTTCCTGGCTGGTTACACGGTTGACCAACCAATACGGATTGCCTTCCATACCGTCGAAAGTGTCTTTGTACCATATTTGACGGTTCATGTTGCGTCGTTTGTCATACTCTTCTCCACTTTTGTAGGGTGTCATATCCATCCCTCTGGGGAATGTGTACAGTCCCACCAACGGGTTCAGATACAGACCACCGGATACGGGGCGATCCCTCATGGTTTGGTGCAGCAGGTTTACGTTACCGTCCAGCGTGAGGCGTTCGTTGAAGAATGCTCCTGTTTCGCGGAGGGTAAAGTTATGTTTACTCAGTTTGTTGGCGTCAATCACCCCACGGGCGGTAGTATTGGCATACGAGAAGTATGTCTGCGTCTTGTCGTTACCTGTCGATAAGGTAACGGAATTGATAGCAGTATATCCGGTGGAGAAGAAATCGCCTACATGATCGTACTTCTTCATGTTGTCGACCTTCTTCCAGTTCTGATCGTACGAGTTCTGGTATTCGGGCAGGCAGATGGGAGAGTCGAAAGTGAAGCTGGAAGAGAAGGAAGCGCGGGTTACGCCGGCAGCACCCTTTTTCGTGGTGATCACGATCACACCATTGGCGGCTTGCGAACCGTACAAAGCCGATGCGGAAGCACCTTTCAGAACTGAGACAGATTCGATATCTTCGGAATTGATGTTCGAGATGCCATCGCCGGAGTCGCGGTTTCCCGCATCGTTATCGCCTCCCATCGTTGTCATGGCTTGTTTGGACACGCCGTTCAGCATCGGCACACCATCAATCACATACAGAGGTTGGTTGTTTCCACCTTCAACAGCGGAACGGGCGCCGCGGATACTTACTTTGGCCGATCCGCCAAGTCCGGAGGCGTTCTTGGTGATGTTTACCCCAGCCACCTTACCTTGCAGGGAGTTGATCATGTTGGCATCCTTGGTGCGGGTGAGGTCGTCGCCACCTACTTGTTGCACCGAATAGGTCAGCGTGGACGATTTTCGCTTGATACCCATAGCCGTAACTACTACCTGATCCAGCGTCAATGCTTCTTCCTGCATCTGTACATTGATGGTGGCCTGGTTGTTGATGGTAAACTCTTGCGGTTGGTAACCGATGTAGGTCACCTGTAATACGGAACCTTTGGACAAAGTAATTGTGAATTTTCCATCCAGATCGGTAATTGATCCATTGGTGGTGCCTTTTTCCAGGATATTGGCTCCAATGATAGGTTCGCCATACTGATCGGTTACGGTTCCTTTGATAGTGACTTTTCCTTGCTGTTGCAGTATAAAAGCATTGATCTCACTGTTTTTGGTCAGCACAATGTTGTGCCCTTCCATCACATAGCGGATATCGGTATTCTCAAAAGCCTGGTCGAGTACTTCAGCTACAGGAGTGGCGTCGGCCTGGACTTCCACCCACCGGTGAGTATCTACTGTTTGCTTGTTGTACACGAATAGATAGTCGGTCTGAGATTCGATGTTGGTTAACAATTCGCCGACTTTCAGGTTAGAACGCGGAATGCTTATTTTGCTACTTTGAGAGTAGCCATTCCCACTATAAGCCTGGAAACTTATGAACGTCAGTAGGAAGACGGTTATCTTCATGGTAAGTAATGTTTTATTAAACACTAAACTTTTTGGGCAAAAAAGCCCTTGCAAAGAAATTTTTCTCATATCTTTGTATTGTGTTAAGTTAATAAATTGATTAAGGTCGATTTTTGACTGTTTCGAATCGGGAAGTATGGGGGTACTTTCCGATTCTTTTTTTTGGGGGGGTATTTTCTTTGTTATGTTTTCATAAGCAGTATGTTTTTAATGGTTAGTACTGATTTAAGGTAACATGAGCTTTTTACTCAATAGTAATGCTGTCTCTGTCGGCATTGAAACGATAAGTGAATTTGTGGTCTTTCCGTATCGTTTTGAGAATATGCTCCACTCCGTCTTTATCCCTGAATTTACCCGTACAATGGTAGTCGAGCACAGCGGGGTTTTGGACGGATATCGTTATGCTATAGTATTTCTCCACTCTCTCGAGTACTTCTTTGAAGGGGGTATCGTCAAAGCAGTAGAGTCCTTCTTTCCATCTCAGATAATCGTAAGAGGTGAGCATGCTTTTGCTGTATTTGCCATACTTGCTGCTGAAGATCTCATCCTTTGTCAGGCGGACAAGCCTTTGTTGCCCGTCTGCTTTATAGATGTCTACTATACCTTCCACCAAGGTGGTATTGAACTCGTTGGTTCCCTTGTAGGCGCAAACATTGAAACTGGTACCTACCACTTTTATCTGGTTGTGCTCTGTATGTACGTAGAACGGTATATCCTTGTTGGGCGATACTTCGAAGTAGGCTTCACCATCCAGCACGACATTCCGGTCGTTTCGTCCGAAGTTGGATGCGTAGGTCAGGGTCGACTTGGCATTGAGCCATATCTTTGTTCCGTCGGCAAGTGTAATCTGCGCCCGTTGCCCGGCAGGTACGGCAACATTTTGCAGCTGCTCTACCTTATTATATTGATACTCCTTTAAGAAATATGTTGCACTGACTATTACTATGAGGACGGCAGCTATCCGGGCACTCCACTTGAGTGCAGGCAGGACACGGTTCGTAAATTGTGTGCGTGATAATTTTCTTTCTTGAGTAAACAGTGCGACATCGAATAGCATGCGTTCTTTCAGGTACCATTGCCGGTTTTCTTCCGATGCTTCTACCCAATCGATAATGCGTTGTTCTTCCTGGATGGAAGTTTCGCCTTTGAAATATTTATGTAAGAGTTCTTGATTCATATTATTCCCTTTTGATAATATAACAGGTTACCCTGAAAGAACCCTAACGAAAAATGAAACTTTTTTATAAAAGAAGTGAGAGAAGGTAATCTTTGAGTTCGGTGCGGAGAATTTTTAAGGCTTTGGTTATATGGAATTCTACACTTTTGACTGATAGTCCCAGATGTTCGGCTATTTCTTTGTTGGGCATATCCTTGTAACGGCTCATGACGAATATATTCCGGCTCTTTTCCGGCATTTTAGATAATGCCTTTCGGACGATGTGTTGAATCTCTGTGTCAAATAGTTTGTCGGGCTCGCATGCCTCGAGGGTGGAGATGCGCAGGTTGAGTTCGCGTAAGTTGTGAGTATTGATTGTTTCTTCGGCGCGGAGTCTTACCTGTTCGTGTGCCAGGTGGTTGAGCGCTTTGTTGCGGATGATGGTGAGCAGCAGTGCGTGGAGGCTGCTTTCTTCTTTCCATTTGTCGCGATTCTCCCATAACGTGATCATCGATTCCATAAAGAGATCTTCTGCCTCCACCCGGTTCCGCAGATAAGAGAAGGCGAAAGTTATGAATCTGTCCTTGTTTTCCCGGAAGAATTGGGAAAAAAGATCCATGTCTTGAAGGTTGTGGGCCGGCGGCATTGATTTAAAGTTACAGGGTTTTTACTTATGGCAAAGTAAAATATTCTTCTTGAAATAAACAACAATGTTCTTGTTTTTTTCGAAAAAGGGGACTAAACGGGGATAAAAAAAGCAGCCCGGTTTAACTAACCAGGCTGCTTGATATCAAAAGGTCAAAAGATTACTTCTTCTCCGGACGTGGGAACAAGACTTTTCTTGAAAGCTTGAACTTGCCGGTCTTGGGGTCAACGTCGATGAGCTTCACTTCGATCTCGTCGCCTTCTTTCAATCCGGCTTCTTCTACAGTCTCCAGACGTTTCCAGTCGATTTCAGAGATGTGGAGTAAACCATCCTTGCCCGGAAGGAATTCAACGAATGCACCATAAGGCATGATCGAGCGGATCTTTCCTTTGTACACTTCGCCTACTTCGGGAACAGCTACGATACCCTTGATCAGGCGGAGTGCGTTCTCGATGCATTGTTTGTTGGTTCCGGCCACTTCGATACGGCCCACACCGTCGATCTCTTCGATGGTAATGGTAGCGCCGGTTTCTTCCTGCATTCCCTGGATGATCTTTCCGCCCGGGCCGATTACTGCTCCGATGAATTCTTTCGGAATAGTCATGGTTTCGATGCGAGGAGCGTGGTCTTTCAGGTCGGCACGTGGTTCGGTCATTGTTTCCTGTATCTTACCGAGGATATGCAGACGACCTTCTTTAGCCTGGTTCAAGGCACGTTCCAGAATTTCGAAAGACAAACCATCTACTTTGATGTCCATCTGGGTAGCAGTGATACCATCTTTTGTTCCGGTTACCTTAAAGTCCATATCACCCAAGTGGTCTTCATCACCAAGGATATCCGACAATACGGCATATTTGTCTTCACCTGCATTCTTGATCAATCCCATAGCGATACCCGATACCGGTTTCTTGATCTGCACACCGGCATCCATCAATGCCAATGTTCCGGCGCATACGGTAGCCATGGAAGAAGATCCGTTTGATTCGAGGATTTCCGATACAATACGAACTACATACGGATAGCCAGTTGGGATCATACGTTTCAAGGCTCTGTGCGCCAGGTTTCCGTGCCCTACTTCGCGACGGCCTACACCGCGTTGGGGTTTGGCTTCACCGGTAGAGAACGGGGGGAAGTTATAGTGCAACAGGAAACGTTCTTTTCCGTGTACCAATACATCGTCGATCATTTTTTCGTCAAGCTTTGTACCCAGTGTAACCGAAGTCAGCGATTGGGTTTCGCCTCTGGTGAAGACAGCCGAACCGTGAGGACCGGGCAGGTAACCTACTTCGCTCCAGATCGGGCGGATCTCGGTAGTCTGACGTCCGTCGAGACGCTTGCCTTCGTCGAGGATGCAACGACGCATCGCTTCTTTTTCCACATCGTGGTAGTAGCGGTCGATCAGCTTACCTTTTTCTGCCAATTCTTCTTCAGTAAATGTAGCCTTGAACTCGTCACGGATAGCAGCAAAAGCATCTGAACGTTCGTGCTTGTTGCAATTTCCGGAAGCGGCAATGGCATACGACTTGTCGTAGCATGCTTCACGAACTACTTTGCGCAGATCTTCATCGTTTACTTCGTGGCAATATTCGCGTTTTACGGTTTTATTTACCTCTTCGGTCAATTCCATCTGCGCTTTGCAATGAACCTTGATGGCTTCGTGAGCAACTTTCATGGCCTCGAGCAATTCGGCTTCCGATACTTCGCTCATTTCACCTTCCACCATCATGATGTTGTCATAGGTAGCAGCTACCATGATGTCCATGTCAGCTTTTTCCAGTTGTTCGAAAGTAGGGTTAATGATGAACTTACCATCTATACGTGCTACGCGTACTTCAGAAATTGGTCCATTGAAAGGAATATCTGATACGGCAAGGGCAGCCGAAGCAGCCAAACCTGCCAATGCATCGGGCATATCCACACCATCGGCTGAGAACAAGATGATGTTAACGAATACCTCTGCATGATAGTTGTCGGGGAATAAAGGGCGGAGAGCACGGTCTACCAGACGGCAAGTAAGGATTTCGTAATCAGAAGCTCTTCCTTCTCTTTTGGTGAAACCACCAGGGAAACGGCCGAAAGCAGCGAATTTTTCTTTGTACTCTACCTGCAACGGCATGAAATCTGTTCCGGGAACTGCATCTTTAGCGGCACAAACAGTAGCCAACAACATGGTGTTACCCATGCGAAGCATCACAGAACCGTCTGCCTGTTTTGCCAACTTTCCCGTCTCGAGTGTGATGGTTCTGCCATCTCCCAACTCGATTGTTTTAACAATTGGGTTAATCATAAAAATTGTTTTATCTATATTTTCTTTCAAAATTCGCGCAAAGATACATATTATATTATTCTAAATAGGTGGTAATGAGATAAAAAGTTACCGAAACTTGGTTTTTTTCATTTTCGGGTGGAAGAACAACTCGAAATGCTTTGACTAATCTCGAAAAGAACTATATTTGCATCTTGAAAAATAACACACAATTTATGAAGAAGATATCGATTGTTGCACTGGTAATCATTGTACTGAGTTCTTGTCAGTCGGGCCAGAAGTTTGAAGTGGAAGGAGAAGTGAAAGGCGCCGAAGGAAAGATGCTCTATCTGGAGGCATCTGGCTTGGAAGGTATCTTGCCATTGGACTCTGTTAAGTTAAAAAGTGACGGGTCGTTTAGCTTTGGTCAGCCACGTCCCATATCTCCCGAATATTATCGATTACGTTTGGATGACAAAGTGATCAATTTCTCTATTGACTCTACTGAGACAGTGAAAATCGATGCCTCATTCAATGATTTTGCTACCGGATATGTAGTGGCAGGGTCAGAGAATTGCACAAAGATCAAGGAATTGGTGATGAAACAGGCAACCCTCCAGAAAAATGTGAATGCGTTGGTACAAGCAGTCCGTAGTAATAAAATAGCTGCGGATACATTCGAAGATAGTTTGTCGGTGCTGATTCAGAATTACAAGAATGATGTAAAGGTGAATTATATATATGCGTTTCCTGCAAGTGCGCCTGCATACTTTGCTTTGTTCCAAAAGTTAAACGATTATCTCATTTTCGATCCGTTGAATAACAAGGAAGATGTGAAGTGCTTTGCAGCTGTGGCTACCAGCCTGAACAACCTCTATCCGCATGCCGATCGTTCTAAAAATCTGTATAACATCGTTATCAAGGGGATGAAAAATACCCGTACCCCGCGTCAGAAGTCGCTTGAGATTCCGGAAGAGATGATCCAGGAGACGGGAGTTATTGACATCAGTCTGCGCGATATCAAAGGAGTGGTACGTAAACTGAGCGATTTGAAAGGAAAAGTGGTGTTGGTGGACTTTACGGTGTATCAATCGGCTGTAGGTGCTCCCCATAATCTGATGTTGCGCGAACTGTATAATAAATATGCATCGCGTGGATTGGAGATCTACCAGGTGTCTTTGGATGCCGATGAACATTTCTGGAAAACCTCTGCCGACAATCTACCTTGGATCTGCGTACGCGATGGTAACGGAATTTATTCAACAACAGCTTCGCTGTACAATGTGCAACAATTGCCAACCTTATTCTTAGTTAATAAAAATAACGAACTGAGTGCCCGGGGTGAAGATGTTAAAGAATTGGAAGCGACTATTTTAAAGATGTTATAGGAATGAATTATTTGATAAATGTGTTACAAAGCATCGCTTTTTGCTTGCCTTATATTATATAAAAGCTTATCTTTGCAACATTGATTTAGGAAAAGAGGGTTCCAACATGGTTCATGTTGGAATTCTTTTTTGTTTTATATGACTATAAAAAACAAGGAGGAAACATCATGGCTTATATGTCAGAAGAGGGTTACAAAAATTTAATGCTGGAACTGAAGCAGCTTGAGACTGTGGAACGTCCCAAGATTTCTGCTGCAATAGCTGAAGCACGCGATAAGGGAGACCTTTCCGAAAATGCGGAGTATGATGCCGCTAAAGAAGCGCAGGGCATGCTCGAAATGAAAATCAGTAAATTGAAAGCTATCATAGCGGATGCGAAGATTATTGATGAATCGAAAGTGAAAACAGATTCCGTGCAGATTCTTTGTAAAGTAGAATTGAAGAATGTAAAAAACGGCATGAAGATGACTTATACAATCGTGTCGGAAAGTGAAGCAAACCTGAAAGAAGGTAAAATCTCGGTAAGCACCCCGATTGCCCAAGGATTACTTGGTAAGAAAGTGGGTGATGTTGCAGATATTCGAGTGCCGCAAGGCATGATCCACCTGGAAGTATTGAATATTTCAATTTAAAGTAAAGGCAGGCCTTATGTTCAGGGCTTGCCTTGTTTTTTATCAACCCCGAAAGATATGGCAACAATTTTTAGTAGAATCATTGCAGGTGAGATACCCTGTTATAAAGTAGCCGAGAATGATAAATTCTTTGCTTTTCTGGATATAAACCCGCTGGTGAAAGGTCATGTGCTGGTGGTTCCTAAGCTAGAGGTCGATTACATATTCGATTTGAATGACGAAGATCTGGCCGCGATGCATGTATTTGCCAAGTCGGTGGCAGGAGCAATCAAAGAAGTCATTCCTTGTGTTCGTGTGGGGGTGGCAGTGATTGGTCTCGAAGTGCCTCATGCGCATATTCACCTGATAGCGATCAATAAAGAATCGGACATGCTTTTCTCCAACCCGAAGCTGAAACTTTCTCCTGAAGAGTTTACAGCAATTGCTTCTTCTATTCGTACTGCCTGGGAAGCAAATCAGTGATTCCTCTCCCCTGATTCCTCCATGATGATATAATAACGAAGGGTGTGTTAAGCTGTGCTTGACGCACCCTTTTAGATTATAATAACCTCCTTTGTTTTTTTTAACTGCAACTTTTCGTTTTACAACTGAAAGTTTTAGTTTATTTGCTTTATCCTTCCATAAAAGAGTTACTTAAAATAGATAAAGCATGAAAAATCCGTTTTTATTTAGTTGTGTTTTTCTCTTGTTGCTACTCTCTTGTGGCGGACGGGAGAAGCGGTCGGGTTCAGTGTTGTTCATCAATGTGGTCGGTGGCCTGCAGCAGCCTGCTACTTTGGCAATGTCGGATTTTGGTGAAACAGTTCGCTATGTTCCTCTTGAAACAACCGATAGTTGCCTGATTGGAAATAATCCGATTGTGCAGGTACTTCAGAATCATGTGGTGGTAACCACTCGTAAGCAGTGTTATTTGTTCGAGAAGGAGTCCGGTAAATTTATCTGTTCGGTGGGTCACATAGGCGACGATCCGGAGGGCTACAATTCTACCTTTTGCTGGGTGGACGAAGCGGCAGGGTTGTTGTATTTTGAAAGGCAACCTGATCAATTGCAGAAATATGATTTCAAAGGTAATTATATGGGTAAGATTACGTTGTCCACTCCTCCGGGGATGCCTTCTTATGTATTGGTATCCGACTCTGCTATTGTCGGATACTATACCGAACAGTTTAAACCCAATGCTCCTGTCTTGGCCACATTTACTTCTGAGGGAGTTTTGTGTGATACTTTTCCTCCCTTGCTCCAACCGCTTTCGACGACCGCGAACGATATACAGGAGATCAGTGTACTGAAAGATGCAAAAATGTATGGAACCTGGACCGAATCAGGAGTTGTATTCATTGGTTATAAAGATGATAAGAAAGCCGTTTCACCTGCTTCACCGCAAGCTTTGTGGAAGAGTGAAGGGGACATCCGTTTTAAAGAAAATTTTGTCGATACGATTTATACGGTAACCGGAAAAGAGTTGGTGCCTTGTCTCGTTTTCGACACTGGTACCTATCATTGGCCTGCTGATGAGCGGACCAGTACGAAAGATAACTCCGAACGGGCACTTATCACGTATGTGTCGGAGACCGATCGATTTGTCTTTTTTCAATGCATTCGTGGATTGTATACGCGTGAGCCTTTGTTGTACCATGGTCTGTACAACAAAGAAACAAAAGAAACCCGTCTGGGGCTAAGTAAAGATGCTGTTGCAGATGACTTGACAGGTTTTATGCCGTTTGTGCCCATCAAAACAGGTAGTGGTGGAGAATTTGTGGGATTGATTGAAGCTGCCGATGCATTGGTGTGGCTGGAAGAGCATCCGGCAATAGAAGCATCCGGGTCATTAGCTTTTTTGAAGAATCTTACCGATGAAATGAATCCGGTATTGGTGTTGGTGAAATAATGCCGAGGAAACTGCTGAAGCAGAAAGAAGGTGTAATCGAAACGATTACCCCCTCTTTCTGCTTCAGCAGTCAGGCGACTAAATGTAGTCTTCGCCCAACTTTATTTGTGTGTCGTTCACATATTTCCGGATGGCATGTTCTTCGTCTTTCCGGCATATCAGTAACACATTGTTCGATTCGGCTACCAGATAACCATCGAGCCCGTCGATAACAGCCAGTTTCCCTTTGGGGAGTACTACCATATTGTTTTTGCTATTGTACAGCAAGGATTCGCATTTCAGAGATGCATTGCCTTGGTTGTCTTTTTCCGACAAGTCGTACAACGACCCCCAGGTACCCAGATCCGACCATCCGAAATCACCCAATGAAACATATACATTCGAGGCATGTTCCATGACACCAAAATCAATGGATACATTCGGACAAGCCGGGAAATTTTCTTCGATGAAAGCTTCTTCGGCGGGTGTGCCGTAAACGTCTTTGCCCGGAGCTAGCTTGGAAGTCAGTTCGGGAAGAAGCGCTTCGCATGCATTGATGATTGTATTCACGTTCCACATAAACAAGCCCGAGTTCCAATAAAACTCCCCGCTTTCCACGAACACTTTAGCCAATTCCAGTTCTGGTTTCTCTGTAAATGCTTTCACTTTGTAGAAGTTGTCGGCTTCCTTATCGGCTATTTGAATATAGCCGTAACCGGTTTCCGGGCGATTGGGTTTAATACCGAGTGTCAATAAAATATCCGACTTGGCTGCAAAATCCAGCCCATTGGATACGGCTTCCAGGAATTCTGTCTCTTTCAGTATCAGATGATCCGATGGAGCCACTACGATATTCGCATTTGGGTTCAATGCCTGTATGTGGTAAGATGCCCATGCGATGCATGGCGCTGTGTTTCTGCGTGCAGGTTCGAGAAGAATCTGCTCGCGTTTCAGTTCAGGGAGTTGTTCGGACACCAGGTCAGCATATATGGCATTGGTGACGATAAAGATATTTTCGGCCGGAATTATCTTGTTGAAACGGTCGAATGTTTGTTGTAGTAACGAACGTCCTGTACCGAAGAAATCCAAAAACTGTTTGGGTAATGTTTTGCGACTGAAAGGCCAGAAACGGCTACCGATGCCGCCACCCATGATGACACAATAGTTATCTTTATTTACCATGATACTATATTAAAAGTTTCCGCTAAGGTACATTATATTCTGCAATAAATGAAGTATTGCAATTTGTTTTATAAAAAAACATCTCTTTTTTTAGGTAATTTCTTGCGCGGTAAAAAAAAAAGCCGTATCTTTGCACCGCATTTGAGAAGTATGCCCAGATGGCGGAATCGGTAGACGCGCTGGTCTCAAACACCAGTGGATTCACTTCCATCCCGGTTCGACCCCGGGTCTGGGTACAAACAAATTGGCTAAGTAGTTGAAAATCAACGCTTAGCCAATTTTATTTTATCCCCATTGTTCCCAATTTGTTCCCGTACAGCCATTCTAATCAATATATTAAATGCTTTTGAATGCTATTAAATAAACCTGTTAAACTATATATGAGTCAACGGATTTTATAAAGCCCATAGGTACTGATTGACCTATGGGCAGCATAGTTTTTGAAGCATCTTCAGCTTATATTGTGAATTGCTTTTTGTTCATACAACAAGCTTTCATCGTCCGTTTTAGATTAGAAGTCCAGCGAGAAGTGTCCGGACACGTGCAGCATGGAAAGGAAATACACCAAACCTTCATAATAGCGAAATTTGCCTGTTGGAGGTTGTACGTCCCACAGGCGTTTAACGTATTCACGAGCTAGTTCGCGCTGTTCCGGCACATTTGAGTGGGCAAGGGTTATTGCGCCAACAGCATTAGCACCGGCCATGCCGCAAGAGTATTGTCCGAAAGCCCTTGAACCATCTAGAGAGAAATGGCCGTGCTTGAATCCATCTTTCTTGAAGAACGCAAGCAGATGGCCCATAACGGTCTCTTGGTTTCGCCTGTCCTTCCCACAAAGATAGTAATCCATGCCTACGTTCATTGGGCAGCGGATGGCATCGTACATATATAAGGATGTGTCATAAGTGGCATTAGGCCAGGCATAGGCTTTTCCGTCAAACTGGCTATAATCGGGATATAGACCAGTGATGGGGTTTGCTGATGCGATGAGATGCTGGCGGGCTGCTGTTGCAGCCTTTTTCCAGAACGGACGGTTGGCGGTCGCCGTGCGTGCCCATTTGTAAATGAAAGCGGGAAGCTGGTAGGAGGGGTCGGTAAAACCATGCCCCGTCCGAGTGGGAACAAAAGTAACCAACCTGCTGTCGCTGTCAAAAAGATTGTAAACTCCACTCTCTATGCCATTCTTATTCATGACTTTTGCCAATATTTTGTTGGCTTCGTCACTGTAATGGGGTTCGTCCCAACGTTCAGAAGCAAGGAATAAGGCAGTGACAAAATACAACTCACCGTCCGAAGCATTGCTCCCTCCAATCTTGGTGCCGTCTGACTTGCACTGCCAACAGAAATAGCCATCCCATGCGGAATCGGATGAAAAGGCCATGTATCGTTTCGCCCACTTCCAAAGTTTATCGAACTGTTCACGGTGATCCAACTGTACGCAAATCATCATGCCATACGACATTCCTTCGGTGCGCACGTCATTGTTTCCTGTATCCAAGATAAAGGCTGTGCCATCCGGGCCTTCATAGTAGACCGATTTTTCATCGCCTGCTTCATAGCAGCTTAAATCTGCCGGGGTGAAGAAATGTTCCCATATTTTCTCAATCCGTTCGTTAACTTCCTCCTCGCTCTTTCCCAATAATGAGACAAACAGGTTTTCGGCATGTGTTCCCAACGACATCGTAATAAAAAGCAACGCTGCCAAGACGATTTTCCACTTCATCATGAAAATTACTTGTTAATTTTACACCGCATTAAGGTCGCCATAAAATTGTGGATTGCTCCGAACGATGTAAATTTAAGAATCAAAATTCTTTTCCTATATCGTAAATCTTTTGAAGATGCTTTGTATGTGAAATCGCGCCTTTCTCGCTGACGTTATTCACAAAATAGTGACCTCTGTTTTTCCACCCTCTGTCTTGCGCAATGAGTTCAAAAGAACGCACTATGCCGTCAAATACGTGAGGATCATCCAGTTCACCGCATGAGATAAGCATACATTCCTTGATAGGCACATCCTTCTTGCCTATGATAAAGGAATAGAACTTGTCTATGACAGCTTTTATCTGAGAAGGGAATGTGTACCAATACAAAGGGGTGCAGAATACAATTGCATCACTTTCTGCCATTAAGGAAGCCAACTCATTGAAGTCATCGTCAAAAATACAGGCTTTGTTATCCTTGCTGAAACATTGGTCACAAGCCCGGCAACCTTGAATATGTTTATGTGCAGCCTCAAACCGCATCACTCGGTTTCCAACTTCTGACGCACCACGTGCAAAGGCTTCAGCCATGAGGTCGCTGTTACCGTCTCTACGTGGACTGCCGGTTAAAATCAATATGCGTTTACTCATTTTTAATTATCTATTTTGGGTAAGTTATTCTCCCATGCGGAAGTCTCCCACATTGTCATGGCTTAATGTCACGTCTTCGATACGGCTTGTGCATCCGCCACGTTGCGGACACTGGCTGCTAATGCCGAGATAGATACTATCGGGGTAGTAGTTGCGGTACAGACGCACCATGTGCCACTCTTTTTTGTCCAATGAATAATAGCTGGCTATAGTCCGAGTGTCGGAAGATATTTTCATATAGACCGACTTTGCGTCTATCCGGTCATGGTTGTTATCATCGGACGTGCCTTGTGTCCGTACCGATACAATGCGGTGGTTGCCATATTCGTCCTGTTCAAAAGCAAGTTTCTGCCAAAGTGTATCGTTGACATACACAAAGAGGTCGGCGGCATTGTAAAGCCCCTCGGCTGTGAATTCCGGGGTGACCTTGGCTGTCAGGGTAAATGGCTTGGTATTGTCTGTCGGAATCAACAACACGGGAAGCGTGTTGTTTGACAGCTTGCCCTCGTTAGGGTCGCAGAAGAAATCAAGTCCTTCCCTGCAACGGAACTCCAGCGCCCTATCGGCCAACAAGCTAACACATGTGTCCGCGCCATTGATGGAGCGGGTAAAAGTAACATCACCCACCTTTATTTCACATTCTGCCATCTGGCTACTTGTTGAGGTTGCGTTATCTGTCAAATTTGCCTCCTCCAATTTGGGCGAGTTCTTTTGCTGACAAGCAACTAATGTAATACACCCTATAAGGAATGCGCTGAATAAAACTGTCTTTTTCATCTTATTTCATTTATTATTTATAATTTTGCCGGCAAAGTTAGGTAAAAAGGCAAAAACCTACAATGGTGAAAAATAACCAATTAGGGGCATGATAGAGCAAGAGAATGAACTGAAATCGCTGTTGACCGAACAACCGTTTGAAGGCATTGAGAATACAGACCTGTTACTTGCCCAGACAAGGGCACGTGCGAAAGGTTTTGCCCTTGCCACCGAAGGTATAGCTGTAGTGTCTGATTTCAAAAACAACGAATGCCACATTTACGCTGGCAGATTCGGACAAACTACAATGAATCTCCCTCAATATACGATTGACCATAATACGGCCTTTGAGAACAGCATATTCAGCCAAACCGATGAAAACGAACTTATTGAACGTCATGTACTCGAACTACGTTTCTTCAACTTCATAAAAGAACTGCCTGTCAAAGAAAAAGCCTGTTTCTCAGCTTCATGTATTCTAAGTTTTTACAAAAAAGAAAGTAACGAGAGGGTGAAAATGTTGCATACAACGAGATATTTCGGTTATAGCTCCGATGGGAGCGTCCTGCTCGGTTTGTGTACATACATTCCATATCCCGTCTCTTATGACCGACAAGACGGAATCATCTTTAATGTACTGACAGGAGAGGTGGTCGGGCGAGAAAAATATGAAGCAAGTGACCGGAAAATTCTTAGCCAACGGCAACTTGAAGTTCTGTCGTTAATAGCCAAGGGAGTGTCAAGCAAGCAGATTGCCGATAATCTCAATATATCGGTTCATACCGTAAATCGTCATCGGCAGGATATTTTGGCTACATTGAAAGTCGCAAATACCGCATCGGCCGTGGAAATCGCGTTGAGAATGAATATTATTTAATTCCTATAATGCCTTGATTATCGTTGAACACCTTTCATCCTTTTGTAAATTTTACAGTCATAAGCACCATTAGCAACATCGCCAACCTCTTTGAGTGTTTGGCTATGTTTTATTTCGTCAAATGGTTTTCGGCTTTCCGCATAATCACAGAGCCATGCACCGACCGCTTTTTTCTGTTCGGCAGTATCTCCATATTCCTGCATAACGCTTTTGATATCAGCTGCTTCGGACGGGGTAAAGAAAGACTTGTGCCGCTCTGTCCCGAAATGGATAATAGCATCTATGGCTTGCCTGAAAACTTCGCTTGCCTTATAAAGCAAGTCCGCCAATGTGGTCAAGACATATCGGCTTGCTTTCAATGCACTTTGCAGCAAACGGATGGTCTTATCTTTCTCCGTTGTGGCGGTAAGGACAGCTTGGCTTATGCGGCGTTGTTCACCGTCTTTCTGCTCTTGAAGAAGTTTTACCACCTTGTCCCGTTCCGTAGTAAGTGAGCGGCTTAGCACCAATGCCCTGTCACGCTGGGCTTCGGCTTCCTGCTTCTTGGCAACCAAGGCTCTTGTCAGTTCATCAACCTTGTTCTTTACGACAATGGGAAAAGACTGCTTTATCCTTTCGTTCTCGGCACGGAGCGTTTCATTCTCTTTTTCGATAGCCGCATACTTACCTTTGCCGAAGAAGTTGGCTAATCCAGACTTTATGCTGTCGGTATTCTCCTTGTCCGCCGCTGCCTTTTTCCGTCTAAGTCCGGCAAGTTCCACGCCAAGGGAGAGGTTGACTTGCTCCAATTTCTTGTTTTCTTTCTCCATATTGCGGTGAGCCTCCTCCGCCTGTTCTTTGGCTGCAATGGCTTGTTCCGCTTCCTGTTTCTGTTTGGCAAGTATGAAGTCGGCACGTTCCAAATGTTCCTTTCCCGTGACCTCCTTTGAGCTGCCCCTTTCCATTTCCAGACACTCAGCCAAAAGTGTCTGCATATCGCTCATGGCTTTCTCGTCCAGCTTGCAGGACTTGCCCGTTTCGTGGTTCATCCAATCCCAGACGATATGGGCATGGAGATTGGGCTTCCACGTGGCATTGTCGCCGGGCGTTCCGTAATGCCCCTCGTCACGGTGGATGAAGATTTGCAGGGCAGTGATACCCCACCTCTCGTTGCAAACTGTGCAAAGGCCCTGCAACTGTTCCATTGTGGTGTCTTTATTGATGACAACCACTCCCTCTTTCAGTGGCGTGCTACCACGAACTATGGTCACCTTTCCCGTCTTTTTGTTCACTCGCTCACGGTCTTTGGTCTGCATCGCCCGACCCGTCTTTTCCTTGACCATTGCGGCTATCTGATTGTAGCGGTCGGTCAACGTGGCTTCACCGAAATCAGGTGATACCCACGTCTCATTTCCTGCCATTAGGTCGGTGCGGATGTAGAACTTTTCCTTGCGGATGTTGACGAGGTATTCCGCTGTCCGTTTGTTGTGCGCCTCGCTGCTGCCGATGTTGCACGGCTTTATGTTGATGGATGTCTTCTGTGCCATGAGGTTTGTCTGTATTTTAGTTTCATTGATGGGTTATTAGGGCTGCGTCCTAATCGGAGGGTGCAGGGAGAGTGTCACTTCCTGCTCCAGGTTCTTAGGGGTGGAAACCACTAAGCGGAGTTTCCAAAGAGAGGGTCACTCTTTGGTCGGGTTGCATAGGGCTGAAAGTCCTTGCCGGGTTCTTAGGGCAGAGCCATAAGCCCCTCGGGAGAGCCCACAACTTCGGGAGCGAAGCGGAGAAGTTATAGTGGGCTATATCTGGGCAAGCCCAGTCAGCCAAGCCACGACAACGGAGTAACGCTGAAATCCCTCTTTTGTGCCGCTTAGCTCACCGTGCCTGTGTCGGTATCGTCCATGCCGTCAATCGTGCCGTCCTGCGCCTCTCTGTGGCTCTCTGCGCGGCTTCCGTTGGCTATTGCATTCTTTTTGTCTATGATTTGGAAATGCTCTATGTTGCCATTGCTGTCCTGCCCGTCAGCGGAATGGTCGGAAATTTCAGACGAACAAAGGGGAAAAGAAAGGGTGGCTGTTTCGCTTTCCATGCTGTCCGTTTCTTGCTCTTGGATTTGGCAACCATCCGACGCGGCGCATTGCCTTTCATCCGAAACTGTATCATTGCATGGAGGTGTCCGTTTGCCGTCCCTCTGCCCCTTAGTAGTTACCGATGGCTTGACATAATGAGGATTGGTCAGTAGGACACCACCGACATACCAGCCTGTAAGGAAATGCAGGGTGTGTATCGAAGTGCGGTTGTTGGTTCGGGTGGTCAGCAAACCGAGCCTGTTAAAGCTGTCAATGAGCTTGCCGACCGTCTTTCGGTTGCATCCCAAGTATTCCGCAAGTTCCACATCGGAAGCTGCGACTTCTCCCACCTCCAAAGTCATTTCTATACCCTTGATATTGCAGACCGTCCTTGTCCGCACGGCATGGGTCATCAGCCTGTGCAGGCATCTTTGCCTTTGGACGGAAAACCTGCCCTCCAAAACAAAATCCCATTGCTCATCCGAAAGGATGGTGCAGTAGTGTATCGTTTGTTCCTTGTTGTACATGGTCTATGATGTTATGGGGTTACAATGGGCAGTTACCAGCCCATGCCTTGCCTCTGTTCGGGCATATAATACTCCCTGTCTGCCGCTATGTGGTTCAGCACATCCTGCATCCTGTCCAGTTGGTCATGGTCAAGCACTCGGATGGCGTTGATGGTTATCTTCTGCGAGGCAATCCTGCGGTAGTCAATATCAGTTTCGCTCAACGTACCGCCAGCGTCAGCACGGATGGAACGAAGATAGGCGTTCACCGCTTCCGTCTGTTCTTTGGTCGGGTACGGTGCTGCCCATCGGTCTTGGATATAGTCAATCATGTGACTGACCGCATTAGCCAATAATGGGTCTTGGCGTGCGATAATGGGTATCAAATCTTCTTTCTTCATAATATGATTGTTATTTTAGGAGTCTTATGATTGTTTTTTCTCGTTGATTTTGTTGACTTTGTTGAGAAACTACCGACAAAAGGGAAAAGAAAATTTTTTTCTTTTGGCCAGCAATATCCTTTGTTGAGCTTTGTTGAAGATGTAGTTGACTTATAAAGTGCTTATTTGCTAGCTATCTCTTGTTATTCATCACTTTCAACAAATTCAACGGTAGTCCTTCAATTTTTCACGGGTAACGGTGTAAAAGCGTCCTACCTTTTTGGGCGAAGCAGAATATTTCTGTCCCGGCAACACAGATATTTGATAGGTAGAATAAGATAACGCATTAGGCGCAGGCTCCAGTTTCCAACATTGTTGCAGGACATTCCTTACCTGATGGCGCTCCACTCTTACCATCGAATAGTTGAACAACGCCAACAGGTCGTTGATGCAGAAATCCACCACATCCACCTGCATGTTGTCCATGATGTCAAGCAACAGCTCTGCCATATCAAGCTCAATGCGGCTGCGGTTGCAGCGGATGATTTTCTCCAAAGCTGCCGTGCGGATGAGTGACGGCGCAAACCACATACGGCTTTTTTCTTTGGTGGTCAAGTCCCGATGTTGCAAGTGGTATAGAAAAGCTGGTATCTCGTCTTTCAGTTTCTGCAAGAATGATGTATCGTCCTTTTCAAGTCTGCTGACCTTTCTCACCCAATAGCGTGTTTCCTCCGGCTCAATGTACACAGGGAAGTTCTCGTTATTGGAACACAATACGAATTTGGCGAAGAACTGCACCTCGTAACGGTCTTTCCCCTTGGATTCCATTTTGTAAGAGTGTGCCGTACTAAGGTTCTTCAACCGTTCACTGTCTTCACGGCGGTTGAGAAGCACTTCATCCACCACAATCATCAGCTTGCCCGCCCAGTCTGCATTGAACTGACTGCGGAAATCCTCGTTTGTATTGAACGTGACGTTTTCTTGAAACAATGCTTTCAGAAAGTTCAAGAACGTACTCTTTCCTGTGTTCCGTTCTTCCGACACCAAGAGAAGTATCGGCAACTTTTGCGTCGGTTTCAGGTATAGCAGTTGGAGATAGTCCATTCCCAACTCATATTGCTCACCAAAGATATGCTCCACCAAAGAAGAAATATGGTGAAAGCCACCTTCCGTTGGCACATGTGTTATCGGTTCGTAGAGATTATAAAAGTTATTCACGTTATGCTGATAGTCCGTGTGGCTGGGTATGGTGCAGAATCCGTCATATTTCGGTATGCGTGCCACCTCGTCCTTGCCGTGATCCTGTCGGAACACGCTCATTTTCCATTCCACACGCATTTTACGGAACGAGCCATTCATCATCGGTTGATTGAGAATGCGAAACAAGGTTGTCCCGACACGTACATATTCTTCTTCAATGTGCTCAATATTTTCGTACTCGTGTGGTATTGATTTGTCCTCATAGTTTTCCATTGCTTGGTTTTTTACTTGTTTCACCTAAGATTCGCCTAACATCAGAGTAGCGGTATCTCACTTTGTTTCCGACCTTGACGGTTCTCAAGTAATTGCGCTTGTTCCAAAGCCATAAGGTGGTGTCGCAAACGCCACACATTTCTTTTACTTCCTCACGTGTCAACAACCTATCCTCACTGGTTGCTTTAAGAGCAACCGCCACCTCGTTCACTGCACGGTTGATAAGCTCGTTTGAGAAATTGCGCAGGTCTTCACCTGTAATCTCCAACTTAATGTTGGCTGCTCCGTTGGAGATGATTTGCATTAAATCTGTCATAATCTGTAAGTGCTGCCATTAGCCCGGCACAACCATTCCGACAGCATTATAAATGATTGCGCCACCGCTCCGATATTGGAACGATGGCGCAAAAATATAAATGGAATTTGTTGTAATTCAATAATTTGCATTTCGTTGTTTTCGCCGAAATGATAAACGAAAGAAACGAAATACGAAACAAGCCAATTTCGTCTATCTTGACTTGGATTTACTTCAAAGTTAATGCAGGGTTTTGAATAAGTCGGTCTATCACCGGATGATAAATTCCACCATCAGTTACGGCTGTAATGGTCGTAACTTTATTTCCTCCATCTTTGGATGATGCACCGCAATGATAAATCTGTTCATCAGCAGTATTGTAATCAATGACGATATACCTGTCATGGAATATGCCGCCCGAAGTATGCAATGAGATAGTAACATTGGGATATTCCCGACAGAAATCATCGAACTCCGTTTTATGCAAGCGGTTGCCGATATTGTCGGAGAATATCGTTATATTCACATTGGCAGGAACATCTTTCAAAAGAACCAATGTCTTCAACCCAATGTAGTTATCCACAACGAATATGGTTCTCTTGGCTGTACCATAAATTTGTTGGTATGCCAAATCCGATTCCACGGGATGACCGTTGAGTATCAGCCAACCTCTTCTAACGGAAGGATTGCTGAAATCAAGCATGACGTTCGCCAATTCCGATTTGGTTACGACATTGCCCAATGTGTCAATTATGCTGGCAACCTTGTCATCCACCGCAGACAAAGAATTTCGCAAATCCAGCAAGTCTTGCGTGTTTTTTGTGGTCTGTAAGGACAATTGCAGGTATTCCCTTTGCCCTAACAATGGCTGGTTATCGACAATGTAGTCTTTCATTTGCTTGAAGATGCGAATAAGTGCCTTGCTTTGTTTTGTCGCAAGCTCGCCTTTCAAGACGGTCATGAGCATATAGATACCTTGTTCGGTGAAAACGTATGGGTTGTATCGGCGACCGCCCCAACTTGAGGTGGAATTTTTGCACCTCAAGATTTCACACTCTTCATCGGTCAACTGGAACATGAAGTCCTGTTCAAACTTCTCAATGTTATTCTTCACTTGGCGATTGAAATCTTTGGTGCTGTAACCATAGATTTTAGCTAAGTCAGTATCTACCATTACACGAGTTCCCCTGACATAGTATATATGGCCTTTCAGATATTCGTCATTTATTTCTTGGGCTATGATGTCTTTATCCATATTTCAAAATTAGTTATATGTTCAACTATTTGTTGTCTGTGAGATAAGCCCTCCATTCATTGATGAACGACCTTTCAATGCCACAGTCTTTTATTTTCCCTTTGTTTGTGCTGTCGTTTAGCTTCTTGACAGACACCTGCAAGTTGCGCACTGTTTTCAAGTCGCAGTTCGGCATTTCTTGGGCAAGCAGCCTATGGAATGTCGTAACATCGCATCCATTCAATAGCTCTTCTTCTTGAAGGGCAAAATAAAGCCGTGCTAAATCTGCCCCTGTATGCTGTGTTGCAACTCTCTGCTTAATCAGTTCCAAAACTCTTTCTTGATTTCCTTGAAGATAGTCTTTCAATGTTTGCATCGGCTGTTTCTCCTTTTGCTGTTCCTCTTCTTTAATGGAGCTTTCATCCGATGTTAGCTCTTCAATACTTGCCTCTAAGATACGATTTTCCTCAATAGATTTCTTCTCTCTATAAAAATTCTGCCATTCTTCTTTTGTCCGTAGGTTGTTCCGAATGCTGCTTTTGATAACCAACTTTACCATAATGGCTGCTACTTTCTTTTCAAAGAAGCTATTTGAGGGGTTGTTGGCTTCTGTTTCCAACTGAGTTACCATCGTTTCATAACATTTCCCGTAATAGAGCCAAGCAAGCATTGCCGGGACAATCGAATTGCGCTTTACATTGTGGAACTCTTCTACCAATAACTGTGCCGCATCAGAATCAGCCGAATAGCTTTGCAGGAGATTTTCATTGGCAAGGTCGCCATGACACTCTGATTTGTACTTACGCATCATCTGTGGGGCGAGTTTGCACCCCAACTTGTATATCTTGTGTAAACCTGAAGCTGATTTATCATTTACTTCAGCAACAAAAGTGTCGTATTCTTTTGGATGGCTGTCGAGCCAATCCTTTATTTCTTTCTTGAATCGTTCAAAATCCTGCTGTGCCATAACCAGTCCTTTTTCAGTCCAACAAATGCACGAGTTCTTTCTTCATGTCCTCGTCTATCTCCCTGTACCTGCGAAAAGCCTTGCTTCCCTCCTTGTGTCCCGAAACCGATGAAACAAGGTCGGGGTCTTTCACCTTTTTATACATATTGCCGATAAACGTCTTTCGGGCGGTATGCGTGGTTGCGACCTCATACAGATACTTTTGTTCCGGCTCACGTGTGAGAGGATTCAGTACGGTGACCACCCTGTCAAGTCCAGCCAACCTAAATGCCTCCTTGATAGCCTGATTGTATTTCTGCTCCGATATGAATGGGAGTAATGTTTCCCCGTTATAATCCTTATAACGTTCAAGTATGGTTTGGGCGATGTCGTTTAGCGGCACCCTTATTGTCCGAGGGTTATGGCTGCGCGTCTTTTCCTGTACGTATTCCAACGCTCCGTTTACGATGTTTTTCTTCGTGAGTTTGTAGAGGTCGCCCACACGACAGCCAACAACCGTTTGAAATACAAAAATATCACGCTGTATGGCCAGTTGCGGACGGGCTGACAAGTCGGCTTCAAACAGTTGGTTGCGCTCTTGAAGCGTAATGTAAATGGGTGTGCCGTAAAGACATTCTTCCAAAGGGAACTTGTCAAACGGACGGTTTGTCGTTTTCCCTTGATTATAGCACCATATAAAAAAGGTTCGTATGCGCGAGAAACTGTCTATGAGAGTGTTCTTGCCTCTGGGTTGTGGAGTACGCTTTTCAGGGATGGTCGCGTAAATTTCGGGATATTCTTCTGCGTATATGTATTCGTTCTCCATGAAGTCCCAAATGTCGGCCAGCGTGTCTTTTGTAACGCTGTCGATGTCAAGGGCAAAATGTTTCATTCCTCGTCTTGTCTGTCTTACAAACAGTTCGTAGCGCATGAGTGCCCTTTTTACCACACGGAAATTCTTTTTTCTAACTTCCGACAAATTATGCTTCTCCAGAAATTCATCAAACAATTCAGCAAATGTCGGTGGGTTTTCTGCTGCAAGCTCTTCTTCCGTCTTGTATTTCTCGGGATGATGGAATTTGTCTATTATTTCTCCGAGCCATTCACTGTCTGCATCCTCACGATATTCTTTTTCAATCATGCGGGTCAACGTTTGCACTTTATGGTTAAAGTCCATCTTCTCTTCTTCGCTTACCAAGGCGACACGGTCTTTATATCCCTGTCGTTCCGCACTCCAGTGATTGGGACAAATGGATAATTCACTCGCAGCCTTGATATCCTTCTTTCCGTCACGCAAACGGAAATAAATGGTGGCCTTAGTGTCAACATCGTTCTTCTTGGCAGTTTTCCGTATGAATGCAGTCACTTTCATGGGCTTCAATTTTATTTCTGGATTGAACATTGCAAAGATAGTAATTTGTTCCCAAATTGTTCCCAATCATCCCGAAATAATTTCAATGCTATCAAATTTATCCATCTTCAATACTTTTCATAATTGCCTAACATTAAATATATTACCGTAACATTCTTATTAAATTGATTTTGTTCCCATTTATTCTTATTCATATTTTCAAATGCGGGTCTGGGTACCAGAAGCGGGGAAAGTAGAAATACTCTCTCCGCTTTTTTGTTCTCCCAGCATGGATTTTCTGGTGATCCCATTGGGATCATCAGTAAAACCATGTGTTCGAATAATTCTATATTACCCTCTATACATAGTAATCTTTTTTAGACCTCCACCATCTTCAACCCCTTCCAATCCTTTGTTTATTGGGCTGTCTTGTCCTGACATAGGTTGACCATATACTAGTAATTAATATGGTAAAGAAAGATTATCCTCATGTTAAAGGCGAGCCCTATTTGGCTGAGATCCGAGAGCTTGCTGTTGCGGAGATTCTCCGTGGTGTTCCCCGAAGAACTGTTGCATTACGTTATAATATTGAAAATGCGACTATAATCTCGCATTGGCTTCGTACCTTTAAGGCCTTAGAACTAAAG
>JAVBVA010000051.1:0-102163 GCA_031554665.1 Bacteroides sp. | reverse complement strand
CCTCTACGAGTATCTGTGGCTTACTCTACGAGCAAAGCCGAATGCTGCCCCAATAGATTCTCTCCTTTTACGAATAGCTGGGCAGAGTGGCCCAGACGGTAGGCAGCTTATGCATTCCACAAAATGAAATACTCCGTTTGCTCAGTAGGTGTTACTGAGGTCAGTAGCCCGGCTACGTACTGCACACTCGTAGAAAGGCTCCAACGCGCAGGCGAATAAGTAACCCCGGCATACGCTTTATGTTCCGGAGCGGCCACTACCGGGTGTTTTGTATGTAGCCAACTGTAATATATATAGTAAGAAGAAAACTCCTGTACGGAGGTGTATATGTATGTTCATGAACCGATTTTTTTGAAATAAAGCACACAAAGATAGACAAGTATTGCTATCAGTTAAAATTGTATCGGAATAAAACACAAATGACGTGTATTTTTGCATTCGTAAATCAATCAAATAATCATATCATGCGAAAACAAATCTTTTTAGTAGCAATAGTTGCTTTACTCTTGACAGGTGTTACCCGTGTACAAGCCCAGAAATTCGAAGGGCTGGCCGATACCCCTCCGATGGGATGGAACAGTTGGAATAAATTCGCCTGTAACATTGACGAAAACATTATTAAAGGCATTGCCGACCAGATGGTAGAAACCGGACTCCGCGACGCCGGTTATATCTATCTCAATCTGGACGACTGCTGGCATGGGCAGCGTGACAGTCTCGGCTTTATCCAGGCCGATCCGGTGAAATTTCCTTCCGGCATCAAAGCTCTGGCCGATTATGTACATGCCCGCGGATTGAAACTCGGTATCTACTCCGATGCCGGACGCAAGACTTGCGGCGGACGCCCAGGCAGCTTCGGTCACGAATATCAGGATGCACTGCAATATGCCCGTTGGGGAGTGGATTACCTGAAATACGACTGGTGCGAAACGGAGGATATCAACCCTATCGGTGCCTACAACCTGATGCGTGATGCCCTGCGTGCTGCCGGACGCCCTATCTACTTCAGTATGTGCGAGTGGGGCAGTTCCAAACCTTGGGAATGGGCAGCCGAGACGGCACATTCCTGGCGTACTACGGGCGATATCTTCAACTGCTTCGATTGTATCGATCAGCATCCCAACTGGGCTGCATTTGGTGTACTCCAGATACTCGATATGCAGGAAGGACTCCGCAAATACGCCGGTCCCGGACACTGGAACGATCCCGACATGCTCGAAGTAGGAAACGGACAAACCGTGAACGAAGACCGTGCCCACTTCTCGATGTGGTGTATGCTCGCCGCACCGCTTATCCTCGGTAACGACCTGCGCAACATGACTCAAGAAACCAAAGATATTATATTGAATAAAGAAGTCATCGCTATCAATCAGGACAAACTCGGTGTACAAGGGTTGAAACAGAGAGCCGAAGACGGACTGGAATTCTGGTTCAAGCCCCTTGATGGCGGTGACTGGGCCTTCTGTATATTAAATCGAACTACTGAAGCGAAAATATACACCATCGACTGGCAGAAGTTTAATTTTGTGGATGATGAAGTCTCAAAATGTGCCACACAATTCGATGCAAAAACATATAATATCCGTAACTTGTGGACCAAAGATCCGAAGAAAGCTCAGGAAGGTACTACAAAGAAAATCAAGCAGGTAACTATCCCCGGACACGATGTGGTGCTGTATCGTCTCTCAGAGATACCGACAAACAGAAAATGAAACAGAGGTAAAATAGTATTATTTAATGATAAAATTGTATTTGTCCTTAAATTTGAAATAATTTACCTTTGCTATTATAAGGAGTGTGAATCAATTATTTAAATCTAATTAGCAAGATGAAGAACATTATGTTGTTTTTCGTGGCACTATTGATGAGTGCGCACGTCTTGGCCCAGCAAACAGTCGTAAGCGGTACGATAACCGATGCAAACGACGGTTCCCCGCTGATAGGGGCCAATGTCTTAGTGAAAGGTACCACAATCGGCACTATAGCCGATATTAATGGTAAGTTCAGTATCAATATTCCCTCCGGCAGAAAAGTCCTGGTAATTTCCTGTATTGGTTACAAGCAGCAGGAAGTTACCCTGACTGCCGGGCAAAGAACGGTAAACATTGCCATGAAGGAAGATTCCGAACTGCTGGATGAAGTGGTAGTAGTGGGCTATGGTACGATGAAGAAAAGTGACCTCTCCGGTGCTTCTACTTCTGTGGGTGAAAACAAAATCAAAGGATCAATCATTACTAACCTCGACCAGGCGTTGCAAGGACGTGCGGCAGGTGTTAGCTCGGTAGCTACTTCCGGTGCCCCCGGTAGTTCTTCTTCCATCCGTGTACGTGGTGATGCGACGATCAATGCCAATGCCGAACCGCTGTATGTTATCGACGGCGTCATCGTACAAAGTAGTGGTTCCGGTGGTGCTTCGTTAGGATTAGGTTCCTCCTTGGGTAACGGCTCGATCTCTACCGTATCGCCCATTGCCAGTATTAACCCTTCGGACATCGTTTCCATGGAAATCCTGAAAGATGCCTCTGCAACCGCTATCTACGGTTCGCTGGGTTCGAACGGTGTAGTGTTGATCACCACCAAACGCGGTAAAGCGGGCGAAGCCAAGTTTTCGTATGATGGGTTGGTCGCTGCCCAACGCCAAAGCAAACGCCTGGATATGATGAATCTGCGTGAGTTTGCATCTTATTACAATGACCTGGTAGGTATGGGTGAAATGCAAAAACGGGACGATTTGTCGGACACTTCCTTGCTCGGCGTGGGTACCAATTGGCAGGACGCTATCTTCCGTACCGCCCTGCAACAGTCGCACCAAATCTCTGCCCAAGGTGGTACAGATAAGTCGACCTATTATGTTTCGGCTTCCGTGATGGATCAGGATGGTACCATCATCGGTAGTAACTTCAACCGTTATTCGTTCCGTGTCAACCTCGATGCCCAGTTGAAGAAATGGTTGAAGCTGGGGGTGAATGCCATGTATTCGGGCACGAGTGAACGTTTGACGCTGGCAGATAGTGACGAAGGTATTGTGAACTATTCCCTCCAAACTCCTCCCGATATACCTATTTATAATATAGACGGAACATATTGCTCGGTTGTGAAGGAAGGCTACAGCAGTCCTAATCCCGTTGCGCTGGCTATGAGCGACGATATTTTGCTCGACCGTACCAAATTGAGCGGAAGCTTCTTTGCTGATATCACTCCGGTAAAGAACCTTACCTGGCATGCTGAGTTTGGTTACGATATCAATTACACCAAAGGCGAGCGCTATCAACCCATGATTTCTTTGGGTAGCTGGAAGCGTGCCAGCAATTACAGCGCTATACAAAAACAAAACAGTAGCTATTGGCAGTTGAAGAATTATGTGACGTACAACGGACAAATTGGTAAGCACAGCTATACTGCCATGGTGGGACAGGAGTGCTGGGAATCGAAATACGACCTGACCAATGTATCTAATACCGGTTTGCTTTCGGACGCTGTACACAATCCGGCATTGGGGACAGGTACTCCAGCTATCAACGCCGGTTTCGGTAGCGGAGCCATGGCTTCTTTCTTTACTCGCTTAACGTATAATTATGCTGACCGTTACCTCGGCACATACACCTATCGTTATGATGGTTCGTCGAACTTCGGACCTGATAACCGTTGGGCAGGCTTCCACTCGCTGGCTGTCTCCTGGAGATTTTCCAATGAGAAGTTCTTCGAATCCATCCGTTCGGTTATCAATAATGGTAAGTTCCGCTTCGGCTGGGGACAAACCGGTAATCAGGGCATTCCCCCTTATGCCTGGGGGGCTTCTATTGCGAAGATGCCTACCGATCTGGGTATGGGTTACCGCGTGTTCAACATCTCCAACCCTGGTATCCAGTGGGAAACACAGGAACAGATCAACCTGGGGCTTGACCTGAGCTTCTTCAACGACCGCATCAGTCTGACGGTAGATGCCTACGACAGGAAGTCTGAGAATATGTTGATGGAAATGCAGTTGCCCACTTATGTGGGAAGCTCGATTGTATCTAACTGGTCGTCACGTCTGCACCCGCCCAAGGGTAATTTTGGTCACATCAGCAACAAAGGTCTTGAAATTACACTGACTACCCGTCCGCTTGTTGGTAATTTCCAGTGGGATTCCGAGTTCCAGATCTCGTTCAACAAGAACAAACTAAAAGCCTTAACCGGTACGGATTCTTCACCCATCGTTGGTTATGGGCAATGGAGCGATGTGGTATCGTTGACCAATATCGGTGAGTCTATGTACAGCTTCTACGGATATGTCTGTGATGGCGTGTACAAAGACCTCGACGATATCAAAACATCGGCTAAACCGGCCAAGTACCCGACAGACGGTGTGTTCAACCGCTATAATACTGTATGGGTGGGCGATATCAAGTACAAAGATATCAGTGGGCCTAACGGTGTGCCCGATGGTGTGATCGATGAATACGACCGTACCAATATCGGTTCGCCGCTTCCCAAGTTTACATTCGGTTTTACCAATACGTTCCGTTACAAGGATTTCGACTTGTCACTCTTCCTCACCGGTTCGTACGGTAATAAAGTGTACAACTACATCCGCATGAAGCTTGATCATATGAACAGTGCCTGGCAAAATCAGTTGACGACGGTGAACAATCGTACCATTCTTACACCTATCGATGCAACCAAAGATTATTCACAAGGGGTAGTAGTCAATGGTGTAACCGTATGGAACTGGTATGATGACATCACCAACGTACAGGTAGGCAATCCGGGCGCTAAATTGCCTCGTGCCAGCGTAGCCGATCCGAACGATAACGACCGTATCAGCGACCGTTACATTGAAGACGGATCGTATATCCGACTGAAGAACATCACACTGGGATATACGTTCCCGAAGAAGATGATCCGGAAGATCGGACTGGATAATCTCAGAGTGTATGCTAATATACAGAACCTGGTCACTCTTACTGACTATAGCGGTTACGATCCCGAAATCGGTGTGAGTACAGCCGGCAATAATGTATATGGCCTGGACAACGGACGCTATCCGTCGCCTACGGTTTACTCTTTCGGCTTGAATGTGTCATTCTAAGAATCAATAGGTATCATCATATATAAAATTGAACGATTATGAAATTACATCATATAAAAAGTCTGGCATTGGTTGGCTTGTTGGGTTGCGGATTGACCTCCTGCGAGGATTTCCTGAATCGCCCCACAGAAGACAGCTACAATGTGGATAACTTCTACGAAACCGCCGAACAGTGTTATGCATCTGTAAATCCCATTTACAACTCACCATGGTACGACTTCCAACGCTTCTATTTTAAAGCGGGCGAAGAGTTCTCGGGCAACCTGTACGAAGGTAACTCTCCTTACATGACGTTTACCGTGAATTCCAGCGACGCCTATCTGGGGTATGCTTCGGTAGCTTTGTGGACAGTAAACGGATATTGCAACGTAACGCTCAACAATATAAATAAGGTAGGAGCGGGTGTCAGCGATGAAGTGAAACTGGCGTGTAAAGGCGAATGTCTGGTGTGGAAAGCCATGGCTTATTTCTTCCTTGTACGTACATTCGGGGCAGTGCCCATCATTCATGACAGCTCGCAGATGATTGCCGACAAGTCTTATAACAAAGTAAAGAAAGCCCAGATAACGGATGTGTACGACTATATCATCATGACACTGGAACAAGCTATCGAATGGTTGCCGGAGAAGAACATCAAAGGACGTATCGATAAGTACAGCGCTAAAGGTCTGCTGGCAAAGGTGTATCTGGCTAAGTCGGGCTACGGTCAATCCGGACAGCGCAATGCTGACGACCTGGCAAAAGCCGCTCAGTATGCTAAAGATGTGATCGACAAAAGCGGACGCATGTTGATGGAGAACTATGAAGACATCTTCCGTCTGGAAAATAATAAGTGCGATGAATCGCTCATTGCCTGGAGATGGACAGCCGAAGGTGAGGTTTGGACCTCACAGAATACGTTGCAGAGCGACCTTGCTATCAGTGGATTCGATGAGTTTGGCGATTGCTGGGGAGGTTATATGGGAGTGAGTGTAGACTTGCAGGATGCATTCAACGAAGATGCATTGAGCCTGACACGCCAGAATGTGGATACCCGCCGTAAAGCTACTATGATGATGGCAGGCGATAAATACTCTTATTTCTGGAAAGATAAGGGTGGATTCGATTATATCAAGTTTATTTATGATACTGAAGGCATGGGAGGTCCCGGCGCTTACCAGTCGCCTAC
The DNA here is from genome assembly GCA_031554665.1 of Bacteroides sp. Classification (GTDB taxonomy): domain Bacteria; phylum Bacteroidota; class Bacteroidia; order Bacteroidales; family Bacteroidaceae; genus Bacteroides. The sequence continues at coordinate 95,924 of JAVBVA010000051.1, read as the reverse complement.
GGGTGCCAATTGCGTGAAGCACCTCTACGGAAACGGTTCCGATCATCTTGCTGCTACCGGTATCTCAGCAGGCAACATGCGCAACTCACTGGCTACCCACCTGCTTCGTCTGGCCGATGTATATCTGATTTATGCAGAGGCTATGATCGGAAACAATGCTTCTACCACCGACGCAAGTGCTATCGATGCCTTCTATCAGGTACGTCACCGTGCTATCAAGTCGTACGAACGTCCTTCCTCCATTACCTGGGAACAAGTATGGAAAGAACGCCGTCTGGAGCTTGCGCTTGAGTGCGATCGCTGGTATGACTATGTTCGTTTGAGCTATTACGATTCAAACAGGGCTATCAATGAATTGAAAAACCAACGACGCAGTACGTACAGCGGTCTGGATCCTTACTATAAATCGTATTATGAGAGTGGAACGGCTACATTGAATCCAAACGATCAGTACTATGATAAACAGCCGTCGCAACCCAACGTAACGATCTCGTCGTTCACTCTTCCGTTCCCGGATACCGATATGGCGATGAATCCCAACCTGATGCCGAGCGTAGAGCCGGAACATGTGGACATTTCACAGTTTACTTATAAATAATTACTGCTATGAAGATGAATTTCAATCAGATACGCCGTATGCTGTGGATGGCTGCGGTACTGGTCTCCGGCGTGGCATTCCAGGCGTGCGAAGACGAACCCGATAAATACGAGATTTCCGGTGGAAAACCGCAGGTACAGTATATTCGTATGGCAGATATAAATGCCTCGGACTCGCTGATTACGGCTGCCTATATGGAGAATACCATTTGTCTGGTGGGCAACAACCTGCGCAGCATTGTCGAGATGTATTTCAACGACCAGCCGGCGGTACTCAATACGAGCTTTATAACCGACAATACGTTGATCGTCAGTGTTCCTAAGACGCTTTCCGACAATCCGACGGACAAGATTTACATGGTGAATAACAAGAAAGATACCGTAACGTACGACTTTACCGTACTGGTTCCTGCTCCGGTAGTGAACAGCCTCAGTTGCGAATATGCACACGATGGCGAGTGGGTGACGCTTTACGGAGATTACTTTCTCAACTACGACGTGAGCCCGTTGAAGATATCCATGTCGGGCAATCAGGCTGTGACGGAGATCGGAAACATTACTAAGAACTCACTCACCTTCCGCATACCGTCGGGAGCGCAGAAGGGATATATCAACGTGACTTCCAAATATGGAACCAGCCGTTCTAAATTCCAGTTCCGCGACGACCGTAACATAATACTCGACTGGGACAACACATTCGCTAACGGATGGCGTCCGGGTGTGGTACAAAGCACCAACCCAACAGGAATTACCGGCGGGTATGTAGTATTCAAGGGTTCATTACTGGGCGAGAGTACGAAGAGTTGGAACGAGGACGGATTTTCGTTCAACTACTGGGCGCCTAATGCCGATTCGCCCGACCTTTTCCCGTCGACCGACTGGAACACGATGAACATCAAATTCGAGATCTATGTGCCGACCTCCAATCCGTGGAGAGCCTGTGCGTTGCAGATGATCTTTACCTCAGCTAAGGTGGTAAACCAGAATGCGGGTACCAACGCTTACATTGCCGATGAGTCTGTTCCCCGTGGATTGTGGATTCCCTGGCAGGAAAGCGGTTCGTACGATACGAACAACGAATGGCGTACGGTGACGATTCCATTGTCCAGCTTCAAATACACCCATGTGGGAGGTGCTTGTGCCAATGCAATGGCTCCGGGTATGTTTGCCGGACTGACCTTCTTTGTTTATGCAGGAGGTGTGGATGGTGTGGATTGCGATCCGGTGATCTATATTGATAACATTCGGGTGGTCCCCGCCGAATAAGTGGTAACTAATCTTTAAAGACTCAGATTATGAACAAGATATACAAACTATCGGCACTGTGGATGATGTGCCTGATGCTCCTGAGCTGCTTCACTGCCTGCAACAACGGCGAGGAAGAAGATACCAACCAATACAAAGGGGGCATTTCATTGAATGTGTTTGGTCCGTGCCCGGTGGCGCGTGGAGGTGAACTCCGCTTCCTCGGTAGTGGTATGGATCAGGTAACGGCGGTTGTCATACCGGGTTGCGATGAGATAACAGGAACGGATATCAAGGTGGTCAGCAATCAGGAAATACGTGTCATGGTGCCGCAATCGGCTACCGTAGGTACGGTGATGCTGAAAACTCCGAAAGGAGAGATCCTGACTAAAACAGATATTACATACAGTGAGCCGGTTGCTTTAGAAAGTTTCTCACCGGTGGCCGTAAAGGCGGGCGATGTGATTACCATCAAGGGCGAATACCTCAACCTGATCAAGGAGGTAATCTTTGCCGACGGTGTGGTGGTAACGGGATTCGTCAGCCAAAGCCGTAGCGAGATCAAGGTGGCTGTACCTGTCGAAGCGCAAACCGGTAAGGTTATTATATCCGACGGTGCGGAGATACCGAACTGGATTTATTCGGCTACCGAGCTGTCGGTGAAGCTGCCGGCGATTACGTCTATCGCTCCCAATCCGTTGAAAGCCGGTCAGAAGCTGACTGTTACCGGGACTGATTTTGACTTGGTAGCTAAAGTCATATTGCCGGGCGGTCAAGAAGTGGAAGTAGAAAATGCCACCACTCAAATAGAAATAGAAAGTCCGGAAGATATCAAAGAAGGTGAAGTGATCCTGGTAGCTAAGTCGGGTGTAGAAGTGAAATCCGCCGAACTGAAACTGGTGAAGCCTGCTATTGCTTCTATCTCGTCTGCTTCGGTGAAGAACAATGCATCGTTCACAATTACAGGTACCAACCTGGATCTGGTGTCGACAGTGGTATTCGAAGGTGCAGAGACCAGTGAGTTTACTTCACAATCGGCTACTCAGTTGGTATTGACTATTCCGGCAACGGCAAAAGATGGCAAGTTCACCTTGAAGACATTGTCGGATACGGAGATTATCAGCACACAGGCATTGACCTTTGTGAAGCCGGCTGTAAGTGCATTCTCTGAGAGTAGCATCAAAGCACAGAAAGACTTGACACTGACAGGTACAAACCTGGATTTGGTAACTACCATCTTGTTTGGTACAGTGGCAGGCGAGATTAAGTCGGCTACCTCTACTACATTGGTCGTGAATGTTCCCGTGGGGGCTGTAACCGGTCCGCTGACTTTGAAGACGGATAATGGAACAGAGGTGATCACTACTCAAACATTGACCATCGATGTCACTCTGCCGGAGATAACCAGCATCGTATCCCAAGGTCCGGGTAAGAAGATTACTGTTGTAGGTACACAGCTCGACTTGATTCAAGCCATCTACCTGGCCGACGAAAACGGTTCGTATTCTATCCGCGTGCTCGATTATGGAATCAAGACGGATACAAAAGTGGAATTCTACCACATCAAGGGAGCTGCCCAGGGCTGGATCACTCCGAAGATGGTGACATGGGATGGTGACCAGGGTTTGATGCCGAAGGTGTACTGTGCCGGTGTAGACGAAATTACTGCCGCTACGAAAATGATCATGGATTTCAATACCCGTACTACTTCCGATTGGCACGGCGTGGATTGGGATAACTGGGGAGGTTCGTATGATGCTGATGCAAGTAAAAATGCCGGTTACCTGATTCTGAATGCGGAACTCGGTTGGTGGATCATTGGTTGTAATCATCCCGACCCGAATGGCGGTTGGCCATCCGTAAACTCCAACGACTATGTATTGAAGATGGATATCAAGACTACGAAGCCGGTGAAGGTAAACAGTGGGTATGACTTGATTGTACGCATCGGTGGAGAAGCGGTTTCGATCGTATTCCCGCTTGAAAATGGGGTACTCGATACACAGGGCGACTGGATTACTATCAAGATGAACATTACCGGTGTACTGTCTAATCCAACGAGCGCTGCGAACGATTTTGGTCTGATATGCAACAATGGAGCAGGTACCAATTGGTCGGGCCTCTGCATGGATAACGTGAGATTCGACCCGAAATAAGAAGTGAAAACACAAGTGGGTTCATACGAGCCCACTTGTAAAAACAATGCGAATGAAGAAAGTAATGCAAATAGGGCTGGTTTTATTAGGAATGACAATGTTGTGGACTGCTTGCGGCTCCGGCGATGATTCCGAAGATACGCCCGTCGAAGGTCCTGTGATGGTATCTACCTTGCCGGCCGACGGTGCCACCGGAGTATCGGCAGGCAATATAACTCTTTCTGTGGTGTACGATAAGAATATCTCTTTTGCTTCGGCCGATTTAGCAAAGATTACACTAACCGGAGGAACGGTGAGTGCAGCCCGGGTGAATGGGGGAGTAGGTAAAGAACTTCTTATTGATGCTACGCTCGATTGGGGGAAGACTTGCACATTAACTGTTCCGGTAGGAGCGGTTACGGGGCCGTTGCAATCGCAGGCCGAGCAGGTTCGGATTAGTTTTACGGTAGTAGAACGACCGGTTATCAGCCAGGCGCTTGTCAATCCCAATGCCATTGCATCTGCCAGAAAAGTATATGCATATCTGTTAGATAACTACCAGAGGAAAACTCTATCGGGTATGATGGCAGATGTGGCCTGGAACAACACCGAATCCGAACGGGTATATCAGCTTACGGGGAAGTATCCGGCTATTAACTGTTACGATTATATTCATCTGGCCTGGTCGCCTGCCAACTGGATTGATTATAGCAACATCGCTCCTGCCAAAACCTGGTGGGAAGCCGGTGGAATCGTGGCTGCCGGATGGCATTGGAATGTGCCGGCTTCGAAAGACATTACCGATCTGAATCAAATGACTTGTACTCCCGAAAAAACAACCTTCCGGGCAAAGAACGCTTTGGTGGAGGGCACTTGGGAGAATGGAATTATGAAAGCCGATTTGGCGAAGATTGCCGGTTACCTGAAATTACTTCAGGCGGAAGGTATCCCTGTATTGTGGCGACCGCTGCACGAAGCAGCCGGAAATATTTACGAATATAACGGTGGAACTGCCTGGTTCTGGTGGGGATATGATGGCGCTGAAGTTTATCGGAAATTATGGATTCACATGTTCGACTATTTCCAGTCGCAAGGGCTGAATAACCTGATATGGGTATGGACTACCCAGACAAAGGACGATGCGTTTTATCCTGGCGATGCATATGTAGATATTGTAGGGCGTGATCTTTACGGTCCAAAGACAGCCGCTTGTATTGCTCAGTACGGAACAATAACGAACGCATACGGAAATAAGATCGTTACACTTTCCGAATGCGGTACGGTAGGGCTGATCTCCGAACAATGGACAGGTGGCGCTCGTTGGTCCTGGTTCATGCCTTGGTATGACAATACCGATGCGACGACAAGACATGCTACGGATGATTGGTGGAAAGACGCCATGAATCAGTCGTACGTGATCGATCGCAGTCAACTGCCTTCTTTGAAATAAGCAGGGCTTAAATTTTGTTTGACACGCAAAGGACCCGTATATTTGCAGAAAGACCGGTATAAATTAGATTACTTGTAATTGCACATTACATTACTTCTAATCGATCATTACAAGTAATGTAAATATGGAAAACAAATAAAGAAATGTATCATGAAGAAAATTCTGGTGACAATGACAGTAGGAGTACTATTAGCAGCATGCTCAGGAGGCGATAAGAAGGAGATTTATAAAGATCCGGCTATCCCTGTAGCGGATAGGGTAGAGGACTTGCTCAGCCGCATGACTATCGAAGAAAAAGTCGGACAAATGAATCAGTTTGTCGGTATCGAGCATATCAAGGCCAATAGCGCTGTGATGACCGAGGATGAATTGAAGAATAACACCGCCAACGCTTTCTATCCGGGCGTCACCGCTGATGATGTGCAACGTTGGACGGAACAGGGACTGATAGGTTCATTCCTACACGTGCTCACCATCGAAGAGGCCAATCACCTGCAATCGCTCGCCCTGAAGAGTCGTTTACAGATACCTATCCTTTTCGGTATCGACGCCATTCACGGTAATGCCAATGCACCCGACAATACAGTATATCCCACCAATATCAATCTCGCCTGCTCGTTTGATACATTGATGGCATACAAGATAGCCCGTGAAACGGCTCGTGAGATGCGTGCCATGAACATGCACTGGACATTCAATCCGAATGTGGAGGTGGCGCGTGACCCGCGTTGGGGACGGGTAGGGGAAACCTACGGTGAAGATCCATACTTGGTGACATTGCTTGGCATCCAGTCGGTGAAAGGGTATCAAGGTACACTCAACGGTCCGGAAGATGTGCTGGCCTGTGTCAAACACTTTGTAGGTGGCAGTCAGCCCATGAACGGAACGAACGGTTCGCCTACGGATCTGTCGGAACGTACCCTGCGCGAGGTGTTCTTCCCGCCTTTCCAAGCGGGAGTAAAAGCCGGAGCCATGTCGTTCATGACGGCACACAATGAACTGAACGGTATTCCTTGTCACAGCAACGAATGGTTGATGCAGGACGTACTGCGTGGCGAGTGGAAGTTCCCCGGTTTCGTGGTAAGCGACTGGATGGACATCGAACACATCTACGACCTGCATGCCACGGCTGAAAACCTCAAGGAAGCATTCTACCAATCTATCATGGCCGGTATGGATATGCACATGCATGGTATTCACTGGAATGAGATGGTGGTCGAGTTAGTAAAAGAAGGGCGCATCCCCGAATCGCGCATCGATGAATCGGTACGCCGCATCCTCGATATCAAGTTCCGTCTCGGACTCTTCGAACAACCGATGGCCGATGTAGAGCAGAGCATGAAGATACGCCTGTGTGACGAGCATCGCCAAACGGCTCTCGAGGCCGCCCGTAATAGTATTGTCCTGTTGAAGAATGATGGATTGTTGCCCCTCGACGTTTCCAGATTCAAGAAGATTATGGTAACGGGCATCAATGCCGATGACCAGAATATCCTTGGCGACTGGAGTGCGCCCGGGAAAGATGAGAATGTAACCACCATCCTCGAAGGATTGCGCCAGGTAGCTCCCGGCATTGCGTTCGACTTCGTAGATCAAGGTTGGGACCCACGTAACATGGATCCGAAGAAGGTAGCCGAAGCGGCTGCTCATGCCAAAAACGCTGATCTGAATATTGTAGTAGCCGGTGAATACATGATGCGCTTCCGTTGGGCGGACCGTACCGACGGTGAGGATACCGACCGTTCGGACATAGACCTCGTGGGCTTGCAGAACGAATTGATACAGAAAGTCGCTGCCTCCGGCAAACCGACTATCTTGATTCTGGTCAACGGTCGTCCGCTCGGCGTGGAATGGGCAGCCGAACATCTTCCTGCTATTGTCGAAGCATGGGCGCCAGGTATGTATGGCGGTCAGGCTGTGGCAGAGATCCTGTTCGGGCAAGTGAACCCGTCGGCGAAACTGGCAGTGACTATCCCACGTAGTGTAGGGCAGATCCAGATGATCTACAATCATAAACCATCGCAATATTTCCATCCGTATGCTGTGAAACCATGTACACCGCTCTACCCGTTTGGGCATGGCTTGTCGTACACAACCTATCAGTATAGTGACTTGAAGCTTGCTCAGACGGAGATCGGCAAAGAGGGCTCGGTGGACGTAAGTGTGAAGGTAACGAATGCCGGCAATAAAGATGGTGTAGAGATCGTACAACTGTACATACGCGACCGCTTCAGTCAGGTGACGCGTCCGGTGAAGGAGTTGAAAGACTTTGCCCGTGTACCACTCAAAGCCGGCGAAAGCAAAGTGGTGAACTTCCGTATTACACCCGATAAACTGGCATTTTATGACAAGAAAATGAAGTGGGGTGTGGAGCCGGGCGAGTTCATCGTAATGGTTGGTTCTTCTTCCGCTGATGAGGCACTACTTAAAGAAAGCTTCTGGGTAAAATGAAAATAGCATTTCACCACAGAGTCACGCAGAGTATCACAGAGTTTTTAAATTCTCTTTTTATACTCTTAATCTCCTCTGTGATACTCTGCGCGACTCTGTGGTGAAATAAAATACAAGAAAAACAATGAGAATATTGAAGCGCATTACTGCAGGTATTTTGCTTGCAGCAGGGATTGTTTCATGCACAAACAACCCCCCGATAACAGAAAAACAGGCATTGCTTGACAACCTGAAACGTCTTCCGGAACAAGGGATGATCCTGTTCGGGCATCACGACGATCCGCTCTACGGCATCAGTGCCGATAGTACCGGGTGGGAAGGCGATGAAGGCCGGAGCGATGTGCAGAGCGTATGCGGTGACTACCCGGCAGTGATGTCGTTCGACCTCGGCGATATCGAACATGGGGGTGATAAGAGTTTGGATAACGTACCGTTTGCTACTATCCGCAAAGAAATACTGAACCAGTATGCCCGTGGCGGAATGGTATCCATCAGTTGGCATGCAGATAATCCGCTTACGGGCGGTGATTCGTGGGATGTGACGGACAGCACTGTTGTAGCTTCTATCCTTCCGGGAGGCGCCAATCATGAGAAATTCTTAGGGTGGATAGACAAGGTAGCCGATTTCATGAACTCACTCTGCACATCCGAAGGAAAGAAGATACCCATCCTCTTCCGTCCGTGGCACGAGCATACCGGAAGCTGGTTCTGGTGGGGACAAGATCTCTGTACGACCGAACAATACAAAGCCTTGTGGCGTATGACGTACGACCGTTTGCAAGAACAAGGAACCGATAATTTGCTGTATGCCTACTCGCCCGGAGCAGGATACAAGAACAGTGAGCAGTATTTGGAACGTTATCCGGGCGATGATATCATCGATCTGCTGGGCTTTGACTGCTATCAGTTCGACCACGACACGTATGTAGCCGATATGGATCGCTCACTTGCTATCCTAACCGATGTGGCGAAGGCACACGGAAAGACGATGGCTGTCACCGAAACCGGTTACGAAGGTATCCCCGATTCTACCTGGTGGACCAAGACTCTGTTTCCCATCATCAAGAAGTATCCGGTGAGCTATGTACTCGTATGGCGCAATGCCCGCGAACGGGTGACACACTATTACGGCCCGTATCCCGGTCAAGTCTCTGCAGCCGACTTTGTGGAGTTTTACTCTAACCCAAGGACACTCTTTGTCCGTGATGTGAAGAATCTCTACGGATCTTTAGAAACCAAGTAATCAACCCCCAAACACCATTGAATAATATGAAATCCTTTACAAATAAAGTGGCGGACCTCTTCGCCATACATGAAGCATTGCTAACCCGTGCCAACGAACCGGCCGAAGGTGGGAACGGTGTCTTTACCCGTTACAAATATCCGGCGCTTACGGCAGCTCATACTCCCGTGTTCTGGCGGTACGACCTCGACGAGCGTACCAACCCGTATCTCATGGAGCGTATCGGCATGAATGCCACGATGAACTCCGGAGCTATCAAGTGGAACGGTAAGTACCTGATGATGGTACGTGTCGAAGGATCCGACCGCAAGTCGTTCTTCGCCATAGCCGAAAGCCCGAACGGCATCGATAATTTCCGCTTCTGGGACTACCCGGTTACAATGCCCGAGGATCTCATCCCTGCTACAAATATCTACGATATGCGTCTTACAGCCCACGAGGACGGATGGATATACGGTATCTTTTGTGCCGAACGCCACGACGAAACGGCTCCTGCCGGCGATCTTTCATCGGCCACAGCTACAGCAGCCATCGCGCGTACCCTTGACCTGGTGAACTGGGAACGCTTACCCGACCTGAAGACGAAGAGCCAGCAACGCAACGTGGTGCTTCATCCCGAGTTTGTCGATGGGAAGTATGCCCTCTACACCCGTCCGCAGGATGGATTTATCGACGCCGGAAGCGGAGGAGGTATCGGCTGGGCGTTGGTAGACAATATGACCTGCGCCGAAGTAAAGGAGGAACGCATCATCGACTCCCGCTACTACCACACCATCAAGGAAGTGAAGAATGGCGAAGGTCCGCATCCTATCAAAACCCCGAAAGGCTGGTTGCACCTGGCTCACGGTGTACGCGGTTGTGCTGCCGGATTGCGCTATGTATTATATATGTATATGACGTCGCTCGAAGACCCCACCAAACTGATTGCCGCTCCGGCCGGTTACTTCATGGCGCCCGAAGGCGAGGAACGTATCGGCGATGTGTCCAATGTACTCTTTACCAACGGTTGGATAGCCGATGAGGATGGCAAGGTGTTTATTTATTACGCTTCGTCGGATACCCGCATGCATGTGGCTACGAGTACCATTGATAAGTTGGTAGACTATTGTCTCAACACCCCTGAAGATGGTTTGTCTTCTTCGGCTTCGGTAGAAACATTGAAGAAGCTGATCGGCAAGAATCTGGCGTTGATGAAAGCAGAATCTCGTTCGCTTGAAGTGGCTTGCCAATAAAATCGTATATTTGCTTCACCACAACAAAGCTATACAACATGATAAAGTTAAAAGAAAAGATAGGCTACGGCTTCGGCGACATGGCATCGTCCATGTTTTGGAAAATATTCGGCATGTATTTGCTGTTCTTCTACACCAAGGTGTTCGGTATCTCTCCCGCGGCAGCCGGAACCATGTTCCTCGTGACCCGTATCTGGGACTCTATCAACGACCCGATGATGGGTGTCATTGCCGACCGTACGCATACGCGTTGGGGTAAGTATCGTCCGTATCTGCTGTGGTTTGCCATCCCGTTTGCTGTGATGGGGGTTATCACTTTCTATACCCCGCCGTTCGGCGAAACGGGTAAGTTGGTCTACGCCTACATCTCGTATACGGTCATGATGATGATCTATACGGCGGTGAATGTACCCTATGCCTCGTTGTTGGGCGCCATGTCTACGCATCCTCAGGAACGTAACACGCTCTCATCCTATCGCATGTTCTTTGCCTTTGTAGGTAGCTTCATTACGTTCATGTTACTACAACCGTTGGTCGACTTCTTTGCTACGCTCTTTGCTTCGGATCCGGTAGTGACACTTGCCGATGGCGACAATACGGGCATCAGCCGCGAACCCATCGGATGGGTGTGTGCTGTGGCAGTTATCGGTGCTATCTGTGCCCTGCTTTTCTTCCTCTGCTTCAAGTGGACGAAGGAGCGCGTCAAAGCTGTTGACGAATCGAAAGACAACGCTTCCATTGGCGAAGACCTGCGCAACCTGGTCCGTAATTCCCCCTGGTGGATTCTGTTGGGTTCCGGACTGGCGGCACTGCTTTTCAATGCTATCCGCGACGGTGTAGCGCTGTTCTACTTTGCCGACTACATTCAGGTGAACTATAAGATGCCTTATCTCGGCTGGACGATGGCTACCATCTACCTGCTCGTCGGTCAGGCGGCCAATATGATCGGTGTGGCGCTGGCAGCTCCGCTGTCCAATAAATACGGTAAGAGGCGCACGTATATGTGGGCTATGGCTATCGCTGCCTTACTGAGCGCCTGTTTCTTTGCCCTCACCCCCGATCAGATCGCAAGTATTATGATTCTGCAGGTACTCATCTCCATCTGTGCCGGTTATGTGCTTCCGCTCTTATGGAGTATGTATGCCGATATTGTCGATCATCAGGAGTTGCTTACCGGGCGGCGGGCTACAGGACTGATCTTTTCTTCTTCGTCCATGTCTCAGAAGATGGGTTGGGCGCTGGGTAGTGCACTTACCGGATGGTTGCTGGCCTGGTTTGGCTACGATCAGCATGCGGCTGTACAGACGGGAGATGCTATTCTTGGCGTGCGGTTAATGATGAGCTGGCTGCCGGCAATCAGCTGTGTGCTGGCTGTGGTTGGGATGATGTTTTATCCATTGTCGGAGAAGCGTGTAAGGGAGATCTCGGAAGAACTCGATTTCCGGCGGAATAAGTAACAGGAAAATGATACAGATACGGACACTTAAACAAGAAATGCAGGAGGTACTCACCACCAATATCCTGCCATACTGGATGAACCGCATGCCGGACAACGTCAACGGTGGTTTCTACGGTCGCATTACCGGTACCGAAACGTTGGTACCCGAAGCCGAAAAAGGTGCTGTGCTCAACGCGCGTCTGTTGTGGACATTTTCCTCTGCCTATCGCCTGCTGGGCAATGCCGAATACTACGAAGCAGCTACCCGTGCCAAAGACTACCTCCTCTGTCACTTCTACGACACGGAATACGGTGGTATCTACTGGTCGGTCGACTATCTGGGACATCCCCTCGATACCAAGAAACAGATTTATGCCATTGGTTTTGCTATCTACGGCCTGAGCGAGTACTACCGTGCCACGGGCGACGAGGAAGCGTTGCAATATGCCATTCGTCTCTTTCAGGATATCGAAGCGCATAGCTTTGACAAGGTGAAGAATGGCTACTGCGAAGCCCTCACCCGGGATTGGCAGGAGATAGCCGATATGCGCCTGAGCGAAAAGGATGCTAACGAACGCAAAACGATGAATACGCACCTGCATATCCTCGAACCCTACACCAATCTATACCGGGTATGGAAGGACGAACGGCTGGTACGGCAGTTACGCAACCTCATCCATCTCTTTGCCGATCGTATCCTGGATGCGGAAAGCGGGCATCTGCAACTTTTTTTCGATGACGACTGGACGAGCAAATACAACATCGTTTCATACGGACATGACATCGAAGCCTCGTGGTTGCTTCACGAAGCGGCTTTGGAACTCGGTGATGCCGAAGTACTGGCAAAGATAGAACCGTTAGTGAAGAAGATAGCCGAAGCCGCTGCGGAAGGCTTCACCCCGGAAGGAGGTATGATTTACGAAAAGAATATCGATACCGGGCATGTCGATGCTGATCGTCATTGGTGGGTACAAGCCGAAACTGTGGTGGGTTACTATAACCTGTACCGCTTCTTCGGCGATGAGGCTGCCTTGCAGAAAGCCGTCGCTTGTTGGGCGTTCATCAAGCAACATATAATAGATAAAGAAAACGGCGAGTGGTACTGGAGCCTTCGTGCAGATGGTAGTGTGAACCACATCGATGACAAAGCCGGCTTTTGGAAATGTCCGTACCATAACGGACGTATGTGTATGGAAATCATGGCATTTACCGATATTTAGGAAGCAAGCTGCCTTTGCTCGTAGAGCGAGCCACAGATACTCTACGAGGTAGGTCGTTTTGCTCTAGGAGGGTCGATGTAAGAGATGTACAAATCAAAAAGTACCAGATGTACATCTCGTACTGCTCCAGATGTACATCTCGTACATCGATGGTCGTAGAGTATCATAACCTTGGCCGTAGAGTAACACCAGCTTGGTCGTAGAGTGCAACTATCTTGCTCTACGGGAGAAATAAATAGGGTTAGTATGACTTGACTTTAATACACTGTATGCTGCGGGTCGAAGTTACACCAACCGTTTGTCCACTCGGGGTAAACGATGCTGCTTGCGGTGTCGAATGTTACATCTTCCATAGTCAGCGGAGTGCCCTCTAATGTCGAAGGGTAACCACTGAACGTACTATGCCGGAAGGTAACTTGCGTGTTTGCCCGCAGTTGAATGGCAGGACCGAACAGCCCCAGCAAACTTTCATTATCCGGTTTGAGGTTGCCTCCGGTAATATAATCGGTTGTGTTGCGGAATGCGGCATCAGCCAGTGCCGGGCCGTAGATGGTGACGTATTCGAATACGGGAGCCGTAAGCGGTTGTGAGTCTGTATTGGTGTCGTTATTGCTGCACTCGAACCCGTGCGAGTCGCTTACGTCGGCAATGCGCGGATGGCGGATACCCAACAGGTAGCGGCATGTTCCGCGATAGCCATTGTCTACATCAAAATCATCGTCCCAGCAGTGGTAAGTTACCAGATGCGAGGCATTGACCGTTCCGCCAAACCATTCGAACCCATCGTCATTGGAGTAGGATACTTGTACATGATCTACCGTCGTCCCGCTACCCACCGAACCAAACGTTACTCCATTGATCTCTTGATTTCTTTTGAAGGGAAGTCCGGCAAACTCTACCCGTACATAACTCAACACACCCGAATTGTCGGCATCGTTCGAACCGCCGTGAATGGTGCGTGGACCGCCTTCTATCTGCATAACCTGTTCGTTGTTGCGTGCCAGTCCGCAGATGATGAGGCCACCCCAGTCGCCCGGCTTGCGTTGTCCGGCAGGCATTTCGGAGGTGAAGACGATGGGAAGGTCGGCAGTACCCTGGGCAATGATCTTTCCGCCCGGTTCTACGATCAGGGCTGCGTTTGTTTCCTTGTCGCCTTTGATGACGGTACCTGCTTCGATGACTAGTGTAGAACCTTGGGTGACATAACACCAGCCTTTCAGCAGATACGTGCCCCGGCGGATAAGCTGGTACTCCGTAATGTCGAACGACTGTTCGCCGTTGCCGATGATGTTTCCGGGGTAAACGATGGTATTATCGCGTTGCGTATCTTCCGAACTGTCGCAGGATACCAGAAAGATAAAGGCGAATAGGTAGAGGATAAGTTTGCTGTTCATTCTTGTAATCTTTTATAAAGAGATGTACGATTAAACGATTCGGGCAAAGCTATGTTCACCCATGAATCGTCTAATCGTAAATTGTCTAATTGTAAATCGAATTAGTAATCCGTGTTTTGCGGATCGAAGTTTGTCCATCCGTCCAACCAAGTATCATTGGCTTTCAGTGCACCGATGTAAGTGGTTGTCTTATCTAAGTAAGAACTGGTTACACCGTCGAAGCTACCGCCACTCAACAAGGGGCTGCCTGCACCCGGAGCATAGTTCTGTCCGGTGCTCTTCGGGTCGGTGAGAAGCAGGGCATCTTCTGTCATCTCTTTATTGCCTTCGCTCAGGAAGAACGTGTGCGAGTAAGAAACTTTGGTTGCATCGTACGTATTTGTAGCTTTGTCGTACAACTCATCCTTGTAATACTTGTTGTTGTCCGAACCAAGTACACCCATTCCGGCAAATATCAGATTCTTCAGGTGCAAGTCGCCATTCTTGGCATAGTTTACTGTTGAACCTTTTTCGCCATCAATAATCAAACCGATGGGATACCCCACAGCCACTGAGTTGTAGCAATTCAGCTTACTGCTACGACGAATCTGCATGGCAGCCTGAAACTTGCCGAGCTTAGAACCATTGTCAGGATATACACTGCCACCGGTGATGTATGAACTTTCGTTCTGAAATCCGGCTGCTATGTTCTTGGCAGTCATCGGGCCGATGAAAGTCACGTTGCTGAAGATAGCGTTGGTGTAAGGAGAAACGTCTGAACCTGTGGAGTTGTTATCCGATTCAAAACCATTGCTTTGCGAAGTATCGGCAATGCGTGGGTCGCGGATGCTGAGGCAGAACTGTACGTGTCCGCTGAAACCATTGTCGGTATCGAACTCATCGTCCCAACCATTGTAAGCCACCAGGTATTTACAGTTAACTGCTCCACCAAACCATTCGTACGAGTCATCGTTGGAGTATGATACCTGCAAGTGGTCCACTGTTGTGCCGTTACCTACCGAGCCGAAGGTGATACCGTTGATCTCCTTGTCCGTATCGAACGGATATCCGGCAAACTCTACACGGATGTAACGGTAGATACCGGAGTTGTCGGCATCGTTGCTGCCTCCATGTTTGCTGCGCGGGCCACCTTCGATCTGTACATCTTCTCCGGCGTTGTTCTTTGCTTTACCACAGATGATGAGTCCACCCCAGTCGCCCGGCTTGCGTTGGCCTTTCGCTTGTGCGGAAGTAAATACGATGGGGCTGGTAGCTGTACCTTCGGCGAAGCATTTACCGCCACGTTCTATAATGAGCGCCGCCATCGTCTGCTTGTCACCTTTGATGACAGTACCCGGTTCAATGGTTAGTTCGGCGCCGTCGGCTACATATACCCAGCCTTTGAGACTGTATGTACCCTTCTTCAATGTCTTTTTACCGGTAAATACGAATTGAGTATCACCGTTACCAATCTGGGTTCCATCTTTAAAAAGGATTCCCTTGCTGGTTGCCACACCGCCGACATACTCTACGGTATCTTCGTCACCGCTGTCGATGATATTGTCATCGTTGGAACAAGCACTGAAAAGGCTCATGGCAAGGACAGCCACATAAAGGCTGGCACGTTTCATTACATTCAAATTTGTCTTCATACTTTTACTTTGTTATAAGGGCGTATGTGCCCGTGTTAGTGATTTTGTTTGTACGTTATTAAAATTGGTAGCCGATGCTAAGTCCGAAGCTACGCCCGGGCTTGAACGACTTGGTTATTTCTGTTACTTCTTTCTCGGTATTGTTGACCACAACGTTCTCGATTTGTTGGAACACTACCTTTTCTGCCAGGAGGTCGCGTACATTGGCCTTTACTTCCCAACGTCCGAACTTCTTGCTTAATGATAAGTCAATAGCGTTGCGCGGCATCTCGTATGAGTTGGGAATGGTCTTGGTATCTTGCGAACCGGAACTGCCCAGGTTACGACCTACACCGACAATGCGTTTCCCGATGCGGTTGTACAGTACGGCAGCAGTGAACTTATGTTTGGCATTCTGATAGAAAATACCTGTGTTGATGAGGTAGGGCGACTGTCCCTGCATAGCGCGGTTCTTCTCATTGCTGCCTGCTGCAAATTTCACGTCGCTCTTGATAAGCGCACCGTTGAAACTCCAACTGAAATCTTTCAGGCCGATGAAATCGAGATTCTTGCGGATATCCAGTTCCACACCGTAAGCAGTGGCTCCTTTGGCGTTCTTGTACGAATAGATCAGGTCGGTCCCTCCAGTGACGGTGTATGTCCATTCGATGGGATTCTTGAAATCCTTGTAGAAGAGGGCTACGGAAACTTGTTCTCCATTGCTGGGGTAGAACTCGTAACGCAGATCAACGTTCTGTACGTAGCATGCCTGTAGTTCGTAGTTGCCCTGCACGTTGCTTGCCAGGTCGAAGTCGTAATATACGGCCGGAGAGAGTTCGCGGAACTCGGGGCGGTTGGACGACTTACCGTAGGCCAGACGCAACTGCTGCTTTTGCGAGAGCTGGTAGGTCATGTTCACCGACGGGAAGAAATCTTTGTAATCGTAGAACGTACTGATGTGGCTTTCTTCGTAACTGCGGGTGTTGGTGATAATTTCCAGGCGGTTGTACTCATACCGCACACCGGCATAGATGTTCAGTGCACCGAAAGGAAGGTTGGCTCCCACATATCCGGCTGCCTGGGTATTGTTTCCGCTGTAATCGTTGGTCTTATTTACCTGTTCCTGCAAGTACAGCTTGTCCGGGCCATAGTTCCCGGGCACCAGCAGGCTACCGGCAATGTCTTCGGTAAACTGGAATCCGGCGGGCAGGGTAGTGGTAGTGGGGTTATAGCTGTAATCAAACTGACGTGTCAGGTACTCGCGGGTACGATACTCGCCGTAAGCTCCGGCTTTCAGCGTCGGGTTGAAGTTGCCGAAAGAGAATTCACGTTGATAGTTTACGTTCCCGGAGAAGATGTTCTCATCGAGCTTGGTATATTCCCGGTTGATGCGGTACAGACCCATGGTCTGGTCGGTACGGTCGTTCAATTCGATCAGACGACGGTCGGGCATGTTGCGGTTGGCATACGCGTATCCGGCGCTCCAGTCGAAACGGCTTTTATCAAAGGTGTGTTTACCGGTGAGTTGGGTATTATATGTGCTGCGCGAGGAGTAGTAATACTCCATGTTGTGCTCATTGTCCTTCTGGGCATTGAATCCTACACGTTCGGTATAGCGCGACTTACCTAATTGATTGAAAATATTCTTCCACTCATAACGGTGGTGCGAGTTCTTCGGCTGGAAGGTGAAGTTCAGCATGGCGCCCACACGGGAATCGTTGGCATATTGGTTATCGTTACTCTTACGCATGTACACCGGTTTATCGTTGGTGGTATCGTAACTTCCGAAAAGCGAGTTCTCCATGTCGAGATACGTCTTATAGGCATTGGTGTAGTTCAGCGCAGCCAGTACGGCATAGCTTCGTCCGTTCTCCGTGTCCCACCGGTGGTTCCAACTCATGTTCAGCTTCAGGTCGGCAATGGGTTGGCGGGTGCGGATGGTCCAGTCGTTGTTGAAGCCATTGTTCATGACATCGATGTTGCTGGAACCGGGATAGGTGTGGAGCGTACCTTTCATTCCGGTCGATAACTTTCTTAGTCCGTCATCGAATCCGAGGAAGTCGGTCGAACTACCTTTTCCATATAAGAAGTCGCTGCCATGTGTCTGGTCGTTGTAGGTTCCGCCTATGGAGATGTTGAACGAATTATCCGAAGGCATATCTTTGGTATTGATCAGGATGAATCCGCCGGTGAAGTCCGAGGGATACTCGGGCGACGGGCTCTTTACGATCACCATATTGTCGAGCTGTGAACTCGGAATGATGTCGAACGAGAAAGCGCGTGAGTCGGCTTCCGAACTCGGCACGGCACTTCCGTTGATCCATACATTATTATACCGTTGCGACAATCCGCGTACCATCACGAATTTCTCGTCGATGATGGAAACACCCGGCACGCGACGAATCACCTCCGAAGCATCCTTGTCCTGCGTCTTACTGATTTGCTGGGCTGATACGCCGCTCTGCACCACCAGGCTACGACGTTGGTCGGTCATCATGGCTACGTCGGTGTTCTTTTTCATTTGAGCCACGACGGCTACTTCGCCCAAAGTCTGTGCATCGGCTTCCAGTTCCAATTTGAGGTCAATTGGCTCGTTGGTCACTTTTACATCTTTCAATACAATGTCTTTGTATCCGATGTATCGTATAGAAAGAGTATATGTACCGTTTTTAACGTCGGATAGCTGAAAGTTGCCGTCCAGATCGGCGATAACGCCTAATGAGGTATTAAGAATCTGGATCGTAGCCCCCGTCAAGGGTTCACGGGTGGCTTTGTCGGAAATGTTTCCGCGAATGGTTCCTGCCAGGGCTTGTAAAGAAGGCAATGCAAGCAACAGTAGCAGGGATAAGGATTTGTTTAACGAATGTTTCATCTTCATTTATATCTGTTTCTTTTTCGTTGCAAAGATGCCCGGATTGGATTACAACAATACTACAAGCCGCGTACAATATATTTACAGGAGTATTACATTTCTGTAAACACCCATTTGGAGAGAAAAAAAGAAAGATTGTTGTATGTTATTATCGAAAACCGTATTTTTGCAGATATCGTAAAACTACAAAATATTTATCTCATCAAAATGCATAAACACAATGATCAGGAGTTTATGAAAGAACTCTGTTGTATAGCCGAAGTTGGCTGGTGGCGGGCCGATTATGCCGCCCGTTTATTTTATTGTTCGGAATTCCTTCAAAAACTGTTGGTTTTGGAAGAAGGAGAAGCCCTTCCCTTTGACGATTTTTATAATTTTATCCGTGAGGATTATCGCACTGTAGTTATCGAAGAAATCTCTGCCACTGTCCGGGTGAATCAGTTCAATCAGGCTTATCCCATTGTCAATCGGAATGGGGAAGAAATATGGGTTCGTACGCGTGTAGCAAAGTCGGTGAAGCAGGACGATGGTAATATTATCTATTATGGTGTGACCAAAGTTGTGGAGAACCCCGATGCAGATGCTTTAAAAGCGGAGTTGGATCATATCAAAGAACAGGTGATGAAACAAAAAACCATGTCAGGTTCCTTGTCACACTTCATCCGCGAAGACGATCCGGACCAGGGGATTATGAAAATTCAGTCCGATTTATTGAGGTTGTTCCGGGCCCAACGTACGTATATCTTTGAGTATGATGAGATGTACCGGTATGCCAGTTGCCTGTACGAAACACCGGTCGAAGGGGTATCGCCCGAGAAGGATAATTGGCAACAGATCCCCGTAGATTCCAGGTCCTATTTCTCCGAACATATACTGAATGGTCATGCTCTGACAATAAACTCTACGGCAGAACCGCCGGTGGGAGCTGAAGAATTGTGTAAACAACTTAGCGAAAGCGGAGTGCAGTCGTTCATTGTGGTGCCGTTGATGGTAGGCGATAAAGTATGGGGATACGGAGGTATCGATTTGGTGGAACATACCATGGTGTGGAGTAAGGAGGATGCAGCATGGCTTTCGTCCGTAGGTAATATGGTATCTATCTGTTTGCAACTGACCCGGGCGAAGGATACAGCTTTGCGCGAACGAAAAGCGTTGAATAAGAGTGAAGACCTGTTTCACAATATCTTTGCAAAGATTCCGGTGGGAGTCGAAATATATGACAAGGACGGTTATATAATCGATATAAATAACCGGGGGATGGAAATGTTTGGAATCAGGCGGGAAGAAATACTTGGGCTGAACATCTTCGACAACCCGCATGTGACCGAAGAAATTGGAAGGAAGTTGCGCACAACCGATGATCTGGATATCCGGATGGATTACGAATTCGATGTGGCCAACCGTTACTGCGCCACCTATCATACCGGAATACTCGACCTGACGGTACGTGTCAGGCGATTGTATGACCGACAAGGAAATTTCAATGGATGGATCATGATCTTTATAGATAATACGGAACAGACCAATGCCATCCGGAAAATACAACACTTCGAAAACTTATTCCAGCTGGTTTCTGACTTTGCTAAAGTGGGGTATGCCAAACTTAATTTTGTGAACCGGCAAGGGTACGCCATTAAACAGTGGTACAAAAACATGGGCGAAGAAGAAGGTACTCCGCTGGAGGAAGTGGTAGGGGTATACAGCAAGATACATCCCGATGACCGGGAAGAGTTCCTGAAGTTTTTCCCGGAAGCATTAGCCGGCCGAAAGAATAACTATCGGAATGAAGTAAGGGTGCTGAGACCAGGTGAAACGGATAAATGGAACTGGGTGCATGTACATATTGTGGTTACGGAGTTGAAACCCGAACAGGGAATCATGGAGATTGTAGGTATCAACTATGACATAACAGAACTTAAGGAAACGCAGGATAAACTTATTCAGGCTAAGGAAAAAGCCGAAGAAGCCGACCGGCTCAAAAGTGCTTTTGTTGCCAATATGAGTCATGAAATACGGACTCCATTAAATGCCATCGTCGGTTTCTCCAGTCTGTTGATGGAAACGGAAGATGTCTTGGAACGGCAAGAGTATACCAAGATTGTAGCCGAAAATAATGACTTGTTGCTGCAACTTATTTCGGATATTCTCGATCTGTCGAAAATTGAGGCGGGAATGCTTGACTTCATTCAGGAGCAGATTGAAGTGACAGGCTTATGCGAAGACATCGTGCGTACATTTCAATTGAAAGTGCCGAATGATGTGAGATTATATTTTGAGACTGAGCATGCCAGCCATTATATCTATAGTGATCGCAATCGGTTGCACCAGGTTATCTCTAATTTTGTGAATAATGCGGTGAAGTTCACTACCCGGGGAAGCATTCGTGTGAGTTATGAACTGCAGGATAACTGGATCAGGTTCAGCGTAACAGATACAGGGATTGGTATAGCCCCGGAAAATCTATTGAATATTTTCGAACGTTTCATCAAACTTAACGGCTTTGTACAAGGTACAGGACTGGGGTTACCCATCTGCAAGAATATTGTAGAGCAGTTAGGAGGAGTTATTGGAGCCGATTCGGAGTTGGATAAGGGCTCCTGCTTTTGGTTTAAATTACCAATGAATGCGGAAATATGTGATTCTTTAATGCTCAAATAAAATAAAAATACTTGACTTGTTTGGCACTGGTATAAATATTTGTTATTTTTGTACCCTGATGAAATAATGGCAAACTCAAAAGGGAAGCATTTAAATTTAGTCTACCAGTGGTTTTAGAGCAACAAAAAGATTACGAACGCTTACGCGAAATGTCATTCCTGTCACAAACGGGATGGTGGGAAGCTGATATATCGGCAAAACAATATTTTCTGTCTGATTTCTTGATGGAATTATTTGGTACAGAGAGCCACGTTGTGGGGTTCGAAGAAATGCAGGACTTTATCCGGGAAGATTATAGGGGTACTGTTATGGCCAATATGGAGGCCATTGCTCTTTTACATGGATACAGCCAGATGTTCCCGATTTGTAACTCACGGGGCGAAGATTTCTGGATACATTGTTTCATGGGTTATAAGAGAGAGATAGAAGGACGTGGGCTGATCGTTTTCGGATATACCCAATGTGTTGAAAGTCCGGAAAAGACAGGTAAGGACGTTCCTCGATTCAATGATAAGAATACCCGCGAAAGTTCCATATCACATTCTTTAAGTCACTTCGTTCAGGATAACGACCCTGCTCAGGGTATCATCGGTATTCTGAGTGATATTCTTCAGATGTTCCGGGGAAGCCGTGCCTATATATTCGAATACGACGAAGTCCGGCAATATCAATCGTGTACATACGAGGTAGTAGCCGAAGGGGTGTCCGAAGAGAAGGAGATGCTGCAAATGATTCCTACCGAATATAACGCTTGGTGGTCGTCACAAATTCTGAATGGTAAATCTATTATCCTGAATTCGTTGGAAGAGTTGCCTATGTCGGCCAAGTTCGACTATGAGGCGCTGGCTGCACAGGATATCAAGTCGTTATTGGTAGTTCCGCTGTTTGTTGACAACAATACAGTAGGCTATATGGGTATCGACTTGGTGACCCAATACCGTGTTTGGAGTGAAGAGGACTATCAATGGCTGCTCTCTCTGGCCAACATTGTCAGTATATGTCTGGATTTGGACCGGACTAAAAATATAGCCGTACGCGAACAAACGTATTTGAATAATCTTTTCCGCTATATGCCATTAGGCTATTTGCGTGTAACAAAGATACGCGATGAGGCAGGAACATTTGTTGATTTCAATGTGGACGATGTCAATGAAATGTATTTATCTTTTGTCAGTCGCACGCGGGAAGAGGTTATGGGTAAAAAAGCCTCCAATATTGAGCCGACACTATTTAATCGTATATGGACTCTTTTGGATGAAGTTGACGACAATCAATACAAAGATTTTGATTATTATATAGAAGAGACTGATAAACATTGCCGGGCTATCTTCTATACTCCGACCAAGGATGAAGTTGTGGCGCTTTTCCTCGACTCTACCGAAATGGTACGTGCCAGCAAAGCGCTGGATAGCAGTGAAAAACTGTTCCGGAATGTATTTACCAATATACCTGTGGGAATCGAAGTCTATGATAAGGACGGGATTCTTCGGGATTTGAACAATAAAGACCTTGAAATATTCGGGGTGAAAAGAGAAGATGCACTCGGATTGAGTTTCTTTCAAAACCCCAATATATCCGACACCATCAAGGAACGGGTGCGTAATGAAGATCAGGTAGACTTCCGTGTGAACTATATGTTCGACGTAGCCGAAAGCTATTACAACCCGGAAAGAAAAGGTTTTATTAACCTGTATACCAAGGTTCGTAAACTGTTCGACAAACAAGGTGAATTCAATGGATACGTATTTATCAACATTGACAATACGGAGAAGATTGACGCCATTAACAAGATACAGGACTTTGAGAACTTGTTCCTGCTTATTTCGGATTTCGCCCAGGTGGGTTACTCCAAATTGAATTATCTCACTCGCGAAGGATTTGCCATCAAGCAGTGGTATAAGAATATGGGTGAGGAGGAGGATATTCCTTTGAACGAAGTGGTGGGGGTATACAGCAAGATGCATCCGGACGACCGGAAGATATTCCTCGATTTCTATGACGAGGTTGTGGCGGGTACCGCCGATAGTTTCCGAAGGGATATGCGGGTGCTCAAGCCCGGAACTACCGACGAATGGAACTGGGTACGTGTACATGTTATTGTCATTAGTTACCATCCGGAAAAGGGAGAAATCGAAATCATGGGTATCAACTTCGATATTACGGAGTTGAAAGAAATTGAAGTCAAACTTATTGAAGCCCGGGATAAAGCCGAAGATGCCGACCGCCTGAAGAGTGCATTCCTGGCTAATATGAGTCACGAGATACGCACACCACTCAATGCCATTGTCGGCTTTTCCGGACTGCTGGCTGTTTCCGATGATCTGGAAGAACGACAGGAATATTTAAGTCTGGTAGAGAAGAACAATGAACTGCTGTTACAACTTATTTCGGATATTCTCGATTTGTCGAAGATAGAAGCCGGTACATTCGACTTTGTGATGGCACCGCTCGATGTCAATACCATGTGCGAAGATCTGGTACGCGCGTTGCGAATGAAAACGCCTGAAGGGGTAGAACTGCTGTTCGAACCGTCACAAGCCGATTGCCGGATAGTCAGCGATAAGAATCGTTTGCATCAGGTGATCTCCAACTTTGTGAACAATGCCATTAAGTTTACATCGGCAGGTAGTATTCGTGTGGCTTACGAAGTGACAGGCAACCGGGTAAGGTTTAGTGTTACGGATACTGGTATCGGAATTACTCCGGAAAAACAGAGAACGGTATTCGACCGGTTTGTGAAACTGAATAACTTTGTTAATGGTACAGGGCTCGGGTTGTCCATCTGTAAGAGTATTGTCGAACAGTTGGGTGGAACCATTGGAGTAGAATCCAAAAAGGACGAAGGCTCTTGCTTCTGGTTTACACTTCCGGTAACCTGGGCATAAGAACAACCAAAAGACAGGGTATCCGCTCAATAAATTTTAAAAATAACCCACGCAGTCACGCACCTGTCGTGAAACCCTTTATTCATCGGCATTAGAGGTGCGTGAGAGACCTAATTTTCTCTCACGCACCTCTCACGCACCTGTTTTGTTAGTTCGTTGATAGTCAGCGGAAATGGCTGGAACGCTACTGAGAACGATGTTGTTTCCAAGTAGCATTAGCCTGATTACAAGCGGGGAAACAATACATATCAAAGGAAGATAGTCTTTTCTCCACCCGGGTGTACAACCTCCGTACACCCGGGTGGACAGGCTCTCTACATCCGGGTGTACAGCGGTTGTACACCCGGGTGGAGAAAAGACTTTCATACCAGCTCATCGCTCGTTTCATCAAGTGTTATGTCTCGTTTCATCAGGAGATGAGGCTTGTTTGGCCGGGAGATGCGGCGCTTAGATACCGAAGCTTAACTTATCAATGTACTGATATACCACACTTGCAATACCCAAACCTACGATACCGATGGTACAAAGCGTCAGAGCGATGCGTGTATGACTGTCACTACGGAATGCTGCAATGGGCTCGTCCGAAGGATTGATGAACATGGCCTTCACTATGAGCAGGTAGTAATACAGTGAAATGACGGTATTGACAAGAGCAATGAATACCAACAGGTGGAATCCTGCCTGGAAAGCTGCCATGAAGATGAAGAACTTCGAGAAGAATCCGGCAAACGGAGGGATTCCGGCCAGCGAGAACAGAGCCAATGTCATCAGGAAGGCTAATCTCGGGTTCGTTTTATAGAAACCGTTGTAATCTTCCAGCGTGAACTTTTGCGCACGTAAGGCAACAATCGTAATTACGGCAAATACAGCCAGATTGGCTACCATATATACCAGTATGTAGTATACCAGCGAAGTCATTCCCGCGGGAGTACCGCCAATAACACCCAGCATGATGTAACCTGCCTGAGAGATGGACGAGAATGCCATCAGGCGTTTCAGGTTTTGCTGGCGGAGTGCAAAGATATTGCCCAGAGTGATGGAGGCAATGACAACCCAGTAGATGACCTCCTGCCAGTCGGCTATCAGCGGGGCGAATACTTTGATCAGTATGGTAAGCAATACAAATACCGCCGAACCTTTAGAGATGACACTCAGGTAAGCAGTAACTACGCTGGGAGCTCCTTCGTATACGTCGGCTGTCCATAAGTGGAACGGAACAAGTGATATTTTGAATCCCATGCCGGCAAAGAAGAAGACGAAAGCCATGATTTGCAACATGTTGCCGTCAATATGGACGGACATATCGGAAAAATAGAGTGTTCCGCAAGTTCCGTAAATCAGCGATAGCCCGAACAACAACAGCGCACTGGAGAACAAAGCCGTCAGGATATACTTGGCTCCTGCTTCGGCTGAATGGTGGCGGTACTTGTCGAAGGCTACCAGAGCAGCCATCGGGATACTGGCCATTTCCAGCCCGATGAAGAACATCAGGAAGTGTCCGGCAGAGATCATGAAGTACATACCCAGCAGGGTGGAGAGTGTCAGTACATAGAACTCACCTTGTTTGACAATTGTATCTTCACGTTTCATCCATTCGTGGGCCATCAGGAAGATGATAACAGTGCCGAAACTAAGGATCGACTTAATGACTGTGTGCATCGGTACATAGCTATACATACCTCCGAAGGCTTCCGCCGGTTCTCCGGGTACCAGATTGATGATGGTATGGATAAGTAGTACGATGACTGGCATGGACGTGTTGAGTATAGGGCGGCCACCTTTTTTGTGAGCATCGGGACTCATAAAGAGGTCGGCAACAAAGATAATGAGAAGGGCTGCTATCAACGACAGCTCCTCGCGCATATATAAGAATTGTGAATAATCCATCTTTTAGCAATTAATGGTTAGTGATTAGCGACCGGCCTACGGAATCAAGTGACTGATTACAGGCAATACACTCTCGGAAATCATGTCGCTCATCCAGAACGGAGCAAGTCCCAGACCGGCTACACAAAGGATAAGGCAGATTACCGTGAAACGTTCGTCCCACGTAGCATCGGTCAGTTCCAGGTGATGTTTGTTCTGCACGGTACCATAGATCATTTTACCAACCAGGCGTAGAATATACACGGCAGTGATCACGATTGAGGCACAAGCTATGACTGTCCAGGTGCGGTGGAATGCATCCGGATTCTGGAACGAACCAACAAAGATGGTCATCTCGGCAATGAAACCGCTGAGGCCCGGCAAACCGAGGTTGGCCAAACCGGCAATCACATAACATACGCTGAGGAAGGGCATCACTTTCATCAGGCCCGACATCTCGCGGATATCACGCGTGTGGGTACGTCCGTATATCATACCGATGAGGGCGAAGAACAGGGCAGTCATCAAGCCGTGCGAGAGCATCTGCAATACAGCACCCGTACAGGCGGTCTGGTTCATCATCAGGATGGCGAAGAGCACCAATCCGCAGTGACTCACCGAAGAATAAGCGTTGATGTACTTCAGGTCGGTTTGTACACAAGCCGAAAAAGCGCCATACACTACCGAGATACCGGTCAGGATCAGGAAGATCCAAGACAGTTCGTTCGCAGCTTCGGGCATCAGGAACATGGCGATACGGAAGCAACCGTATCCTCCCAGTTTCATCAGTACACCAGCGTGGAGCATGGAAACAGCCGTAGGCGCCGAAGCATGACCGTCGGGGCTCCACGTGTGGAACGGAAATAAAGCACCCAACACACCGAAACCTAAGAAGGTAAGCGGAAACCAGATGCACTGCTGTGCAAACGGAATGTTGTGCAAGGCAGCAATCTCCAGGATGTTCATCGTCGAAGCGCCCGAGCCGAAATAGATACCCAGGATGCCGATCAGCAGGAAAGCTGAACCACCCATCAGCATCAATGTCAACTTCATGGCAGCATACTCCTTGCGACCCGAACCCCATACGCCGATGAGCAGGTACATCGGTATCAGTGCTACTTCATAGAACATAAACATGGTAAACATATCGATGGAGATGAAGAAGCCGAATACACCCATCGAAAGTAGGGTGAACCAAAGGAAATACTCTTTGGTCAGCGGCTTGAGGTTCCACGACGCAAACGTCCCGGTAAATACGATGACAGAAGAGAGTAGCAGCATGGCTACCGAGATACCGTCGACGCCTACCGAGTAAGCTATGTTGAGGGGAGCATACCACACCAGGTCGGCACGGAACAGCATTTCGCTGGTATCGCCCGCCGAGCGCGCTCCTAAATAAAGAAACGTCAAAACAATGGATAAGGCCAGCAAAGCTGTAGAACCGGCTACCATCACTCCCCGTATCTGCTTGATGTCGCGGGCCAGCCAAAGGCCGCCTAACATCAGCATGGGAATCAGTACGAATAAGGATAAGAAATTCATATCGTTATATCATTATAAGATTAATAGTAGGATAAGCACGATAACTCCGCCAAGGAATACGAGGGCATATTGTTGCACCCGTCCGCTTTGCAGTCCGCGTATCTCGTCGCTCGTTGTATGGGCGCTCCAGGCCAGGAAATTGAAGAATCCGTCGACTACGTGGCGGTCGAACCAGGCAATAGGAGTGGAGATGCAACGGAAGATGATCTTGTGCGTGATGAACTGATACACCTCATCGATGTAGAAACGGTTGCTGGCTGCCTTGTGCAGACCGGAGAATCGCTTGGCCAGCATGTCGGCCACCGGTTGTTTCTCGCCTTTGTACATAAAGGTTGCCAAAGCTATTGACAGGATGGCGATAACTACACTGGTGATAGCTACGGTCGTATCCAGATGAATGTGGTAGACTTGTCCGTCAGAGCTGATAAAGGAACCGAAATAGAAGTATCCGGCTACACCCGCTACCACCGTAACAACGGCGAGGAACATCAACGGGAAGGTCATGACCAGCGGACTCTCGTGCGGTGTATGGTGTGCGTAGGCTTCTTTGTTCTCCTTGCTCCAGAAGATACCGTAGTACAAACGGAACATATAGAAAGCAGTCATAGCGGCAATCACCGTCATAACCCACCCCATGATGGGGCTGTATTGGAAGCAAGCGGCCAGGATTTCATCCTTTGAGAAGAATCCCGAGAACGGAGGAATACCGGCAATGGCCAAACAGGCTATCAGGAAGGTGTAGCGCGTAATAGGCATGTATTTGCGCAGTCCGCCCATGTCTTTCATTTCGTTGGAGTGTACGGCATGGATGATGCTACCGGCGCCGAGGACCAGCAACGCTTTGAACATGGCGTGTGTAAACAAGTGGAACATAGAGGCCATATACCCCAAACCTCCGTGATGCGGATCGGTCGAAGTACATACGCCCAGCGCTACGATCATGAAACCGATCTGCGAGATGGTAGAAAAAGCGAGTACCCGTTTGATATCAGTCTGCACACACGCGATGGAGGCAGCGAAGAGAGCAGTGAAAGCACCCACCCAGCCGATGATTTCCAACACGTTGGGGGCATATGCGATGAAGAGTGGGAACATACGGGCCACCAGATATACACCCGCCACAACCATGGTAGCGGCATGGATCAAAGCCGATACAGGAGTCGGACCTTCCATCGCATCGGGTAACCAGATGTGCAGCGGGAACATGGCACTCTTACCGGCGCCACCGATGAACATCAGCCCCAAAGCCAGCGGCAGCATCGAAGCGCCACCCGTCAGCATCGACATGCTATCGGGTGTGAAGCCGAATGTACCGCCGTAATAACCGTACAGCAGGATGCCGATGAGGAAGCCCAGGTCGGCAAAACGGGTTACAATAAATGCTTTCTTGCTGGCAGCAATGGCCGACGGCTTGGTATAGTAGAAACCAATGAGCAAGTAAGAAGAAACACCTACCAACTCCCAAAACAGATACATCTGGAAGATGTTGGTAGCCACCACCAGCCCCAGCATCGACATGGTAAAGAGCGAAAGGAACGCGTAGTAGCGTTGGAAACCTTTCTCACCTTTCATGTACCCCATGGAATAGAGGTGTACCAGGAAGGATACGGTGGAGATAACGATGAGCATCATCACCGAGATAGGATCCAGCAGGATACCCATGTCGAACGTGAGCGTATCGGTAAAGGGCAACCAGCGGAAGTTGAACGGGATGATCGTCTCGAACGTACCATCCGCCAGGCGCGGCGCCGTGAAGTAAATGAAAGCAGTGATGTACGAAAGGAGGGTTACCAACCCCAGGGAGGCGGTACCCAGTAGTCCTGCAAGTCCCGGTTTCAGCCACTTGCCTCCTATTCCCAGTATCAGGAACGAGACCAATGGCAGAATCAGTATGAGTATTGTAAATTCCATATTGTTTCTCTGTTTTTTAGATGGTTACCACTTCAGCTCGTCCAGCTGTTTAACTTGTATCGTCCGTATGTTACGGTAGATATTGATCATGATAGCAATGGCGATGGCAGTTTCCGCAGCCGAAATGGCAATGGAGAAGAGCGCAAAGAAGTGCCCTTCCAGTGATTCGGGGAACAGGAAACGATTGAATACGGCGAAGTTGATATCGGTAGCATTCAGCATCAGTTCCACACTGATCAGGATAGCCAATGTGTTGCGGCGGGTGAAGAAGCCGTAGATACCGGCAAACATCATCACAGTGGAAATTATCAAATAATATTCTAATTGTATCATCAGTATACCTCCTATCGTTTACGTGCAATTAATAAGGCGCCCACGATACAGGCCAGCAACAGGATGCTGACTGCTTCGAACGGCAATACATATCCATATTTGTCGCTCGAGAGCAACTCCATCCCGATCCGCTTTATGTCGAGTTCCACGATAGGGCCATCGCCGGCATTCGAGAGGAACTTATGCTTCAGGGTGATGAACAGTACGAGGGCTGCTCCTACGATTGTTGTTCCCAAACCTGCCCATAAGCGGCTGCGTAACAGCTTTTCGGCACGGTCGCCCTCGCCACTGGTGAGCAGGATGGAGAATACATAGAGCACCACGATACCCCCGGCATATACCATTACTTGTACGGAGCCCAGGAACGTATAACCCAACAGAAAGTAAATGCCTGCGGTGCCAAACAGCACGAAGAGCAGGTAAGTGGCCGAACGCACGATGCGTTTGGTAGTCACCGTCATAATGGACATGAGGATGATGAAGGCGGCCAGTAAGTAGAAGACTACTGTTTGAAGTGTAAATTCCATATTTATTCTTCTTTTTTCTTTTCCATAACTTTACTACCCTCGCGATTCAACTGTTTCACGAGTTTCGAACGGTCGAATACGGCGTGCTCGAATTCCTGATCGAATGTGATGGCGTCGTGCGGACAAGCCGTGACGCACAACTGGCAGAAGATGCACGAACCCAGGTCGTACATGTACTTGTCCAGTATCTTCTTTTTCTTTCCGTCGGCGGTTTCGATCGTCGTGGTGGTGATCGTAATCGTATCGTTCGGGCAAGCATTCTGACACAGCCCGCAGGCGATGCATCGGTGCTCGTTCTTCTCGTTGTGAGGCATCGATAGCGTGCCGCGAAAACGGTCGAACATCTTCAATTCGGCCCGGTTCTCGGGATATTGTTCGGTTGTTTTCTTGCGGAAGAATACCGTGATGGTCGTCTTCATTCCTATCAGCAAGGTTCCGATAGCATGGAAGAGTCCGCCGAAATAACTTCTTTCTTTCATAATTTGTCTATCTTAAAAGTGAAGTCCGAAGACTACGATGATTACCATGATAAGCAGGTTCACTAAAGAGATGGGTACCAGGTACTTCCACTCCAACGACAGAATCTGGTCGATACGCAGACGGGGAAAGGTCCACTTGATCCACATCAGCAGGAATACTACGAAGAACGCTTTTCCGAAAAACCAGACGAAGCCCGGGATGTAGTCCATGATGGTGTTGAATCCGTCCAGCCCGCCAATGTGCAGCGGCATCCAGCCTCCGAGGAAGACGGTGGTAGCGATACCGGCTACGATGAACAGGTTGAGGAACTCTGCCAGGTAGAAGAAACCGAAGTGCATACCCGAATATTCGGTATGATAACCGGCGGTCAGCTCACTTTCTGCTTCGGGAAGGTCGAACGGACCACGGTTACACTCGGCATTACCTGCAATGAGGTAGATGATGAAAGCGATCACGGCAGGGATGTGTCCTTTGAAGATGAACCAACCGTCGGCTTGTCCTTCTACGATCTCGGAGATTTGCATGGTACCCATCAGGACTACCATGGTGAGAATGCTTAACCCTACAGACAGTTCATAGCTGATGATCTGTGCACCGCTCCGCATGGCGCCGATGAGCGAGAACTTGTTGTTGGAGCCCCATCCGGCCAGCAGGATACCCAGTACACCGATGCTGGAAGCAGCCAACAGGAAGAAGATACCTACGTTGAAGTCGAGTACCTGTGCACCTTTATTAACAGGCAGGCAGGCAAATGTAAGCATGGAGGCTAAAATCACGAGGAAAGGAGCCAGCTCGTAGAGAAAACGGTCCGAGTGCTTGAGGGAGATGATTTCCTTGGTCAGCATCTTGAACACGTCGGCAATCACCTGGATAGAACCCCACTTACCTACGCGGTTGGGGCCTAAGCGGCATTGGAAGAATGCGCAAACCTTGCGCTCCATATATATCAATATGATAGCCAGCAAGGCATACATCAGGATGATGCACACCCCCACAGCTACACATTCGATGACTATCGCCCACTCTTCTGGCAGGAAGGAAGTCAGTAATTGGTGTATCCAGTTTGTTACAATACTAAAATCAAACATGTGAATTATCGTTTTTAGTGTTTTTATCTATCAATATCGGGCACTACATAATCCAACGTACCACCGATGGCGATGAGGTCGGCCAACTTGGTTCCGCGGCAGATGGTATCGACTACGGAAACCAATGGTAAACCGGTAGAACGATAGTGTAGACGATATGGAGTCTTGTCGCCACGGCTTTCCAGATACACGCCGAATTCGCCGCGGCTGCCTTCCACGGCAGTGTAGTACGAACCTTCCGGTACACGGATGATGGGTTTCATCTTTTCCTGGATCGAACCTTCGGGGATATTGTCTATCAACTGCTCGATGATGTTCATGGATTCCATGATCTCGTCCATACGTACCATGTAGCGGGCAAACGAGTCGCCTTCGGTATAAACGATTTCCTTGAAGTCTACTTTGTCGTAAGCAGCATACGGCATACGTTTACGCACGTCGCAAGCCCAGCCCGATGCACGTCCCGAACCTCCGGTAGCACCGAAGGAGATAGCATCTTCACGGCTCAGCACACCCACGCCTACGAGGCGTTCCTGTGCGATGATGTTGCCTGTAAACACTTCATGATATTCGTGGATAATGCCACGCATGTGTTTGATGAATGCCTTCACACGGGGAACGAAGTTAGGATGCAGGTCGTACTGTACACCGCCAATGGTGTTGTACGTCATGATCAGACGTCCGCCGCAGGTTTCCTCGAAGATGTCGAGGATCATTTCTCTCTCACGGAATCCATAGAAGAAAGCGGTCAACGCTCCCAGGTCCATACAGAGGCAAGAATAGAATAGTAAGTGAGAGTCGATACGCTGTAACTCGTCCATGATAGTACGGATGTATTGCACGCGGTTGCTGACCTCTACACCCATCGCTTTCTCTACACACATACAAACGGCGTGGCGGTTTTGGTGAGCGCCTAAGTAGTCCAAACGGTCAGTCAATGCCAGGGTTTGTGGGTAAGTGAGGCTTTCGTTCATCTTCTCAATACCCCGGTGGATATACCCGCAGTTGGCATCGATCTTCCTGATGATCTCTCCTTCGAGCGATACGCGGAAGCGGAGCACACCATGCGTAGCGGGGTGCTGCGGACCGATGTTCACTACGTATTCACGGTCTTCGAAAATAAAGTGCGCCTTGTCTTTGACAGTACCGTCGGTATTTAGGGTGATCTCAGTGGTTGTGTCAATGGTCTCCTCGTTGGTCATGTTCAACGGATTGTCCTTCTCCGGATCATTGTCTTTCCGAAGAGGATAGCCCACCCAGTCGTTGCGCAGAAAGATGCGGCGCATGTCCGGATGTCCTACAAAGGAGATACCGAAGAAGTCGTACACTTCACGCTCGTTGATCTCGGCCATCTTCCAGATATCGTGTACCGACGGCAACTCCGGGTTCTCCCGGTCCAGAGTAGCAGTCTTCACCGCCATTCGTTCGCCTGTTACGGTAGACTCCAGATGGTAAACTACTCCCAGTCCGCCTTCTTCTCCCCAGTCCATACCAGTGAGGCTCTCGAGAAAATCCATCTTCTTTTCATTTCGTAGCCGTTCCATTTCTTTCCGGAAGGCGGCAGGTTCTATGTAAAATATTTCTTGCATATTCAATGTCAGATAATCATTTCTCTTCTTCTGTCTTTTTCTCTTTCCGGTTCACGCCACCGAAGAACTTCTCTACCTTCACTTTGCGTTGAAGTTGCATCATTCCATAATAAAATGCTTCGGGACGAGGCGGACATCCGGGAATGTATACATCGACCGGCAGAATCTGATCAACTCCATTCACCACATGATAAGATTTTTTGAATGGACCACCACTGACAGCACATCCTCCTACGGCTACCACATATTTGGGATCGGCCATCTGGTCGTACAGACGTTTCAGTACAGGAGCCATTTTGTTAGTGATGGTACCGCATACCATGATCATATCGGCTTGTCGCGGACTGGCACGGGCTACTTCGAACCCGAAGCGGGCCATGTCATAACGAGCGGCGCCAAGCGCCATGAATTCGATCCCGCAACAGCTGGTTGCGAAGGTGAGCGGCCACAGCGAGTTGCTGCGCCCCCAGTTGATAACATCGTCAAGAACGGCAAGGGCCACATTGCCTCCGCCTTCATTGAGTTCATTGACCAACTTTTCGAGGGTTTCATTGTCTTTGAAGTCTTCATAAGGAATAGACTTTATCTTGGGTTTCTTTTTTATTTCCATTCCAAAGCTCCTTTCCGCCAGGCATAAGCAAGGCCCAGTACTAAAATGATTAAGAAAAAGAATACACTAACGAGTGCCATAACCCCGAGGTCGCGCACTACTACTGCCCAGGGGAAGAGAAATACTGTCTCCACATCGAACATCAGAAATAGAATAGCAAACAGGTAGTAACCTACCCGGAACTGCATCCATGATTTTCCACGTGTAGGGATACCGCATTCATAAGCTTCGGCTTTCTGGGGATTGTAAGAACGCGGAGAAATAGCATTTGATAGGGCTATTACAATACCGACAAATGCAATTGCCGTTAGTAAAACAACAACTAACAATGTAAAACTCATGATTTATGTTATTTTGATTAAATAATAATAAAATGGAGTTTCATCACCCATTAGGCGATGAAATACGGGCTACATATTAATAACAAGAAATAAGCTTGAATGATTGTTAAATGATAATCTTTCTCAATCCGAATACGTAATACCCCACAGGGTCGGGCGAGTTACATATAGCGTAGTGTGATAAGTTTGCAGGAGAAAGGTGATTAACTGCTTTATATTCGCGGAACCAGGACGGTAACCGGAGGAAACTTTTTATAGTAGGAATGTTGGACAGGTCGATATGGCTTAAATCACAGGACATAACCATATAATGAATCGATGTATTTTGTAAGTCTTTGTTGCTGGAATTAGACAGTGAGACGAAGCATTCTTCCTGATAGGTATCAGGCAGGCTACATGCACCATTAATCTCTTGTATCATAGCGGAATGAACCAAGAGAGTTAATATTAATATGACCCCATATTTAAAGAAATCTTTCATGCTTGTCTTTTACAGGGCGCAAAGGTAGTATTAATATTTATTCTTTTTGCAATCTGTAGGTGACAAAAAAACCTTTTTTAGCAGTTCGTTAGTTCTTGCGCCAGAAATCGGGAGTGAACAGGAGTAATACGGTAAAAAGTTCCAGACGGCCCAATAGCATCAGGAATGCGGAAAGCCATTTGGCCGCGTCCGGCAATTCGTTCCACGAATAGGCGGGTCCACACAGCCCTAATCCGGGTCCCATGTTGCCAATACTTGAGACGACTGCTCCCAATGATTCGGTCAGGCCTACTCCCATTCCCATCATCAGTAAAATGGAGAAAGCGGAAATAGTGGCATAAAGAAAGGTGAACGCCAATACGCTCGAACGCACATTGGGAGATAATACTTGCTTGTTGATCCGAACCGGAAGAACAGCATTGGGGTGGGTGATGTGTTTAAATTCGTTTCGGGCAACTTTGGTGAGGATTACCAGGCGAATGCATTTTAATCCGCCTGTGGTACTCCCTGCACAGGCTCCTACAATCATAATGAGAACTATTGATCCCCAAAGGATAGGAGGCCATGTCATGTAATCGGCAGTGGCAAATCCTGTAGAGGTGTGCAGGGAAGCAACCTGAAAAAGGGACTTGCGGAATGCTTCTTCTAATTCCAAAGACTGATTGCTGTAATAAAGCACTACAGCAATAAACAGGGTGAACGAAAGCGTGGAAAAGAAGTACCATTTTAATTCGGCATCGTGAACTACTTTCTGTGTTTTCCGGTTGACCAACAGTAATAATAAAGTGAAGTTAATGCCCGATATGAACATGAAGATGGATATGACGTATTCTATGTAGGGAGAATTAAAGTGGGCAATGCTGGCTTGTTTGGTGGAGAACCCTCCGGTGCCGGTAGTGCAAAATGCATGGCAGATGCTGTCGAACAGATCCATTCCTCCCAAAAGTAAAAGCAGGATAAGGATGGCTGTAATCCCGGTATAGATGCTCCATATCCATTTGGCAGTGATGCCTATACGAGGGTGTACTTTGTCGTGGGTGGGGCCGGAAGCTTCAGCGGCAAATACCTGGATACCTCCTACACCAAAGATAGGAAGCACTGCTATGGTAAAGAATACGATTCCCAATCCGCCGATCCATTGAGTCATGCTGCGCCAGAAGAGGAGCCCGTGAGGCAGTTCTTCTATGTTATCCAGTATGGTGGCTCCCGTGCTGGTAAAACCGGATATGGTTTCAAAAAATGCATTGGTAAAATCGGGAATGTATTTACTTAAATAGAAGGGGAGCATGCCGAAAGCAGAAAATATAACCCAAGCCAAACTCACAATGATATAACCGTCACGTCTTCCCAAACGTTTTTCGGCTCCTCTGCCTGCTGCAACCAAACCCAATCCTGCACAGGTAGTCAAACCGGCGGTCAGTAAGAAATGGATAAGATCATCTTCGCCATAGATGCCGGATACCCCTGCACAGCAGAGTAACATCACTGTTTCTATAAGCAACAGACTGCCTATGATGCGAAGAATCATTTTGGTGTTAATCATCCTAATTGAAGAACTTTTCTATTTTTTTAATCATCATACTCAGGCAGAATACCACGACATGGTCGCCGGCTACAATCTGTGTATCTCCGGTTACCAGCAATCCTTCTCCGTTTCTGATCATGCCTCCGATGGTGGTTCCTTTGGGTAATCCCAGATCCTTGATCAGGTGTTTGGTTATTTTTGATCCTGCTTTTACTGTAAATTCGGCTACATCGGCATTGGCAAA
Source organism: Bacteroides sp. (assembly GCA_031554665.1). Taxonomy (GTDB): domain Bacteria; phylum Bacteroidota; class Bacteroidia; order Bacteroidales; family Bacteroidaceae; genus Bacteroides. The sequence goes on along the minus strand of JAVBVA010000051.1, from coordinate 58,957 downwards.
AGTGAGGCATTTCACATTGGAGACATCTGCATCGAGCATCATCTGGTAGATATGGCTGGCTGCGATCAACTTTTTATTGATTACTGTGCCAATATCCAAGCTCTCGGCCATGCTGATGTAGTCAATGTTTTCTACTTCGGCTACGGTTTTGTCTACCCCCATACGCTTGGCGGCCAGACAAGCCAGAATATTGGTTTCGGAATTACCGGTTAAGGCTACAAATGCTTCTGTGTTTTTAAGTCCTTCCTCGGTCAATAAGTCCATATCCCGTCCATCACCATTGATGATCATGGTTCTGTCGTCCAGAACTTCTGTCAATCGGTTGCAGCGATTTAGATCACTTTCTATGATTTTTACCTGCATGTAGTCGGGCACATATTGCGCTGTTCGTACGGCGATGCGGCTTCCTCCCATAATCATCACGTTGCGTACATCCGCATAATCTTCTTTCCCGGCAATTTTGCGGATATAAGGAATATATTTTCGGGTAGTGGTAAAATATACGATGTCGTTCAGATGTATGGAATCATCTCCACGCGGTATGATGGTTTCGGTACCTCGTTTGATGGCTACTAAGTGATAAGGCAGATTGTTACCGCCCAGTTCGTACAACGGAATGTTCAGAATCTCCGCCTTCTCGCGCATTTTTACGCCTATCAGAATCAGAGCACCTCCGCAGAACTCCCACCATTGGCGTACCCAGCTCATGCGCATGGAAGATACGATTTCTTTGGCGGCCAGCATTTCGGGATAAATAAGCGAATCTACTCCTAATTTCTGAAAGAATTCTTTGTTTTTGGGTAGAAGGTATTCGTAATTGTCGATCCGGGCAACGGTCTTTACAGCACCCAGATTGGTTGCCAGCATACAGGCTGTCATATTCCGGCTTTCGTCGGGAGTAACAGCGATGAACAAATCGGCTTCTTTTACTCCTGCTTCCTTCAGTCCTGCGATAGACGTAGGTGAAGCTGCAACGGTTAGCAGATCAAAGTTTGAACTGATGGTGCTCAGATTTTCTTCGCTATCATCCATCAGGACTATGTCCTGGCGTTCGCGCGACAAGAGTTTAGCAAGGTGTGTACCGACAGCGCCGGCACCGGCGATAATGATTTTCATTGCGATACTAATGCGTTATAAATACCTTCCTCGTCCATTCCGCAGAGGTGATACAACTCTGCTACCGTTCCGTGTTCGATGAATTTATCGGGCACTCCGATTCTGTGTATCCGGGGTGTGTACTTATTGTCGGACATGAATTCAAGTACAGCGCTTCCCATTCCTCCTTTAATGACTCCATCTTCAATGGTGATTATCTTGGCGAAACGGTTCCCTATCTCGTGGAGCAGTTCTTCGTCCAATGGTTTCAGGAATCGCAGGTCATAATGGGCGATAGACAGTTTGTTTTGTGTTTCAGCCTTGTCTATCGCTTTCATGGCCAGTTTTCCGATAGGTCCCAGCGTGATAACTGCCATGTCTGAACCTTCTCTCAGCTTGCGGCCTTTCCCTATGGGGATCTCTTCCAACGGGCATTTCCAATCGGTTAATGAACCTCTACCCCGTGGATAACGGATTACAAATGTTCCTTTGTTTGGTAGTTGGGCAGTATACATCAACCGGCGAAGTTCATGTTCGTCGATAGGAGAAGCAATGGTGAGGTTGGGAACCGGGCGCAGGAACGCCAGGTCGAATACACCATGATGGGTAGCTCCGTCTTCGCCCACCAGTCCGGCCCGGTCGAGACAATACACAACAGGTAATCCCTGGATGGCTGTATCATGGATAATATTGTCGTATGCCCGTTGCACGAACGATGAATAGATGTTGCAGAAGGGCTGCAGGCCATCTTTGGCCATACCTCCCGAGAAGGTAACGGCATGTCCTTCGGCAATACCTACATCAAAAGCGCGATCGGGCATCTGATCCATCAGGATATTCATGGAGCAACCACTGGGCATCGCGGGAGTTACGCCTACAATTCGTTCGTTTTGTTTGGCCAGTTCGGTCAGGGTATGCCCGAATACATCTTGGAAAAGTGGAGGAAGTCCTTCGGTATTGGTGATGATGCGTTCACCGGTGTCGGGGTTGAAAAGGCCTGGCGCATGCCATTCGGTTGCATGTTTCTCAGCCGATTCAAAACCTTTCCCTTTGATCGTATGCAAATGCAATATCTTGGGGCCTTTCAGATCTTTGATATCCCGCAAAATACGGGCGATGTTCTTTACATTGTGTCCGTCTACCGGACCAAAATAACGAATATTCATCCCCTCGAAGATGTTTTGTTGCTGAGCGGCCATCGATTTCAGGCTGTTGCCAAAACGAATCAAAGCTTTTCGTCGTTCATCGTTCAGGATGCCCATACGGAAAAGTATCTTGGATGCCTTGAAACGAAGTTGGTTATACCGGTTGGAAGTGGTGAGGTTGAACAGGTATTGTTTCATTCCGCCTACACTTCTGTCGATGGACATGTTGTTGTCATTCAGGATGATCAGCAGGTTGTTGGGAGTGGATGAAGTATTGTTCAGTCCTTCGAATGCCAATCCGCCGCTCATGGAGCCATCACCAATAATGGCTATTACATGGCGATCGTCTTCCCCTTTTTTACCGGCAGCTACTGCCATACCCAATGCCGCTGAAATGGCATTGGACGCATGTCCGCAAGTAAATGTGTCATATTCGCTTTCATTCGGCGAGGGGAAAGGGCATAGCCCGCCCAACTTCCGGTTGGTGGAAAAGGCTTCCCGACGTCCCGTCAGCATTTTATGGGCATATGCCTGATGACCTACGTCCCATACAATGCGGTCGTAAGGGGTGTTATAAACGTAATGCAAGGCTACGGTAAGCTCCACTACCCCAAGGCTCGAAGCGAAGTGTCCCGGATTACGTGATAATACATTTATGATGTCTTGCCTCAACTCATGGCATACTTCCGGTAATTGATTTACATCCAGCTTCCGCAAATCATCGGGGTATGCAATAGCATCCAGCAAGTTATGTGTCGACTCTTTTTTCATGATCCCGGCAAATTTCTTGCAAAAATACGAAAAGTAAAAAGATTATGTATTCAACTATTGATTAAATAAGCATATTCTTTATTTCTAAAGTTCAATAATCTCTTCCGGACTATTGGTGAGCTTTTCTACTCCTTCGGCGGTAACTACCCAAGTGTTCTCGATACCTACCGGACCTATGCCCGGCAGTACTATTTTGGGTTCCAGGGCAAATACCATTCCCGGTTCCAACTCCATCTTGATACGGGGAGCGAGTACCGGCGATTCGTTGATTTCCAGACCGACCCCATGTCCGATGAAACGGGCTTGCTGGCCTATTCCCATGAACTTGTCGGCAAATCCGGATTTGGTTACTACATCGATGGCTGTATTGTACAGATCTTCGCACACTACGCCCGGTTTGGCAAGAGAAACAATCATATCCTGTATGTCCAGACAAACTTGATGGGCTTGATAAGCTTTCTCACTAAGCCTGCCAATAGAGAAGACGCGACTCATGTCGCTCATGTACCCATTGAAATTTCCACCCATGTCGACCATAACGCTTTGACCGCTGTTCAGTGAAGTACCATTCAGTCCGCCGGGTAGTGCGGGATCCATTCCTGTGCCTCCCAGAGCGAAATCATATGGGGAGGGGGCAGCGGCATTGTCGCCCGAGAGCAAGCTTCCCATGAAGATTTCCATGCTTTGGCCGAATACCCGAAAGATGCCTAAGCATCCTTCCAGACGCATCAGGCGTTCTATTTCGATAGAAAATTCCCGGTCGGTCATTCCCGGACGATATACTTCCGGTATCCGGTTGTAAGCTTTGGTATGTGCCAGTCCGGCCCGGCGGAACATCTCGATTTCCATACTGGTCTTTACACTGCGAGCCTGACGTATCAATGAAGTGCCATTGACTATTTCAGTTTCGGGAAACAGAGCTGCCAGCCGGTTGTATTCGGAGAATGACAGTTCGTCGCCTTCTAACATGAGCTTACTCGGCATCGGGAGTCCTTCAGCTTTTAGTATATCGATAATTTGTTCGGGTTTGCGGATGGGAAATAAGTGTTCGCCCGAAAGATTGTTTGGGCGTTTCACAAAGATGCGGGCGGGTGCATGAAGCGGGAGGTAAAGATATCCGCTAATAATTTGCCCGAATGTATAAAGCAAGTTGACATTACAGGTTATCAGAGCAGCGTCAATTCCTTGTTGAGCCATAAGGCGGCGGATTTTATCACGGCGCACTTTTAATTCCGGTTGTACCATATCCTAATAAAATTGGTTTTGGGTTGCAAAGGTAGGCTATTCCTCTTTATTACGAAACCTTTTGCAACTTTTTCGGAATATATTCTGGTTTATAGGCAGGAAGAATGTTTATGAAGCGGGATATTTTCAGCGGTTGCGGACGGAACGGAACCAGAATTGTTTCGTAGGGCATCACTTCTACCCGGGCTATTCCCCGGCGGATGATATCTAATGTCTCTGCCGCCCGGTAGGAGAGGTCTATCATGAGCCGGCGGCTGAAAGGTCCCCGGTCAGTGACTTTGACGATGACTTCTTTACCGTTATGCGGATTTCTGACTGTTAGCAGGATGCCGAGCGGGTAGGTACGATGGGCGCATGTCATGCTGTCTTTGTGATAGGTTCCGCCGTCGGAGGTGCGCCGCCCTTGGAACTTCTTATGATAAAAAGTAGCGTTACCCACTTCCTGTCCCAGGAGATGGGTAACGCATAAGAGAAATGTAAATGTTAAACAGAGTTTTTTAATCATATTCTATTAGATGATACCTTGCCCCAGCATGGCATGGGCCACTTTCATGAAGCCGGCCACATTGGCGCCTTTTACGTAGTTGATATAGCCACCAGGTTCGGTACCATATTTCACGCATTGCTCGTGGATGCCGTGCATGATTGCTTTAAGTTTTTCGTCCACTTCGGCAGCAGCCCAGCTCAGATGCATGGCATTTTGTGACATCTCAAGTCCCGAAGTTGCTACACCGCCTGCGTTCACAGCCTTGCCCGGTGCGTACATCGTTTTGTGCTCAATGAACAGGTCGATGGCTTCGGGAGTACAGCCCATATTGGAAATTTCGCCTACACAGGTTACGCCGTTATTGATCAGGTTGCGGGCATCGTCGCCGTTAAGTTCGTTCTGAGTAGCGCAAGGAAGTGCGATGTCTGCCTTCACTTCCCAGGGACGTTTGCCTTCCACAAAGGTAGCTCCGGGATATTGTTCGGCATAAGGAGCAACAATGTCATTGCCTGTCGAACGTAGCTCGAGCATATAGTCGATCTTTTCTCCGCTGATACCGTCCGGGTCGTATATATATCCGTCTGGTCCGGAAATCGTAATAACTTTAGCTCCCAGCTCGGTGGCTTTCAGGGCAGCTCCCCATGCTACGTTTCCGAAGCCTGAGATGGCTACAGTTTTATCTTTCATATCCATACCTTTGGCTTTCAGCATGTCGTGTACAAAGTACAGACCACCGAATCCGGTTGCCTCGGGGCGGATGAGCGAACCTCCGAACTCCAAACCTTTGCCGGTAAATGTACCTGTGAACTCACGTGTTAACTTTTTGTACATGCCAAACATATATCCTACTTCGCGTCCGCCTACGCCGATATCGCCGGCGGGTACATCCATATCCGGTCCCAGATGGCGCCACAACTCAAGCATGAATGCCTGGCAGAAACGCATGATCTCGGCATTGCTTCTTCCGCGTGGAGAGAAGTCCGAACCTCCTTTACCACCACCCATCGGTAAGGTTGTAAGGGCATTCTTGAAGGTTTGTTCGAAGCCTAAGAACTTTAGAATGGACAGATTTACGGACGCATGAAAACGGATTCCGCCTTTGTACGGGCCGATGGCGTTATTGAATTGAACACGATAGCCGATGTTGGTTTGTACTTCACCTTTATCGTCCACCCATGTTACCCGGAATGTAAAGATGCGGTCGGGCTCTACCAATCTTTCGATGATTTTAGCTTTTTCAAATTCAGGATGTTCGTTATAAATGTCGTTGATGGAGATCAACACTTCCTTCACTGCTTGAAGATATTCTAATTCGCCCGGGTGTTTGGCTTCGAGAGAAGCCATTAGTTTCTCAATGTTCATACGTGCATTATTTAAAAGGTTGAATATTAAATTGTCAAAAGTGACAATTGCAAATATAGGAATACTTTTCTGATTTTATCCAGCTTTTATTTTTATTTTGCATCAGTACTAATAAAATGATATTCTATTATGTTACGATAGTTGAATGTGTTGAAGGTAAGGTGAACCAGAAGGTGAAATCTTTTCCTGTTTGAGTGGCCAATCCTATCTTGCCGCCCAGTATTTTAATGATGGCGTGTGCTAGTACCAGTTCTAATCCGTCTTCTTGTGCATTAAAGCCCTCTTTCTCGAAACTGTCGAATAGATATTGGACTCTTTCTTCTGATATTTCTCCTCCTGCGTAAATAATAGATAGGCGGATTCCGTCTTTCTGAACTATATAACCTATCTGTATCTCACCCCGTTTGGAGTGTACCAAGGCTTTGTCTAACAGGGTGTTCAGTGCTTGTGTTAGTAGTTTCCAGTCGCATTGGATAAAGCCTTCCGGTGTATCAGGGGCGAGAGTGATTCGGATGCCAGAGTCTGCATGTTTTATCCGGGCTACATTTACTACATCGCTGATAACTGCTTTCAGGCTGATTGTTTCTTTTTTTACTTCCATGATGCCCGATTCGATTTGTGACAGATCTAGTATGTTATTGATGAGTTGCAGCAAGGTGTCTTTATTCTCGGTGAGTAGTTGCAGGGAATACTGCCGTTCTTCTTCACTGAGCATTTCGGGTTCGGAGAGTAAACCAGAGAAACCGACGATCGCATTGAGTGGAGTACGTACTTCGTGGTTCATATTCGCTATGAAGGTAGTCTGCAGTTGGTTGCTTCTTTCCAGAATTTCTTTCATGCGTTGTGAGTTTAGCAGTTGTTTGTGTTTGTGTCTCACAAGTAAGAAGAAGAGACTTGACAGCAGCAGGGCAATGATAATGATGCAAATGATAAGTGTTTTGTTTTTTTCAAAGTTATCCAATGGCTTTTCGTAGTAGATGGCGTCTTCGGGATATGACCGGGGCGGAATGTTAAGATAGTTCAGGTTCCGGTAGTTAAGGTAGCTGCTGGTCTCGGAAATAGCTGTTACCGGCAGGTCGGAGGCTTTATGTCCTGCGAGAATCATGTCGCTCAGCTCGTTCAACTTGTCTGTTATGGCTCCGATGGTGGGGTAGTGCCCTCCGGTTATCATGCCTTCTTTTACACCGGCATCGTATAGGGTGAATATGGGTGAGTGTACTAACTCTCCTATAATAAGTTTCATGCTATTGGTCTGGAAACTTTTCGAATTGATCTCTGGTTGATACCAGGAATGGAAGATGATTCCGGTTTTTCGGTCCATACGTTGGATGGTATCTTTTAATTGTTCTGTGGAGAATTCGGCCATACGTAAACTAATAAAGTGCAGCGAAGGAAATTGCTCCTGAACGATGTGTTTCACTTTCTGTTCGACGATTGTGCTGATGTGGCGTTTATCGGTGATCAGTGCTACTGAACTGAGTTCGGGCAACAGCTCTTGCATTAACCGGATGGTCGGCTCTACATGGATTTTATCATACAGAATGGTGGCATTCATCCCTTTTCGGGAATCGTCCAGTGATATTATATCTTGTTTAGTAATAGGCTTACCGGAGAGGTAACCAGTCAGAGTAGTGGTGTAGTTCCCAGAGAAAACGGCAATGGCAGGCTGTTGCTTCCAGGACTGTCCCAGAAAGGTTCGGTGAAAAATCCAGGCATCTTCTCCCAGAAGGATAATAAGTTTGTTTCGGGTAGCATGTTTTTTCTCGATTTCGGCTGCTTTCCGCTGGAATTCCTCCAGGCTTAATTGCGGGGATAGATCAAGATATTCTGTCACAACGTCCATCTTATTGGGTCTCTGGAGGTGAGACGAGAAGTTTCTTACGATGAGAAATGCCCATTCATTGGTGATGTCATACGAGCTTAGAATTAGGACATAATCGGGCTTGTTACTGGAAACCGGGCTAACCGTTTGGGCGGATAATTGAGGGGGAAACAAGCAAAAAAAGGTTCCAAGTAGGATAGTGTAAATTTTATACATAACTGGTTTTAACGAATGTTTAGATGGACAAAGGTAGAATATTCGTATTGGAAAAGCAAGCGTTGTTGTATAAAAAAGCGGGCAGCAATGATTGTATTTGCTACCCGCTTATCGTAAAAAGGAGAACATTTAGAATTGGGGTTTCATACCGAGGTTGTACATTACGAACGAATACATATCGGCTTGTTCTTCCAGTACTTTTGCAAGCGGTTTGCCTGCTCCGTGTCCGGCTTTGGTGTCAATACGGATCAAGGTGGGATTGGTGCCGTCGTTGCAGGCCTGCAGGGTAGCAGCAAACTTGAACGAGTGCGCCGGAACCACGCGGTCGTCGTGGTCGGCAGTGGTGATGAGCGTAGCCGGATATTTCGTACCCGGTTTCAGATTGTGCAAGGGTGAGTACCCTTTGAGATACTGGAACATTTCCGGGCTGTCTTCGCTCGTTCCATAATCACTGGCCCAGTTCCAGCCGATGGTGAACTTGTGGTAACGCAACATGTCCATCACGCCTACTTGTGGTATGGCCACACGGAACAGGTCGGGCCGTTGTATCATACAGGCGCCTACCAGCAGACCGCCGTTCGAGCCGCCCACGATGGCTATCTTTTCCGGATTGGTGTACTTGTTTTCGATGAGGTATTCGGCCGAAGCGATGAAGTCGTCGAATACATTCTGTTTGTTCATTTTCGTACCGGCAATGTGCCATTCTTCGCCATATTCGCCCCCTCCGCGCAGGTTGACCTGAGCATAGATACCGCCATTCTCGAGGAAAGGAATGCGACTGGTGGAGAAGCCCGGGTTAAGGCTGATGTTGAAACCGCCGTATCCATACAGGAATACCGGGTTTTTACCGTTCTTGTTCAACCCTTTCTTGTAGGTAAGGAACATCGGTACCTTGGTTCCGTCTTTGCTGGTAAAGAATATCTGTTCTGTTTCGAAATCCTCGGGTTTGAAGTCTACTTTCGGAGTTCTGAACAGTTCATAGGTATTGGTATCCATATCATACTTGAAGGTAGAGCCCGGGAACGTGAACGAGGTGAATCCGAAGAAGCACTCTTTGTCGTCTTTGTCGCCGCTAAAACCTACGGAGCCGAGGGAGGGGAGTTTGATTTCCTGTATCTCTTTGCCGTCGAGGCCATACACGTATGCATGGTTCGAAGCGTCCTGATCGTATGTCAGGAACAGCTTACCTCCGATAACCTGCGATCCGGAAAGTACGGCTGCCGATTCGGGTACCAGTTCTTTCCATTGTTCCAGTTTCGGGTTGTTGATGTCGGCCACCATGATACGTCCTTTAGGAGCCTGATAATTGGTCTGGATATAGATCTGATTTCCTATCACTTCGATGGGACCGTATTCATAGTCCATATCTGTAGTCAGTTGTACGAAAGGAGCATTCGGCTTGGCAAGATTTTGTACGAACAGGTTGTTGCCGCGTCCCGCGCCCGATTCGTACAGGAAGAGTACTTGTTCGTCTTCGCTGGTACTGGCGCTGTAGAACCGTTTGGGTTGAGCCGGATTCTGGTAAACCAACTTGTCGGCCGATTGCGGTTCGCCCAGCTTGTGATAGTATATCTTATGGTTTTCGTTGACATTCGAGAATTCTTTCCCTTTGGCCGGAGCATCGTAAGCGCTGTAATAGAAACCATCGCCTTTCCAGGAGGCGCCGGAGAACTTCGCCCAAAGCAGGTGGTCGTCGAGCAGTTGGCCGGTAGCGAGATCGATGACAAAGATTTCGCGCCAGTCGGAACCACTGCGCGAGATGGTATAAGCAGCATATTTCCCGTTATTGGCAAAAGAAAGTCCGGTGAGTGCTACCGTGCCGTCGTCCGACAGTTTGTTGGGATCGAGAAATACGCAGGGAGTGCCCGTGAGCGAATCTTGTACATAGTACACGCTCTGGTTTTGCAACCCGTCGTTCTTGCTGAAATAATATTTCCCATGTTTCTTGAACGGCGCGCTTATCTTTTCGTAATTGGTCAGTTTCGTCATCCGTTCCAGCAGTTGGTTGCGGAAAGGTATGTGCGAAAAATATTCGTTGGTTACTTTGTTTTCCGCTTCCACCCAGGCGGCGGTTGCGGCGCTGGTATCGTTTTCCAGCCAACGATAAGGATCGGCAACTTGTGTATCGAAGTACACGTCTACGGTGTCAACCTTTGCTGTTTCGGGATATACCAGCTTTGGTTGCTTGGGATTACAGGCTACTACCATGATTCCACTGAGTAATAGGGTTGCTTTCTTCATGCTTGTCACGATTAAATTAAGTTGAACTACAAATATACTTGTTTGTCGTGGAATTTCTAATCTTTTCCCGATAAATAATAGGTTTTTGGTTAACTTTCGAACATCCGGCTACGTGCCAGCATGCATGCACCCACGATACCGGCCTTGTCTTTCAGCTTGGAAGTGAGGATGGCCGAGTCCTTGTTGACTAAGTTGAGCGAGAATTTGCGAACGGCCGTTTTGATGGGTTGCGTGATGTAATCGCCGGTGAGTGACAGCGTGCCACCGATAATAACCAGCTCGGGGTTGAAGATGTTGATCAGCCCGGCAATCTGCTTGCCTAACTTCTGACCGATTTCTTCTACGATCTCGATGCACAGCACATCTTCCTTGTTTACGGCAGCGATGATCTCGTCCAGTGTCAGCGGGTCAGCCTCCAACACCCGCTTGGATAGTATAGAGCTTTCGCCGTTGTGAATTCGTTCCAGTAAGATACGATGCAAGGCCGATCCCGAAGCCTCCGTTTCCAGGCAGCCCTTCTTTCCGCAGTGGCAGATGATCTCATTGTCGTAAGTACTCACATGTCCGAACTCGCCAGAGAAACCCGACTTCCCTGTATATACCTTGCCATCAATAATAATTCCAATACCCAGTCCCCAGCTGACATTCACGAAGATGATGTTTTTCTCACCTTTTACGCATCCCTGCATATATTCCCCGTAAGTCATAGCCCGCGTATCGTTATCAATGGTCACCTTGTAACCAATCTTTTCGGTCAGCACATCGGCCAGCGGACGTTCCTCGAAGTTGAAGTGGCTGAAGCTGAATCCCGACTCCGGGTTTACCCGTCCCGATACGTTGACATTGATGTTCAGTATCTTCTCTTTGTCGATGGCCAGTTTCTTGATGAATCCGAGGATGAGTTTGCACAGGTCGTTGAGTCCTTCTACCGAGTTCTCGAACTTGTATGGGATATTCATTTTCAGTTCCACCATATCACCTTTAAAGTTGATTAGCCCGATGTTGACAGCAAATTTCTTGATATCTACTCCGATGAAGTAGCCCGATTCAGGATTCAGTCCATAGAGGTTGGGGTGCCGGCCGCCGCTTGTTTCCAGTTTTCCATAGTCGTTGATGTATCCGTCGTTGCACATCTCGTCGATAAACTTTGTAACGGTGGGCACGCTCAAGTCCAATTCTTTGGACAGGTCGGTGATGGTAGAGCTCCCATTATATATATAATGTGTAATGATTCGCTTTTTCAGCAAGGCATTCTTGGAACCCATCTCTATTTCTTTTAAAAACTGGTGGTTCATGTGGATAGTCTTTTTGCGTTTACTGCAAATATAATTAATATTTTTATTAAATCTGTCTTTCCTTCTGGAATATATTATAAATAGGAGCGGTGAAGCACTTGAATAAACCAATATAGCTCTTTTTTTTGGAAGCAGTGTCGCATTTATAACTTGAATTCAGTTCTCCTATGCGAATAAATGAAACTCATTCGCCATTCGCCATCTTTTTCGAGATATGGTGTTGATTAAGTGGCGATTATCCGATGGTGAATACCTTTTTCATTCACCATTCATTCGCCATTTTCCAGGGTATTCACCATTTCTTTCTTTGCTGCCGAATCCGCAGTCAGGTGGTCGACGCACGAAACAGTAACCTATATCGTGCTTTTGCTTACAGACAGAAAGTTTCACCCAGCTTGAAACAAACTGTTTCTCCGTAATGAAACACTCTGTTTCGTTCTAATGAAACACTTTGTTTCTCGGTGTGAAACACTCTGTTTCTCGTAGAGCAACACCCTGTTCCACTACGAGAAACAGAGTGTTCCGCCGGATGAAACAAATAGTTACCACTGATGAAACAGAGAGTTATGACTGATGAAACAAAGTGTTACAACTGGCGAAACGGATGGCTTGCTCGCTGAATGCACTCGTGTACTCAGGGACATGCCGGGCAAATCTCCCTGAGATAACCCCGGTTGCAAGTGGAGAAGCGACGGGTGCAAAATGGTGAATACCCCGGAAAATGGCGAATGAATGGTGAATGAAAAAGGGATTCGCCATTGGATAATCGCCACTTAATCAATACTATATCTCGAAAAAGATGGCGAATGGTGAATCAAATTCATTTTTTTGCATAGAGTAGCATGGGCTGTATCCGGAGTAATGGTTCTGATATAATTTTCTTTTTGAAGGTATAAAAGCGGTGTAATAGTTAAAAATGATGCTTTATATAATTAAATATTTTATTATCTATTGCATATATAATAAATGTAGTTATATTTGCGGTGTGATATAAGTTAAGAACTCCAAGTCTATATACATCATTATTAGAAATAGAGAATACTATGAAGACAAGTAATCGAAGAGATTTTCTCAAGAAAGCGGCTTTGGCTGGTGCTTCGGCCCTGATGGCTCCCTCTTTGCTGGGAGCAAGCCGACAGGAGTCGGAAGAATCCCCCCTGTTGTCGGTATCCGGTTCGTCGGAAGGTGGACTGATCATTCCCAAAAACAATGGGTTAAAAATAACCGGAACTTTCCTGGACGAGATTTCTCATGACATTCCTCACCAGAACTGGGGAGAGAAAGAGTGGGATCGCGACTTTCAGCACATGAAACGCATTGGCATCGATACCGTGATTATGATCCGTTCCGGTTACCGCAAGTTTATCACGTATCCGTCCCCCTATTTATTAAAGAAAGGCTGCTACATGCCTTCAGCCGATTTGGTAGACATGTATTTGCGCCTGGCTGAGAAATATGGTATGAAGTTTTATTTCGGTTTGTACGATTCCGGTAAGTATTGGGATACGGGCGATCTGTCCTGGGAAATTGAAGACAATAAATATGTAATTGATGAAGTGTGGCAGCGTTATGGTACTAAGTACAAGAGCTTCGGTGGTTGGTACATCAGCGGTGAGATCAGCCGCAACACCAAAGGGGCCATTCCGGCATTTCGTGCTATGGGTAAGCAGTGCAAGGATGTATCGGGTGGGTTGCCTACCTTTATCTCGCCTTGGATCGATGGGAAGAAAGCCATCATGGGAACCGGTTCACTCACCAAAGAAGATGCTGTTTCCGTACGTCAGCACGAAAAGGAGTGGGACGAGATATTCGACGGCATACACGATGTGGTCGATGCCTGTGCCTTCCAGGACGGACACATAGACTATGACGAGTTGGACGCTTTCTTTACGGTGAACAAGAAATTGGCCGACAAGTATGGCATGCAGTGCTGGACCAACGCCGAAACATTCGACCGTGATATGCCCATTCGTTTCCTCCCCATTAAATTCGATAAATTGCGCATGAAGTTGGAAGCCGCCAAACGTGCCGGTTACGATAAAGGTATCACTTTTGAGTTCTCGCATTTCATGAGTCCGCAATCGGCCTATTTGCAGGCCGGACATCTATATGACAGATACAGAGAGTATTTTGACATCAAATAAAAACAGAAAAGAAATCAAGTAAATAGGTATGAAATCAACAATAAACGTAGGTTATCTCCTGTTTCTGTCGGTAGTGGCGGCACTGGGAGGCTTTCTTTTCGGATATGACACGGCCGTGATATCCGGAACGATTGCCCAGGTTACCCAACTTTTTGGTCTGGATACCTGGCAACAAGGCTGGTATGTGGGATGTGCATTGATAGGTTCCATTATTGGTGTATTGTTTGCCGGAGTACTGAGCGACCGTCTGGGCCGGAAGCGTACGATGGTTATATCGGCTATCTTGTTTTCGGTATCGGGAATCGGTTGTGCTTTTAGCGCTAATTTCGACCAGTTAGTAGCATACCGCATCATTGGTGGAGTAGGTATCGGGGTGGTTTCGATCATCTCGCCGCTTTATATATCCGAAGTGTCCGTAGCGCAATACCGGGGACGCCTGGTATCGCTCTATCAGTTGGCCGTTACGGTAGGTTTCCTGGGAGCCTACTTGGTCAACTATCAATTGTTGTTGTGGTCGGGTAGCGGAGCAGACTTTGGGTCGGGATGGCTCGAACGTATCTTCGTCTCCGAAGTATGGCGTGGTATGCTGGGAATGGAAACATTGCCTGCGCTCCTGTTCTTCTTTATTATCTTCTTTATACCCGAAAGTCCTCGTTGGCTGGTATTGAAAGGTCGTGAAGCAAGAGCGGAGAATATCCTTCAAAAGATATACTGTTCCGTGGACGAGGTGAGGTATCAGTTGAGCGAAACCCGTTCGGTGATTACCTCGGACAACAAGTCTGACTGGAGCCTGCTGCTGAAACCAGGCATTCTGAAAGCTGTTGTTATCGGTGTGTGCATTGCCATTTTGGGACAGTTCATGGGTGTGAATGCCGTGCTCTATTACGGTCCGTCCATCTTCGAAAATGCCGGTTTGTCGGGAGGCGACTCTCTGTACTACCAGGTACTTGTCGGGTTGGTCAATACCCTGACCACGGTGTTGGCGTTGTTTATCATCGATAAGGTGGGTCGCAAGCAATTGGTGTACTACGGCGTGTCGGGTATGATCCTGTCACTGCTGCTCATTGGTGGCTACTTCTCATTTGGCGAGTCGTTGGGATTGCCCAGCGTACTGCTGCTCATCTGCTTTTTGTTCTACATATTCTGCTGTGCTGTGTCTATCTGCGCTGTGGTATGGGTACTTTTATCCGAGATGTATCCCACCCGTATCCGCGGATTGGCCATGTCTATTGCCGGATTTGCCCTCTGGATAGGAACCTTCCTCATCGGACAGTTAACCCCCTGGATGCTCCAAAATTTGACCCCTACCGGAACATTCCTGCTGTTCGCCCTGATGTGCGTTCCCTATATGCTCATTGTCTGGAAGCTCGTACCCGAAACCACCGGGAAATCGTTGGAAGAGATCGAACGCTACTGGAACAAATAAATCGACCTTAAAATTCAAATATATGTCATTATGGACTTTAAGCAATTAGCCAATCAATATAAGGATGAACTTCTGGAGCATGTCCTTCCATTCTGGCTGGAACATTCGCAGGATCGTGAGTTCGGCGGCTACTTCACCTGTCTGGATCGCGAAGGAAATGTCTTTGATACCGATAAGTTCATCTGGCTTCAAGGACGGGAGGTGTGGATGTTTGCCATGCTATACAATAAAGTGGAACGCCGGCAGGAATGGCTCGACTGTGCCGTTCAGGGTGGCGAGTTCCTGAAACGTTATGGACACGACGGGCAGTTGAACTGGTACTTCTCCCTCGACCGGGAGGGGAATCCGTTGGTGGAACCGTACAACATCTTCTCCTACACGTTTGCTACGATGGCGTTCGGGCAGTTGAGCCTAGCTACCGGAAATCCGGAATATGCCGACATAGCCCGTCGTACCTTCGATATTATTCTGGAGAAGCAGGACAACCCCAAAGGGAAGTGGAATAAGATTTATCCCGGCACCCGCAACCTGAAGAACTTTGCCCTGCCGATGATTCTGTGCAACCTTGCCCTGGAAATCGAATACCTGCTTCCGGCAGAGTGTCTGGAACGTACGATGAACAACTGCATACATGAGGTGATGGAGGTTTTCTACCGTCCCGAGCTGGGTGGGATCATCATCGAGAATGTAACTACTGGGGGTGCCTTGTCCGATACTTTCGACGGCCGTTTAGTGAATCCCGGACATGCCATCGAAGCCATGTGGTTTATCATGGACCTGGGCAAGCGACTGAACCGCCCGGAACTGATCGAGCAAGCTAAGAACATCACCCTCACCATGCTCAATTATGGTTGGGATAAGGAGTACGGCGGTATCTATTATTATATGGATCGCTTGGGACGCCCCACCCAACAACTGGAATGGGATCAGAAGCTGTGGTGGGTGCATATCGAATCGCTCATCTCCCTGCTTAAGGGATACCAACTCACTGGTGACCCACAATGTCTCGCCTGGTTCGAAAAGGTACATACCTATACATGGACGCATTTCAAATATGCCGAGTATCCCGAATGGTATGGCTATCTCAACCGCCGTGGAGATGTGTTGTTACCACTGAAAGGTGGGAAATGGAAAGGATGTTTCCATGTACCCCGAGGACTTTACCAGTGCTGGCAAGTACTGGAACAACTATAATCAAGGATTGTTAACCGCTCTTTATTAACTTTTAAATTTAATTCGTATGACAAAGTTCTGCTCTCAATCGGCAAAAAGCTCCCGATCGGTGAAAGTCTTTTTGTTATCAGGACTGGCACTCCTTTTGTTCGTGGCGGGAAGCTACGCCCAGAGTGCTGTAAAAGGAACAGTGACAGATAACGCCGGTGACCCCCTGCCTGGTGTAAGTGTGCTGGTGAAAGGGACCGGAAACGGTACCATTACTGATATTAATGGTAAATATTCTATTCAGGCTACCGGCCGCGATGTACTCACATTCACCTATGTGGGAATGATGCCGCAAGATATCCGGATATCCAACCGGACAGTGATCCATGTGATGATGCTCGATGACGTGGCTGCACTCGAAGAGGTGATTGTAGTAGGTTACGGTGTGCAGAAGAAGTCTTCGCTTACAGGCGCCGTGTCGGCCATCAAAGGCGAAGAACTACTGAAAGCGCCATCAACCAACGTCTCGCAGATGTTGGGTGGTGTGTTGCCAGGTATCTCCTCCGTACAGGAATCGGGAGAACCGGGCTTGGATCAGGCTTCGCTCCGGATACGCGGATCACAGTATGCTGTGACGTATATTGTTGACGGCATGCCTCGTTCTATCAATGATATCGATCCCAATGATATCGAAAGTGTGTCGGTACTGAAAGACGGTGCTGCAGCAGCTGTATATGGACTTCAGGCAGCCGGTGGTGTGATAATTATAACCACCAAGAAGGGTAATGATGGCCGGGCCAAGGTGACATACCACGGCTCGGTAGGTGTATCGCTGAATGCCAACTTTCCTCAGTTCATGAACGGTCCGCAGTTTGCCTACTATTACAACGTGGCCGATATGATGGACAAGCTGGCAAGCGGAGTGATTAAGAACGAAAGCGAGTATAAACCCATCTTTACCCGGGAAGATGTTGCCAAGATGACTAATGGCGACCCCACCGACGGATGGGACAATGTGAATTATATAGATAAGGTGTTCGGTACGGGAATGAATCAGAAACACAGTGTTACTGTACAAGGAGGTACTGATAAAACGCGCTTTTTCGCTTCGATAGGTTATCTGGGGCAACAAGGTAATATTGATAACTTCGACTACAATCGCTACAACTTGCGCACTAATCTGGAAACAGAGGTTGCCAAGCACTTCCAACTCTCACTCGGAATATCCGGAAACGTGAGTAAGCGGCAGACGCCGGGCTATGTGTCGGGTGGAACGGATAGCGATTCGTACTTAGGTGAACAGGGCTGGTTCTCTGTCGCTCATCAAACCATTGGCATGCATCCCTACCTGCCCGAAAAGATAGACGGTATGTATACTGGTGTGGCTCCACGCAACAATACATCAATACCCAATAGTCCGTTGGCTGCCATCTATGATTCGGGTTACAAGCAGACCAGAGGGGTAGGTATACAAACCAACCTGTCGTTGCAGTACAACGTGCCTTGGGTAAAAGGCTTAAACCTGAAAGTGAGCGGAGCATACGACTACTCCACCTCACGAAACAAAAACCTGGATACGTACTATTACGTAAAAGCCATTCAGTTGCCCACCATCGACAAAAAAACCGAATACGTCAATATGCTCGACCCCAAAGGAAGAACGTATAATCAGTTGGGTGAAGGACAGTACAATGCCACCAGCCTGATAGGCCAGGGAAGTGTCAACTATGCTAATGTTTTCGGCAAGCATAGTGTGGAAGGAATGGTGCTGCTGGAAGTGCGCGACTACAAGGAGAACTCTCTTTCGGCTTATGCCAAGAACGTTGCTTTCCCCGAATTACCCGAACTGGGACTGAGCAGTCCAGCTGATGACCCCATTGGCGGATGGAGCAAAGCTTCACGCTCTGCCGGATATGTGTTTCGTTTGAAATACGATTACGACAAAAAGTATTTGGCCGAAGTGACCGGACGCTACGACGGTTCGTACAAGTTTGCCGGCAATGTGAGCGGAAAGCGTTGGGGATTCTTCCCATCGGCTTCGGTAGCCTGGCGCATCTCTAAGGAAACGTTCATGTCCGAATTCGATTTCCTCGATGATATGAAAGTTCGTGCATCGGTTGGTTTGCTGGGTAACGACAATGTTACTCCATATTCCTTCCTGAGTACCTATTCTTTTGGCAATAAGCTCCCACTCAGCGGCGGTTTACAGAATTCCCTGTATACTAGTGCTATTGCCAACCCCAACTTGAGTTGGGAAAAGACACTTTCGTATAACGTAGGATTCGATTTTAGTATGTGGAACGGATTGATAGGACTGGACTTCGATGCTTTTTATAACTATAGCTATGATATGCTTATCGAAATGTCGGCTGGTTATCCACCGTCTATGGGTGGCTACTTCCCTTCATATGCTAACTACAACAAGATGGACAGCAAAGGCTTTGAAGTGCTGGTGAGTCATAAGAATAAATTTAATCTGGCAGGCAAAAGCTTCAACTACAACATAGCCGGTAATGCGACGTATGCTATTACCCGCTGGTTGCGATATCCTGATAGCCCCAATGATCCCGAGATTCAGAAAAGAACCGGTAAGAAATACGGATTGATCTCCGGGTGGACAGCCGAAGGACTTTTCCGCTCGGAAGAGGAGATCGATAACTCCGCTTGGTATGGTAGCCGTCCCAATGTAGGCGACATCAAGTACAAAGACCTAAACGGCGATGGTAAGATCGACTATCAGGACCGTGGATTGATTGGCCGTAGCAACCGTCCCGAGCTAACCTTCGGTTTGAATCTTGGTGGCGAGTGGAATGGCTTCGACTTCAATGCCCAGTTTACCGGAGGTGCTCTCTTTGATGTGTCGCTCACCGGAACTTACTTCAACGGCTACGACGACAATACCATCTGGACGCAGACTTTCAAAGAAGGATCCAACTCCCCATTGTTTTTAGTGGAGAATGCATATAGCGTTTATAATCCGAATGGTACCTTCCCGCGTATCACACTGAGCTCGGCTACCCATGGTGGTGATAACGGATTGGCCTCTACCTTCTGGTTTCGCGATGGAAAATACGTCCGTCTTAAATCGGCCCAGATCGGTTATACTATTCCCCGGAAACTGTTACAGAAAGCCAATATCGAGAACCTCCGTTTCTTTGTTGAAGGTTCCAATATTTTCACCATCTCCGGCCTTCCACAGGGAATCGACCCTGAGTTTCCGGGTGTGAACAACGGATACTATCCGCAACAGAAAACCTTCATGGGTGGAGTTACGCTGACATTTTAAATCTGTAAAACAATAATTTGTATGAAAACTAAAATATTAAGTACTGCCTTACTCGGCCTGTTGTTGTGCTTTACAGGTTGCAACGAGTTTTTGGACATGAGTCCTACGGATAAGACCTCCGATAAGTTGGTCTGGAGCAAGGTGGAGTATGCCGAACTGGCCATCAATAACTTCTACCACAATATCAACTATTTCAGTGGTTTCAATGAAGGGCAATGCAAGGGCGGAATGACGGAAGCGTTGACAGATGCTTTTAAATATTCGTCGACCACCTACAATGCTTATATGTACGTTCCAAACGAAATGGCCTACGGAGGTACTGTGCTCTCTGCCACTTATGTAGATGCGTACTGGGGATGCTGGGGCACTGCTTACGAACGCATCCGCCGGGTGAACGAAGGGCTCTACAACATGCACAAGTACAGCTCGTTTGATGCTGCTACCACAGCCCGTCTCGAAGCCGAAATGCGGTTCTTCCGTGCACACCTTTACTTTGAACTGCTGAAACGCTACAAGGAGGTGATTATCTATGGTGAGGATGTTACCCAGATTCAGAAGAATGCCCCGTTGAGTACGGAAGCAGCCGGATGGGATTTCGTGGAAGCCGATCTACGCTTTGCCGGTGAGAACCTGCCGGTGAGCAAGGCTCCCGACGGACGACTGACCAGCGGTGCAGCCTATGCGCTGATGTCACGTGCCATGCTCTATGCCGAACGTTGGGAAGCTGCCAAGACAGCTGCCAAGAAAGTAATCGATATGGGCTATACACTGGTGACTGATTATAAGAATGTCTTCACAGCAAAGAACTCAGAAGTTATCTTCCAGTATAGCTTTGATAAGTCGGTATTTACACATAATTTTGACCTGTACTATGTACCCGGAGGCGATAAAGAGGGTAGCGGAGCACTGGGTACTCCTACCCAGGAGATGGTAGAATCGTATGAGTTGGCTACTGGCGGATTTCCCGACTGGACTCCTTGGCACACTACCGAAGGTACCACCGATACACCGCCATATACCCAACTGGAACCTCGCTTCAAGGCTACCATCCTCTATAATGGGGCTTCTTGGAAGGGACGCACCATTGAACCCTACGTAGGTGGTAAGGATGGTTATGCCGAATGGAAAGTCGATGCTGCTCCGGCGGGCAAATCAGTTACGGGATACTTCCTGCGGAAGATGCTCGACGAAAAGCTCGACTTGAATACAGCGTCGTCTACCCAACCGTGGATTGAATATCGTTTGGGCGAAGTGCTGCTCAATTATGCCGAAGCATGCTTCCGCACCAATGATGCCACCAATGCCAACGCATCCGTACGCCAAATCCGTCAGCGGGTAGGTTTGCCGTATTCGGACAAGAGTGGCGATGCCCTGATGGCAGCCATCCGCCAGGAACGTAAGGTGGAGCTGGCTTACGAAGGACTGTACTACTGGGATATGCGTCGCTGGAAACTGGCTGAAACTGCCTTTACCGGCAACCGGGTACACGGATTGAAGATCGAAAAAAATCCCAACGAAACGTTCACCTATATATATGTGGACTGCGACAAGCAGGATCGTAACTTCCCTGCCAAGTTGTACCGCCTGCCCATACCGGTGAGCGAACTGACCAACAACGACGCAGTAGAACAATATCCCGAATGGAAATAACCTTGTAAATGTATGATAATTATGAAGAATAACATACTCTATTTATTTGTTGCCTCGCTCGTCTTGCTGACGGCTTGTCACGACCCCGAAGAAGTAGCGCCTACCATTCAGCGGCAAGGTATTACCAGCCTGACAGCTAAGTTTACCTCAGGGCCCAATGTCGAGAAGGAAGCTGTGAAATACACCGTTTCCGATGCTACCACCGATACGTATATCATTCCTATTCCGTGGTTCTATCCCGAGACGAGTGATGATGCTACTACCGAGTACATGACTGCCATGAAGATTGAGGCGGAGTTGGCCAATAATTGTAAGCTGTCTCCTGTATTGGGTATTCTCGACTTGACGAAGGAGAATTTTTTCACCTTCACGTCACCCAATGGTGAACAACGCCGCATCTGTATCAAAGGCGAACGTACCAAGTCCAGCAAATGCCAGTTACTGGCTTTTGCCCTGCTCGATCCGGAATTGACTGGTATCATCGATGAGCAGAACAAGACGATCTCCCTGATCAGTGCCGATGACTTGTCGGCCTGCCTGGCAGAATATACCATTTCTTCGCATGCCACGATTTCTCCCGATCCGGCTACTACGGCGCTGAACTACAACGAATCGGTGAAACTGACGGTAACCGCTCACAACGGAGTAGATAAGAAGGAATATACTGTACTGAAAAATGTGCCCAATAAGATTGATTACGGATTCCGCAAGGAGAGTGTAGAGCCTATATTCGCACTTGATGCCACACAGATGGGCATCCAGTGGTTGGGCAGCAACGCTCCTACCATGGCGGCGGTAAACAACCACCTCGTTGTATGTATGGGCGATGGGCGGACACCGATCTATCTCAACCGGATTACCGGTCAGAAGTTGGGTAACATCAATCTGGGTAGTGCTAAACCGGGTAGCGTAGCCAATGATAATGCTAACCACTTGTTAATTTCTACCCATGCACAACCGGGCGAAACGTTCGAAATATGGACGACCTCGTCGGTTACTGCCGCACCGGAACTCTTCTTCTCCATGCCGAATGCAGCCGGTCTGTCCATCGGCGCCAAGGTGAAGGTACAAGGCGATATCAAGGGCGATGCATTAATCACTACTACTTGCGAGGGTGTCAGTGGAGTGACCTCTTCCAGCACTTTCATCCGTTTGGCAGTGAAGGGTGGTGTAGTACAGACGCCGGAAATCATCGACCTGGCCGGTATAGGATTGGCATGGGGCAGCGCACCGGTAAACAATGCCGGACTTGCTACTGCTTCGGCTGATGTGAAGGATGGCTACTTCCTGACATATTATGATCCGAACCAAATCTATTACATCAACCAGAACAATGGCATTGTTAGTCAGGTAGATGGTGGGCACTGGGCGCTCAACCTCAACTGTCTGGATGCGAAACCGTTTAATAATGCCCGTTACCTGGCAGCTTTGAGCGTCAGCCACTTCCCGATGTGGGGCATTGTTCCGAATCTGTACATGTACGATATCACTAACACCAGCCAGTTTACAGGTGGCGTGGGTACCTCACCGGCCTGCGTGCTGAAGAACGAAAACTGTCCGACTTATCAGACGGCTACTTCAAATACCGCTTCGGGAGATGTATTGCTGGTGCCGTCTCAGGATGGATTCAAGTTGCATCTGTATTATTACGATAATAACTGTGCAGTGATAGGTGCTTACGAAATGGATTGTATTGATAAATAATTGAATGATTACAGGGAGCCTCCTGCCTGTGGAGGCTCTCTTAACTATGTATTACGATATGAAAAAGGATATGAAAACTCTTCTCTTGCTTTTCTGCTTGTCACTTCTGTCGGCTTGCGGCAGTAAAAACGATGATATGCCCGAATGGAAATGGGGAGAGGAAGAAGAAGAGGAACCTTCGACAGCCAAGCCCCGCTATATATGGATCGATGCTTGTGCTAACTTCCCCGATTATGCCAACAGCAAGGAGAACATCGTGCGCGACCTGACCAAGGCGAAAGCTGCCGGACTGACCGACATTGTAGTGGATGTACGTCCCACGATGGGCGATGTGCTGTTCAATACCACTTATGTGAACCAGGCTACCAAACTCGATGTATGGCAAGGAGGCTCTTACAAATATTACGAACGTACAGCCAGTTGGGATTACCTGCAAGCCTTCATCACTGCCGGGCACGACCTGGGGTTGAAGGTACATGCTGCTATCAATACCTTTACAGGTGGAAATCTTTACTCATACGGATTGGGACAACAAGGCATGCTCTTCCGCGATGAGGCGAAGAAGTCCTGGGCTACCACGGTGAACCGTCCTAACGGACTGACTAATGTGATGGATCTAAATGTCGCCAACGACCCGGACAATGCATACGGTACTCGTTTCCTGAATCCTGCCAATGACGATGTACAGACATTCTTGCTCAACCTGTTGGGCGATCTGGCTAAGTATGATCTGGATGGTATCTTCCTTGATCGTTGCCGGTACGACGATATGCTGAGCGATTTCTCGGATATATCCCGCCAGAAGTTCGAACAGTACATCGGCGAGCAGATGAGTAAGTTTCCGCAGGATATCCTGGAACCGGGAACATCTTCCTTACCCGGCACACAACCGAAGCATCTTAAAAAATGGTTGGAGTTCCGTGCGAAGGTAATACATGATTTTGTGGTGAAAGCCCGCACAAAGGTTAAAGGTGTGAATCCGAAAATCCAGTTTGGCGTATACGTGGGTGCCTGGTATTCTACCTATTACGAAGTAGGAGTGAACTGGGCGAGTCCGAAGTACAATACTTCCGGTACTTATCCGCAATGGGCTACGGCCAACTATAAAGATTTTGGCTATGCAGATCATCTGGACTTTATGTTGTTGGGAGCGTATGCTTCCGTCAGCCGCATCTACGGTACAGGAGAGTGGACCATGCAGGGTTTCTGCAAGAATGCCCGCAACCTCTTGCTGGACGATGTGAAGTATGCCGGAGGGCCCGATGTAGGCAATGGAACCGGATGGGATGGTGGCGGAAAGTCCAATGAAGTAGCGCAAACCGTAGATGCCTGTATCAATGCCGGCGATGGCTATTTCGTGTTCGATATGGTTCATATAAAGATGTATGACTACTGGGCCGGACTGAAGAAAGGTATCGATACGTATCTGGAATCCATCAAGTAATAAAAACCGGCTCCCCCTTATGAAACCAAGAATCCTATTCGTCTTATGTATCTGGTTATGGATCATAGTCCCGCAAGTTTGGGCGCGGGACTATACCCCTCTTACCCTTAAAGGAAAAGTAACGTGCGAAGGAAAAGGAATTCCCGGTGTGGTGGTGACTGACGGAAATCGTTGCGTGCAGACCAATGCCGTCGGCGAGTACGAAATACCTGTCACGGGAAATCCACGCTTTGTCTACCTGTCGACTCCGGCCGGTTACCTGCCAGCCCGCGATACAACTATCCCATTATTCTATCAACGGGTTGATATGAAAACTACGAAGCGGTATGACTTTACACTGATGAAGAACCCGAAGAACGATACCCGCCACACCTTCCTGGTACAGACGGATGTACAAGTTACTTCCAAAGATGACCTGAAACAATATAGCACCCTGCTCGACGATTGCCGTCAACTGCTGAAACAATTCCCGGACCGGGATGTCTTCGGTTTCGATTGTGGCGACATCGTAGGCGATAATCCTGCCCTGTTTCCGGAGTATATCCGTACAGTATCTGCTCTCGATATTCCCATCTACCGGGCCATCGGCAATCACGATATGGACTATGGCGGACGTACATTCGAGACTTCGTACCGTACCTTCGGAAACTATTTTGGACCGAGGTATTATTCCTTCAACAAAGGAAAGGTACACTACATCGTACTCAATAATTGCTTCTTCGTCAGCCGCGACTATCAGTATATCGGTTATATCGATGAAGATACATTTGCCTGGCTGGAACAAGACCTGTCGTATATTCCCCAAGGTAGTACCGTATTCGTAACCATGCACATTCCCGGTAGTTTGGCGGAGAAACTTATATTCAACTCCTACCACACCGAAGAGACGACGAACATCGCAGCCTTGTATGTATTGCTCCAGCCGTACAAGACACATATCTTGTCGGGACATACCCACTTCAACCACAACGTGTGTACCAACGACCGGTTGATGGAACACAACACGGCGGCTGTATGCGGCACTTGGTGGCGGGCATATGTATGTACCGATGGTACTCCCAGCGGGTACGGTGTGTACGAGGTGGATGGCAACGAAGTGAAATGGCAGTACAAAAGCTTTGGCTTCCCGGATTCTTATCAGATGCGGGTCTATGCACCGGGAGCTTCGGCCGAATATCCCGATTCCGTGATAGCCAACGTATGGAACTGGGACAAACTATGGAAGGTGGAGTGGCTACAAGACGGCAAGCTGATGGGCGAGATGCTGCACTATACCGGTTACGATCCGTTGGCTAAGGAGATTTGTTCGGACAAGGAACGGGTGAAATACGATTGGATTTCGCCGGTGTCTACAGAGCATCTCTTCCGGGTTGTCCCCCACAATCCGGAAGCAAAGATCGAAATCCGGGTTACCGACCGCTTTGGCCGGGTTTACACCCAAACTGTACATAGATAAAAACAACAAAAAAATCAACTGATAATCATGAAGCACTTATACACAATATACCTTGTGCTGGCTGGCGTTCTACTCGGAACGTCTTGCAGTACAAAAAACAAGCAACAACAAATAGCAAGCCAAGGGCAGAAACCAGCTCTGATGTGGTTTGATGCCGAGGCCAATTTCGAACGGTTTAGTCATCAAGACTCTATTGACTTCTATTTGCAGAAGATCAAGTCGCTTGGCTTTACCCATGCCATTATCGATATTCGTCCCATCACTGGAGAAGTACTGTACGAGAGCACTTACGCTCCGCGCATGGAAGAATGGAAAGGTGCCCCGCGAGGTGATTTCGATTACTTAGGCTATTTCATACAGAAAGGTCATGAAATCGGATTGCAGATACATGCTTCGCTGAATGTGTTCTGTGCCGGACATAACTTTTTTGATCGCGGACAATTGTACAGCGGTCACCCGGAATGGGCATCGATGGTCTATACCCCCGACAAAGGCATCATCCCCATTACCGAAGAGAAACACAAGTATGGCGGTATGACCAATCCGGTGAACGACGACTACCAGACGCACATCCTCAATGTTCTGAAAGAAGTGACTGCCAAATATCCCGAACTCGATGGCTTTATGCTCGACCGGGTGCGCTACGATGGAATCTCGGCCGACTTCTCACCCCTGTCGCGTCAAAAGTTCGAAGCATATATCGGCGAGACCATTACCCGCTTCCCCGAAGATATCTTCCGTTGGAAGAAGGAAGCCAATGGCAAATATTCCGTAGAACGTGGCAAGCATTTCCTGAAATGGATCGAATGGCGTACGAAAACCATTACCGACTTCATGGCTCTGGCCCGCAAGGAAGTAAAAGGAGTCAACCCGAATATTTCTTTCGGTACCTATACCGGAGCCTGGTATCCATCGTACTATGAGGTGGGGGTGAATTTTGCCAGCCGGGAGTACGACCCGAGCCAGGACTTTGACTGGGCAACATCCGACTATAAAAATTATGGATATGCCGAACTGCTCGATCTTTATGCTACAGGCAACTACTACACCGATATCACCATTGCCGAGTACAAAAAGAACAACCGGAGCATCTGGAACGAAACCGACAGTCAGGCACAGTCGGGTACATGGTATTGTGTGGAGGGCTCTTGCCAACATCTGCGCCAGATACTGAAAGAGAATCAGTTTATGGGCGGCATATTGGTGGACCAGTTCTATGACAATCCCCACAAACTCTCCGAAACCATCGAAATGAATCTTCGCGGTTCCGATGGGTTAATGGTGTTCGATATCGTTCATATCATTGCCCGCGACCTGTGGAAGGAAGTGGAAGAAGGCATGAGAAACGGAGGAAACCTATGAACCAACGCGCCTACGC
Source organism: Bacteroides sp. (assembly GCA_031554665.1). Classification (GTDB taxonomy): domain Bacteria; phylum Bacteroidota; class Bacteroidia; order Bacteroidales; family Bacteroidaceae; genus Bacteroides. Next base: position 31,629 of record JAVBVA010000051.1, on the reverse strand, counting down.
ACTCGATGCGCTGAGAGGATATGCCATTCTGACGATGGTCCTCTCGGCCACTGTGGCGAGTGGTATCTTGCCGGGGTGGATGTATCATGCTCAGACACCGCCTTCCACACATGTGTTCAATCCATATTTGCCGGGGATTACATGGGTCGATCTGGTATTTCCGTTTTTCCTGTTTGCCATGGGAGCGTCTTTCCCTTTCTCCATTGGCAAACGTAGGGAGAAAGGCGATTCGCAATGGAAGTTGGCGGGAGAAGCGCTGAAGCGGGGTGTGCAACTGACATTCTTTGCCATCTTTATCCAACATTTCTATCCGTATGTATTGAGTAGTCCGCAGGATGCGCGGGCGTGGTTCTTGGCTATTTTCTGCTTTGTATTATTGTTTCCCATGTTCATGCGCTTGCCTTGGAATATGCCACAGTGGGCACATCAAGGTATCAAGCTAATTGCATACTTGTTGGCTTTCGTGTTGTTACTCACCACAAGTTATTCCGGCGACCGGACATTCAACCTGTCGTTCAGTAACATCATCATCCTGCTTTTGGCTAATATGGCCATCTTCGGTTCACTGCTCTACCTTTTCACGATGTACTGCCGATGGGTGAGGCTGGGGGCTTTGTTACTGGTAGGTGCTGTGATGCTTAGTGCGCAGGCAGACAGCTCATGGACACAGTGGCTGTTCGATGCCACACCGCTACCGTGGATGTACCGGTTCGATTATCTGAAATACCTCTTCATTGTCATTCCCGGTAGTATAGCCGGTGAGTACCTGCTGGAGTGGATGAAGCAACGCCCCCGGGAAGAGGAACAAAAGAATCACTTCATTGCCTGGGGTTTGTTGGTGCTGACTCTTGTGCTTATCGTCGGAAATCTGACCGGGCTCTACACTCGTCACTTAGAGATCAACCTGCTGGCTACTCTGCTACTATTGGGTGTCGGACTATGGATACTTCGCCGGGTAACTGGCATCGCTTTGCTGTGGCGGAAACTGTTTATAGCTGGAGCCTTCCTGCTGTTCCTGGGCTTGTGTCTGGAACCTTTTCAGGAAGGAATTAAGAAAGACCCTGCCACGTTCAGCTACTTCTTTGTTACCTCGGGGCTGGCATTTATGGCCTTGCTCTTCTTTAGCATCGTATGCGATTATTTCCACTGTCTTCGCAGCACCCGCTTCCTGGTGATGTCGGGCCAGAATCCGATGATCGCTTACGTAGCAGGTGACTTGCTTATCATGCCTGTACTCAACCTCACCGGATTAGCCGCTTTTTTACCGTATCTGCATCAGAATGCTTGGTTAGGTTTTCTGCAAGGAATTTTGCTCACTTCGTTGGTGGTGTTGGTTACTATGTTTTTCACTCGCATCAAGTGGTTCTGGCGTACATGAACCATCGTTCTACTTTATCTCCCGGCTCAACGTATTGTTACTCGTAGAGCAAAGTACTGACACTCTACGACCCCGCTTATGTACCTCTACGACCCTCGGTGTACGAGATGTACATCTCATACAGTACCAGATGCACATCTCGTACTGCTCCAGATGTACATCTCGCACATCGACCCTCGTAGAGTGTCACTACCTCACTCTACGAGGAAGGCTATCTTGCTCTACGGGCAACGCTGCTTTGCTCTTTTTCTATCATTCAGACACCTTATTTCATTCTTTTTTGGTATGTTTGCCCATCATAATAATTTGATTAGTGTATGTCCGGGCAAATTTTATACAATGACTTCCCTACGTTCCTGAAGAAGTACTTTCCCTATAAAGTTCAGAAGATATCGCTGAATGCCGGTTTCACCTGTCCCAATCGCGATGGAACAAAGGGGCTGGGCGGATGTACGTATTGCAATAACCAGACATTCAACCCCGAGTACTGCCACACAGAGAAACCCATCAGTGTGCAGCTCGAAGAAGGCAAACGCTTCTTCGCTCACAAATACCCGGAAATGAAGTATCTGGCTTACTTCCAGGCCTACACCAATACGTATGCCGAACTCGAAAACCTGAAACGGCGGTACGAAGAAGCATTGAGTGCTGACGGAGTGGTGGGGCTTGTCATCGGGACACGGCCCGATTGTATGCCCGACGAATTGCTTCGCTACCTGGAAATACTCAACCGCCAGACTTTCCTGTTGGTAGAATACGGCATCGAAAGCACTCGCGACGAGACGCTGCGTCGTATCAACCGGGGACATCTTTATCAGGATACGGTAGATGCGGTAGAACGGACAGCTGCTGCCGGCATCCTTACTGGAGGACACGTTATCCTGGGACTTCCGGGCGAATCGCATGAAGATATTGTAGCGCAAGCCGGTACACTCTCGCAACTTCCACTAAGTACGCTGAAGCTACATCAACTACAGCTTATCCGGGGTACACGCATGGCACACGAGTACGAACAGCAACCTCAAGACTTTCATCTGTATACCGAGGTCGATCAGTACATCGAACTGGTGATCGACTATGTGGAGCGTCTCCGTCCGGACATTGTGCTCGAACGCTTCGTATCCCAATCGCCCAAAGAACTCCTGATAGCACCCGACTGGGGACTGAAGAACTACGAATTTACTGCCCGTATTCAAAAAAGAATGAAAGAAAGAGCCGCATATCAGGGAAAGATGTTCGGGATTTGAGAAAAAACAGTTACTTTTGCAGCTACTCAAAAATAAACCCTGATATAGCATGAAACAAAGATCTCTCATTAAAGGCAATATCCATTACGTAGGGGTGAACGACCGCAATAAACATCTCTTCGAGGGGATGTGGCCGCTTCCTTACGGAGTATCATACAACTCTTATCTGATCGATGATGAATTCGTAACGCTGGTAGATACGGTGGACGTATGCTACTTCGAGGTGTACCTTCGCAAAATCCGTCAGGTGATAGGCGATCGGCCCATCAATTATCTGATCATCAATCACATGGAGCCCGATCACTCCGGCTCTATCCGACTCATCAAACAACATTATCCCAATATCGTCATCGTAGGCAATAAGCAAACTTTCGGCATGGTCGAAGGTTTCTATGGTGTGACGGGCGAACAATATCTGGTGAACGATGGTGACTTCTTAGCCATCGGACGCCACAAACTCCGCTTCTATCTCACACCGATGGTGCATTGGCCCGAAACGATGATGACGTTCGACGAAACGGATGGTATCCTCTTCTCCGGCGACGGATTCGGATGCTTTGGTACGTTGGATGGTGGTTTCCTTGATACACGTATCAATACCGACCGTTCTTGGGACGAGATGGTACGCTACTATTCCAACATCGTAGGTAAGTACGGTGGTCCGGTGCAGAAGGCTTTGCAGAAGTTGGCGAACCTGCCTATTACAGCAATTTGTTCTACCCACGGTCCGGTATGGACGGAGGACATCGCCAAGGTCATCGGTATTTATGATAAGTTGAGTAAGTATGAAGCCGAAGAAGGCGTAGTGATCCTTTACGGAAGCATGTATGGCAATACCGAACAGATGGCCGAAGCTATTGCTGCCGAACTCTCATTTCAGGGTATTCGTAATATTGTGATGCACAATGTAACGAAGAGCAATCCGTCATTCATCCTCATGGATTTGTTCAAATATCGTGGAATGATTATTGGTTCGCCCACTTACAGCAATCTGATATTCCCTGAAGTCGATTCGATGCTCTCGAAGATACTGACACGCGATATGAAAGGCCGTTACTTAGGCTATTTTGGTTCGTTCACCTGGGCAGGTGCAGCGGTGAAACGTTTGGCCGAATTTGCCGAGAAGAGCAAGTTCGAACTCGTGGGCGATCCCGTAGAGATGAAGCAAGCCATGCGTGATATCACTTACGAACAATGCGCCAACCTGGCCCGTGCCATGGCCGATCGTTTGAAGAAAGATCGCTGATATACAAAAAGTAAATCCCCCAATTTATTAACACTTAAATACAATCAACAATGAGATTAATTATCCAACCGGACTATCAGTCGGTATCGCAGTGGGCAGCTCACTATGTAGCAGCCAAGATCAAGGCAGCCAATCCCACTCCCGAGAAACCATTCGTGTTAGGTTGCCCTACCGGCTCTTCGCCCCTGGGTATGTACAAAGGTCTGATCGACTTGAACAGGAAAGGGCTCGTGTCGTTCCAGAATGTGGTAACATTCAATATGGACGAGTATGTTGGCCTGCCCAAAGAACATCCCGAAAGCTACTATTCGTTTATGTGGAACAACTTTTTCGGACACATCGACATCAAGCCGGAAAATACCAATCTACTTAATGGTAATGCTGCCGATCTGGAAGCGGAATGTACCCGTTACGAGGAGAAAATCAAATCATACGGTGGTATCGACCTGTTCATGGGTGGTATCGGACCGGACGGGCACATTGCATTCAATGAACCGGGTTCGTCGTTGGCTTCTCGAACCCGTATCAAAACATTGACCACAGATACCATTATCGCTAATTCTCGTTTCTTTGATAATGATATAAAGAAGGTTCCGAAAACAGCGCTTACAGTAGGGGTTGGTACAGTACTCTCTGCTAAAGAGGTGATGATCATTGTGAATGGGCACAACAAAGCTCGTGCGTTGTATCATGCCGTAGAAGGCTCTATTAATCAAATGTGGACTATCAGCGCCCTGCAAATGCACGAGAAAGGCATCGTTGTGTGTGACGATGCGGCAACAGTAGAATTGAAAGTAGGTACATATCGCTACTTCAAGGATATTGAAGCAGAACACCTTGATCCGGCTTCGTTGCTGAAATAATAGATAGGATACAGATCAGATAAATGTAATGGCAATCAGACTTCCGGGTTTGATTGCCATTGCTACGTTTTATAAAGGGTGTTACACTTTTAAGGACGACTTTTATTTACCCAACGGCTTCTCCCGAACCGAGGAAGCAAAAATACCGAAGAGGCACAAAATGAAGCAGATGATAAAGGTAATACGCATGCTGCCCACCAGTTCTGCATGTACCTCGGCCGAAATTTCTACATTACCGATCATCAGTGACATGGCCATGATGGCAATACCCATGCTGAACGATTGTCCCGTAAGCCGCATCGTGCCCAGCGTAGCCGAAGCCAGGCCGTAATCTTTCTTATCCACCGAACTCATGACTATATTGGTGTTGGGCGAAGAGAATACACCGAAGCCGAATCCCAGCAGAATTTGCATGAAAGCAATGAAGTAAAGACTGGTCGTCTCACTGATGAAACAAAGTCCGATAAGTCCTACAGCTATCACCGACATACCTGATGTGGCCAGGAATGTGGCTGACATGCGGTCGGACAACTTGCCGGAACGGAGTGAAACCACGGCTTGTACTACCGATTGTATGATTAGGATCAGCCCGGCATCCCGGGGAGATAATCCCCGTACATACTGTAAGTATAAGCTCAGCATAAAAGAGATAGCCATGGTAGCCGAGTAGTTGATCAATGCTGCCAATGATGAAAGTTTGAATACCCGGTTCTCCAGAAACAGGCGGATATTGAACACCGGGAATGTCTGGCGTTTCTCGTACACAGAGAAGAGATACAGAAGAAGGATGCCCACCCCTGCCAGCACAAAGCCAGATGTATGCGGAAGCAATGAGAACGAATAGATCAAGGCCGATAACCCGATTGCAAAGAGTATAGACCCTACGACATCGAACTTGCCCGGCGTACTCTCTTTCCAATCTTCCTTGATGAACAGGAAACCGCCTACTGCTACTATCAGACTCATAAAAGCCGATGCGAAGAAGATGCTGTGCCAGCCCAGATACTGTGTAAGCAGTCCGCCGAGGAATGGTCCGGCAGCGAGCGAGAAGTACACTGTTGCTGTCATGATGCCCAAGGAGAAACCACGCTTCTGAGGGGGTACGGAGGAGGTGAGAATGGCAGTATTGGTACCGAATACCATGGCGCTACCCAATCCGGCCAGAAAACGGTAGGTGATGAGGCTCACCCCGGTCGTTGCCAGTCCGCTCAGTACAGAGAAGAGGGTAAGGATGAGTACCCCAGCCACAAACACTTTTCGTCGTCCTATCATATCGGCCATGCGGGCGCATGGTATCTGCAAGATAGCTGTGGATAGCATGTAAGATGTAGGAATCCATCCGGACATCACAGCACTGAGCCCCAGGTCGTGGTTGATGTACGGCAATGCCAGATTCAATGCCGATCCCATGAATGGTATCAGCGATGAAGCTAAACAGATGACAAATAGGAGGGAACGGTATTCGGAAGATGTTTGTTGCATAATTGTTGTTTGGATTCGTGATAGAGTTTTGATTCACCACAGAGTCACACAGAGTTCCACAGAGTTTTTTTTATTTTTAATTCCTCTGTGGAACTCTGTGTGACTCTGTGGTGAATCAGTAATAAATTTATCCTTCTTCCAGCCAGCCTTTTCCCTGGCGCATGATTTCCGGCTCACCGCTTGTACAGTCCACTACGGTAGAGAGTTCCAATCCACCAATACCACCGTTGATAACCAGATCTACCTGTTCACCGAATTTCTCGTCAATCAGCTCCGGATCAGTCATATACTCCGTATCTTCGCCTTCGTCAAGGGGAAGGGTGGTAGTCATGATCGGAGCATCGAGCATACGGGCTATTTCACGGATGATGTCATTGTCCGGCATGCGGATACCTACTTCCTTCCGGTTGCGGAATATCTTGGGAAGCCGGTTACTTCCTGCCAGAATGAAGGTGAACGGACCAGGCAGATTACGCTTCATGAGTTTGAAGATATTGTTTTCTACCTTGGTGTACTCACTGATGGTACTTAGGTCGTAGCAGATGATGGAGAGATTGTTCTTCCGCGGATCGATGTCCTTGATGCGGCAGATACGTTCGATGGCGCGCTCCTTCAAACCATGACAGCCGATGGCATACGTAGTATCGGTGGGATAGATAATGAGCCCGCCGTCATTCAGAATATCTACTACTTGTTGCAGATCTTCCGGATTGTTGTTCTTATTGTACAGTTTGAGGAGCATAATGCTTATTTTATTTTCTTTTTCAGGAAGTCCAACGCCTTCTCGGTGGCTTTCTCGGTCACTTTCTTCGTCAGCGAATCCTTGTTGGCCGTAGTGACAGAGTCGAGACCTAACTGTTTGCCGATTTCGGTCACTGCTTTATCTTTCACGGCATTTACAGCTTGATTAGCCATACTCTTGGTGTCGATACTTACTTTAGGTGAGGTGAACGATCCGCCGATCTTCAGGTCAACGGTGCTCAACTGAGAGATGCTGCCGGCCGAAGCAGGAAGCTTCACTTTACCCGAATAGTCGATGGTTTGATCCAGTCCTGTAGTACCGGAAAGGTTCATCGAGTAGTCGCCTAAATTGATATCAAATGGTTTGGTTCCTACCCGGCCATCCTTGATGGTAAAGTCGATCGACATATCTTTTACCTTCATGTCTTTCAGGTCGGGCTTGTTGAGGGCTGTAGCTACCTGATCGATCACCTTCACACCACTGAGGCTGATATCTTTAGTCGCGAGGGTACCGTTTCCTTGTAAGGATTCCAATACCGGACTCATGGTTTCATCCAATTGGGTCTGTATATTCATGTTACCCGAAAAGTTTCCTTTCAGGTTTTCGAAGATAGGCGCCATTTTCTGTACCATATCCAAGTCTTTGTATGCTTGTGCGAATACGATGTTGCTTAACTTGAAGCCGGCATCCATCACCGGTTTGCTTACGTCGGCTGTGGAGTAGTAACCGTTCATCACTACCGATCCGCCCATCGTGTTCATGGAAAGATTCTTCATGTCTACCTTGCTGTCCTTCACAATCAGTTTACCGTTCATGTTGTTGAACGACATCTTGTCGAACAATACTTCTTTCATGTTGGCATCCATCTGGAAGTCAATATTCTTGGGCACTTCAATAATTCCCATGGCTGTATCGTTGGTCGTAGCTGTGCTATCTACCGCAGCTCCTGTCATGAAATCATTCAGGTTGAAGTGGTTAGAGCGAATATTGAGCGTACCTTTCAGTGTGGTTCCTTTCAATGCATAACCCATATAGTTCTCGAACTTACTGTCGGCTGTGATATCGTTCTTGCCGATGTTTACAGTCGTTTCGCTTAGTTGCAGGAATTTCGGGGTAAAGGTCAAAAGCGACTTTTTGATATCCACATCCGGCATATCCTTCATCTTCAGTATCATGTTAGTCAGCCCTACGGTACCCGAAGCTTGTACTTTGTCATACTGCTCTTTGTCGATGTATGACATCCGTCCGGCTACATTCATGTCGGCATTGATGGTGCCATTCAGTTCCATATCTTCCAAGGGGTAAACCTGTTTAATCATTCCCAGGTTCAGTAATCCTTTGGCTTCTGCTTTGAAGTCCGGATCGCTGATAGGCGTCTTCACTTCGGCAGTGAGACTGAACGGATTGCCTGCCAGGCGGAAGTTGAACGGATTGATGTACACTTCCGTGAGGTCGAGACTTCCACCCGGATTCTTCACGTCGGCTGTGATGTTGATCTGGTCTACTCCGGCTGGGAGCGACGGGTACTGGAACATAGCGTTCTTTACATTCAATGCCAGGTCGAACTGCGGTACGATGCTGTCGCCCACCAGCTTGCCTTTGGCGAAGGCATTCAGTGTAGCTGTTCCATCTGTTTTCAGACCATCGAACTCCTTGGCATAGATGGCAGGGATAAGTGACAGGATTTCTTTGAATCCTACTTCATTGGTATTAAGCTTCAGATCCATGTCGATAGCCGGATCGGCCATGGCTACCCAACCGTCGATGCTTGCTTTGATAGCATTGAGGCGGAATTCATTGTCTTTTAGTGTAAACTTGTTGTTTACCAGATCGGCATCTACATTCATGTCGGCAGCGATATTGGCATTGGACAGGAACGGGATTCCTCCCATCTTGTAGGTCAGCGCTTCGGTCGAAGCGTTCAGCTTCAAGGTGGTATGCTCACTGCCCAAGTCGCCCGAACATATTGCCTGGAAGCCCTGTACATCGGCATACATATCGCCTTGGCGATCGTCATAGGTGACGTTGAGGTTTGTTACTGAAAGTTGTTGCAGTTTCACCCGGAAAGGTGATGCGGCGGCGGTGTCTTCTTCCTGAGTGGATGTACTGTCAGTCTTCATAACATCCCAGTTAGCTCGTCCGTCGGGCAGGACGATGGCATGCACATTCGTGTTGGCGATGATAACTTTCGAGATATCATATCCGCTGTCGCCGAAGAGTGATAGGAGGTTGACGGCTGCTGTTACTTCGCCGGCTTTTACTAATGTATCGTTCTCGAATTCGCCGATACCCTTGAGCCAGAAGTCGTGCAGACTAACAGACGCTTTGGGGAAATGGCGAAACAGACTGATGTCAAGGCTTGTAAAGTCGAACTGTGCATTGAGCATTTTGTTGCCCTCTGCTTTCACGATTTTCTCTATCTTCCCCTGGAAGGCGAAAGGTAGAATAAACATCAACAGTAGAATAACTGCCAATGTGATACCTGCAATTTTCAATGCTTTCTTCATAACTTTCCTGATATAATATAGTTGTGGGTCACAAACTTACTAAAAAAAAGCGTACACGGTTTTTTTATAAAGATTATTTAAAAGTTTTAGACATGTGTAACCACTCTAACAATCTCTCAAGAAAGTTGAAAAAGTACCCACGCAGTCACGCACTTGTGCTCAAATCCTTTATTCATCGGCCTTAGAGGCGCGTGAGAGGCCTCCTTTTATCTCACGCACCTCCCACGCACATTCTTTGTTAGTTTGCTGATATTCAGTGAAATGAATAGAAAACGCCAATAGTGGTATTACTGTTAGTAAGCAGCTTTTCCCGGTAACAAAGGAGGAAACGATTGGCATCAAAGGAGGATACGACTGGTTACAAGCGAAGAAGTGACTGGTTTCAAAGGGAGAAAGTCTTTTCTACACCCGGGTGTACAGGGCTTGTCCACCCGGGTGTAGAAAGGCTGTACATCCGGGTGTAGAGTGGTTGTACACCCGGGTGTACGCGAAACTTTCGTACTGGATGAATGCTTGTTACATGAAGTGTAACGGTTGGTATCTCCCTGTGTGCAAAGCATTTGCTACGGATGAAGTACTGCTTGTCCAGCGTACTATCTTTTCTTTTTCTTCTTCAACTCCTCTGCAATGCGCCATTGCAGGGCGGCTTCATCTTCTTTCCCGGCTTGCATCAAGGCATCGCCGAATAGTTCGTGCGCACCGGCATGTTCGGGTTTCAAAGTCGTGGCTTTGTCGAGATCGGCTAAGGCGCCTTCGAGGTTGTTTGTTTTAAGTCGTAGCTTTCCACGGTTATAGATTGCTTTGAACTCCGTAGGGCGTAGGCGAACGGCATTGTTGAAACAGTTCTCTGCCTCGAAGACATCGTTCATATTAAATAGGGTGATGCCTTTGCGTACCCAGGCATCCACGTACTCGGGACTGAGTTCCAGCGCTTTGTTGTAATTGGCCAGGGCGGCACGTTCGTCGTGCGCCTGTGTGATGCATTCGTTGCCCATCATCAAGTACTCGCGGGCAAATTTCTTGAGTCGTTCCTGTTGGGCACGCATTTCCTCTTTCAAAGCCTTATTTTGTTCCTTCAGCTTGTTTACGGTACTGAGTTTGCGGCGGATAAAGCGGCGGGCAACAGGTTTCTCAATGTCGTACCGCGAGTGAATAGCCAGGAAGAACTGTTCGAGGCACTCCTCCATGTCGCCTTTGTCGAATGCCCGGATGGCAGCTACGTATTGCATGTCGGCCTGTGCTTGTTTCAATGCTTTGTCGATAGCCATGCGGTTATTGAACCGTTGTGAAAAGGTGACAATCTCCTGACGGACAAATACATCGGAGCGGTTAATAGGCTTCTTCAACTGAATGCCTTCCAGCGAGGTACAACGGCTCAGCGCTACATACGCCTGCCCGCCGGCAAAGACACCACCGCTGAAGTCGATCACTACCCGGCTGAACGTTAGTCCCTGACTTTTGTGTACCGTGATGGCCCATGCCAGACGGATGGGGTATTGAGTGAATGTTCCAAGAACCTCTTCTTCGATCTCTTTCTTCTCTTCGTTATAGCGGTAACGGATGTTGCGCCAACTGTCGAGTTTTACGTCACACTCCTTCCCGGAGTCTGTTACTACATAAATCGTTCCTTCTTCGTCAATGCCGCTCACAGTACCGATGGTGCCATTCACCCAGCGGCGGTCGTAGTCATTCTTGATGAAGATGATCTGCGCACCCACTTTCAGTACAAGTTCCTTTGAGGTGGGCAAGCTGCTTTCGGGGAAGTCACCTTCAATGGTTCCCTCGAACGTTTCCGGTTCTCCGGGAAGCTCGGCCAGCTTTTTATCGTTGATGTAATCTACATTGTCGCGACGGGTGGCTAGGGTGATGTACATATCCTTCTCCGAATCTTCGATGGAAGTGCCGTACCGCGTGTTGAGTAGTTGCAAGTCGGCCGATCCGGCTGTGTTGTTGCGGATGTTGTCGAGTACACGAACGAACACACCGTCCGTTTGCCGGTACACCTTTTGCAGTTCGATAGAAACCAGGTCGATCTCTTGAAATACGCGGGCCGAGAAGAAATACGGAGTGGGGTAGAAGCGGTTCAGAATCTCCCGTTCGTCGTTCTTAACCACAGGTTCCAACTGGAAAACATCGCCTACCAATAGAATTTGTTTGCCGCCGAATGGTTCGCGCAGGTTGCGTGAGTACACCCGTAGGATGCGGTCGACAGCATCAATGATATCGGCCCGTACCATCGAAATCTCGTCGATGATCACCAGCTCGATCTGTTCCAACAGTTTGCGGTGCGGCTTGGAGTACTTGAAGAATTCATGGATGCGATTGCGTTGCAGACTCAGGTTCGGATCGTCGGGTAGGAGCGGGTAGAAGGGGAGCTTGAAGAAGCTGTGCATTGTACTTCCACCGGCGTTAATGGCAGCAATACCTGTGGGGGCTAGCACCACATGTTTCTTTTTGGTGTGTTCGCAGATGTAACGCAGGAAGGTGGATTTACCCGTTCCGGCTTTCCCGGTAAGGAACACCGACTGCCGGGTATACTGAATCAGGTTCAGTGCATCCTGGAATTCTTTGTTGTTGGTGTCGACGGTAGTTGACATATTGAGTTATTAAATAATCCCGAAGTGTACCATCGCATTCAGGATCCCATCCTCGTCTACCGAGGTGGTGACATAGTCGGCTGCCTGTTTCACATCCTCGTTGGCATTACCCATCGCTACGCCGACGGCTGCACTCCGAAGCATGGTGATATCATTCCCACCATCGCCAAATGCCATTGTTTCGTCGGCACCGATGCCGAAGTAGCGTATCATCTCTTCGATACCTTTGCTTTTGGTATTTCCTTTGGCAGTGATATCGGTGAACGCATGGTACCAGCGGCCCGATTCGCAATCGGGCATGCGCGCCATCAGTTCAGTCTCTTCTTCAGCATTAATGAACGGGGTCATCTGGAAGATGGGACGATTGGTTGCCTCTTCGATGCTCTTCTCGTACAGATTGTCCACCCGCAGGAAACGGCGGAAGATATCCTCAACTTGTTCGTCGTCCTGGCAGACGGCTACTGTATGCTCGGCCACGAAGATGCATGGGAAACCTTTTGCGCGGCAGGCATCGGCCATTGTTTGTACCGATTCCGGTGAGATGGCACTTTTATAGATTACTTCATCGCCCACGGTACAATAGCCGCCGTTCATCGTTACGTATCCGTCGATGAGTCCGCGATCGGTCAGTGCAGTGAGATTATTGATGATTGCCTTGGGACGTCCGGTGGCAATGAATATTCTGATTCCTTTCGCACGAGCGGCTGCAATGGCTTCGATGGTCGATGCCGGGATGGCGTGTGTTTCGAAACTAACCAATGTTCCGTCGATATCGAAAAACAGAGCTTTTATCATTTTTGTATTATCTTGGTTGGATGTGTGCAAAAGTACGAAAAAGAAATGACTGCCGGGGTATCTCTACCATAATTGTGGTAATTTATATATTCTGCTGTGAAAATAAACAGGATTGGTCTTGCATTTTAAATCAGTTGCGTTGTACATTTGTGCCTGCAAATATGAACATTAATATGAGATACAATTTTGATGAAATTATAGACCGTCGTGGGACGGATAGCGTGAAGTGGGATGCCGTGAATACGCTTTGGGGACGGGACGATCTACTGCCGATGTGGGTGGCCGATATGGACTTCCGTACGCCGCCATTCATCATGAATGCGTTGCGTAAACGGCTGGAACACGAGGTGCTGGGTTATACCTTTGCCTGCCGGGAGTGGCATACGTCGATCATCGACTGGGTGCAGGAACGTTATGGCTGGACCATCCGGCAGGAGATGCTCACCTTTACGCCGGGTATTGTACGCGGACTGGCTTTTGCCTTGCAGTGTTTCACACAACCTGCCGACAAGGTGATGGTCATGTCGCCCGTATATCATCCGTTCTTCCTTGTGAGCCGGCATCTGGAACGTCAGGTGGTGTATCATTCGCTGGTGCTTCACAATGAACAGTACACCATCGATTTCGAACGTTTCCGGGCTGATGTCTCGGGTTGCAAAGTGTTGATACTAAGTAATCCGCACAATCCGGGCGGGCGGGTATGGACCAAAGAAGAACTTGCCGCGATAGCCGATATCTGTTACGAAAGCGGTACGTTGGTGATATCTGATGAGATCCATGCCGACCTTACCCTGCCTCCGTACCGTCATACTACCTTTGCGTTAGTTTCCGAGCATGCGCGGCTGAACTCCTTAGTCTTTATGTCGCCCAGTAAGGCATTCAATATGCCGGGGGTCGCAAGTTCCTATTGTATCATCGAGAATCCGGATATCAACCACCGTTACCGGAAGTTTATGTCGGCAGGAGAGTTTAGTGAAGGACACCTGTTCGCTTACCTGACAGTAGCAGCCGCGTATAGCAATGGTACGGAATGGCTCGATCAGGTGGTGGCTTATATTCAAGGCAACATAGACTTTACAGGCGAATACCTGCGCCAACATATTCCTGCTATAAAGATGATCCGTCCGCAAGCGTCGTATCTTATCTTCCTCGATTGCCGTGAGTTGGGCTTGTCTCATGCGGAGCTCGTCCGGATGTTTGAAGACAAAGCTCACCTGGCCCTGAACGAGGGGACTACTTTCGGTAAGGAAGGTGAAGGTTTTATGCGGCTGAATGTGGCTTGTCCGCGTAGTGTGCTTCGGCAGGCTTTAAACCAGTTGGCCGAAGCTGTAAAAACAGTATAGGAGTGTGATCAATAAGAAATGTAAAACAATTCGGATAAAGATATAATGAATAAGGTTCCGGTTATACGTAAAGAAAAGATTGTAAGCTATTTGACTCCAAGTTTGCTTTGGGGAACTATTCTGGGAGTAGTTAGTTTCCTTATAGCCTTGATAGATGTTTATGCAGTGGATGCACTGTGGACGGGTTTAGGAGTTTGCTTGAGTGTGACGGTTTTGTATACAGCAGTAGGACTTTTCTATGAAGAGTATTACAAGCGTAGACAGATAATCAAGAGGCTGAACTCGGATCGGTATTCTTTTTTGCGCGAACAACAATTCTCTATCCATAGTGAGTTGATTTTTATAGGAACCTATAAAGATTACTTAATCTGGGTCACTCCTAAGTATGAAGACGAGGGGGTGAAGTTCGGCGATAAGCTCGATGTGATTACTGCGTTTTACTACATAGATTCCGAACACCGCGAGAAAAAAGAAGAACAGCTGACGGGAAGAGGCTTCCCGGGTCGACTGTTCTTTTACTGTGCCCAGGTCTGTTGTATGCCTACAGACCTGGATAACCCTAATTTTCAGGAAGATCTGGATCGATTGGTCGATATCCTGAAACAAGAAAATTTAGCACCCATTTCGTATGAAGCATGGGAGAAGTTGTATTTACCTTCTTTTCCCAAAGGCGAACCCATATCCGATAGATAGGTTGAGTGCTCTCCCTGCTGTGCTGGTTTCGTAAAAATTGAGAATAGCCTCGTCTCCGCCCCTGAAATCCATCCTGACACTTGTCGACTGAAGTGGCTGCTGGAAACCAGCTCTAAATACAAGGAAGCCCCGTTTGGTGACGTAATAGTTACTGGTTAGCCCCAGATTTAGCATCAGGTAACCCGGGTCTTGCTTGTAACTTATTTGCTGATCATCATTTGCGGTGTAAGAGTGCGATTCGGATAGGTGACCATTATAGCCGATGCCGGCCGAAGGGTACAACCTGAATCTGTTTGTTTCTATGCGATAGAGTAAACCTACGTCTATAGACGGATGTATTAAAAGTGTCCCGGGAAAAATCCTGTCCATCAGTTTTTCGGCTATTTTGCCGATTGACGTTTGTCTGGGGTCTTGCTCCTTGTAGAAATTTATTTGTGCATTGGCATACCACCCTACCTTTCGGGAAAAGAGGTGGTTTACATGGACACCCAACGAGGGAGCAACACTGGGGCGTGTATTGAGCAATTCGGCAGTTGGGTCATCGCTCGACCGGATTAGGTCGAAGTTAGCCCCGGTAGTGATGTCCAGTTGCCAACACCTGTCGTAAGGCTTAATTGTTTTGTCGGGTTTCGTACTGTTTTGTGCGTATGCACCCATGCCGATACAGAATGACAGTAAAAGAAGGATTCTTGTTTTCATGGATAATTCGTTTTAAAGATTTATTGATAAAATGAATCCTTCTGCGAAATACTGCATGGCACCTTGTGAAAAGAGTAAACTTATCCTTTCAACGGTTTGACTAACGACCAGTGATTATGTACAATTTTCCATTGACCATCTTCCATTTGTTGGAATACTTCTGTGCAGTTCCATTGGTAAAGCACGCCGCCGGAATGAGAATTCAGGTTGTAAGTCAGTACAGCCATTCCGGGCGAAACTTCCACATGCGGATCTATCATCTCATAGCTATCCACCCGGATCTGTCCTCTCAATGATTCGTACAACTCCCGCATTTTTTCAATACCATCTATTCTCTTTTCCTGAAACGGGTCGAAGTAGGTGATGCTCGGTGCATAAATATCCAGATACCCCGATGGGTTGCCTTTGTTCCACTCTTCCAAGGCCGACTTTTCTGCTGCGATGATGGCAGCTGCGATGTTTTCTTTATTCATGATGATCTCATTTTTAGGATGAATTCGTTAATAAGGGGAAGGATAGCTTCGGCTGTCTCTTCTTTGTAGCAGAGCGTTTCCACCGGACACCAACCCGTCTTGTCTCGGTTCTCGATATGGGGAACCAGTGTGATATACTCTACCGGTATGCCGGCGTTTTGAAGCAATTCCAGTGCCGGCTGACTGATTATATCGGAATAAATCTGTGCGATACCTCCGAGAATCATCAAAGCAGCCGCACCTTTGCCCACTACTTTATCGGCCAACCATGCACCTTTCATAAAGGCTGGGTCCTGATAAAGCAGGTCGTACAAATCGGCTACACCGCGACGGGTAAAAGTGCGGGTTTCTTCGCCATTGCGGATAACGCAGGAATATCCGCCATTGTGTAAGAGTTGAATCAGTCGTTTCATGTTATAATGTTTCCTGTTTCAACTGCTCCACGAACTGGTCGATGCGTTGCAACTCCCGTGGAATCTTGATCTTCTGCGGACATTGCTCCACACACTTGTTGCATCCTGTGCAATGATCGGCCTGGCGGAGTTTAGGGATGGCACGGTCATATCCTACCAGGAAGGAACGGCGATACTTCTTGTAATTCTCGTCGCCTTGGTCTTTGGGGACACTACCCTCGTTCACACATTTATTATAATAGAGCAGGATGGCAGGTATGTCGATACCATACACACAAGGCATGCAATACTTACAGTCGTTGCACGGAATGGTGGGGTATTTCAGCACCAGTTGAGCCGTTTCTTCGAGGAACTTTTTATCATCATCCGTCAGCAGTTGGAGAGGAGCGTATGTGCGGATGTTGTCCTGCAGATGTTCCATGTACGCCATGCCGCTCAGGGAGGTGAGTACCCATTCCGGCTGACCGGCGAAACGGAAAGCCCATGAAGCCACGCTACCCTCCGGATTGCGTTGTTTGAGGCGGGATACAATGTGATCGGGCAGTTTCGACAGACGCCCACCGAGTAATGGTTCCATCACTACGGCAGGAATCTCCCGCTTCACTAACTCGCCGTACAAGTAATCGGCGTTCACGTTTCCTCTTCCGGCATGTTTCCAGTCCATGTAGTTGAGCTGAATCTGCACGAAGTCCCAGTGATATTTATCGTGCAAGGAGAGAGCATAGTCGTACACTTCCGCGAGGCCGTGAAACGAGAAACCGAGTTTACGGATGCGTCCGGCTTCGCGCTCTTTAAGTAGGAAGTCCATCATGCCATTGTCCACAAAGCGGTCTTGGAAGTTCTGGATGCTGCCACCGACTGCATGCAGCAAATAATAGTCGATGTAATCCGTTTGCAACTCTTCGAACGACTTGCGGTACAGAGCAACGGAGTTTTCGTGTGTATAGTTCGAGAAGTTGGATAGTTTGGTGGCAATGTAAACCTTGTCGCGCGGATGCTTTTTAAGGGCGGTTCCGGTAGCACGTTCGGACTGGCCTTGCAGATAGACAGGCGATGTGTCGAAGTAGTTTACCCCGTGGGCGATGGCATAGTCTACCAGTTGATTGGTCACGTCCTGGTCTACGATATCTCCTTTGCCGTCGGGCCCAGGAATCATCGGGAAACGCATGCAACCGTAGCCCAGTAGCGATACTTTATCGCCGGTATTCAGTGTGCGGTACGTCATCTTGTCCGTGGGAACGGGTAGGGAAGCATTACTTCCTGTGGCGATGCTTTGAGCACCTTTGGGACCACAACTGTAAAGCGTGGCGGCAGCTGTACCGACGCCCACAATCTTGAAGAAGTCTCTTCGGTTGATATGTTTGTTCTTATCTGACATCTCTTAACCTTTCATTTTTAATTGGCTTACGCCAAACGTTGTTTCCTACTTTAAACAATCTTATGTATTTCGTGCCCTTGCACATAGATGGCGCTGAACGGACGTGACGGACAGAGATTCTCACATGCTCCGCAACCGATGCAGCGTTCGTCGTTCACTACGGGTATCTTGCGCGACTTCTCATCGGCCGAATCCATCGGAACCATGTGAATGGCTGCTACCGGACAATGACGCGAACAGTTACCACATTCCACTTCATCGGTCAGGACGATGCAGTTGGCCTTTACCCATACGGCGTGACCGATTTGTACAGACGATTTTTCTTCTTTCGTAACCGGACGTATGGCGCCTGTCGGACATACTTCGGAACACTTCGTACATTCGGGACGGCAGTAACCGCGTTCGTATGACATCTCGGGCTGCATCAACGTTTTCAGGCTACTCGAAGGGCGCAATATCTGATTCGGGCAAGCTGATACGCACAACTGGCAGGCAGTACAATGCTGCGTCATGTGGCGCAGACTGGCGGCGCCTGCCGGGACGAGGGGCGTGCTGCGGTTAGGGATTTTCTTGTTTTGTATCGCTGCCAGTCCGCCGTCTACTTTCTTCTCCTGTGCTTTCAGCAGGGAGGTAGTAGCAAGTAAGGCGGTAGCGGTGAGAAAGCTGCGACGTGCTTGATCGGTTGACGATGTTTGTGTGATTACTGCCGCTTTCGGTTCAGCTTTCGTCCAACGTGCTTGATAGCCGATGGCATTATGTTTACACTTCCCGATGCAGTTCATACATGCCACACAACGACTGTAATCTATCTGGTGCTGCTTGTGATCGATACAAGCTGCTTTGCAATTGCGTGCGCAAACACTACATCCATTGCACTTATCAGTATTGATTGTGATGCGCAGCAGCGAGAAGCGTGAGAAGAATCCCAGCACCGTACCCACCGGACAAATGGTGTTACAATACGTCCGCCCATTACGCCAGGCCAGCACAGCCAGCACTACGAACGTCGCGACACTTATGATAAAAGTGGAAAGACTTTTCATCCACACTTCCGTTTCGTAGAAAGCATAACTATCGGCACGTTCGGCCAGGTGAGCCAGCAGATTGTTTCCCCATTGCCAGAGTGGGGCGAAGAAGTTGTTGGCCATACGTCCGTAAGCGCTGTAAGGCTCCAGCAAGGCGGCCAGCTGGGCGAAACCTGCTACCAGCGCCACAACGAATATGCCCAACATACCGTAACGCAACCACGAACGGGCCGGCGAGTAGGAGTAAGGAAGTTTCTTACGTCGGCGTCCCACCCATGCCATGACATCCTGAAATACACCCAGCGGACAAATCACCGAGCAGTAAATGCGTCCGAACACCAGTGTCAGGGCGATAAGGAAGATAACGACTCCTGCGTTGAGCGCCAGTATGGCAGGGAGAAACTGAGTTTTGGCCATCCATCCGAACCATCCGTGCAAGGTTCCCGTGAAGTCGAGAAACAGGAGCGTGATGAAGGAAAAGAATACGGTGGCCAGTGTTAATCTGATGGTACGTAACATAATGATTTTTTGATTTCACGCAAAAGTAGAAGAAAAGTATTACATTCGCGCATTTGCGTAGAGAATCTTTTTAATTATTAGCATATAGCATTCTCTATCCATAAGGCATTGCAGGATGAGAATTCTTTGGCTATCTAACTTTTTTTGAAAATAATTCGTTTCTCCTAAAATATATATTTCTCTTGTTTGTCTGCATGAGTAAGGGGAGTGATCTTCCCGGAAATAACAAGAGTATGTATAAACAATTTAAAAAGAAGAATCTTATGAGAACAAGTAAATGGAAGAGATTATTGCACTTGGTAGCATGGGTGTTAATTATCGGCGCAGCAGGTGCCGCAGTGATGTTGTTGTGGAACTGGCTGATGCCTGCACTCTTCGGACTTACGGCTATCGGATATTGGCAGTCATTGGGACTGTTGGTGTTGACACGAATCCTGTTTGGACGTTTCGGCGGTAGGGGAGGAATGATGCACGGAGGCGGAATGCACGGCAGACATCACGGAATGATGGGCGGTATGCATGGCGGTGGAATGCATGGCATGGGTGGCGGAAACCCCATTCACGAGAAGTGGATGAAGATGACACCCGAAGAACGCGAAGCGTTTATCAAAGAACGCAGGAAGCACTTCGCTCCTTTCGGCAAACGCGATTTCTTCGGCGATAGGTTAGGTGGCTGCGACAGGGAGTTCATGCATGCCGGGGAACCGAAGAATGAAAAAGAATAACGTGCACAACATCACGACGAACTGTCATGAATGAACAAACCAAACAAGAAGTCGGCCAACTCGTCACGGAATATCGTCCGAAGCTGAAAAGTTTTATCCGCAAACATGTGTCCAATAAGGAGGATGCGGACGATATTCTGCAAGACGTCTTCTACCAACTGACGAAGGCTTTCGACAATCCGGTGAACCCCGTCGAGCAGGTATCAGCCTGGCTGTACCGGGTGGCTCGCAACCTCATCATTAATAAGGGGACCAAGATGCGCGAGGAAGAGATGCCTACGTACCGTGATGAGGAAGGGGACGATGTGCTGAAGGACTTCTCGGAGATCCTTTTCAACAGCGAAACGTCGCCCTCACCCGAAACGGAATACTTGCGCTCGCTGGTATGGACGGAGCTGGAAAACGCCCTTGCCGAACTGCCCGTGGAACAACGCGAAGTGTTCGAATTGACGGAACTCGAAGGTATTCCTGTAAAGGAGATTGCCGAGGCGATGAACGTGTCGGTCAATACCGTACTTTCCCGGAAACATTATGCCGTGCTGCATTTACGCAAACGTTTGGCAGGGCTGTACGAAGAACTCCTTTATAATTGACAAACTTTTCTTTCTGAACCGACTGTTCTGGTCCGGTTTCAATTTATCTAATCAATAACATGTATGAGAACAATTAAAATAGGGTTGGCATGCCTGATGTGCATGCTGACAGCCACCCTTATGTCTGCACAAAATGCACCGGTATCGATGCAAGACACCATTATCGCGTTAAGCGAAGTCACTGTAAAAGCACAATCCGTTATCGTGAAAGACGATCGCAAACTGCTGATACCTACCCAGGAACAAGTCCGCATGTCTACCGATGGCATCGACATGATGCGAAAGATGCAACTGCCCCGTATCATGGTCGATCCTACTTCGGGGGAAGTCACCATGACAGACAATCTGCCTGTGCAACTGCGCATCAACGGTGTACAGGTAACGAATGCTGAAATCGCTTCCATCCCTCCCGCAGACATCCTCCGCATCGAGTACGTCGACGATCCGGGAGCCCGTTACGGCAACGTGGGAGCGGTGATCAACTACATCACTCGCCGCAACGATTCGGGTGGAAACATCAATGCCGTAGCCTTCAACAGTGCAGGCGATAAACGCTTATCGGCCGACGACCGCCTGTCGCTGAAATACAACCACGGACGTTCCGAATGGTCGGCCAATGCGGTGTACGTACAACGTCACGGCTACTGGACCCGCGAGTACGACGAATGGCTAAATGCTCCTGACGCATCACTGCACCGTGTGGAAGTGGGCGAACCGACTCTCTTTGATAAACGTACCTTCAATGCCAATCTGAACTACAGCCTGGCCGATAAGGACTACTTCTTCAATGCCCAGTTGACGTACCGTCTCAACGACTTCCCGAACAGTTTCGACGACCGTCGCAGCAAGCTTTACGAATCGGATGCTGCCAATCCGCTGTCTATCACCGACCATACAGTGGAGAAAAGCCATTCACCTGCCCTCGACCTCTACTTTCAGCGCAACCTGAAGAACAACCAACTGCTTATCTTCAATGCCGTAGGTACATATATCAATACTGATAGTAAGCACTCTTACCAGGAAGCGACTATGAATGGAACGCCCGAAACAGATATTTACTCGCACATCGACGGGCGGAAGTATTCGCTCATCGCCGAAGGTATCTACGAGAAGAAGTTCGGCACAAACAAGCTGACCACAGGCGTACGCCATCTGCAATCATATACGGACAACCGTTACGACGGAACCACCACTGCCGATGTGGCAATGAATCAGGCCGAGACGTATGCGTATGCCGAATATCAGGGCCGCACAGGGCAGTGGGGCTACATGGCTAATCTTACCGGAGCACGCCTCTACTACAGTCAGGAGAGCAACCGTACGGAGAAGTTCACTCTTCAACCATCGGCACGTATCACCTTCGAACCGAATCGGGATTCGTACTTACGTTACCGCATCAATCTGCGTACACAAGCTCCTTTACTGGCTTCGCTCAATGACGTGACGCAAGCAGTGGACGAGTGGGTGGTACGTCGTGGCAACCCATCGCTACAATCCTATCAGGTATTAAACCAGAGTTTCACGGCCGGATATAATAAAGGCACAGCAGGCATTGACCTTATCGTGGGGTACGATTATGAGTTCAAACCCATCATGGAGTCGGTGTTTTACGAGAACGGCAAGTTTGTTCATACGGAAGAGAACCAGCGTTCGTTTCAGAACTTGAGTGCCGAGTTGGTTTTCCGTTTGAAGCCTTGGAAGAATCATCTCAGCCTGTCGGTAGCTCCGTGCATCAACCGCTTCATCAGCGAAGGGAATGATTATCTGCACACGTACACTATGTTCGAGCTGCGCGTCAATGCCGATTTCTCGTACAACCGTTGGGTGGCTAATTTCAGTACCATCACCCCGCCGCGTATCATGTATGGCGAGCATGTAACGAAGAGCGACCAGATGTGTACCGTGATGGCGGGTTACAAGATGCCCCATTGGTCGCTGATGGTTGGCGTGTTGAACCCGTTCCTGAAAGAGTACAAAACGGATAACGAAAACTGGGCGTCGCTGAACCCGGTGAAGTCGCTGATACATACGCAGTACACCCAAGCATTCGTCGTAAAGCTTGCCGTGAACCTCAATTACGGGAAGCAGGGTAAGAAACTTGATAAGCGGGTGGATAATGCCGATACGGATGCCGGAATCATGCCGGGCAGGAAGAGTTGGTGATTGGTTTCCCTACAAATTCATCCTTTCTTTGCTAACTTGTTGTTCTCGTAGAGCAAGCTATAGATACTCTACGACCAAGGTGGTGACACTCTACGACCATCGATGTACGAGATGTACATCTGGAGCAGCACGAGATGTACATCTGGTACTGTATGAGATGTACATCTCGTACATCGACCCTCGTAGACCTAAACCACCTCCCTCTACGAGTATCGGTAGCTTGCTCTACGAGCATCGGTTCGATGCATTTAATGTATAGCGATCTGCTTCTCTGATAAGGATTTCTTTAATTCCGCCAACGGGGTCCAATAATTATTGATTAGTCGGAACATAGCTGAACACAGTTGACACATTGCCGTATTCCGTTCCATACCATTCCCCCTTAACCTTTTTAATGTCTCCGTAATCACTGATATACGTGGCAGTGAAAGATGTCCGCATCCTTGCTCTCACGACTGTGCGTGTGACAATCAACTTGTACAAAGGAGGGATCTGTACCGTGGATGCACCACTATCTCCTGATTTACTGGTAGTTTCTTTATCTAAAATGTAATAACTAAGGGGCATAAAATCAGTAAAATTCAGCGCCTCTGTTTCGCGTGAATAATAAGGGCGCTTGACTAACATAGAGTCTTGATCTGCTATTTTGAAGTCAACGGGTTCTGCGAGACAGAAGAACGAAGTGAAATCCAGTTCGGGATCTTCTATATGAAAATATGCTGGGTGGGTTGGGTTAGGGTTATTAGCAGATATACCAATTAACCGTACAGTATCGAGTGTCATCCCATCGCGTGCCTCCAGATAGTATTCAATGCCAGAAAGTTTGTAGGTCATTTCGAATTCTTCCTCTTGCAAATCATCTTTGCTACAGGCCATAAAGAGTAAGGTACAGAGGGTAGTAAGTAACAGATTTCTTTTCATAATAGTTGTGTATATAGAATTAGTCTTGCAAATGTAGCATTTTTTATCAGAAAACAATACCATCTGTTGCTTATCCCAATAAAAACAGCGAATTTTGCCCGACGAATTAAAATCAACAACCGGAAAATGCTCAGTAAATACAAACTCAATCAACTCTACTTCAAGGATACGCAGTTTGCCAACCTCATGACGCGCCGTATCTTCAACGTGTTGCTCATTGCCAACCCGTACGACGCTTTCATGCTCGAAGACGACGGACGTATCGACGAGAAGCTGTTCAACGAGTACACCTCGCTGTCGCTCCGTTACCCGCCCCGTTTCTCGCAGGTGTCGACTGTAGAAGAAGCATTGGAGATACTCGAAGTGATCAAGTTCGACCTGGTGATCTGTATGCCCAGTACCGGCGACAACGACAGCTTCGATATCGGCCGGCACATCAAGAGTTTGTACGAGCACATTCCGATGGTGATCCTTACGCCGTTCAGTCACGGTATCACGAAGCGTATCGCCAACGAAGACCTGTCGGCATTCGACTACATATTCTGCTGGTTGGGCAATACCGACCTGCTGCTCTCCATCATCAAACTCATCGAGGACAAGATGAATCTGGAACACGACGTCGAGGAGGTGGGTGTACAGCTCATCCTGCTCGTGGAAGACAGCATCCGCTTCTATTCCTCCGTGCTGCCCAATCTGTATAAGTTTGTGTTGAAGCAGAGTCAGGAGTTCTCTACCGAAGCCCTGAACGGTCACCAGCGTACGTTGCGTATGCGTGGACGTCCCAAAATTGTACTGGCGCGTAACTTTCAGGAAGCTACCGGCATCTTCCATAAATACAAGAACAACATCCTCGGACTAATTACCGACGTACGTTTCCCGTTGGTGGAAGATGGTGAAACCGACCCCGTGGCAGGTATCAAACTCTGTCAGGTGGTGCGTGAGGAAGACCCGTTTGTACCCATCATCATCCAGTCGGCCGAGTCGGACAATGTGGCGTATGCCTCCCGGTATGGAGCTTCGTTCATCGACAAGAACTCCAAGAAGATGGACGTAGACTTGCGTCGTACGGTGTCCGATAATTTCGGATTCGGTGATTTCGTGTTCCGCAACCCCGATACGATGGAGGAGATCGCCCGTGTGCGTAACCTCAAAGAACTACAGAACATTATCTTTGCCGTTCCGGCTGAGTCGTTCCTGTATCATATTAGTCGCAACCACGTGTCGCGCTGGTTTTATTCCCGCGCCATGTTCCCCGTGGCCGAGTTCCTGAAACCCATTACGTGGAACAGTTTGCAAGACGTAGATGCCCACCGCCGTATCATCTTCGAAGCCATCGTGAAGTACCGCAAGATGAAGAATCAAGGGGTGGTAGCTGTGTTCAAGCGCGACCGCTTCGACCGTTACTCCAACTTTGCCCGCATTGGCGACGGTTCGTTGGGCGGTAAAGCCCGCGGATTGGCTTTCATCGACGATATTATCAAGCGTCACCCCGAGTTCGAGGAGTTCGAGAACGCCCGGGTAGCCATCCCGAAGACCATCGTACTCTGTACCGATGTATTCGACGAGTTTATGGAGATGAACAACCTTTATCAGTTTGCCCTCTCCGATGCTGAGGATGAACAAATCCTGCGGTACTTCCTCCGTGCCAAACTGCCCGATCATCTGATGGAGGACTTCTTTACGTTCTTTGATGTGGTGAAGTCGCCCATCGCCATCCGTTCGTCATCTTTGCTCGAAGACTCGCACTACCAGCCTTTTGCGGGTATTTACAGTACGTACATGATTCCTTATCTGGACGATAAGTACGAGATGCTCCGTATGCTGAGCGATGCCATCAAAGGCGTGTACGCATCGGTCTACTTCCGTGATAGTAAGGCATATATGCAGGCTACGTCGAATGTGATCGATCAGGAGAAGATGGCTGTGATTCTGCAAGAAGTCGTGGGGAATCAGTACGGAGACCACTACTACCCGTCGATGTCGGGGGTAGCACGTTCGCTCAACTATTACCCCATCGGCGACGAGACGCCCGAAGAAGGTACGGTGAATCTGGCTCTTGGTCTGGGCAAGTACATCGTCGACGGTGGTATGACACTTCGTTTCTCGCCTTATCATCCTAATCAGGTATTGCAGACCAGTGAGATGGAGATCGCCTTGAAAGAGACACAGACCCGCTTCTATGCCCTCGATCTGAAGAATATCACCCAGGACTTCTCCATTGACGACGGCTTCAACCTCCTGAAACTGAATATAAAGGATGCCGAGAAAGATGGTTCGCTTCGGTACATTGCTTCTACATACGATCCTTATGATCAGGTTATTCGCGACGGTTTGTATCCCGGAGGACGGAAGTTGATCACGTTTGCCAACATTCTGCAACACGATGTGTTTCCGTTGGCGAAGATTCTACAGTTATCGCTCCAGTACGGTCAGATGGAAATGCGCCGTCCGGTAGAGATCGAGTTTGCCGCCACGTTGAGCCGTGATAACGACAAGACCGGTACGTTCTACCTGTTGCAGATCCGCCCCATTGTGGACAGCAAGGAGGTGATCGAGGAAGACTTGCTGCAAATACCCGAAGAACAGATTCTGCTGAGTTCCAATCACTCGTTGGGACATGGCATCGTGAACGATATTTTCGATGTGATCTATGTGAAGACGGAGGATTACCGGGCGTCGAACAATCCTGCTATTGCCTACGAGATAGAGAAGGTGAACCAGCAATTCCTCAACGAAGGGAAGAACTATATACTGGTAGGCCCCGGACGTTGGGGTAGCAGCGACTCGTGGCTGGGTATTCCGGTGAAGTGGCCGCATATCTCCGCCGCCCGTGTCATCGTGGAAGCTGGTTTGACGAATTATCGCGTGGACCCGAGCCAGGGTACGCACTTCTTCCAGAACCTGACTTCGTTCGGGGTAGGGTACTTCACGATCAATGCTTTCCTGAATGACGGACTTTATAATCAGGATTTCCTGAATGCTTGCCCGGCTGTGATGGAGACACAGTTCCTGCGTCATGTGCGGTTCGAGAAACCGTTTGTGGTGAAGATGGATGGGAAGAAGAATCTTGGTGTGGTGCTGATTCCGGAGAAATAACATTATAACTTATTCAATTTGCATAATGAACCCATTCGAAAGAGTGGGTTTTATTGTGTGTAGTCATTTTATAGAGGGATTTTCGAAGAATATCAAAAAACTTTCGTATTTTCATAGGGTAAATCCTTGCTCACCGATCATAGTAATGTAAACAGTTTGAATCATTCACCTTAAAACGATGCAACAATGAAAACAATGAATATGAAAACAGCAAGAATCCTTCTGATGATCCTTCTGCTCGGAGTGATAGCTCCGGCATGGGCGGCCAAAGGCGCAGGTTTCATCACTGTGACCGGCGTAGTGAAAGACCGGGAAACCCGGAAAGTGTTGGAGAGTGCCAATATCTCCGTCCCCGGAACGAGTGTCAGTACCGTGACCAACGAAGATGGCGTATTCACTATCAAAGTGGGCGACAGCATCCAGGCAAGAGCTATCGAAATATCCTTCCTGGGCTATCGGAGCCAACGGATTACTTTGCAAAACGAAGACATGCCCGATGTGACGGTCTTCCTCGTCCCGAATGTGAACAAACTTCCCGAAGTATTGGTGCGAGGTATCAATGCGCTCGATTTGGTAAGGAAAGCCTCCGATAAGGTAGCGCTGAACAATAGCCCGTCGAACAATCTGCTGACCGGATTCTACCGTGAAACAATCCGCAAACGTCGCAACTATATCAATGTAACCGAAGCGATTGTGAATGTGTACAAGACACCGTACAGCGAAGACGTGGATCGCGACAGGGTACAGGTGTACAAAGGCCGTCAGTTGCTCAGCCCCAAGGCAGGCGATACGCTCATTGTGAAACTACAGGGAGGTCCGAACTATTCTGTCTACATGGATGTGGTGAAGAATCGCGATCTGCTTATCTCGCCCGAATCGCTCAACGACTACCGGTTTTACATGGAGACATCGACCATGCTCGACGATCGTCCGCATTATGTAGTAGGCTTTGAACCACAAGCCGATCGGTCTTATCCGCTGTTCTACGGCAAGATGTATATCGATGAGGCCACGCTGGCATTTACACAGGTGGAGTTCAACCTGAGCATGAAAGACCGTAACAAGGTGATTGCAGCCATTCTCCGGAAGAAGCCCTTCAACCTACGCTTCAAACCCGAGGAGATCACGTATCTGGTGACGTATAAAACGGAGAATGGGATAAGCTACCTGAACTATATACGCAACAGTATCCGCTTCAAGTGCGACTGGAAACGCCGGCTGTTCTCTACCACATACACGGTAGTTTCCGAAATGGTGGTGACCGACAAACGTCTGAATCCGCTTACCGGTATCCCGTACAAACAGGCATTCCGCGAAACAAGCGTGCTTTCCGACAAGGTGGGCAACTTCTACGATGAGAACTTCTGGGAAGGATACAACATCATTGCCCCGTCCGAATCGCTGGAAACAGCCGTGACGAAGTTGAAGAAAGCGAACGGGAAATAGTTTATTAATTGACAATCTTATGAAGTAGATTGGGAAAAATATACCTTTGCACAAAGCGAGATAGCCATGCTGGATGATTTATTCATACTAAAGAAAGTCAAGGAGGGAGATATTAAAGCTTTCGAACAACTGTTCCGGTTTTACTATACCCCACTTTGTCTGTATGCCTCCGGCATCACAGGCCGGAGAGACGTGGCCGAAGAAATCATCCAGGAACTCTTCTACAAACTGTGGAAGGATCGCGAACAGATACAAATATTCCGGTCGGTGAAGTCATACCTCTACGGTGCCGTGCGCAACCAGTCGCTCCAATATTGCGAGCAGGAAGCCGTACGCAACCAATACCGCGAGCACATGGCCTCGTTTGCCGAAGAGTCGCCCGACTCCTCTCCGTTGGAAGAACTCGAAGACCGGGAGCTCGAAGAAGCCATCGAACGTACCTTGGAAAAACTTCCCGAACGACGCCGGAAGATATTCCAGATGCACCGTTGGCAAGGGTTGAAGTACAAGGAAATAGCCGAAACACTCGCCATCTCGGTGAAGACCGTGGAGGCAGAGATGACCAAAACTCATCAATTGTTGAAGAAAGAAATAGAAAGATATATAATAGGATGAAGACGAAAGAATATAAAAGTGTGGATGAAGCGTGGAACCTGTTGTACAACCGGTTGGAACGGGACGGATTGCTGGCGGATAGTAACGCTGCCGGAAGTGAGACTCCCACGTTCCGAATATCAGCAGAAGAAAGGAAGAAACAACCCGGAACCCGCTCTTTTCCGATGAAGTGGACAGCAGGCATAGCCGCCCTGTTTGTCGGCATGGTAGCATTAACAGTGTTCTACACCACCAGCCGGACAGCTGCTACCGACAATATGCTCGTGCTGCACAATGCCAAAGGAGATCCCACTTTGGTCACCAGTTTTGAAGACGGGTCCATCATCTACTTAGCCGAACA
Organism: Bacteroides sp.; assembly: GCA_031554665.1. GTDB lineage: Bacteria > Bacteroidota > Bacteroidia > Bacteroidales > Bacteroidaceae > Bacteroides. Next base: position 2,330 of record JAVBVA010000051.1, on the reverse strand, counting down.
AGCCTCTGTAGAGTACCCCACGCACTTCGCCGACGACAAGCGCGAAGTCTCCCTCAACGGAACTGCTTTCTTCGAAGTGAGCAAGAATCGCCAACGCCCGTTCATCATCCAGACTCAGACCACCACCGTCGAAGTCATCGGAACCTCCTTCCGTGTGAAGAGTGCCGACAACGAACGATTCTCACTTTCCGTACGCACAGGCATGGTGAAAGTCACCTCCAAGAAAGATAATTCCACCGTTATGGTCAAAGCCGGAGAAACTGTTTGGTTAGAAGAAGGAGTCTTGCAGACTACATCTAATGCATCAGCAGATACTTTCGAGAACTATTTACGTCATATCCACTTCAAAGACCAACACCTGTCGGACGTGGCACGAATCATCAACGAGAACACCGACTCCGTACAGTTGAAGGTCGATCCTTCGTTGGGCGACCGTCAGATAACCGTCACCTTCCAGAACGATTCGCCCGAAACCATGGCCCGGATCATCTGTACCGTGATGAACCTGCAATACAACCGGCAACAGAATATCATTAATATCACCCGGAAAGAATAATTCAAATTCAATAGGTATGAAAACGGTCGGGACCCTATTCAGTCGTTTCCTACTTTGCCTGTTGTTGCTCCTCCTGGCAACAGCTATCCGGGCAGAGGGTGGAGACGACGGGCTCGACCGTAAGGTACAGATGAAGGACGCCAAAGGCACCCGCTACCAACTCCTCCGCCAGGTATCCGACCTGACAGGATACCTCTTCGTCTACGACAGTCAGGTGATCGACAACGACCAACCTGCCCGGGTACGCAAAGGCGAATACACCCTGCGCGAACTCGTCTATACCATCACCGGCAACCGCAACCTCCACATGGAATTCCTCGGCAACCACCTCCTGCTCACACTCCCCGAGAAGAAACCCGCAACCTCCCGTCAGGCAGAAACAACCGTCCCCGAGCTACGTTACTTCACCGTCGAAGGCATCGTGTACGACCGTTATTCCAAAGAGCCCCTCTCCTCAGCTTCGGTCAACATAAAGGATGCAGGCATCGGTACCGTTACCAACATGGACGGACGATTCCGCATCACCTTGAGCGACTCCCTTTTACATTCTACCATCCACATCTCCCATCTGGGTTATGAGAATACCGAGATAAACGCTGCTATAGTAGCCGACAAGTATTCCGATTTCGAACTCGAACCCAAGTTTATCACCCTACAGGAAGTAGTGATACGTGCCGTCAATCCCATGCAGGCGGTACAAAAGATGATTCAGGCCCGCGAACAGAACTATGCCACCACACCGGTGTACTCCACTGCCTTCTACCGCGAAGGAGTGGAACACAAGAAGCGGAATGTAGACCTCACCGAAGCCGTATTCCGCGTGTACAAAACGGGCTACCAACGTTCAGCCGTCGATCAGGTGAAGCTCATCAAGATGCGTCGCATCGTCGACCGGCAGGAGAAGGACACGATACTCACTAAAGTAAAGTCGGGCGTACAGGCAGCTTTGCTGCTCGATCTGGTAAAAAACCTTCCCGAATTTCTCACCCCGGACGATCCCGCTTGCCCATATACATACGCCCATACAGATATCAGTGTGGTCGATGGCCGGTTAGCAAATGTTATCTCCTTCGAGCAGCGCAAAGGAGACAAGGACCCGTTGTACAAAGGTCAGCTATACATCGACACCGAAAGCTATGCTTTGCTCGAAGCCCACTTTGAGGTGAATCCCCAGTTTGTAGAGAAAGCTACATCGATGTTCGTTGAGAAACATAGCCGCGACTACAAACTGGCATTGCAGAAAGCCGCTTACGTAGTGTCGTACAGGCCTTCTGCCGATGGTATCTATCAGATCAACCACGTTCGGGGCGACTTGGAATTCAAGGCCCGCCGGAAAAGACAGTGGTTCAGCTCCACACTGAAAGTATGGTTCGAGATGGTGAATTGCAAAACAGAACCCGGCGATGGCCAAGGCATTCCCCGTAGTGAACGCCTGTCACAACGGGCCGTTTTCTCCGAGACCCGGCATACGTATGATGCCAACTTCTGGGGACCTCTCAACATTATTCCGCCCGAAGATAAGTTGAAAGAACTCATCTTGCAGAATTTGAGCGAAGAGGATGTGGATGCACCTTAAGCACAGACGCTCACAAACAAATGGAGGCGTCTGAATGTTTTTTATTGCAGATATAATTATTATTCGACTTTCGCAAGTGAATAACTATGAATAAAAAAGGCTCAGGGATTTCCGCATGTCGCGGAATATTAGTATATTACGGTTGCAAAAATCACATACTAATTCCCCAAGCCATGCACAAAAATAGCGAAATAATTT
>JAVBVA010000062.1:0-8876 GCA_031554665.1 Bacteroides sp. | reverse complement strand
ACTCTATCATGGGCTTTTTTTGATTCTTTTTCAAGCACAAGTTAAAGATGCTCACAAACGGTTAAGCAAGTTCAAGCCTCCGGTTCTCTTCAAAAATATTCTTCAAATATTTTGTGAAGAGAAAACTTGCATAACCTATTCGCATCTTATTTTTTGTGCATGAAAAAGAATCTTTCAATGGAAAACATGAAAAATTTCCCTATATTTAGGAATTGTTTTACTATTAAAATAGAAACCAATGAGAATGGAAGAAAAATGTAAGCCTCACAGGATACGGGGCAGTTGTGTTCACCTGGTGTGTACAATAAAAAAAGAGCTACCTCAGAGAAGTAACTCTTTTTCGAATAAAAATGTGGACCAGCCTGGGCTTGAACCAGGGACCTCCAGATTATGAGTCTGTTGCTCTAACCAACTGAGCTACAAGTCCTTACGAAAAATCAGTAGTTTAAATCTACTTCTTTTTTATTTCGTTTTACTGTTATTTTAAAGAACAATTTTTTGATGCTTTGTGCATCTAGTCAGCGCAGGATTATGAGTCTGTTGCTCTAACCAACTGAGCTAAAAGCCCGTGTATCCAAATCTCTTTCGGATGCGGGTACAAAAGTAAGTGATTCTGATGAAATATGCAAGCTTTTTGGAAAAAACTAATGCATCAGAACTTGTAAGTTCGTTTCGGATTCTTCGGGAACCACCCTTTTTTCACTCTCTCTTCTTGTTCGAACACCTCTTTGATGGTCCAGAAAGAAGAAAAAGCAAATACGCCAAGCAAAGAAGAGAGAATAAGATTGTCTGTGTACAACGAACCGGCTACTCCCATTATACCCAAAGCCAAAAATATCCACCAGCATCCCGTCCCCCAATAATATTCGGCTTTCACCACTACCGGGTGAAAAAGACCGATTATGAGGAATGTGCAAATGCCTATGAACAGTCCCGACAGATGATATTCGCTAAGGAATTCCACAGATTATTTCGCTGCTGCGATTGGAATTTCTTTCTTGATGCTTTGCTCGAGGGAAATTAATGTTTCGGTAGCCGTTACGCCGGTTATCTCTTGCATCTTGTTGTTCAGCAGATCCATCAAGTGCTCATTGTCGCGTGCATAAACTTTGGTCAGCATGGTGTACGGACCAGTGGTGAAGTGGCATTCTACGATTTCGGGGATCTTGTTCAACTCGGCTACGACGGCTTTGTACATCGAGCCTTTCTCTAATTTGATACCTACATATGTGCAGGTTCTGTAACCCAGAGATTTCGGATTCACATTATAGCCCGATCCGACGATTACTCCCAGATCGATAAGTCTTTGTACGCGTTGGTGAATGGCTGCACGTGATACGCCACATTCTGCTGCTACATCCTTAAAAGGAATACGCGCATTCTGAGAGATAATCTCCAGAATCTGTCTGTCAAGATTGTCTATTTTCTCCATAATAATGATTGTATTTATCGGTTCTTTGTCAAATAGTAAGCAAATATAGCAGTTTATTTTAATTAATTACTGAAAAATGCAAAAAAAACGAATTAATTGTATCTTATTCGTCTTTCTGGCTCTTGGGCTTAAAGCAAAACAGGGATGACAGAATCATTCTGTCATCCCTGTTTTGCTTTAATTATTGTAAAATTGCTTACTTTTCGATACCCAGCAATTCAACTTCGAATACCAAGGTAGAGAACGGTTTGATAGTACCGGCATCTCTTGCGCCGTAAGCCAGATCTTGCGGGATGTAAAGTTCCCACTTAGAACCAACAGGCATCATAGTCAATGCTTCTGTCCAGCCTTTGATTACTTGGTTGGCACGGAAAGTGGCCGGTTCGTTGCGCTTGTATGAGCTGTCGAACTCTGTTCCGTCGATCAAAGTACCTTTATAGTTTACTTTTACTGTAGAAGAATCGGCGGGGATAGCACCTGTACCAGCTGTCAGTACTTTGTATTGCAATCCGCTCGGAGTAGTTTGTACACCTTCTTTGCCTTTGTTTTCAGCCAGGTATTTCTCGCCGGCAGCTTTGTTATCAGCGTATGTAACTTCCAAAGCTTTAGCTTTGATCACTTCCATCTTTGTTTGTGAGAATGTTTGCGCTTCTTCCATGGTCATCAGGCCACCTTTTTCCAATGTACCGGCAATGAAACCAGCCAGGAAGTTATCTTTGTTGATGGTTTGTGTAGAGTCGTTTCCGAAAAGCTCCTGGTTCAAACCTTTCATCATTTGGCCGGATACTTGCTGACCAATCTGAAGACCTGCCATGTAAGCAACATCTTTGGCGCTTGTTTTGCTGGCGCCTTCATTGAAACCTTTGATAAATTCGGCCATGTAAGTAGTGTCAACACCCAGACGACCTACCATATAACCTTTCAGGCCTTGAGTTTGTGACATACCGATAGCATAAGCCAATGAGTCGATGTCGGTTTTCAGATTAGCCTTCGGGCTTTGAGCTGTACATGAAGCAAGACCTGCAGCAGCAGCGATTGCCATGATAAGAGTAATTTTTTTCATTTTGCTTTAATTTTATAAATGTTATAATACTTCGATTAGTTCTACTTCAAAAACCAGCGTGCTGTGCGGCGGGATCATTTCACCGGCACCTTGCGCACCGTAACCCAGGTTAGAAGGGATGTAAAGTTTCCATCTGGAACCTTCGGACATCAGTTGAAGAGCTTCGACCCAACCCGGGATAACCTGATTGACACCGAATACGGCAGGTTGTCCGCGCTGAATGGAACTGTCGAATAGCGTTCCGTCGATCAGTGTTCCTTCATAGTGGCATTTTACCCGGTCGGTAGCTTTGGCTTTTTTGCCATTACCTTCGGTGATAACTTCGTATTGCAATCCGCTGGGTAGCGTGATGACATTGGCTTTTTTCGAGTTTTCGCTCAGGAAAGCCTGCCCTTGTTCGATGCTGCTCGCGCTCATCTTGGCTTCCAACTCTTCGAAGTAAGCATTCACGATTTCGCGGGCTTCCTGATGGCTGATGGCGGTTTTGTTTCCGGCCATTACATCCTTGATAGCTTGTGCAAAATCTTCTACTGCGATGCCTTGCGCACCCATACTTACTAAATTCTGGCCGATTCCAAGGCCGATAGCATAACTAAATTTGTCCATATACTTCATTTTCAGTGCGCAAAAGTACATGAATTATTTGAATGATTAACTTTTTTGTATTTAAAAATTCTTATTTGCGCACTCTCTAAGTAAGATTGGAGTAAATTTTCTTATTTTTGTTGTGTCGTATATATTCAAAATGTCAAGGCAGATGAAAAAGTTAGTCGTGTTGTCGGGTGCCGGGATGAGCGCCGAAAGTGGTATCAGCACATTCCGGGATGCGGGTGGTTTGTGGGAGAAGTATCCGGTAGAGCAGGTGGCTACTCCGGAAGGTTTCCAACGTGACCCGGAATTGGTGCTGAATTTCTATAACGAACGCCGCAAGCAATTGCTCGATGTGAAGCCTAACCGGGGGCATGAGTTGTTGGCGGAGCTGGAAAAGGAGTTCGATGTGACCATCGTGACTCAGAATGTGGATAATCTGCATGAACGTGGCGGGAGCAGTCGTATTGTTCACCTGCATGGGGAGCTTGTCAAGGTGTGTTCCAGCCGTGATCCGTACAACCGGCTTTATGTGAGAGAGCTGAAACCGGAAGAATTCGAAGTGAAGTTGGGCGATAAGGCGGGCGACGGTTCCCAGGTTCGTCCGTTCATTGTCTGGTTCGGCGAAGCGGTTCCCGAGATCGAAACGGCCGTAAGTTATGTGGCTCAAGCGGATGTTCTGGTAATTATCGGTACTTCGATGAATGTATATCCGGCGGCGGGGCTGCTGAACTATGCACCTCGCCATGCTTCCATTTATCTGATCGACCCGAATGATGTACAGGTATCTTCCGCCCGGAAGATTTTTCAGATCAGGAAAGGGGCTTCGGAAGGAGTTGCCGAGCTGAAGCGGTTGCTGGCTATACGGGAGCAGTAACTCTTATTTTCCCGGCTTGGTGAGCAGCCGGAGTACAAACCAGATATGATAGGCAATGGTGCTGCCCCATCCATAGTGGCGTGCCATGATGCGGAACCTTTCTTTGAGTGAGGCTTTTCGGTTTTGGGTGGTCATCCCTTCTTCTAAATAGTCGATGAGGGTGAGGTGTGTGTTGTGCAGCGTATGCGCCTGCTTCATCACGCGTATGCACCAGTCGAAGTCGGCCGAAAACCGGTATCGAAGGTCGTATGGTTCGGCCAATGAACGCTTGGCGAAGAATGCCTGGTGACATACCAGCATTCCTTGTTTGAAGCTTTTCCAGGTAAGTACTTCGGGAGCTGTGAGCCGGCGCATGCGGACAAAGTGTCCTTGTCCGTCTACTAATGCGGTCTGTCCGTACAACACATCGGGCAGCTCGCCGTTCCGGAGCGAGTGTACCATTTTATGCAAGGTGCTGTCTTCGTGAAAACTGTCGCCTGCATTGAGAAAACACAGGTAATCGCCTGTAGCCAGGCCTATACCTTTGTTCATAGCGTCGTACAGCCCTTTGTCCGGTTCGCTGATGATGGTGTGTATCCGGTCGCGATATCTTTCGATAATTTCCATTGTTCTGTCTTTCGAAGCTCCATCCACAAGGATATACTCCACCTGATGATAAGTCTGAGAGATGACACTCAACACGGTATTCTCTACAACTGCCTCGGCATTGTAGGTCACGGTGATGATGGAGAATTTCGGCGACAAACGATTAGGCATGTTTTCCGGTTTTCTTGTTGTATACATCGATATATCTCTTGGCGATGGCGCTCTCCGAATAGTTGGTGGCTACCTTCCGGCAAGCCTGCTCGGAGAGGGCGGGGTAGTCCTGCTCGGTCAGTATCCAGTAGATGCCGTTGGCGAAATCTTCGGCCGACCGGTATTCGGCTACATACCCGTTGTGCAGATGGTCGATCATCTCGGGGATACCGCCTACGTTGAATCCTACACACGGCACACCGCAGGCCATCGACTCCATGATGGTATTGGGTAAGTTTTCTTCTAAGGAAGGGGTGACAAAGAGATCTACGGCATTGTAAATGTTGGGTAGCGCATGCTCTTTTTCCACATAGTCGAGGGCATATACCTTGAAGGGAAGCAGGTTGTCCAGTTCGTGCGACTTGTTGCCGAATACCACCACGCCAAGTTTCTCTTTTAGCTCGGGATGCTTCTGTGCCAATAGTTTGCACGATTCGATCAGGTAATCGATGCCTTTCCGCTTGTCCGTTATCTTCACCGAACCGAACAGCATGAGTTTACCGGTGGCCGGCAGGAGCAGCTTCGATCGTGCATCCTGTTTGTTGCGCGGGCGGAACAGGTTGGTATTGATAGGGTTGGGTATGCTTGTCACGGTTTGTCCGGTGAGCAGGGCGCTGCTGCGGGCCCGGTTCTCCAACCAATGGCTGCAAGTGACAAAGGTGATGGGGGCTAACTTATAAATCTCTTTTTTCTTCCGGAATATACGGGTGGAAAGGTCTTTTTTGCTTCCTCCACCATAGATAAACGGACAGTGGTGACACTCTTGTTGGTAGTTGGTACATTCACGCGCGTGATGGCAGATGCCGGTGCAAGGCCACATGTCGTGCATGGTCCACACTACAGGCTTACCGCTTGCGAGTATCCGCCGGATATCATTCAGCGAAAGCATTCCCTGATTGATCCAGTGCAGGTGGATGATGTCGGCTTGTTGGAACTCGGGTAGTGAGGTGATGTTCATTCCTGTGTTGGCAATATCTACTGCGAAAAGATTGTTTTTCTTAAACCGGTTGGCCTTCCAGATCACGACGCGTTCCCACACAAAACGCCATACCTGTAGCCAACTTTGGGGAAGTTGCACTACACTGATTTCGTCGGTTTGCTTATCGCGCACCAGCATTTTAGCCTTGATCCCATTGTTTGTAAGTGATTCCAGTAAGCGGTTGGCAGCAACAGCCGCACCGCCGATGCGTTCGGAAGTATTAATTATCAGTACCCTCATTTACCAAGAATGTTTTGACAAAAATAGTGCTTTTAGTTTGCTCCTGCCATAAAATCAAGCTTTTTTTAGCAAGCCGAAAAGTAAAAGCCGTATATTTGTCTGAAAATAGAATCAATATGGAAGATAAAATAGTGAGGTGGATGGAACTGTGCTGGCAAACCTTCCTGAGCATTGTAAAGATTATCCTACAATCCAGGTTTACCACTCAGCTTCCGGCATCGTTCAGTAATCCGAAAGAATTAGTCATCCTGGCCAACGGCCCTTCTCTTAATAAAACGGTGGAAGAGTCCGAAAATTTTATCCGTGAACGTACTTCCTTGGTTGTCAACTTCTGTGTCAATTCGCCTATGTTCGAGAAGATCCGTCCGGAGCTTTATCTGATAGCCGATCCCTTGTTCTGGATTGTACCCGAGAAACGCATCCAACTTTTCCGTACCATGGCTGAGAAGACTATCTGGCCCATGGGTTTCTTTGTTCCTGCCCGCGCATATAAGAATAAGGAGTGGCAGCCGCTGCTGGCTTCCAACCCCAACATCCGGATCTATACATACAATACAACTCCCATTGAAGGCTTTCAGGGTTTTTGCAATTTTGTTTTCCGGAAAGGGTGGGGTGTGCCTCGTCCGCACAATGTACTGATACCGAGTATCGCTATGGGCTTGCGGATGCCTTTCGAGAAGATATATCTGGCTGGTGCTGATCACTCCTGGTTGCCGGAAATCAGTGTGACCGAAAATAACGAAGTGCTGATGCATCAAAAACATTTCTACGATCAGAACAGTTCGAAAGCTGCCGCCGTGCAAAAGGAAGACCTGAACACGGCCCGACTACATACCATCCTGTTTCACATGTATACGGCCTTCAAGTCCTATTTTGTCCTCGAGGACTATGCCAAACGCCTGAAAAAGGAGGTGATCAATATCACGCCGGGGTCGTACATCGATGCGTTTAAACGAATGAAGATATGAAAGACGGAATTATCATACAAGCCCGCACGGGTTCCACCCGTTTGCACAACAAGATCTTGCTCCCCTTCTATGGCGAGCAATGTATCCTCGATATACTGATCGGAAATATAAAGACAGCGTATCCCGATACCTGTATTGTACTGGCTACCACCGTCCGTCCGCAGGACGACGTATTAGCTGATTTAGCCCGACAGGCGGGTATTGACTGCTTCCGGGGTGACGAAGACAATGTACTCGACCGCTTTATCTGTGCTGCCGAGGCATTCGGCATCGACCGTATACTACGCGTCTGTTCGGACAATCCGTTTTTACAGGTCGATACCTTTGCTCACCTATTTCATCAGGCAGATGAAGAACCGGCCGACTATGTGGCTTATGGATTTGCCGATGGGCGCCCTACTATCAAGTCGCACCTGGGCTTGTTTGGCGAACTGACCATCTTGCAAGCCTTGAAGAAAGCTGCCTCACTGACGCAGGAAAAACTCTACATAGAACATGTCACCATTTATCTTTATACGCATCCCGATACCTTCCGTGTGAAGTTACTTCCGTTGCCTGCATCGCTTGAGGGTCGTTTCGACTTGCGTTTCACCCTCGATACAATGGACGACTTCCGCTTGCTGCAAGAGTTGTACATCACGCACCGCGAGCAAACCGACCGGAGTCTGGAAGCGTTATTGGCTTTGGTAGAGGCTCACCCCGACTACCGCAGACAGATGATGGACAATATTCAACAGAACGAAAAGTAAGCAGTTATGAACAAGACATATATTATAGGTGAAATTGGGCAGAACCACAATGGTTCGGTGGAGATAGCCAAACTGATTGTCGATCTGGTATCTCGTCCGGTTAAGGAAGAAGTATTCAATATCGATCTATCTCCTATGGATGCCATCAAGTTGACAAAGCGGGATTTGAATGAAGAACTCACTTTCTCGCAGATGAACCGGGTGTATGATTCTCCCCACTCTTTCGGGCGCACGTATGGCGAGCACCGGGCGGCTCTTGAGTTGAGCGACGAAGATCATTGGGCGGTATACAAGCATGCCAAGTCGCTGGGACTCGATTTCGTGGAAACCCTTTGTTCGAAGGGTTGCCTGTCGCTGCTGAAACTGTTTACGCCTGATTACCTGAAAGTGGCCAGTCGTGACCTTACTAACCTGCCGTTGCTCGAAGTGATGTCCGAAACCCGCATCCCGCTCATTCTATCCACCGGTATGGGTGGTAAGAAGGAATTGGACGATGCTTTGGAGATCATTACCCGTTACCATAGCAATATCTCTATCCTGCATTGTGTGTCGCAGTACCCCACATACCCCGATAATCTTAATCTTCATACCATCACTTACCTGAAAAAGCATTATGGGCAGTATCGCATCGGCTTTTCCGATCATACCATCGGTATATCGGCTCCGGTTGTGGCAGTGGGCATGGGAGCGGAGATCATCGAGAAGCATGTCACCATCGACCGGCGCATGAAAGGTACCGATCAGTTGGGCTCATTAGGTCCCGACGGCGTGAACCGTATGATTCGCGACATCCGTATTGCCGAACGTTGGCTGGGCAAAGAAGAACTCTCTATTGATCCGAATGTGGAGCAAGCCAAAGTGAAGCTCGAACGCTCTATTGCCAGCAACCGCGAATTGCCTGTCGGGCACATCATCACCGAAGACGACCTGCATCTGCTGAGTCCGGGCGACGGATTCAAGTGGGCAGAAAAGAGTCAGGTGATAGGCCGGGAGGTGAGCAAGACCATTCCTGCTAATGAAATTATTTATCCTTCATTTCTGAAATAACAATGGTTCGTTATAAAATGATATAGTGTTTAAGATATTCATGCTGCCCTATAGGTAGCTATATCAATTAGTTCTTTGACAATCTTAGCATTTATCTTTCTGTTCGGCTTAAACCCAGACAGCTCAAAAAATCTTTTG
>JAVBVA010000009.1:0-68014 GCA_031554665.1 Bacteroides sp. | reverse complement strand
ACGCCGGAATACGTGGCGGATGTACGCCTGGTCTTTGGTGGTGAGGTAGCGTTCCTTCCGGTAAACGCGGTAGTAGTGCGACCTTCCGTAATACGAAACGAGTGCTTGCTTGATGCTGCAGGCCTGCTCGTAGGGTAGTTTGTTGAACATGTCCTTCACGCCCCAGGCCACGCGTACCTTCTGGTCGGTATGGTAGAAAGTGCATGCGGAGGTGTCTTCCGGAAGGTGGGCCGGGTTGATGATGGAAATATAAGGGCCACCGGTAGCGCTATGGGTAGCGGCAATGTGGCGTAAGCAGTTTTCGGACTTGGGGCATTCGCCCCGGAAACAGAGGGAGAACCCGTGGGGTACTTCCTGGTAGTTAAAGTGTGAGTTCATGGTTATTACCTGGTTTTTGATAAATGATGCGGCGAATCTATAAAGTATTTTTTGAAGAAGAGCTGTGTTGCTATACTTTTTTTTGAAAGCTTTTGGTAAGTCATTGATAGTCAGAATTGATTCTAAATCAATGGATCTTTCGCGAATGGTGAATATTCGGAAAATGGTGAATAAATGGTGAATGAAAAAGGTATTCACCATTCGCTACTTGTTTGATTATCAGTTTGTAAAATCGAAAATCGTGGTGAATGGTGAATCGGAATCATTTTTTTGTTATATGTAGCTTAGGGGGGGCTAAGTGATGTATCAATAATAGGCTATTTAGAAAAAGTATAAATAGATATTGTATGTAGTTAAAGTTTAGTATTACCATGCAATAAACAAAATAAAGTCGTATTTTTGTGTATAAAAGGATTATGTCATTAAATATTAAAATTCCAAAGTCGATTGAAAATGAAATGATTGGTAAATCTTTCAATTCTTTGTTCATAGATATTATATCAAAAATAGAGTCCACTGAAGAAGATACAATTGTATGGGACTTTTCTGACACAATGATATTGAATCCGTTTTTTCTATTGCCATTATACTTATACAAACAAAGTTGTGGGAAAAAGATAACATTGCATAATATTTCTCCTTATGTTGATAAGTACTTTAAAGCAATTCATTTTTATGAAATATTTGATGCAGAGAGTCATAGTGATAACTTGACAACTATGATGGATGAATATGCTGAGAAAAGATATATTCCAATTACTCGATTTCCAGCTTCTGTATTGAAAGATACTGTGAGAAACAGAATAATATCTACAATTGGAGGAATATTCAGGAAGCAGTTGAATATCAGTGGTAATCTGTATGGAGGTATAAGTTACTTATTATCAGAAATTATAGATAATATTGTGGAACATTCCCGAAGTGAATTTGGTTATATTTTTGCACAGTATTATAGAAAGAATAAATATATAGATATTTGTATTGCGGATGAGGGTGTTACTTTGTTAGGAAGTTACCTGCAAGCGGAAATTGAGGACATAGCGGATGATCTTGAGGCTATACAGAAAGCGAGTATTGGGGTCTCTGCAAAGAATCTTCCGGATGCTGAGAATCGTGGATATGGAATTGTAACATCAAGAAAAATGTTGGTTGATGGGCTCAAAGGTCATTTCTTCTTATTCTCAGGGGGCGCTTTTTATAGGTATTTCTCACAAGAAGGAGCCAAAAGTACCGAACAATATGTAAAACTGCCAAAAGAAATAAAATGGGACGGTACAATTGTTTTACTTAGGGTTCCCTATAATGAGAATAACAAGTTTAATTATATCAACTATTTGGAGGGATAAATTATGAGAGAAAAAATAATGCTGTCCAATATCGCTTCGGAGCTGCGTTCCAGGTCTGAGGCAAGAAAAATGTTTGAGAAATATAGATCAATAACATCTCCGACAGTTGAAATTGAAATAGATTTCAGTGGTGTTGTTCTGATATCTCGTTCTTTTGCTGACGAACTATGCGAGATTATAGATTCTTTAAGTAATAAAGTTATTATGGTAAATAAAAGTTTGAATATTGACTTAACGATGAAAATTGTTAGGAAAAATAGAAATACTCAAAGAACATATTCGCTTAATGGAGATGTCAGAGAATATTCTGATGTGGAAAGTTTAACAGAATTCTTGTGTCATTTTTGAATTGCATCTTCAAAATTTATATAGGCCCGAACCATCTGGAACGGGCCTTTTTTAGGGCCTGTCTCGAAGAGTTGGCTTAATAGAACGCATACGTAATCTTCGCTACATAACTCCCGTTCCAGTTATCGTACCTCTGGTTACTGGCATTGTTGGTAGAATAATTCAATGCAGCTTCCGCGCCGATTCTCAGTTGAGGCGAAATATAATAATATGTCTGGAAAGCCAGTTGCGTATTGGAAATCCGGTCGTAGTAGGTACGGTCATTGGATTGATTCGTAGACTTCGCCCACGTGAATGACTCGGATAACCTAAGGTTGAGGTTGGTCCGTGAATTCGGGTAGTAACCTATGGCGTAGCTGCCCGACGTGCCTACCGAGTGGGTGTCGATATCTTGCTCATAATCATTGTATTTGCTCTTCATCTTTCTCAGTCCGGCATTGACCGATACCCCTGCCGAGTGCTGCCAGGCAAGGCTTACAGGATTTTCGTACAAGAACTTGATCTCGGTATCGCCTGTCCAGCCATGGCCCTTGTATTTGTCGTCGTTCTTATTCGAAAAACCCATATACCCTGGTGTCACTCCTGCGCTGACTTCCCATCCGCTACGTCTTTCGAACAATGCTCCATACAACCAGTAGTCGTACAACGTAGTAAAATAGGCTGCCCCTCCATCCTTCACATACTCGTTGCTCACTAAGAAAGAATCCACCCGCGTGATCTCCTCTTCCAGGTGTTTCCGGTAATCGAGGAATCGTTTGTTCTTGACGGTAGAGATGAGTTGTGCGAATTCCGTCATTTTGCCGTCGGCTATGCGGGTAGTCAGCACCCCTTTGTCGGCCAGCGCTTGTGCTATGTAGATGGCCTGCCGCATGTCGGTCACATTCTCAATACGTCCCTTACCGATTGCCAGCGGAACTCCTATAGTCCATGACTGTGAGTACGTGTTCGAGAGATCGTCTCCGAAATCCCTCCGGTACTTAGCCGAAGCCGTTGGGTTCACCTCCCAGAATAATAGCTTGTCTTTGTAAAACCGGTTCGAATGCGTGTAGGTTGCGGAGGGTGTCCAGTATCCTGCCTCGACATCTGCCGGTTTCTCGCTGGCATAAGTCCCGTCGAAGTTAAACTTGAATGTTTGCCCACCGATGAATTTCCGTGTGTTCTTGTACTGGGAATAGGCGGCACCTACCTTTCCTGCTACCTGTGTTGACGATACGGTTTCGGAATCTTCATACTTGTTGCCTTGGAAAGCTCCGTTGGAGTTGAATTCCAGCTCCAGTGCTTTACGGTTGATGTCGGGCAAAGTGTAGTTTTTCAGCAGGTTTACGCTGTACTCTTGTGCGAAAGAATTCATGGCGGCGCATAGCAGCAGACCGCTTAGTAGTAAATGAGGAATTGGTTTTCTTTTGTTCATGATTCGTTTGTTTTAAAATTTGTGTAAATTAATCAAATAGGTTTTATTCTTTCGGTAGTAAATGTCCTAAAATGAGGTAGGGGATTCCCTATGGTGAAATTTCTTCTTATGCTGAAAGATGCAATTAAATACGTCAAAAGACGCCTGTAAGTACGTGGAATGTCCGAAAGAACGATATTTCCACATGAATAATCAAAAAATGCACATACATTCGTGTCTGTATTTTTAGATTTGCGGTATTAACAAATATTAGGTACGCATTACCTTATTTAATAACTATAAAAACATTTCTTTATGGAGCTAAAAAGACTCGCCAAAAAGGCAATGGCATCTCTATTCCTGAGTATGCTTTGTCTCGCTGCTTTTGCACAAGTTCGTACGGTGACGGGTGTTGTTGTCGACACTCAGGGTGAACCGATGATCGGTGTGAATGTACTCGTAAAAGGAACAGCCAATGGATCTATTACTGATTTCGACGGTAAATTTTCAATCTCCGGTGTTTCCGACAATTCAGTGATTGTGGTTTCTTACATTGGTTATCTCCCCGAACAAGTTACGGTTGGGAAGCAGACTTCTATTAAGATTACATTGAAAGAAGATGCCGAACAATTGGACGAAGTTGTGGTTATCGGTTATCAGACGGTAAGACGTAAAGACCTTACCGGATCTGTGGCTTCTGTCAAAGGTTCGACCCTTGCCGCTACTCCGGTTACTAACGTAGCCCAGGCCCTGCAAGGTAAGCTGCCGGGTGTAAACGTAATGTCACAAGACGGTCGTCCGAATGCATCTGTTTCCATTCGCGTACGTGGTGGAGGTTCTATTTCGCAAAATAATGACCCGCTGGTGCTGATCGATGGTATTCCGGGTACCATTGGTGATATTCCCGGTGATCAGGTAGAAAGTATAGACGTCTTGAAAGATGCTTCTTCGACAGCTATCTATGGTGCACGTGGTGCTAATGGTGTAATTCTTGTTACTACCAAGAAAGGTAAAGAAGGAAAAGTGTCTGTTAACTATAGCGGATATGCCAAATTCAATACAACTACCGGATACATGGAAACATTGAATCCTTACGATTATTTAGCTTATAAGTGGGGAGTCCTTGCTGCATACGATGGAGAAACAGCTACGACACCGTTCCAACAATTGTTTGGCATTGGAGATTATACCACCGATAAGAATAAAGCTGGTATTAATGGTTATAAGAATGTATCAGTATACGATATGCAAAAGGAGGTTTACAACAGCTCATTCTCGCACAACCATGACCTCACCATTACAGGCGGAAGCGACCGCACAAAGGTTATCTTCTCTTTGAACTACATGGACGAACAAGGTATGAAGTTACAATCATACAACAAACGTGCTTCGGCATCGTTCAAACTGGAGCAAAAGATCAGCAATAACCTGACTTTCAATCTGGACGCCCGCTATACCGATAGAACAACGTTGGGTAGCGAAGGAACGACCAATGGTTATGGATCTGTACTCTCGGGTGCTTACCGCTTTCGTCCCATCTCTGTAGCTGATATCGATGCAAGAGGCGACATAAAAGTGTTTGATAATACCAAGCTGGGTGAAGAAAATAACGTTATGTTTGATGTGACGAATGGTGTAAACAGAATCAAAAATAACGATGAAAGAGAGATGACCCAATCGTATCGTGCTACTGCCGGTATTAATTGGAATATCATCAAGGGACTGGCATATCGCACCGAATTGACATTGACTCGCGGATACACCACAAACAAGACTTGGAACGGCCCGCTGGTCAGCGATAACTATTATACTGCGATAGGTACCAAAGAGACCATTGACGAAATAAAGTATGCAGGTAATGCAGACTACAGAAAACGTGACAAATGGAGTTCACGTTGGTCGAATACCTTGAATTATCAATTTGAGCTGAAACAAGCGCACAGAATCAATGTATTGGTGGGTCAGGAAGTAACCGACTCGGGTGGTTCGGACTTGCGCGTTCAAGCCGAAATGTATCCGGCAAACTTTACGAAAGATAATGCCTTTGCCATGATTTCACAATACGGTGACAAGCTCAGTCTTTCTTCAGGAGTTACTACTCCGAGCCGTATCCTCTCCTATTTCGGTAGAGCCAACTACTCACTTCTCGATCGCTACATGCTTACGGTGACAATGCGTGCAGACGGTTCGTCAAACTTCTCGCCCGAACACCGCTGGGGATACTTCCCTGCTGCTGCTTTGGCATGGCGTATTTCAGAGGAAGCTTTTATGAAACCATTGACTTGGCTCGACGACTTGAAACTTCGTTTCTCTTACGGACAGGTAGGTAATGATGCGATCAACTCCGACCAATGGACTCAAATGTGGGAAGCTGAAACAGATATCAAATTTCAGTACGGTTTAGGCAATAAGTCTCAGCCGGCATACGACCTGGCTTCGAAGCAGATGGCCAACCGCGACTTGAAATGGGAAACCACCATCACACGTAATATCGGACTTGACTTCACTTTACTGAAGAACCGGATGTGGGGTAGCATCGAAGTGTACAAGAATACTACAAAAGACTTGCTCATGCTGACTGACATTCCGTCTATTACCGGGTTTAACAACACTTATGCCAACATCGGTCAAACTAGCAATAAGGGCTTGGAACTTTCACTCTCGGGTGTACTGTATAAGAATCAGGATTGGAATATTACCGGAGGTGTTAACATTAACTTCAATAAAGGTAATATTGATAAACTGGCCGAAGGTGTTCAGAGCGCTTACGGAACCCAGTTCCTGCAATCGGGTATACCCAATACAGACTATGTCCTGAAAGAAGGCAAACCTGTAGGTATCGTACAAGGCTATAAGATGGATGGTAAAGGATATTATACAACCCAAGATTTCGATTACGACT
Source organism: Bacteroides sp. (assembly GCA_031554665.1). Classification (GTDB taxonomy): domain Bacteria; phylum Bacteroidota; class Bacteroidia; order Bacteroidales; family Bacteroidaceae; genus Bacteroides. The sequence goes on along the minus strand of JAVBVA010000009.1, from coordinate 61,650 downwards.
CAACCACTGGTATTTACACTTTGAAACCGGGTATTGCCGATCTTACAGGTGCATTTGTAGGACAACACGGAGGTAAAGTTCCTGCCGGACAGTATGCGTATCCGGGTATGCCGAAATTTCAGAATATGAACGATGACAACATAATCACTGAAGCCGATATTGTTGAGATCGGTAACATGAACCCCAAACATACAGGTGGTTTCAATGTTAATGTTAACTACAAGAACTTCGACCTTGGTTTGTATTTCAACTGGAGTTATGGTAATGATATCTACAATGCGAATAGACTGGCTACTCTTTACAATGGTGAAAAGGGTGGTGGTTTGTACGGTAACAAGCTGGCTATCACAAACAATTGCTACAAAATTTATGACATTAAAGATGGAATGCTGATGCCTCTTACTACTCCCGAGCAATTAGATGCTGCCAACAAGAATGCCACGTTGCCGTTGACTTATCTGAAGCAAGGCTATGTATCCGACATTGGTATCGAAGATGGTTCATACCTCCGCTTGAATACATTGACTCTGGGTTACACATTACCTAAAACAATTCTGAAGAAAGTAGGTATGAACAATATCCGGGTCTATGGAACAATCTATAATGTATTTACCTTGACAGGGTATTCGGGACTTGACCCTGAAGTCAATACTCAGTCTAACATGAACAACTCCCGTTATCCGACTCCGGGACTTGATTGGGGAACCTATCCTCGCGCCCGTCAGTTTGTTCTTGGTGTAAATGCTACTTTCTAAGTAGGGTAAATAAGTAATAATTTTAAAGACTAGTAAACATGAAAAAAATAGCAAAATATATATGCCTGGCAATGGCTTTGGGCCTGTTTACCCAGTGTAGTGACTATTTGAATACGGAAAACCCCGGTCAATCCGATGACGCTTTTGTGATGTCGAGCCCCACGGAGGCTCTTAAAACACTGACATGGGCATATGCTCAATATCGTCAGGATTGCGCGCATGGCGGAAACTACCTTTATCAGGATGTGTTGGGCTCTGATGCGGAATACATGAGCGAATACCCTACGGCTAACAATGTGATCGCCCGCTGCCAGCCTACTGCAACCGCCATCGGAAGCTCGGCTACACAGTACAATAGCTTAAATATTGTGTTGGCTCGTGCTGCACGAATTGCTGATGCAATAGCTGCAAAAGGCGAATACAAGACTGATGTTGCTGGTGGTAAAGCCACCGATTGGACTCATCTTTATGGAGAAGCCAGAGCTTTGCGGGCATTCTGTGCCTGGGAATTGGTGCGCCACTATGGTGATGTACCTTATGGTTATGAGAATAAGGTGGTAGACTCGTATGAATTGACTTCGCGCTTTGTCATTATGGATAATATCATAGATGACCTCAAAGCGGTAGAAGGATTAATGTACAAATTGGATGATAAGAAAATTACTGCTGAACGTATCAGTCGTAACTTTGTCAACGCTTTGATAGGCGAAATAGCACTTCACGCTGGTGGATGGCAAACCATCCGTACTGACATGAAAGGTTTGTATGGTGATGTACAATTTGATACAAAGGGATCTGATGATAACATGTGCGTTTATGCCCGTCGTAAAGACTACTTAGAGTATATCAAAGTTGCTGAACAATACCTTGATATAGCTGTGAACAAGTTAGGTGCAATACCTGCTTTGTATACTACTGATACAAGATCAACTACCAATAATCCTTTCCAATTGCATTGGCAAAAGATTAACTCAAGATTGGTAAGTAATGAATCATTCTTTGAAATAGGTTGTGTAACAGGTGTAGGTAACTGCGAACACCCTTACAGTATGGGTCGTGCCGGTGCTAACAATGCAGCTGTAAGTTTGTTGAATACGTTTGCTGCCATCCGTATGATTCCGACCTTCTTCTATAATGCTTACGAAAAAGGCGACAAACGTCGTGACGCAAGTATGGTAGTAACCGGAAGTGATGCGGCAAGTGGTAGAGAAGTGTTAATTCCTATGGGCGTAGGCACACGTACTGGCGGTGGTGGTCCTTGCATCAACAAGTGGGATCAGAACAGAGGTGACGTGCCTAACCTCACTGGTGCATCCAACCGTGCGTCGGGCATGAACTACACTGTGATGAGAATGGCTGATGCCATGCTGATGCTGGCCGAAGCAAAAGCTATCAATGGTGACAATGCTGGTGCAGTGACTTTAGTTAACACGGTTCGTGCAAGAGCTTTTGGTGATAACAACCATGCTATTTCTAACCTCTCGGGCGAAGCATTATTGGATGCTATCTATGCCGAACGTAAATTGGAATTATTGGGTGAAGGCGATATTCGTTGGGATATGATCCGTTCGGGCAAATTCAACGAAAGAGCTATAGCAGTTCGTCAGGAAATGGTAGATATGGCGAATGGCCTGCAAGCTAATGGATACTATACATTCCCCAGCGGCAGAACTATCTCCAACTATGTATGGACGAAGTTTGTACAGTTGAATGGAAGCGCTGCTGTGGTGACACAAGACTGTACAGACGAATCGAATCCTGCACTCTTTCCGGGATGGCGCGGTATTTATAACTGGGGTGCAGCTGCTCATACGGCTACTGCCAAGAACCTTGCAATTAAAGGTCTATACGAATACATCGATCCGAATGGTGCAGAAGCTGCTGCTTTGGTCGCTGATGGATATACGAGAGCAGATTGGGGTATCAAGATTTGGAATGATGCCAACGCCAAAGCTATGCTCGATGGAGCTATTCTGAATGGGGTGGTAGGTCGTGAATCAAAAGCTCCACGCTACTTCCATCCCCTGCCTATTACAGTTCTCGACCAGTCTAAAGGTAAAGTTACAAATGGCTACGAGTTGCCACAGAAATAATCTCAGAAATATTCTGTACTAACTAAGAGGGTGTACCACAAACAAGAGGTACACCCTCTGTATTTCTCCATCGGTTCTTCATCCTATTAATCTGTAACGCTAATGAGAAAATACATAGCATTCTTCTTGACCAGTCTGTTCTGTCTTTCCACGTATGCCGGAAACCATGCAGACTACCAGCCATTGGATAAAGCCAATCCGGTATCTTTCCATGGCGATCACATCACTTACAAGGGCGTCACTATCGCTCTCAACGAGAAGTCATTCTTTATAGACGGCCAACTCACAGATGCAGAGGCCGCTCAATATCCGTATGTTTTCAATAGTATAAATAAGGCGCTCGACCAGGTGAAAGACGGAACGGCAACCGAGCCGATGACGCTCTACATCGCTCCGTACGTGTACTGGGTCGACGACCCCGATGATGCTGCCATCCGCAAACCGATTACAGGAGCCATTCCTTACGGACGCATCGTGAAATGCAACGGCTTGAAGTTCTACGGACTGACGGACGATGCCCGCCATGTAGTATTGGCTTCCCGTCGCGGACAAACGCAGGGTGCCGAAGGAAACTTCACCATGTTCTACTTCGACGGGAATGATATCAGTTCGGAGAACCTCACCTTCGGCAACTACTGCAATGTAGATCTGGAGTTTCCGTTATTACCCAAACTAAACCGGGAAAAGCGATCGAATACCGTGACGCAGGCACAACTTATCATCTGCAACAGCGACCGGGTGATGGCACGCAATACCCGCTTTATCAGCCGTCTCAACCTCTGTCCGTTTGCTGCTGCCAAACGCATTCTTTTTGATCGGTGTTATTTCGAAAGCACCGACGATGCACTGTGCGGCACGGGGGTGTACCTCGATTGCCGTTTCACGTTCTTTAGCTCGAAACCATTCTATAGCACACAAGGTACAGGAGCCATCTTCCTGAACTGTGATTTCGATGTGCTGACCCTGAAACGTCAGTACCTCACCAAGGTTGGTAGTCCGGTGGCGATTGTGGACAGTCGGTTCCATAGTAGCAGCACTCCTCTCTATCTGGGATGGACGCAAGACCCTACCGATGACCTGCGCTGTTATCAGTACAACGTGACATTGAACGGACAGCCTGTACGTATCAATGAAGATAAACCGGCCTGTACGGTGGATATGACCGGCAAACCGGTGCTCGAAGCCTACCGGGTGGAGTACAAGGGGAAGGTGATGTACAATACATACAATCTGCTTCGCGGTAATGACGGATGGGATCCGATGGGGATCAAGGAGCAAATCTTCGGAATCGAAAAGGAAACAGGCAGATTCCTGACCAATATACCTACGTATGCACGGATTGTGCCGCACGCAATGTCCATCGAGTCGGGGGGGACTACCGCCAAACTACAGGCGGTGTCGAAACGATTCGGGAATATAGATAAAACGAATCCTGCTTTCAAATGGAGCATCGCTCCGGCGGATGGGTCGCTGGTACAGTTGGCAGGCGAGGCGTCGGGCAAGTGTGAAGTGACCGGCATCAACAAACAGGATGAAACGAAGAAGGTAGTCGTAAACGTGGTGGATACGTACGGCGTGGAGTCGGCATCGGTGATAACCGTGGCTCCGGCATATCTCGAAGCCCCTGCATTTACTTCGCTTCCCACCATACGGCGTGTGGCGAAAGGTAAGCTCGATGTGAACTATGCCCTGGCGCTTGAAGGGCGTAAGGACGAATCGCTCATTACCTGGTACCGGTGCAAGGATGCAATGGGAAAGGGCGCGGTGGCGGTGGTTGTATCCCGTCTCTGCCGACCGGAAACTACGTACGAACTTTCGAGCGCCGATGTGGGCTACTACCTCATGGCATCGGTGGCTCCCAAACACTTGCGTTGTCATCCGGGGAAGCTGGAAGTAGCCATCACTCCGGCTCCGATAACTGCTAAAGAGGTGGTGAAACAACAGATCTATTATACCGATTTCCAGAACTTTCCGAACAATCGTCAGCCTGAGGTGATACCCGGTTTCTGGACGATAGACGGATACAAACCGCTCGACCTGAGTGAGTACGACTGGGAAGTACCTACCGGGGAGACCTGGTATTATGGAACAGGGCTCGACGGCATGAAGGGTACCGGACTGATACAGAATACGAAAGGCGCCCGCCTGCTCTACACACCTGTGCAGGCCAAGACGGGAGATATGACCGTCACCCTGAATGTGGATCCGGGAAAGACGGCCGGACAGGGTTTCGGAAGCGCCACCGGGCAGTATCTGGAACTTTACATCAAATACGATACCCGTACACTTACGGGCTATGGGTTGCGCATTGTTCGCACGACGAAATATGATAATGCGGTGGACTTTATCCTGATGAAGTACGAAAATGGGGTAGCCACGGAGATCTCCGAACCTGTTGCTGGCATCTGTTACCGTACGGATTGTACGATAACCCTCAAGGCGCAAGGCAAGACACTGGCCGCACACGTAGATACAGGAACTGAACTTCCCGATCCGGTAAATCCGGAGTTGAAGAAGGTGGTGGATATCCGGGCGGACATAAAGCCCAATGCTTTCGGAGGCACGGGAGTACAGCATACCGGGTCGACCGGAGCCAATGCTACCATGCTTCATTGGCTGAAGATGGAATGGAAGTAAATACTTTTTTGTAATTAGTGTAAGAATCTTCGATCGTTTATCGGTTTTTGTTTATATTTGAAATATAACTGGTTAAAGGGTGGGGGATTCTTTTTTATTACTCTGTCTTTCATCTCTTTTCAGCTTGTATATTTTACAATAAGGGTTGGCTGAAGAACTTAGTATCCGGTCGTGTTAATCATCCGGATACAGCACATGAAGTCAAATATATTAATCTTATCATAAAAACACTGCAAATGAAGAAGAATTTTATCTGCTTGTTAGCGTTGCTCGCCTTAGTCGGGTGTGAGAGAACGTACAAAGACAAGTCGTTGTCTGCACAGGAGCGGGCCGAACTGCTGGTGGCTCAACTGACTCTCGAAGAGAAAGTCGCTCTAATGATGGATGCTTCCCAACCCGTGGAGCGTCTGGGTATCAAAAAGTACAATTGGTGGAACGAAGCTCTGCACGGTGTGGCACGTGCCGGACGGGCTACGGTATATCCGCAACCCATCGGTATGGCGGCTGCCTTCGATGATGCGGCGGTGTACCATGTGTTCGATGCGGTGTCTGATGAAGCACGCGCCAAGAATACACGCGCTGTGGAGCAAGGTAGCTTCGAACGTTACGAAGGACTGACATTCTGGACGCCTACTATCAACATTTATCGCGATCCGCGTTGGGGTAGAGGGATCGAAACCTACGGCGAAGACCCTTATCTGACAGCTGTATTGGGTGTAGAGGTGGTGAAAGGTTTGCAAGGCGGCAACGATGGACGGTATGACAAGCTGCATGCGTGTGCCAAGCACTTTGCCGTACACTCCGGTCCGGAATGGAACCGCCACTCGTACGATGCGAAAGATATCAATCCGCGCGATTTATATGAAACATACTTACCGGCTTTCGAAGCGCTGGTGAAGGAAGGGCAGGTGAAAGAGGTGATGTGCGCCTACAATCGTCTGGAAGGTGAGCCGTGTTGCGGTAGCAAGCAACTGCTGATGCAGATCCTGCGCAAAGAGTGGGGGTATGAAGGCATCGTGCTGAGCGATTGCGGCGCTATCGACGATTTCTACCGGGAAAACCGCCACCTGACACATCCGGATGCTGCTTCGGCTTCGGCAGCGGCAGTGCTGAGCGGCACGGATCTGGAATGCGGTTCGAGCTACAAGGCGTTGATCGAAGGTGTTCAGAAGGGACTGATCAATGAGAAAGATATCGATACGGCAGTGATACGCCTGATGAAAGCCCGCTTTGAGTTGGGCGAGATGGACGACTTGAAAGACGTGTCGTGGACCAAGATCCCGTATTCAGTGGTTTGCTCGGCCAAGCACGACTCACTGGCACTCGACATGGCTCGCAAGTCGATGACGCTGCTGGTGAACAAAGACAGCATACTCCCGCTGAAACGGGGCGGACTGAAGATCGCCGTGATGGGACCGAATGCTAACGACTCGGTGATGCAGTGGGGTAACTATAACGGAACTCCTGCCCGTACCATTACCATCTTGGAAGGTATCCGTTCGGCTTTGACGCCCGGCGACCAACTGACATACGAACAAGGTTGCAGTTGGGTGGAACGTACAATTATCCGGAGCGTGTTCGATCAATGCGCGTCGAAAGAGGGCCCCGGTTTCTCCGCCCGTTACTGGAACAACAAGGAACGCATGGGCGATTCGGTGGCAGTGGCTCAGCTGACAACTCCGTTCCGTCTTTGTACGTCGGGTGCCACGGTCTTTGCTCCGGGTGTGAACCTGACCGACTTCGCTGCAACCTATAATACGGTATTCAAATCCAAACAAACCGGTACGGTGGTGTTCGATTTCTACAGTTGTGGAAGCAGCCGCATCCTGGTAAACAAGGAAGAAGTGAAGAAGTTTACCAACAAGCACGGTAGCCGCAAAGTAACCTACGAGATGAAGGTGGAGAAGGGCAAGGCGTACGACATTCAGATCGACTTTGAATATTTCAGCGGCGATGCTCAGCTCAACTTCGACCTGGGCTTCAAGGAAGAAGTCAATGTGGCACAGATGACCGGTCGCGTAAAGGATGCCGATATCGTGATCTTCGTGGGTGGTATCTCGCCGTCATTGGAAGGCGAGGAGATGGGCGTGAACCTGCCTGGATTCCGGGGTGGCGACCGTACCGACATCGAACTGCCTGCTATTCAACGTGAACTGATCAAGGCATTGAAAGCCAAAGGTAAGAAGGTGATATTGGTGAACTGTTCGGGCTCGCCCATCGGATTCGAGCCGGAGATGCAAACGTGCGAAGCTATCCTGCAAGCCTGGTATCCGGGACAAGCGGGTGGTAAAGCTGTTGCCGAAGTATTGTTTGGCGACTACAATCCTGCCGGACGTTTGCCGGTGACATTCTACCGCAACGTGGATCAGCTTCCCGACTTTGAGAATTACGACATGGCCGGACGTACCTATCGCTATATGAAGGAGGCTCCACTCTTTCCATTCGGTTACGGATTGAGCTACACTACATTCAGCTATGACAAGGCAACGCTGTCTGAGAGTCAGGTGAAAGTAGGCGAATCGGTGAAGGTAATTGTGCCGGTGGCTAATGTCGGCGCTTACAATGGTGAAGAAGTGGTACAGGTGTACCTCCGCCGGACCGACGATGCACAAGGACCTGTCAAGGCGTTGCGTGCTTTCAAGCGGGTGGCTATGGCTGCCGGTACCAGCGCAAATGTAGAACTGGAACTTACTCCCAAACAGTTGGAATGGTGGGATGCCGGTACAAATACTGTACGTAATTATCCGGGTACTTACGAGGTAATGATAGGCAGTAGCTCACGCGACGAAGACTTGCAAAAGCTTCAACTGGTCATTAAATAATTCAGTTCACCACAGAGTCACACAGAGTCACACAGAGAATAAAAACTCTGTGAAACTCTGTGTGACTCTGTGGTGAACGATAATAAACGATTTTTACTCTTTTATTGTCAAAAACTACACCTTAATTTAAAAATAGCTGTCTATTTTTGAGCATTCAAAACAATACTCAATACTATGAGACGCTATATACGTATCCTTTTCGGCAGTTTGCCGGTAAACATATCTACCAGCGGATGGAACTTGCTCGATACACCCGATACACCCGGTATTGGGTTTACCTTTTTGTGATTTACCCGATCTTCGACAAAAGGTGGAGGCGCGCTGGAAGAATTAAAAAAGAGCCCCGATATATAAAGTCGTGATGACATCATGGGAGGGCATTCTTTGCAGCAGGGGCAGCGTTGTTAGCGCTGCCCCTTTATTAATATATCACTTCTTCAAGAACTCCGCACGCATGGGAGTAAAACAATCGATCAGTATGCCTGCTTCCAAACATACACAGCCGTGTACCACATCGGGCTCTTTGTATAAGGCATCACCAGCTTCGACGATCTTCGTCACCCCATTCACGGTAAACTCGAACTTACCGCTTTGCACGTAAGTGGCTTGCGAGTGATAGTGCGAGTGCATGGCGCCCACAGCACCTTTCTCGAACTTCACCTTTACCATCATGATCTGTCCGTCGTATCCCATGATCTGGCGGGTTACACCTTCGCCGGCGGATTCCCACGGCGTATCTTTCTCGAAAATAAAGTTTGCACTTCCTGTTTTCATGACTTTCTCTTTTTTGTAATCCTTTTTACATTCTTTTGCTCCAAAGATACAAGCAAAATTTCGGATTACCAACGGTACACTTGCGGGTGTATATGGTTTTTTGTTATTTTGCAATCTAAAACCACGCAAGTGACAAATTATTCCATCTCATAGTTCAAATTTTCCACATCTATGAAAAGCGATTTATGTAATATTGCACCCAGTTTACTATAATATGAAGAAACAATGAAAAACAAATTGATTCTATTACTCGTGTCTTTCTTTCTGCTGACGGCCTTCCGGGCAGACCAACCTGTGATTACTATCTTTATGATCGGTGATTCGACCATGGCCAACAAGCCCATTACCGGAGGAAATCCGGAGCGGGGATGGGGACATGCCTTACCGCGCTATTTCGATGAAGGGGTACGGGTGGACAACCATGCCATGAACGGGCGCAGCTCGAAGAGCTTTATCGACGAAGGGCGTTGGGAGAAAGTGATCTCACAAGTAAAGAAAGGTGATTATGTTTTCATACAGTTTGGCCACAACGATGAGAAACCCAACCCCGACCGTCATACCGATCCGGGAACGACGTTCGATGCCAACCTGAAACGTTTCGTGGAGGAAACACGCGCCAAAGGAGGTATTCCGGTGCTGTTCAATGCCATTGTCCGGCGCAACTTCGTTCGTCCGCAGGATGATGCGATAGCCAAAGACGAACGCAAGGATGCCGGGAAGGATGAACAACCGGTAGAGGGCGATGTGTTGTACGATACTCACGGAGCCTATCTGGACTCTCCGCGCAATGTCGCGAAGGCGCTGGGTGTAACATTCATCGACATGAATAAACTGACGCACGATCTGGTGCAGGGCATGGGACCGGTAGACTCGAAGAAACTCTTCGTATGGGTGGAACCGAATACAGTTGCCGCTGCTCCGAACGGCCGCGAAGACAATACCCATCTTAATGTGTATGGTGCCAAGGTGATGGCCGGTTTGGCGGTGGATGCCATCGAGAAGCAGATTCCCGACTTGGCTAAACACATCCGGAGGTTCGACTATGTAGTAGCAAAGGACGGTAGCGGTGACTTCTTCACCATTCAGGAAGCCATCAATGCGGTGCCCGATTTCCGCAAGAACATTCGTACCACCATCCTGGTACGCAAAGGAGTGTACAAAGAGAAGGTGGTGGTGCCCGAAAGCAAGATCAACATTTCGCTGATAGGAGAAGATCGTACCGTACTGACGTACGACGACTATGCCGACAAGAAGAATGTGTTTGGCGAAAATAAAGGTACGTCGGGCTCATCGACCTGCTACATCTATGCACCCGATTTCTATGCGGAGAATATCGCATTTGAGAATAGTTCCGGACCGGTAGGGCAGGCGGTGGCTTGTTTCGTTGCGGGCGACCGGGTCTATTTCAAGAAATGTCACTTCCTTGGTTTCCAGGATACACTCTATACGTATGGTAAGCATAGCCGTCAGTATTACGATCATTGTTACATCGAAGGAACGGTCGATTTCATCTTCGGCTGGTCTACGGCAGTGTTCAACGGGTGCACCATCCGCAGCCTGACTAATGGTTATGTTACCGCTCCGTCGACCGATAAAGAAAGTAAGTATGGCTACGTGTTTTACGATTGTACCCTGGTGGCTGCTGCCGGCGCAGATCAGGTATTCCTGTCGCGCCCCTGGCGTCCGTATGCAAAAGCGGTGTACGTGCGGTGCAACCTGGGCAAGCATATTGCCCCCGTGGGTTGGAACAACTGGTCGAAGAAGGAGGCTGAGCAGACAGTATTCTATGCCGAATATCAAAGCAAGGGCGAAGGAGCCAACCCGACAGCCCGCGCACCGTTCTCCCATCAGTTGAAAGACTTGAAAGGGTATGAGATAGAAACGGTACTGGCCGGTGACGATGGTTGGAATCCGGTGAAGAACGGTAATGCGTTGCTGGATGTGAAGCGGTAAATAAGCGAAATCTTACAAAAACAGCAACCTGCTTTGCTGTAATTCGTGCATCTGCCTTCGCAAACGGTTGGCATCCAGAGGTTTCGGAGTGTAAGCATCGAACCCGCTGCTCAGAATCTTTTCTTCGTCTGAGGCATACGCGTATGCTGTGAGGGCAATGATAGGCACACTGTCCGATAGCTTCCTGATCTCCTCCGTTGCCTCATATCCATTCATTTCGGGCATGTTGATATCCATCAGCACCATTTCCGGTTGATGTAGCTCGAACTGCTCTACGGCTTCTTTTCCGTTCCAGGCATGGATCAGGTGGTAGTCGTTTTGCAGAATCGATTCGAGCAGGCGGAAGTTGCTCGCATTGTCTTCGGCTATCAGTACGGTGAGTTTCTCTTCTTTGGTTTTATGAATTGTAATTTGCTTGTACTCTTTTACTTGTTTTTCGGATAACTGTACCGGGTCGTAGGGAATAGTGAACCAGAACGTAGACCCTTTACCCGGTTCCGAGTCTACGCCGATAGTACCTTTGAGATTTTTTATGATCGTTTCACAGATCGACAACCCCAGTCCGGTACCCTGTACGAAATTGTTCAGTTTCACGAATCTGCCAAAGACCTGGTCTTGCGCTTCTTGGGGAATGCCGCATCCCGTATCTGCAACAAAGAAACGCAGGTTACCATCGGGTTGGAGTGTATATCCGAAACGTATGCCACCCTCTGTAGTAAACTTGATAGCATTGGTTATCAGATTGGTGAGCACTTGCATTAACCGGTTCTTCTCTGTGTGAACGAAACAATCGGGCAATCCCGGTTCAAAGTCGATGGCCAGGTGTTCGGCTCCTTGCCGTAAGCGCGACGACTGCTCAATTTCGCGCATCAGCAGGTTCAGGTCGATGTTGGAGTAAGTGAACTCCAAGGTGCCTGCTTCAATCTTCGAAAGGTCGAGAATATCATTGATGAGTTGCAATAACAGTGTGTTATTATTCTCAATAATGCTGATATACTCTTGCTTCTCTTCCTCCTCTTTGGCCGATGCCAGTATGCCGGAGAATCCGATAATAGCATTGAGCGGCGTACGTATCTCATGACTCATGTTGGCAAGAAAAGCCGATTTCAACCGGCTCGATTCTTCGGCCTGGTCTTTGGCGGAGATCAGTTCGTGCTCCATTCGTTTGCGCTCGGTGATGACGAGGGACGAGCCGATGAGTGTCAGCGGATTTCCTTCTGTATCCCGCTGGTCGATCGCTGCCTGAGCTTCTACCCAGTCGAAGAAGCGTTCTTTTCCTTTGACGGTCAGCACACGGTATTCTTCTCTAATCTTTTCTACCTTACCCAGAATCAGGTTCTGATAAGCTTTCCGTACACGCTCCCGGTCTTCCTTGCATATCTTCGAGAAGTATTCCCGGTCGGGTACCGACAGTTGGTCTTCGGCTTTGTCAATGGAGTTGGCGAGCTCCAACGGCCGGTTCACGTCACACAGGATGGTGCGTTTCTTGAGATCCCATTTCCAGGGCACCAGGTTGGCCACATCCAACGCCATTGTTAGTTTGTGGTTTACTGTCCTGAGTAGTTGTTGTGCCTGTGCCAGTTCGGTATTGTCCACGCAATACATATCTACTTCATCCGCTTTTTCGGAGGGAGTATATATTAAGGTAATCGTGCGATTGGTTTCCCGATGATAATATTGAGTAGTGATACTGCGTTGCTTACTGCACACAAGATTGATCTGGTGGATATACTCTTTGCGACGTTTGGCATCCAGACGCCAGGCAAAATCGACTGAATCCACTTCTTCTTTAGGGAGGATCAGTTGCTTGAAAGCCGGGTTCAACCGTTGCAATACATAATCACACACTTCTCCCTGCTCATTCCTGACCACCCGGCTGTTGAGGTAGCCGATGGGCATGTGGTTGAACAGGTGGTCGAGCTTCCGCATGGTATCTATTTCTTTGGCTTGGCTCTTCTGAAGTTTTTTGTCGGCAAGGATGCGGTAGTACATCAAGATAAAGACGAATAGTAGGAGTACCGAAATGGCTCCTATATGGTACTTGTACTTGCTCAGAAAACTTCCCGGTTTTTCGTAAAAGAAGGTGCCGGCGGGGCATAATGCTTCTGAGAAACCTACCCGGTTGAAGTCCCAGTAGTTGAATACCGGCTGTGCTTGTACTTGGACTGGCGGCATGAATTCTGCCCGTTTACCCGATAGAATGCCATGTACAGTTCGGGTCACGGCTATACTGATACTATCAAGCATTTGGAAATATCCTCCGACAAGTTCCCGATCCTTTACTCCGATATCAGATAACGTGAAGACCGGTTGCTGAGTCTGCCGGGCAAGCACCCGGTATCCGCGGGTGTTGATGACCCCCTGATTGGTCAGCACATCGCGCATGTACCAGGAACAGAGCAGTATACCGGTGTTCTGGTCGAATGTGTTCAACGAATCGAGAAGGTCGTTTGTAGAGATATCCCCTCCTGTAAAGTAGTCAACTTTTAATTCCGGATATTGCTTCTCAACAACTGCCGACAATTCTTCCCGGTTTTGTGCATTGATCCATCGTCTATCGGAGATGAACGCCAAACGCTTTATCTGCGGTTGTAGCTTTTTCATTAATGAGATGGTTTCGCTTATATAGTAACCGGTATGTACCACTACTACATTTTCCCCTTTTAATGCCTGAGACAAGGGAACTCGTTGCCCCGGAGTAATGGCATATTTTTTAAGATAGGCTTCTTCGGGCCCCATATAATCTTTTTCGGCACAGAGAACAATGGGAACATTCTGCCAACGTTTCTTGATATCCTTGTGTAACAGCCCCCAAACACTATTCCCTTCCATAATGATCAGCTTGGGAGGGCGTTGTTGATAAGTCTTGAACAGACGACTCTTAAGGGTGTCCAGTTCTTCTTCGGTATTAACCAAAAGCATGCTCAGGTTTTCGAAGGCAACCGAAGTTCCTCGGTATTCGTGCGGTAGATTATGCAAAAGAGTATTAGCAATATTGTCGCTCAGAGCTTCCATTTCTGTGTAAGTGTTGATTACCAGAATGCAACTGTCTCTTTTTTGAGCAGACAATAAAGCACAGACAAAGAGCTGGAATAATAGAAGAGAAGAGAGCCGCTTTAGTTTTGTGTGTTGTGTGTTGAGTACAATCGCCTTTTGCGTTGTACGGGCAATGAAATTTGTATCCATAAGCTGATTTTACGTTTTACGAGGCTGCAAAGATAAGAAGAAAAAATATCTTTTATAATATAACTGTATGGAATTTAATAGCTTACTAAATGTTAAGTTGCTTCCTTGTAAGGTACTAACATTTTTGACCCAGGGGTCATTCAAGAAAGTATCTATCAGCACCAAGAAAGTGGAATAAAATTAATAGCAGGCTTGCATATTTTAATTCCTTGGGATGCATATAGCTATTTTCAGCTTGCCTAATCAGTATTCGTATCAGTGCATTCATTCTTTCATATCAGTGCATTATTTCTTTCGTATCAATGCACTGATACGAAAGAAATAATGCACTGATACGAATAGCTGTTTTCTAAAATAACAATACTTGTATCCATATCCGGCAATAAATTTATGCAACGGTGTGAATATTAATTTATATAGAGTCAAACATGATTTTATGAATACTCGTAAATGGGTACAATTGAAAACTATTTAGAATTCTTTCTGTTACCCACACAGGTAAGGGCTAACTTTGCAGAAATTTAAATTTTATTTATCGAACAATGACATCAGTAAACTTTGTATTGCGGCCTTCCACCCGGAAAGGCCACCACCCAGGAAGCCTATCCCTGCGTGTACTACATTACCGTAAGGGCAAAACAACCGCTTTAGGTTGCTACCTCTACCCCCAGGAATGGGACAGAGAACAGCAAACTGTGATTTACCCCGAAAACGACCCCGGGCGGACGGCGTATTTGGAAGAAGTGGAGGCAAAGATCGCCGCCTCTGTCGAAACAGTGCAGGATATCGTTACTTCGCTTGAAAAGCAAGGGCGCTATACCGTCGGGGATATTGTCGGGAAGCTGCGCCGCAAGAAAGATGACGGCAAGTTGCTGGGCTATGCCGAAGCGTTGGCGGAGGAAGCGGAACAAAATAAGCAATTCCGGCTGGCAGATGCCTACCGTACTGTGTCTAACGGGTTGGTAAAGTTTAACAAAAACGTGGATATTCCCCTTAACCATATTAATGCCACGCTGATGAAAGACTTTGAAACAGCCATGATGAACCGGGGATTGAAACCCAATACCATCTCGTTCTATATGCGTAACCTGCGGGCAATTTATAACAAGGCCGTCAAAGCCCGCCGCATACCGGTCAAACAGAGCAATCCTTTTGCCGGGGTCTATACAAAGGTACACCAAACAGCCAAACGCGCCCTGACGGTAGAGGAAACCACCCACTTCTACGAAGTCGACTTCGATGCTCTGCGGAAGAGGCACCCTGCCGGGACATGCGGACGGGAACATACCGAGAACCTGCACTTCGCCCACCGCTTGTTTATGTTCTGCTTTTTCGCACAGGGGATGTGTTTCATTGATATGGCCCACCTCCGGAAAGAAAATATAAAAGATGGTATCTGTACTTACTACCGCAAGAAAACCCGCAAGCAGGTGGAAGTGAAGGTAAACGAGGGTATGCAGCAAATCATCGACAGCTTTGCCGACGAGGTAAGAGATTCTCCCTACCTGTTCCCCATCATTACCGGCGAAGGGGAAACCGCCCGCCGCGAATACGAAACCGCACTGCGGACACAAAACCGGCGACTGAAAGCATTGGCGAAGCTGGCAGCCATTGGCAAGGATAAGCGGCTGACCACACATGTTGCACGTCACTCGTTTGCCACCCTTGTCCGGGGCGGCGGGATGCCTGCGGGTGTTATCAGCGAAATGCTGGGGCACTCTACCGAGAAGATGACGCACAACTATTTTGCTTCCTTTGAACGTTCGTACTACGATCAGGCGTACCACATTATTGTGACCCTGCTGTCGAGGCCATCGGGTATGGCGGCAGTTGGGAAATAATTTTTTATTACTCGCATCTGCCCTACAAAGGAGGAGTGTTCACTGTTTGTACCTGTTGCCGGAGGCTACGGGCAGCTACGGATATGCTTTGAAATAAAAAGGAATAATGGAAATAGGTCGAAGTTGGATGACGGAAGTATTTTAACATTATAAGATGTTGTGAAATAGTTAAAATAAGCCTAATATTGATCTTTTACGGCATATATTAATATCTTTGTATCGTTAAACTTAGTTTACAGTTATCCGGCACTATGTAGTGCAGGACACATTATTGGTTTAACTACTTTGCATTTCTTTATTCTGTCTGCAAAAGTAGAAGATAATTTCCGATTATGAAGTCCAAAATCAGGACATTTTACTCCCGTTTTTCTCCAATCCTACTGTTGCAACGGATTTCCCCTGGTGTTTTACCTAAATTTTCCTTACAAAAGTCATATAAATGGTTCGGTGTTGAGAAACCGTATTCGTGGGCTATCTGCTTGTTATCCTTTTCGCCTTGCATAAGATCAGCCTGTATCATGCGTACTTTTTCCTGCTTCATCCAAGCGTAGGGTGCTTGCCGGAATACCCTATTGAATTTGTCGGAAAACTGGCGGGGTGTCATGTGTAGTGCTGAAGCAAAATCACCAACCGTTTTATATTTCAGTGCATTCGCCCGTATATATTCGGAAAACGCCGTGTCGGGGGTCAGTATCAGCGAAAAGAATTCATGGAGCTTTTCCCTTGGGTAGTATGTCCTGAGCAGAAAAAACAACTCCTGCGTCTTGGTTTCAAAGTAGTGGCGGCATTGCAAACCATCGGCCAGCACTTCGCAAATTCCGGTCAGGAAGTGCTGTAGGTGTACGTTGATGTCGAGCATGGAAACGGCCTCTGCTTTTTTTAACGCCTCTCCGGCTTTCGCTTTGTCATACAGCTGCTCCACCGTCATCCCCCGGCACAGCCGTATCCGGTCGTGTAAGCGGATTACCAGCACCATACTTTTGCGTTCGGCCTTGTAACGGAACACGCCGACCGTCGGTATAAAAAAGAATTGACCTTTTTGTACTGTTTTCTCCGGGTGATCACGGAAAAAAAAGTCTATTTTCCCTTCCAACACGAATACGATTTCGTTGCATGCAAACTCCAATTCGCCTTCATGCCCGTGAAGTGTTTTCCGTACCTCGATCATCGGGTGCTGCGAATGCTCAAAACTCAAACAGCGTTTGTGCTCCTGAATGTTCAATAATTCCATATAGTATTGATATTTAATAGATTGTCCTGTTGTTTTACAAATGTTTTACTAATGGCTCGTTTTACCGGGCTTTCTTCTGCCCGTAAATCCTGTCTCTGTGTGGCCTTGGCTGCTTTCGGCTACATTCCGTCCCCATCCCTTGTTTTACCAATGTTTGGCGAGTGTTGATTTGTTAGTACCTTAATTTTCTGTATCCTATTGTTTATCAATTGGTTAGAGAAATACGATCAAATGTGTCCTGCACTACATAGTGCAGGACAAGTAAAACAAGAAGAAAACGACATGCAATACATGAGAAAATGTCTATTGACTGCGATAACTGCCATAGTTATCGGTAATACGTGCCTCGCACAGGAAACTACAACACCGGAAGCGTCTGTTTATACGCTGCCGACCTGGGGCATCAAAACTAATTTGCTCTACGATGCCACTACCACTATTAATTTAGGGATGGAATTTAAGACAGGTAGAAAAACATCATTCGAGATCTCGGGCAATTACAATCCCTGGACTTTTGATAATAACAGGAAATGGAAGCACCTGCTTATCCAGCCGGAATTCCGTTTCTGGCCGGGTGAAACCTTCCGGAGATCGTTCTTCGGGTTGCACGCGCACTATGGTTATTATAATATAGGCGGTCTCGACAATCCTCCGTTTTCGGAATACATGAATGCCCACCGCTTTGAGGGCTGGCTGGCCGGTGCAGGTATCGGTTACGGCTATCGGTGGAATTTCAACCACCGCCTGGCAATGGAGGCTGAAATCGGTGTGGGCTATGCTTACCTGTCGTATGACAAATACCCTTGCACCCATTGCGGGGAGAAGATCGGCAGTGAGGTAAAGAACTATATTGGTCCCACAAAGGCGGCTATCTCCTTAATATATAGTTTCGGCGCAAAGAAAAAGCCGGTACAGAACCCCGAACCGGTATATATCCCGCCAGTAGTGGTAAAGGAACCGGAACCCGCCAAACCGGTAGTTGCCTACGTTCCACAGTTTGCTGTCAGTTTCATTACCCCCGAAGTGGAAACGGTGAAGCAACGTAGCGAAGCGGGCAAGGCATATCTGGACTTTGTAGTAGGACGTTCGGAAATCGTACCCTCGTTCAAGAACAATGCTGTCGAACTGGATAAGATACACGCCCTGATCCGTCAGGTACAGAATGATCCGGATGCTACCATTACCGGC
This sequence comes from Bacteroides sp., assembly GCA_031554665.1. Taxonomy (GTDB): domain Bacteria; phylum Bacteroidota; class Bacteroidia; order Bacteroidales; family Bacteroidaceae; genus Bacteroides. The sequence goes on along the minus strand of JAVBVA010000009.1, from coordinate 43,170 downwards.
ATCACCATCACGGGCTACGCTTCACCCGAAGGAACGTATGAATCGAATATGACGCTTTCCCAGCACCGTGCCAATGCCTTGAAAGAGCATATCCGGTCCATGTACGGCTTCTCCCATGGTTTGTTCCGGGTAGAAGGCCGGGGCGAGGACTGGAAAACCCTCGATGTGCTGGTCGAGCAATCGGGCATGGCCGATAAATACCGCATACTGGAAATCATACGCGGCACGGACATTTTCGATGGACGGGAGAAAAAGCTAATGGACTTATCCGGTGGCAATCCTTACCGTCAGATGAAGGTCGAATTGTTCCCGCAGCTTCGCCGTTCGGACTACGAACTGCATTATACGGTACTTCCATTCACGGTCGAGAAAGGTAAGGCAGTATTCAAGACTAAGCCATCAAGCCTATCGCTCAACGAAATGTTCCTTATTGCAGATACCTACGAGCCGGGCAGCACCGCTTTCAACGAAGTGTTTGAAACAGCGGCCCGGATTTTCCCCGCAAGTGATGTAGCCAATATCAATGCCGCTGCCAATGCACTGAACCGTAAGGATGCGGTATCGGCCGCCCAATACCTGCAAAAGGTAAAGGGACACACACCTGCCTACTGGAACAATGCCGGGATACTAGCATACATGCAGGGCGACAAGCAGAAGGCTGCGGAATGTTTTGCCAAAGCCGCAGGCAACGCCGAGGCGATCCGGAATACGGGAGAACTGGTAAAGTGCTTCAAAACAAGAGAATCAGACAATCAGTAAAACGAGAGTAAATATTTTCAAACAACCATTTTTATTAATTTTTAATTTTTACACAAATGAAAAAAGTTCTTTTAATGACTGCTGCAATCGCAGCAATGGTTTTCACATCCTGTTCTAAGGATGAAAACGGCGGTGCCGGTAAAGATGCTACGCACGTTTCGATCAAAGTTTCGGGCGTGATCCAGTCGAGGGCCGTAGAGGCTCCGGGTTCTACTGCCATAGGTACTATCCGGCTCAACGATGGGCACATTTTCGTAATCAACCCGATGGGTGGAGTAACTTACCACGAGGCATTGAACGTAATTCAAGCTACCACCGGCTCAGGTCAAGTATTGGGACAGGCTGTTGCAGCTGACTCGCGTATCTACATCATCGGTAACATTCCGTCCAGTGACCTTGCAACGATCTCAGCAAAAACCACGATCACCGATCTTCAAGCTGCGGCGTCACTGATGACCACGCAAGTGGATTACAGGGATGCAGCTTTGGCCAATTCAAATGGCATTCCTGCCTCGATTGTTCCGGGTGCTAACAATACCGCTACGGTGGACGTATCGATCAAACCGTTGATCTCCCGCCTGGAGCTAACCCAGATTGAGGGTGGCACGAATATCACTGCTTTTAACGTGAAGGGCGTGTATGTGGATAACTACCATCCTTCGTTCACCTATGCAGGTGGCTTTGCCGGTACCATGTTCTCTCAGGACCAAAGCGCTACTTTCACAGGTATCGGTGATGCTGGTACTTGGGCGGCAACCGGCACGCCGCTGGTAGCTGCTCCGGCTTCGGGCAATGTATGGGCACATAACGTGGCTTCGGGCGCTCTGCCCCGCTTTATCATCGCACTGGACGGCGTGAAGTACAAAGTCGGTTCTGATCCTGAAGTTGACCTGAGCGGAACGACCTATTACCTGACCGTGACGGGTTACAATAACCTCGGTTCGACCGTATTCGAGCGTGGCAAGATCTACCGCATCGGTGGTACGAACGGTATCACCTTCGGCGAAGACGATCTGGGCCTGACCCCGAATCCGGTGGATGTAACACTGACGCTGGAGGTTACCATCGAAGAGTGGGTACTCGTAACTCCCGACGCAATACTCTAAACTTACTACTAAAACCGGCAGGGGGGACACTCCTGCCGGTTACAAATTGCCTTTCCGGGTATCCGGCGCACGACGTGTGCCCGCTTTGCGGCGGGAATGGCGCAACAGGACGGTACAAAAGAAACGCAACCGTTCAAAAACATAAACAATCGAATATGTTCAAAAGAATCGTCATTTTATCCCTGCTGGCCTGCACGATGGCCGGTTGCATTAAGGAAGATCAAAGCGACTGTGAGCCGAAACTCCGGTTCCAGTTCAGCTACACTTACAATAACCAGCGGCAGGATCAACTGGCCGTACAGGTACAGGATATCCGCATTTACCTGTTCGACCAAACGACAAACAAGCTGGCCAATATTATCCGCGTGGATCAGGCCGATATCGTCCTGGGGTGGATCGAACCGGACATTCCCGCCGGGGTTTATACCGCTGTTGCATGGGCCGGAAGTGGCACTGATTTGTTGCAGGGGGGCTATGTGGCCGCCGAAATGTCCAATGCCGGCACACACACTTACATTCCGCAGGCGAGGGTCGGCGTTACTACACTCGATAACTTCCGCATGATGCTCGGTTCCGAACCGTTGCCGAATGGCTCCATCGGACAGGTCACACCGCAAACAGCACAGTTCGACCACCTATTCTTTGCTATGGCATCCGGTATCGAGGTCGCCATGGGAACGAGCCGGACGGTAGATTTTGATTTTCTTAAAAATACAAGCACGCTGAAAGTCCATATTACGGGCCTCGAATACCTGCCGCCCTTCACGCCCGGCACGGGAGCCGCACCGCTCAACGTGTTTGCAGTTGGTAAAAACGAGCGCTACGGCTGGAACAATGCCATCTGCGGAAACGCCCGCCAGATGCGTTATGAGCCGCCGTATAAAACGCTTACCGCGACGGCTATGGATGTAGATATAAAGGTTCAACGGCTCGATATAGCCTATCTCGCCTCCAATCCTGTGCTGCTCTTCCTGCAAAGCCCGGCGACGGGACAGGATATGATCCTTCCGCTCGACGTTATCGGAACAATCCGGCAGGCGCGTAATGCGCAGGGTAACCTTCTTTGGCAGACGCAGGAGGAAATCGACTGCGAGGACGAGTTTCCGATCGAAATCTCTATCCTGCACGATCTGAGGATAAAAGTCACCGTGAACGGCTTCGAGATTGCCGATACCACACCTGATATCGGGCGCAATTAGGTTTTGAAAAATGGAAATAATAAAAAAACAGCTATATGAAGAAGATTTTTCCCGCACTTATTCTTGCGGCAGTTTCACTTATCACCTTTTCGTGTATCGCGGATAAAGATATAGATGACGGCGGTATGCCCATAAAACAGGGCGCTGCCCAGGTGGTTCTGCGGCTTAAAACGCCTGATGGTTTCTCGCAGGTAAAAAACCGTGCGCTGACGTATGAGCAAGAGAATACCATCAATGATATTTTCGTGCTTGTGTTCGACAAAACGAATACGCTCGTTGCTATCGAGCAGGGAGCGAACGTAACAAGCAGTTCGGGCCATACCAACCCCGCCTACAGTGGCGAGGGATCGTTCAGCGTTACGCTCGAAGCGAGTAAAACTACGGTGGACACCTACAACCTCGTCGTGTTGGCGAATGCACAGACTATTCTCACCAATACGATTGGTTTCGATGTGTCGCAGATAAGCAATAAAAGCTACACGATAGTGATGACTTCCATACAGGGACAACTTAGCGGGCCAATGTACTCCTCCGGCGGAACAATCCCGATGTGGGGCGAAAGCGGGCAGGTAGTGATTGAGCCGGGTACCACCAACCGCACGCTGCAACTCACGCGCTCGGTGGCGCGTATCGACGTGGGTGTGGGGCGCCCGACGAAAAGCAGCAGCACCGATGCCTGGACTTGGGACGGCAAGGATGCCGCCAGTGCGACTATCCCCTTCGAATTGGCGCACGTTTATGTCATGAAGCCCAATAACCGCTATGCCGTAGCGCCTGATGCCTCCAAAGCGGTGGGTGAACCGACTGTCCCGGCGGGTACCACCGCCTTTTCGTTGGCCGCATCCGAAACCAATTTCGGATTTGCCGCTACCGCAAGCGCAACGGGCGGCTACACCTCGCGCGATATTTATGTTCCTGAAGCGAATATTGTGATGGGTGGTGCGGGCACACTGGGCGATGAAAACCACACCAACCGTATGGCGTTAGTTGTGGGCGGATACTTCAATGGCAGCACGACAGAAACATTTTACCGCCTTGACTTCGCCGTAAACAAGTCGCTTGTAAATGTCCTCCGAAACCATCTCTATCAGTTCAACATCTCGAAAGTAACAGGCGGAGGCTATCCCGACCCCGAAACTGCCTACAACTCCCAAGCTATGAATATGGCGGTCGATATCTACGAATGGGACGAAACCGATATGGGAGAGATTGTCTTCGACGGGCAATACTATCTATCCGTCAGCAAAGGCGAATTTGAATTTACTCGCGAATCTCGCAATGCTTCGAGCAACGATAACACACTGTTTGTTGAGACCGACGTTCCGACCGGCTGGCAAGCAACAATCTGGAACGATCAGGCCGGAACTGTAGCTCTGTCTAACGACCAAACCACAGGAAACCCGTGGCTGCGTGTGTCCTCCACTTCAGCATCGGCGGGTAGAACCACCGTCATATTATCAATGGATGCCAACACCGGATTGACGGAAAGAACAGCGTATATTCATATCGCCTCCGGACGATTGATATATAAAGTAAAGGTTACACAAACCTTGAAAACCCAGTTTGCATTATATATTTTACCGAACGTAGAAGAGATCGTATTCCCCAGCGGTTTATATGCCCTCGATCCAATAGTACCACAACAGTTTGTACTGAACTGGTATGCCAACTCGGCCAACTACTACATTAGGCCGGTTCAGAACGGAGGCTTGCAGGGACTCTCCGGGCTGCCAACTTCCGCTCCCCAAACATTGGCCGGGAATAGTCATAATTTTACGGTTACGCCCGCGGATTTCACTGCAAATGAAGTGGATCCCGTCACCGGCAACCGTTTCCTCGAAAAGGTCTCACGCCTGGAGGTCACGGCAGAGAATGGAGAAGGCGGATTACTAATGAAGACGATCATACTGAGGCAAAAAAATTATGCAATAGTTGTAACAGCCTCTCCAGCTTATCAGTTAATGGGAGAGTTACAAACTATCAAGGTTTATGCAAATGCGCCCTGGATGGCTGAAATCGAAGCGGGAGGGACGGCCATTGACGAAGGTGGTCTGACTGTATTGTCTGGGATGGGCGACCCGATCAATGGTGAACCGGTCTCTTTCAGGATGATAAACGGAAACGCATCAACAATCTCGGGAAAATCGACAATAATTTTTAAGCCACTGAATCATACATATTTTGAAACACTGTCGGTAGATATTAACGGTCAATTCGGATATGTTTTCGAGTACGGTGGCCACTATTATCTAATGAATACCAGCGATAACGCCGTCGGCTTAAGATGGGGAGGCGTTTACGTGAATACTCCACCAAATCCGTGCCCATCCGGATGGAGTTTACCTGCTACTGCCATGCATTCAGCAATGGTGGCAGCGAGTGGGCAAACTTTTGGAAACCATTGGTCAAATTCAGGCCCATACTACTCACATTCTCAGGACAATTTACCGTTCGGACGTCAGCGCGTTTATTACCAAACTCTATTAAATGGTACGGCAGGATTAGCTTATTGGTATTATGACTTACGCTATGATGGGCAAGGCGCTGGTGGTGGTAACGTTGGCGCTGCTAATGTGCGGTGTGTAAAACTGTTAGAATAAATTATATCTGAATTAAAATGACAGTAAATAACACGGTAGGCTTCAATCCCGCCTTCGGGCGGGGGTATCATCCAGCACGTTTCAGGATTCGATTAAATGGGATGGTATATACAGAGATTAAGTTATAACAATCAAGGAATGGAGGCTGCTGTATTCGTTTCAACAAATAGGAATACTAAGTATAAATTGATATGCCACCCCACCCCAGCGCTCTCTCTTCATACAGGGAAAGCCCCGTTGGGACAAACCGGCTGACCGCATTTGATAAAAAGGTTGTGAGAAGAAAAATAGCGAAACGACAAAAATAGTTAAGAATAAAGTAGTAATAAAAGAATAGAAAATGGACAAAAAGAAACACTTACATCTGAATTGGAATTTCATCAGTGTATGGGCAATGATACTTGCCTGCTGCCTGTGTATTCTGATTCTTGTTATCAAGATAATAGTCGCCGTCTGCTCGCACACGCCTACATAAGGAGTGCGGACAGATGGCAGGCAAGGAGCTAACCTTAATTTAGCCCCAACCTTGGCTGTTTATTGCTGAATCAGGATGCTGGTGCGATATGGGATCAACTATGAAATTATTACTTGTATTATGTGTCCTGTAGTATTATCGATGGCAGAACCGGCAGTCGGAAAGCGTTCTGCCTGTCTTCGTGCCATTTTATCAGGGCAATCTTCCATTCGCCCGGCATCCTGTTCTACCGACGTTTGACGAATATAGCACTTTGCTATATAGGACATTCAATGGATAGTAAAACTCAACATATAAACTAATTGTATATGAAAGGATTAGGAGTTATGGCAGGATTTATTTTAACACCCGCGGCCTGTTCGACCAACCCGGCGAGTTTGTATGAAAAAGCAATTGCCGAGTATGTGCAGACCGACCGATGGGGCACATGGACGGATTTGAAGTTTGAAATAGTATCGCTGGAAACTTCCGAGGTAACGGTGGCGGACAGCCTGAAAATCATCCGTGCCGAGTTTGAAACGGAGCGGGCGGCAGCCATCGAGAGCGAAACGAAAAGCCTCCAATACTGGCTGGGGGTTATTTCCGACGACCCGGAATCAAAGGAGATAGACCGATACAACGAAAACATAGTCTATATCAACCAGCGCATAGATGCGATTAAAAACCGGAAGGTGGAAGATGTGGTTAATTACGGCCTTCCCCCGGAGCAGGTGTTGGCAGTCAAGGCTAAATGTAGGTACAGTCTCGTCATGCCCGGCAAGAATACCCGCCAGGAGCGGACAGACACGTTCATCCTTTCCAAAGATGGTAGGGAAGTGGTAGGAAAAGAATAATTCAGGTTAAATATTATGTTTACATATTATATGCGAGGAAATTCAGTTTAATTCTTATCTTTGTGACACTGATTTTCAAAAACACGCATGAAGAGAATAATATACATTGCCTTATTTCTAGCCCTTGGCTTGACGGTGAACGCCCAGAAGAATTGCTCTTTCACCCATTATTCCACAGAAGATGGCTTGTCGCAAACTACAGTGATGAGTATGTTGCAAGACCATAAAGGCAATCTGTGGTTTGCCACGTGGGATGGTATTAACCGGTTCAACGGTTATTCATTTATGGTATATAAGGCGCGGCAGGGAAGCTATATCAGCCTGACCAATAACCGTGTAGACCGCCTTTACGAAGACGTAAATGATTGTCTGTGGCTGCAGACATACGATAACCGGGCGCATCGTTTCGATCCGCGAAAGGAGACCTTTGAGCAGGTACCGGCAGCCGGAGAGGATGGAAGTACATACAATATCAATGGAATACGTCCACTACCTAATGGCAGCGTGTGGTTGCTGACCGATAATGACGGGGCTATCCGGGTAACGACCAATCCTAAAACTCTGAAACTGTCGACATCCGTATATTCCATCAAAACAGGACTGTTTCCGGCTGTACATGTATTCAAGGCTCACCAGGATCTGGAGGGTAATGAATGGATCCTGACCGACAATGGATTGGGGATGATTCGACCGGGAGAGAAAACCCCTGTCAGCTATTTTGTGGAAACCAAAGACCAGCGGGCCGACCGTCAGGCTTTTTATGCTGTGCAGGAACATGCTGATGAGATTTGCTTCGGTTCCGAGCGGGGACGTGTGTGGCGGTACTCCAAGAAGGACGGGCAGTTTCACTTACTCGAACTTCCGACCTCGGCGTCAATCGTGTCTATCAATACGGTGTCCCCCGATAAAGTGGTGATCACCACATCGACCGACGGCTTTTTTGTGTACAACCGCGTGACGGAAGAAAAAATACACTACTCGCATACGCTTTGTAAAGATTTACCTGCCAAACCGATTCTTTCTGCTTATGTGGATCGCACATCGGAGGTATGGTTCGAACAGGAAGAAGCAGGCGTAGTGGCTCATTTCAACCCGCATACCGGTATACTCAAAAGAGAGCAGATCAAAGTGGAGTACACCAGCTCCGACCGCTCACGTCCGGCATTCCATATCCATGAAGATGTGAACGGATATCTCTGGGTGCATCCTTATGGGGGAGGCTTCTCTTATTTCGACCGGAAAGCCAACAAACTTGTACCTTTCTACAACGAACTGGGGAACCAGGATTGGCGATTCTCTAATAAGTTGCATTCAGCTTTCTCCGACAAACAAGGTAACTTGTGGATATCCTCCCACTCAAAAGGACTAGAGAAGGTCACTTTCCGGACTTCTCAGTTCACTCTGCTTACACCTGTGTCCGAAATACCGGAGACATTGGGCAATGACGTGCGCGCACTATGTGAAGACAAAGATCAGAACCTGTGGATGGGATTAAAGGACGGAAAACTGCGGGTGTACGACCGTCATCGAAATCTCAAGGGATATCTCACCGAATCGGGTACGGTATCTTCAACAGGAACTCCCATGTTGGGAGCGGTATATTGCATCATACAAGATTCCAAAGGAGTGATGTGGTTTGCTACCAAGGGAGATGGGTTGGTGCGTGCCGAACGTACTTCGACATCGGGCATGACTTATAAACTGACCCGTTACCGGAATGACGACAAGGATATGTACAGCCTGAGTAATGACAATGTCTATTGTGTGTACGAAGATCATCATGGACGTATCTGGGTAGCAACCTTTGCCAATGGAATTAACTACATCTCGCAAGACAAGAGCGGGCGCACCATCTTTATCAACCACCGGAACAACCTGAAGGGATTCCCCATTAACCTGTGCTATCGTTCGCGTTTCATTACTTCCGACCATAACGGACGCTTGTGGGTAGGAACTACCGCCGGAGCTGTGGCGTTCGATGAGAATTTCAATAAACCCGAAGATATCGTATTTCATCTCTTCTCCCGTATTCCTGACGACCCGAAGAGCCTGAGCAATAACGATGTGCATTGGATTACCTCCACACAGGACAAAGAACTCTATTTGGGTACTTTCGGTGGTGGATTGAATAAGTTGGTTTCGATCAACGATGACGGACACGGGGAGTTCAAGTCGTACTCCGTGCTCGACGGGCTATCGTCGGATGTGATCCTTTCCATTCGCGAGGACAATCAGCATAACCTTTGGCTGGCTACCGAAAACGGGATCAGTAAGTTTGTTCCTTCCGAGCAGACTTTCGATAATTACAATCAGCGGAGTATCGGATTCCGGGTACGTCTCAGCGAGGCGGCTTCGGTCATGACTTCGACGGGCGACCTTGTTTTCGGCGCCAGTAACGGCTCCTTGTTCTTCAATCCCGATTCGGTAAGCAAAAGCCGGTATGTACCTCCGATTGTATTCTCCAACCTGGTGATTGCCAATAAAAATGTAATGCCCGATGACGATAATTCACTGCTGAAAGTAGGGCTCGATGATACCAAAGAATTGGTACTCTCGCACAAGGAGAGTATCTTTACCATTCAATATGCAGCGCTCGATTTTACCAGTCCCGGTAATATTCAGTATGCTTATATGCTCGAAGGATTTGAGAATCAGTGGACGTATGTCGATAAATTGCGCAGCGCCACCTTTACTAACCTACCGAAGGGCGATTACATATTCAAGGTGCGCTCGACGAATAGCGACGGAGTATGGGTGGACAATATCCGTGCACTCAGTATTGTGGTGCTACCTTCGTTCTGGGAAACTCCGATTGCGTACTTCCTCTATGTGATGGGCATCGTATTGATTATCCTGGTGGCGGTTTACATACTCTTCACCATTTACCGGTTGAAGCACGAGGTATCGGTAGAGCAACAAGTGTCGGACATCAAACTTCGTTTCTTTACCAATATATCACACGAGTTGCGCACCCCGCTTACGCTGATTGCCGGCCCGGTGGAACATGTGTTGAAGAACTCCCGCTTGCCCGAAGATGCCCGCGAACAGCTTATAGTTGTGGAACGGAATACCAATCGTATGTTGCGCTTGGTGAATCAGATTCTGGACTTCCGCAAGATACAGAACAAGAAGATGAAGATGCAGGTACAACGTTTGGATGTAGTGGCGTTTGTCCGTAAGATCATGGCCAACTTCGAATCGCTGGCGTTGGAACATCAGATAGACTTCCTGTTCGAGACCGAGAAAGATGAACTCTATCTCTGGGTAGATGCCGATAAGTTTGAGAAGATCGTATTCAACCTGCTGTCTAATGCCTTCAAATATACTCCGAACGGCAAACTGATTTCGGTATTCATCCGGGAGGACGAAGATACTGTTTCCGTAGGTGTACAGGATCAGGGCATCGGTATTGCCGAGAATCGCAAGAAGTCGCTCTTCGTACGGTTCGAGAATCTGGTCGATAAGAACCTGTTCAATCAGGGCAGTACAGGTATCGGGCTATCGTTGGTGAAGGAATTGGTCGAGATGCACAAGGCTACTATCTCGGTCGAAAGTAAGTTGGGCGAGGGCAGTTGCTTCCAGGTCGACTTCCTGAAAGGAAAAGAACATTACGACAAAACGGTGGAATACGTGGTCGAAGATTCTGTTCCGGTGGGTGACAAAGTCCCTGTGCATTTGCCTGTGGTGCTTCCGGTAACCAACATTACCACGGTCGAAACCGATCTGTCGACCGAAGATGAAGATATGCCTCAACAAGAAGTGATGCTTCTGGTGGAGGATAATCAGGAGCTCCGTTTCTTCCTTCGTAGCATCTTTGCCCAATCGTACCGGGTAGTCGAAGCTGCCGATGGTATGGAGGGCTGGCACAAGGCATTGACTTTCCTGCCCGATATCATCATCAGCGATGTGATGATGCCCGAAAAAGATGGTATCCAGCTGACGAAGGAGCTACGCGCCGAGATGACAACCAGTCACATCCCCATCGTATTACTTACGGCCAAATCGGCTATCGAAAGTAAACTCGAAGGGTTGGAGTATGGCGCCGACGACTATATCACCAAACCGTTCAGCGCTACCTATTTGAGAGCGCGTGTAGAAAACTTGTTGGCACAACGCCGCAAACTGCGTGAGTTCTACCGCGACAATCTGATGAGTCATGCGGCGGCGCCTTCCTTGCAGTCGCTCCCGGAAGAAGTTGTCGAAACACCTGGTGAAGAGCTTTCGGGCGATGAACAGCAGCAAACGCTGGAGATGTCGGTCAACGACCGTAAGTTTATGGACAAGCTTGTCGATCTGATGGAGAAGAACATGGACAATGGCGACCTGGTAGTCGATATGCTGGTACGCGAGCTGGCGGTGAGCCGTTCGGTATTCTTCAAGAAGCTCAAGACGCTGACCGGACTGGCCCCGATCGAATTCATCAAAGAGATGCGTATCAACCGGGCTGCCCAGCTCATCGAGACAGGCGAGTTCAACATGACACAGATATCGTACATGGTAGGTATCAACGATCCACGTTACTTCAGCAAATGCTTCAAAGCCAAGTATGGCATGACGCCGACGGAATTTCGTGACAATCTGGCGAAGAAGTAACAGCTACTTCCCTCTTTATAGAAAAGGTGCATAAATTAACCAGTTTGTGCACCTTTTCCATAAATCATCCCAATTATTACCACTTTACTTTTTCGAAACACTCTATCTTTACCTCCGGAATATTTAATCTTATTAATCATATCATGAAATTGATGAAACATTACTGCCTGCTATTGTTGGCAGGCGTTGCACTATCCCTGCAAGCGCAAACCAAGAATGCCGAGGAGGCATGGAGTGTGGAGTATCCAGCCATCGAAGCGCGTATCAAAGCGCCTGTCTTTCCTAACAAAGAGTATCTGATAACCAAGTTCGGAGCCAAACCCGATAACCCGAAGTTTCTGAACACCAAAGCCATCAACAACGCCATCGCCAAGTGCAGTGCGCAGGGTGGGGGAACGGTAATGGTACCTGCCGGAACCTGGCACACCGGTCCGCTTACCCTGAAAAGCAACGTCAACCTGCATGTGAGCGAAGGAGCTACCCTGCTCTTCACCAAAGACTTGTCGCAATACCCGCTGGTACTTACCCGCTGGGAAGGGATGGACTGCTATAACTACCAACCCATGGTGTATGCATACGACCAAACCAACGTGGCCATCACCGGAAAAGGCGTTATCGACGGTGGCGGGACAAACGACGATTGGTGGGCAATGTGCGGAGCCGTTCATTATGGTTGGAAAGAGGGGATCACCTCCCAACGCATCGGCCGCCCGCAACTCATGAAGTGGAACGAAGACGGCGTTCCTGTAGAAGAGCGTAAGATGGGCGATGGTTACGGTATGCGTGTTCAACTCATCAACCTGTACAAATGCAAGAATGTACTGATCGAAGGTGTGAAGTTGCTTCGCTCACCGTTTTGGGTGATTCATCCGTTGATGTGCGAGAACCTGACGGTACGTGGCGTACACATTGAAAACGACGGGCCGAACGGTGACGGTTGCGACCCGGAATCGTGCAAGGATGTATTGATCGAAGATTGCTTTTTCGATACAGGCGATGATTGTATTGCCATCAAGTCGGGCCGTAATGTAGACGGTCGCCGTTGGGACATGCCCAGTGAAAATATCATCGTGCGCAACTGCAAGATGAAGAACGGACATGGTGGTGTGGTGATCGGTAGCGAGATTTCCGGCGGTTATAAGAACCTGTTTGTGGAGAACTGTGACATGGATAGTCCGGAACTGGATCGCGTGATCCGTATCAAGACCAATACCTGTCGCGGTGGTGTGATCGAGAATATCTATGTGCGCAATGTTCGTTGCGGCCAGTGCCGTGAGGCGGTGTTGAAGATCAATCTGGTGTACGAGCCCCGGGAGATTTGTTGTCGCGACTTCCCGCCTGTGGTGCGTCATGTATATCTGGACAATGTTACCTGCCAGAAGAGCAAGTATGGTGTGATGATCACTGCCCTCGAAGATGTGACCCATGTCTATGATATCGAAGTGTCCAATAGTACCTTTACCGGCGTACAAACAGTGAGTCACTACATCAGCGGAAAAACAGACGATATCCGTTTCAAGAACCTCAGTGTCAGTGGAGATCCTGCCGCGAAGAAGTAAGAAAAGTTTTTGTGTTATATAATGAATCGCCCTTCGAAGAAATGAATGTTCTTGGAAGGGCGATTCTTTATCGTTCTCTCTCTCTGTAAAAAATGCAACTCACTCTGCCATCTGCCACCCGATGTTTGAATTAGCAGGTACTAAAGTGTAAATAAAATCCAGTAAAGGTCAGCGTCGAAGCTTGCCTATTAGATGCCGATGGTGGTTTTTTTGGTCTAAAAAATAGAATTATCATTTGATAATTAGAACAAACGTAGTATCTTTGTCGTTAAATATACAAGCATGAGAATAATAGCTTATAAAAAAATAGCGTTGTTTGCAGAGACTCATTCGGATTCAAAAACAGCTTTGGACGACTGGTATTTTAAAGTTGAAGATTCTAAATGGACTTGTTTTGCTGACATTAAATCTATGTTTAACAGTGTGGATTCGGTGGGTAATAAAAGGTATGTTTTCAATATAAAAGGCAACTCATACAGGTTAATAGCATTAGTTCTGTTTGAAGCTCAAATAGTTTATATCAGAGGTGTCTACTCTCATGCGGATTATGATAAAATAAATGATTGTTCAAAAGTGTGATGATTATGAAAACAATAACAACCGAAGCGGAATACAACGCCATAATGTCAAGAATTGATGAATTGGTGGAAAGTGTGGATGATAATACTCCTAAGACAAGCAAGGAGTATGTGGAACTTGATATACTCGTCGATTTAGTACAAGCATACGAGAAAGCGCATCACAAAATTGAAAAGCCTTCTCTTGTGGATGTAATTAAGCTTCGTATGTACGAAATGAATTTAACTCAAAAACAAGTTTCTGAAATTTTGGGTATTAGCCCGTCACGAGTAAGCGAATATCTATCCGGGAAGGTAGATCCAACTTTAAATATAGCTCGTGAAATTAGCCGAAAATTAAATATTGATGCAAATATTGTGTTAGGAGTATAAAGTTCCTGACATAATATTTGCATTCACAGCTTCACTCTGTTTAGAAGGTAAATCCTGCACTGACTCCATAAGTCTTGAGTTTGTCCTCCAATAGTGACCGGTACTGATACAATCCTTGAATTATGAGGCTATGCTTCTTGATATCAATAGTCACGCCTGCAGTGGCATAGAACCCAACGTAGTTTTTACTAATATTGAATTCGTCTTCTCTTTCAGTTTTCGGGTCGTCTTTAATATAGCCGGTTACCGTACCATCAGTGTTCCAGATGCGCGAATAGGTTAATCCTCCCTCGACGATGGGCGATACTTTTCCACCACATAGCTTTATCCGGGGGCCTATGCGTACATCGGTGACCAGAGAACTTATTTTCAGATAAGGATATCCATTTTCGCTTTCCAGATAGTGGCTTTCTCCTTCAATCTTACTTAAATCGGCTTCTATTTGTAGGCTGAATGTGGGGCCCATGCGTGGGACGTACATATTGGCGCCCAGTGTAATGACAGGCGATGGCTTGTTTATCTTTACCTTGGACATGTCCCAATCGTGGTATATATTCTTCACATTCAGGCTATGCATTCGTATCCCGGCGGCAACTGTAAAAGCGAATTTTAGGAAATGCTTGTCGGGCTTGTTTTCGAACTCGATACATTGCTCACCCGTATCACAGGTTTCGTAGTGATATTCTTTGGTTATTTTGATCAGGTCGCTTTTAACAAGAGACAGCTTGGAAATTTGCTTTGTCACTTTATCACTTCCCTTGAACATCCAGGTCATGACCCCGATATATTGTTTATTGGTACGTATAACTTCATTGCCATCCATGGTGGTAGTTGGCCGGATATTTTTCATTGCTTCGACCATTTGCCCCTCCTCATTCTCGAAAAAGAAGTGATCGGTTTCGCCCTTGTAATAGTATAGACTGACGACTCCTTTTATAAGGTATTCCAGAAATAACATTTGGGGGGTATCGCCGATTGTGACTTTTCGCGTGACGTAGAACTTGCCGTCGTCCAAGAAACGATATGCATAGATATCACCCGGTTTGTATGATTCAAGTTGGTTGCTTCCTGCCGGATAGAAATCGCAAACTGTGGAATTTCGTTCGTCTGTCCGGAAGTCAATCTTCCCCTGAATGGTATCGTTCAGATTCGTGATGATGTACCCTTGTCGCAGATTAATTTGCGCGGAGACAGTAGTAATGGCAAACAGAAACACGAAGCTAAGAATGTAATGGAGTCTTTTCATGGTGCTGTGGATATAAGTGTTTTATGAGTTTCCATTGATAATGATTGTCAAATATAGTAAAAAATAATGATTGAAGTGCTTTTCATCAACAGAATGTGATTGAAGAATAATTCACTGCAATCAAGACGTCGAAGCTTGGCGATTACTTCCCAAAACACATATACTCCACTCAAAGAACTATACCAATATGAGCTCTTTGTACTCGACTATGTTTAGAGCGTAAGCCCCACACTTAGTCCGGCGGTAGCCAGATTGTCCTGCATAATCACCCGGAACTGAAACAAACCTTGAATGATGAGGCTGTGCTTCTTCATGCCAATGACTACGCCGGCAGCGGCATAGATGCCAATGAGGTGTTCGTTAGTATTGATTTGGATATCTTTTGTGGATTCTGCGGGGCCATTAATGAGAGAAACCAACGTACCTTCGTCATTCCAGATGTGCGAGTAATTAAAACCTCCTTCAATGAAAGGGCATGTTTTGTTTTCGCTTAGCCTTCGCCGGACTCCTATACGTACATCGGTAAGCAGCGTTTTCAGGCGTATATGCGGATATCCGGTTTCACCTCCGGGGTAGTCGTTTTCTCCGTTAATCTGGCTGAAATCGACTTCTAATTGTACACTGGTTGCAGGACCCATACGCGGAACGGATATGTTGGTACCCAGTGTAAGGACAGGCGATGGAAAGTTTGAGTTTAGCCGGGACATCTTCCAGTTACGGTACATATACTTTGAATACAAACTATGCATACGTACACCGGTAGCTGCTGTAAACGCGAATTCTAAGAAATGTTTATCGGGTTTGTTCTCGAACTCGATGCATTGCTCACCCGTTTCGCAGGTTTCGTAGTGATACTCTTTGGTGATTTTGATCAAGTCGCTCTTAGTGAGATCCAGCTTGGGAATTTGCTTTTTTACTTTCTCACTATCCTGGAACATCCACGTCATAACTCCTACATATTGTTTGCCGGTGCGGATATTCGTATGGCTGGATCTGGTTATAATTTCCTGAACATCTTTAGTAGCTTCGACCATCCGCCCTTCTTCGTTTTCGAAGAAGAAGTGATCTGCGTCGTCTTTGTAATAGTACAGGCTCACTACACCCTTGATAAGGTATTCCAGGAATAGTGTTTGAGGTTTGTCATAGATCGTGACTTTTCGTGATACGTAAAATTTTCCGTCGTCTGTAAAGCGGTACGCATAGATATCCCCCGGCTTGTATGACTCTTTCTGGTCGCTTCCTGCCGAGTAGAAATCACAAACAGTAGAGTTTCGTTCGTCCGTCCGGAAGTCGATCTGTCCCTGAATGGTATCGTTCAGGTTGGTGATGATGTATCCATGTCGCAGGTTAATTTGCGCGACGGCAGTTGTCGCGGAGAGCAGAAGCAGGGTGGTCAACGTGCATTGAATTCTTTTCATGGTACTATGGTGTTAAAGTGCGTTTTGAGTTTACGTGCATGGAGATGGACTTTACAGAGTTGTATGGCTGTTCCTTAGAAGGTAAAACCTACACTCCCTCCATAAGTATTGAGCTTATCTTCCATTTGTGTACGGTACTGAAACAATCCTTGAAGGATGAAGCTGTGTTTCTTTAGCTCAATTACCAGACCGGCAGTGGCATAGACACCAAAGTAGCCTTTGGTTATGTTGAGCCTAACCTCTCTTATGCCTTCCGGGGCATTCTTTGAGTAGGGAATTATCGTGCCATCGGTATTCCAGATGCGCGAGTAGGTGAGTCCTCCTTCAATAAAGGGATATACTTTGCCTTCGAACAGTTTCACCCGGCCTCCTATGCGCAAATCGGTGATGAGCGAACTAAATGTAATGTGCGGATATCCATTAGAGTTGAGCTTGTAGCGACTTTCACCGTCAACCTTGCTCAAATCGGCTTCTATTTGCAGGCTGAATGTGGGGCCCAGACGGGGAACGGATATATTGGTTCCTATGGTAATGACAGGGGATGAAGCTTTTTGCAGGATGGGTGTCATTTCCCAACTGTTATAGATGTACCCATCCACATCCAAACGATGTACGCGTATTCCGGCAGCAACGTTAAAGGCAAACTTTACGTAACGCCTATCACGTTTGTTCTCGAATTCGATGCATTGCTCGCCCGTTTCGCAGGTTTCGTAGTGGTACTCTTTGGTGATTTTAATCAGATCGCTCTTGGTGAGGTCCACCTTGGGGAGTTGCTTTTTCACCTTGTCGCTGTTTTGGAACATCCACGTCATCACTCCCACATACTGTTTATTGGTGCGGATAACATCATGGCCTGACTGGGTATCGATTTTCTGGATATTTTCAATCGCCTCGACCATCTGTCCTTCTTCATTTTCGAAGAAGAAGCGATCGGTTTCGCCTCTGTAATAGTACAGGCTGACCACTCCTTTAATGAGGTATTCCAGAAATACAGTTTGGGGACTATCGTCGATGGTGACTTTCCGTGTGACATAGAACTTTCCATCGTCTGTAAAGCGGTATGCATAGATATCGCCCGGTTTGTATGATTCTTTCTGGCTGCTTCCTGCCGGGTAGAAATCACAAACAGTAGTGTTCCGTTCGTCCGTCCGGAAGTCTATCTGGCCCTGAACGGTGTCGTTCAGGTTGGTGATGATGTATCCGGGACGCAGGTTGATTTGTGCATAGATGGTCGTTGCAGATAACAAGAACAGGAGGCTCAATATGGAATGTAGTCTTTTCATGGTATGATGTGTAAAGTTATTTTAGTGAGTTTACGTTGGTAGCAATTGCCAAATATAGTAAAAAATAATGCTAAATCAAGCTGTTTTCAACTATTTCGCTCGAATATTCTTTTTTTGTAAAAAGAAGAAAGGAGAATACCCCGAAATGAATCGGGATATCTCCTTTCTTAAACTACCTATTGAATGTATTATTGCATTCTCCAAGTCGGCGCACCAGCTGTTTTGGCACCTTCGAATTTATTATCTTTGATGGTGAAGTCAAAGTTAGAAGGATCTGCAAACAGATCGGTAGAACTGCCACTATAGATCTTAACATCCGGGAATTCACCCACTTTCAAACTATTAGCGTCTACTGCAATTTTACAGTCGCTCGTTTGGTGGTTATTCTCAAATGTCAAATCCTTTGAAGCCGAACGGTAGAAGCTTGCGTTTGCACTGTAGCCCAGAATGTTGTTCTTCATAACTACTTTCGGAGACATGCCGTTAAAGTCGAAACCATAGCTTCCAGATGCAGGCGAAGCGTAAATTGTACAGCCATCAACCAGTACAGAAGTAGTAGTGTTAGCTTTGCTGTTTACAAGAAGCTTGTCGGCATAAGTAATAGTAGAGTTGCTCAGTACCATTTCGCCCATTGTCGCAGCCGAATTATCCACATTCAAGATACCATAACCGCCAATACGGTCAATTGTACAACGGTTAATCCGTGCTTTTTCAATTACTGGACCGGACTGTAATCTAAATATACCGCGGAAGTATCTGATCTGACAGTTTTCGAATGAAATCAGCGATGCATTTGCTGCTGTGTTTAAGTTGAATACATACTTACCTCCATAGTTGGAAGTGGAATTATCTACATTCGGAGTATAGAAGTAAATACCTTCGAACTCAATCTTTGGTACATTTACACCAGCCGGGATCTTCAGGTCAGAAGCCATAGAGAATTGAGCAGGACCCAAAAGTGAGTATCCGGTGATGAACTTAACAGACTTACTTGTAAATGAGGGACCATTGATGTTATACACCGTTCCACCATTCAATACTACTGTAGTGTTGTCTTCCAAACCGGCAATGAAGGCAGTGGTAATATAACCCAACGCTTCTGCGTCTGACAATTCGCGCAAGTCAACCACATTCCCTTCGAATACCTGAGCTTTGATGGTAGTTAGAGTAACCTTTCCTTTATAATCAGTTCCCGAATAAGCTTCGATGCTATACGTCGTTTCAGGTGAAAGACCTGTGATAATCTTGGAACCGTCTGCGTATTCTTCTGCAGATACTTCAACAGTCTTTATCACTTCTTTTCCTTTGGAAACCACAATTGATGTATAGTTTTCGCCGGCAACTTCCCACATAATCCGAATAGCAATGTCGGTAATAATGACTCTGTTCATTTTGGTTGGATAAGCAGAAGTTTGAAGCCCATACGTAATCACAGGCTTAGACTTAATGTTATCACCAAAAGCAGTCATACGTACCTGATATTTTTCTCCCCACTTCAAGTCGGTAAATTTGTAGAAAGTAGTATCTACTTCGGCTGTATGGATCGGTGCAGTCGCGAAGGTGTCCTGACTGAGTTCTACTAAGTATTTTTTGCTGCCTACGTATCTGTCCCAGGAAATCAGAATCCAGTTAGCGGGACTTTCAATCTTGCTTTTGTTGATCTGGGGTGAAAATAAGCGAGGAGCTTCTCCCAGATTTTCGTCATCATCACAGCTGGTGAAGAAAGCAGTGCAGAGCAACAAGCTTCCTATAATGTATGGTATAAAATATTTTTTCTTCATGACTTAAAATCTTATTTGTTATTAGTTGTTAGATAACACTAATCCGTAACCCTTGTTGCTTAATACACCGTTACTGTTAGCTACAATTTCGTATGCAATAGGGAGGTAGTAAGGAACAGGTGAAACACCGGTTGCATCTTTATATCCTCTCCAGCTTCTGGCGGTGAAGTCTGCTTCTTCCCAAGTATCTACACCATCGGTAGTTACTTTCTTTACAAGCGATTTTGTCCAGCTTTGAGCAACATAGTTACCGTCACCGTCTTTTAAGTTGGCAGACGCTACAATCTTTTCTGTCGGAATGTCTGTCGTTTTATAACGCGGATTGGCAATAATAATCTTACCGTTGGTCAGTTGATAGTAGAATACGTCTGCCAAATCAGCATACTTGGCCACTTCCGGGTTGTCCAGTTGTTGTTTGTTTGCAGCCAGACCCATGTTTGTTAATGCTTTCTTTGTTTCTACAATCTTTTGTCCGTAGTTACCCCAACGGATCAGGTCGAACTTACGCATACATTCTCCACCGAATTCCCAGGCACGTTCGTTGACAATGGCATTGAAGAATGCTTGCTTGTCAGTCAGATTATTTACATATTGTTCTACCTTGATACCTCTGTCTTCAGCAGCGAAGGCACGGTTACGTACGCGTTTCAACGCATCTTTTGCAATGCTTGTCGGACCATTGATTTCGTTTTCGGCTTCGGCCAGCATCAACAGGACGTCTGAATAGCGCATAAGCGGCCAGTTAATACCTGTACCCTTAGAGGAAGAGGAACCCGGAGCTTCTTTCAGCCACAATCTGCACCATTTTCCGGGAACGGTTCCATTGGCGCCAAGGATAGCCTGTGTGGTTTCGTTGGTATATTTCACTAATGAGCAAGTGGTGTTCAGACGCAAGTCCTGATCATCGAACGAGTAGTAGTAAGTTACCGGGAAAGCGATATAAGAACCACCGCTACCATACGTACCACCGTCTACCGAAAGGCCAATACACCAACCCACGTCGCCACCGCCATTCTTTACGAATGCTACCTCGAACAAGATATCGTCGTTCACCGGAGATTCAAATCTACACTGGTTGTAGAAGATCTTTGCAAAATCAGGATTCAATGCACGGTCTTTCAATGAAATCAGTTTCTGGCAATAATCTTTAGCCACCTGGCAGTATTCAGTAGATGTTTTAGCAGTTTTAGTTGTGCCATTGATGGTGTAAGTTACTTCCGGAAGTTCGCTCATGTAACTATCTGCCTTCTGAGATTTACCATCTTGGGTGGTAGCATATCCGGCACGGAACAAAGAAAGACGAGCAATCATACCCAACGCAAATTCGCGGTTCATTCTTTCGATTCCATAGCTTGACTTATCGGCCCACAACATGAGTTCTTCAACGTTGATGATGTCTTGAATAACTTGCGAGTAAATGATGTTTTTGTCAACACGCGGAGTATTCAAATCCATACCTGCTTTAGAAGCTTTCAGTGCCAAAGGCACGTCTCCCCAAAAGTTGCACAACATGAAGTACCAGTAAGCACGCAAACAGTAAGCCTCGCCGAGCAATTGCTTCATTTGGGCATCGCCGCTATTATACAAAGCGCTTGCCTGGATACCTTCAATACATTGGTTAGCACGGTCGATGGCCAAGTAACAGTTATTCCAGCAAGTTTTCATGTCGGCAAAGTTCTGGAGCAATCCGCCTTCCAAAGACCACACGTCACGACGGCTTCCGTCAGGGGCAGCCGAAACACCGGTAGCTTCTACGTCGGTATTCTGCATGAAAACGTTCGACATTCTCGAAGTATATGCATCGGGTGGGAAACAAGCGTATACGCCCAATAACATTTTATCGGTATCTGCTACAGTAGAGAATACATAATCTGTATCGAATGCAGAGGGAGATTCAACCTCCAGAAAATCATCACACGAAGCTAATGCAACGGCGGTGAGTGCTAAAAGTATATATTTATGTAATTTCATTTTTAGTTCGTTTTAATGGATTGTTAGAATGTAAGATTAACTCCAAAAGTATAAGAGAAACTCTTCGGATAAGCAGAGTAGTCAACACCTGGGGTTAGACCTGAGGTAGAGTTTGAACGTGCTGGCGAGCTAACTTCCGGATCGTATCCGGTATATTTGGTCCATACATATACATTGTTCAACGTACAATACAAACGGAACTGGTTGCAACCAAATCTCTTGGTGATGGTCTTTGGTAGCGTATAACCCACTGTGATGTTTTGCAGACGCAGGAACGAACCGTCTTCAACAGCCCAGCTGTGAGGAATGACTACCGCATTACCGAAGTTATGAGGTGACCAGTATTGCTTGGCATTGGCGCCTTCGTTCATCTCTTTCAGTACAGCCATATCTGTTATCACGTGTCCTTCAGAATCTAAGTAGGTGTAACGGTTGGATGAGTTCATGTATTCCAATAAGTTGGGGTAAGAGCTACGATATTGTTGCGTAGAAGCAATCTTATCGGCATTGTAAATTTTGTTACCATATACCCAGTTGAAATAGATGCTGGCATCAAAGCCGTGGAACAATCCGTTGAAGCCGAAGCCACCGGTGTGTTTGGGAGCGGTGCGGCCGATGATCTGACGGTCTTCCTCGTCGATCTTGCCATTTTCATCAAGGTCTTTCAGTTTCAAGGCACCCGGACGCATGGTTACATAACCGTTAGGAGTAACGCCGTCTTTCAATATCCACTTCTTGGCTTGTGAATCATATCCCACGAAGTCGTCTGTAGTGTAATAACCATCGGTCACAAAACCATAAATAAGACCTACCGGCTCGCCTACCATGACACGGTAGTCGTCTTGTCCTTTCAGGTCGGTACCTGCCCATCCGGAGTTAGCGCTCATTACTGAGACACCATCTTCCAATCTATCAACGTTAGATTTGTTGATACCCATGTTGAAGGTCGCAGACAATGAGACGTTTTTCTTTTCGATCAGGAAAGCATTCAGGGTTAATTCAATACCCTTGTTAGATGTCTGTCCTACGTTACGTTGTTGGGTTTGGTATCCCGGAGCTACAATAGGGGACTGGAGCAACAGCTTTTTTGTTTTGTTGTTGTAAAGATCCAATGTACCGCTGATTTTCTCATTGAGGAAACCAAAGTCCAAACCCATATTACGGGTAACCATAGACTCCCATTGCAAATACGGATTGGCAAGTTGAGTATTGGTAGGTGCATAGTACGGATTTACAATTTCACCGGCACCATACGGCTTGGTAGTCGAGTTGATAGAGTAGTCCAGTTTATACATGGTGTTGTAGATACGGTCGTTACCAGCTTCACCGTAGCTGAAACGAAGCTTCAGGTTGGAAAGCCAGTCATGTGTTCCGGCCATGAAAGTTTCTTCATTGATACGCCATGCCAAAGCAGCAGCAGGGAAGTAACCCCATCTGTTTCCTTTCCCAAATTTTGAAGAACCGTCTGTACGGAATGTCAATGTCAGCAAGTAGCGTTCTGCAAAACGGTAGTTGAAACGACCGAAGAAAGAAGCCATGTTTTCATGCGGATTCACTTTACTGGTTGCAGAGAGATTGTTGGTACCCGAGCTAAGACCAATGTTGGCGAAAATCTTTTCAGGGGTCAGGTCTTCTGAGAAATATTTGGCCTTCATGTAGTTTTGTTCCGACCCACCGGATTTTACTTCTTGTCCGACCATCATGTCGAATTGATGTTTCTTAGCCAAAGTGAAACGATAAGTCAGCGTGTTGGCAATACGGTAGTTCCAAGCGTTCGTTTTGGTCCAGTCTACCAACGGAAGGTTTTGACCTTCGTTAGAAGATTGAGAAGTGCGCGGACCCCAATAGTTCTTTTGCTGGCTAAAATTATATTCGTAACCTCCCTCAACACGGTAAGTCAGGTTTTTGATAATATCCCAGTTAAGAGCAGCTGTATAATGGAATACATTGGTGTTTTTTCTCTTCCAGTATTGTTGTGCCTGTTCGGTCAATGTCAACTGGCCACGAAGATACTCTTCGTATTCCTCTTCAGTCATGGTAGACGGATCTACAATGGTGTAATCGGACAAACCTTTCACGGGGCTGCTTGTTACGGCCTGGCTACTACGGATCTTGTATGTACCGCCCGATGTACCCGAACCGTTGGTTTCTGTATCGGTAACGCGGGTGATGAAGTCCAATGTCAAGCCTTTGGCAATCTGATGGTTCAATTTGAAGTTCAGGTTCAAACGAGAGTAATCGTTATTTACCATCAAACCACCATCTTTATTATAGGTAGCACTCAAAGAGAACTTAGTCTTATCGCTACCACCGGTGATACTTACATTGTATTGTTGTGAGATAACGCTGCTACCGAACATGTCGTCCTGCCAATCGGTCGCTTTCTGGTACTTGTACAAGTCGAGATCCCAGAAGTAACCGTAGTTTTTCTCGAAAGAGTTCAATGCCGATTCACCATCTAAAGCTGCACGTTCGTAGTTGAACAATGCGAATTCGTAAGGATCGAGCACGTCGAGACGTCTTGCTAATTTCTTGCTTTGCATGTAGCTGTTAAAGCTTACCTGAGTTTTACCCGACTTGGCTGACTTGGTGGTGATCATTACTACACCATTCGCACCTTGCGAACCATAGATAGCTGTTGAAGAAGCATCTTTCAATACGTCGATTGTCTGGATGTCGGCAGCTGCGATGTCGTTGATGCTCTTCACCGGGAAACCGTCCACGATATACAGCGGAGAGTTGTCACCTGTTATCGAACCACCACCACGCACGCGGATGATCATTTCAGCATCGGGAGAACCGTCGGCAGTGGTGATTTGCACACCGGCCAAACGACCGGTCAAAGCCTGAGCAGTACTTGCTACCGGAACTTTGGCAAGCATATCTCCACCTACTGAAGATACCGATCCGGTCAGGTCTTTTTTCTTTACCGTACCGTAACCGATAACAACCACTTCGTCCAATGTTTTTGCATCATCCAAAAGGGTTACGTCGATTTTTGTTTGTCCTTTGAGAGCAACTTCGTGTGTCTTCATACCGATGTACGAAATAACAACCGTTGCATTGGGACTTACTCTGAGGGTGAAGTTTCCATCCAAGTCGGTAATAGTACCGTTGTTGTTCTTCCCTTTCTCCGTTACCGAGGCACCGATAACCGATTCCCCAGTCGTGTCTTTCACGTTACCTGTTAGAGTAACTGTCTGCGCTGATACGCTTAGCGATACTGCTGCAAAAATCATTAGCAGCACGGCGCGCATGTTTTTCAGTTTGTTAGACATTCTTTGCATGTTTATTAATTAATGAATAAATGGTTTTATAATGCGTGTACTCGACAAATATGTTAATTTATCGTTGCAAAAGTATTTATAGTTTAAAGATTCGATGTGCAATTATTGTTTTTCGGGTGGTACTTTTTGTTTTATATTCGAAATGGACTAAGAGGTTTAACTTAAAGGGTCTGAGACGCATGTTCAGGCAATTATATGGAGGAAAAATCAGTAAAAACAAATATTCGACATGGTTTAAGAGTCAGGTCCCTATCTTTGCACCAATATTTATATATACATAATTAAGATCTGATATCATGATGACAAAAAGACTTGCGTTTTGGATGATGGGATTGGCTTTTGCCTTAGCAGCCTGCTCGGGCGATGATGTAACTCCCGATACTCCGGAAGAACCCGAAATTCCTGTAACCCCTGTTGACCCTGACCCTCCTTTTGTTCCCGAAAAGATGGATGCCGTTGAGTTTGCTGCTTTCCCCGGTGCCGAAGGGCATGGACGCGAAACAACCGGCGGACGTGGCGGGAAAGTATATATCGTCACTTCGCTCGAAGATACCAATACACAAGGCACACTCCGCTATGCCATCGAGAGCATGGGGACAACCGCCCGCACGGTGGTATTCCAGGTATCGGGTACTATCTGGTTGAAGAAAGACCTGAAGATTGCCAATGGCAACCTGACCATAGCCGGACAGACGGCGCCGGGCGATGGTATCTGCTTGGCCGGTTATCCGGTGGATGTCAGTGCCGACAATGTGATCATCCGCTTCCTCCGTTTCCGGATGGGCGACAAACTGGTGACTTCCGATGGGGCCGATGCCGTGGGCGGACGCTTCCATAAGAATATCATCATCGACCACTGTTCCATGAGCTGGTGTATGGACGAGTGCGTATCTTTTTATAATAACGAAAACTTTACGTTGCAGTGGTGCGTCATCTCGGAAAGCCTCCGCCTGAGCAAACACTCCAAAGGTCCGCACGGATACGGTGGTATCTGGGGTGGAATGAAGGCGTCGTTCCATCACAACCTGCTGGCACATCACGATAGCCGTAACCCGCGCTTCGGGCCGGGAGCGAATTCCACGCCGACCAACGAAATTGTGGACTACCGCAACAATGTGATCTATAACTGGTGTGGCAACAGCTCGTACGGGGCCGAAGCCATGCACATCAACATCGTGAACAATTATTACAAGCCGGGACCGGCCACACCGACGGGTACCAGCAAACGGGGACGTATCATCTCGATCGATAAGAAGACGGATAATAGCTTCCCGGTGATCAACGATATGTGGGGTACGTTCTATATCACCGGAAATATGGTGAACGACGGAGGTATTGTCGATGCCAAAAATACTACCTACTGTACCAATGCTACAAACGACAACTGGGCTAATGGTGTGTACAACCAGTTTGCTTCGGGGTATGGCACGATCAGTGAGGCTGATAAAGCTGCCATGAAGCGTAGTACGCCTGTGGAAACGAATACGGTGACTACCCATACGGCTGCTGTGGCGCTGGAACGGGTATTGGCTTACGGAGGTTGCTCGCTTTCGCGCGACGATGTAGACAAGCGTATCGTCAGCGAAACCAAGAACGGAACGGCTGCCTTCATCGGCCTGAGTACATACAACGGAAAAGGGACGGTCGACGGAGTGGACTGGAAGAGTACGGCTTATCCCAAACAGGGTATCATCGACAGTCAGGACGACTTGAAACCTGCTGGTGCAGCAGCCGACTGGTCGGCATGGCCTACGTTGAAGCAAAGCGAAGTTCCGGTTGATACGGATAAGGATGGAATCCCCGACGCGTGGGAAAAGCGTTTCGGGCTGAATCCCAATGAGGCTACGGACGGTGCTGCCAAAACGATAGATCCTGATGGAAAGTACACCAACCTCGAAATGTATCTGCACTATCTGGTGAAAGATATCATCACGGCGAAGAACAAGCAATAGTGATTAATAATTAGTTACTTTATGAAACGACTTCTTTTTTCCTTGATGTTTTGTGCGGTGTACTGCATGGTGGCACGGGCGCAAGCATTTGTCCCGGTATGGAACGGTAGTATGCCCAACAGTAAAGGGGTAACCGTAAAAGATAGCATCGCCAACGAACGGGTATATCAGGTGGGGACGCCGGGTGTATATGTGTTCGAACCGTCGGTAGCGGAAAACAAAGGGGCGGCTGTACTCATCATTCCCGGAGGGGGATATGCGCGGCTGTCTTATCAGATCAGTGGCTGGCAACTGGCGAAGTGGTTCAACACCTTCGGGGTGACGGCTTTTGTGCTGAATCACCGCATGCCGCAGTCACCGGACGTAAAAGTGAGCCACCAGGCGCCGCTGGAAGATGCACAACGGGCCATGCGTTACATCCGGGCGCATGCCGCCGAATATGGAATAGATATAAATAAGGTGGGGGTGATGGGTAGTTCGGCCGGGGCGCACCTGTCGGCTACGCTCTCCACGTTGACCGTAGACTGGGGGCGCGGAGGGGATGCACTCGATGCACTGCCTTTCCGCCCCGACTTTACGATACTTGTTTCTCCGGTAATCTCCATGCGCGAGATAGCACACAAAGGAAGCCGTGACAATCTGTTGGGCAAGAACCCTACGGAGGCGTTGCTGCATCAGTTCTCGTGCGACGAACAGGTGACGGCGCAGACTCCCCCGGCATTTCTTGTGCATGCCACGAACGATACGGCTGTTTCACCCCTCAACAGCATCTTGTACTATACAGCATTGAAGAAAGCTGATGTGAAGAAATCTACCCTGCATATCTTTCCGGAAGGTGGGCATAGCATTGCTCTACGCAATAATCCCGGTACTGCGAACCAATGGACCACATTGGCCGAAGCATGGCTGAATGAGATTGGGATGTAATCGTCTTCTCTCCTATGCGAATAAATGAATTTCATTCGCCATTCACCATGATTTTCGACTTATCGTTCTGATTAAGTGGTGGTTATCCGATGGCGAATGCCGTTTTTATTCACCATTCATTCACCATTTTCCAAGGTATTCACCATTTGAGTGCAATTATTTATCTGAGGGTATATGCCAACACTCTGTCACAACTGCTGAAACAAAATGTTCAGTCTTTTGAAACAGGTTGTTGCCCGTAGTGAAACAGTGTGTTTCATCCTTTGAAACAGAGTGTTTCACACCGAGAAACAAAGTGTTTCTTTAGAACGAAACAGATTGTTTCAGTGGCATGAAACAGTTTGTTTCAATCGGGGTGAAACTTACTATCCGTAAGAGAAAGCATTGTTTGGGTTAGCATTTGATTTCGTCGACCGTTAGGTTCGCATGCTTTGTAAAGTAGCATCACTGTAGAGAAATGGTGAATACCACGTAAAATGGTGAATGAATGGTGAATAAAAACGGTATTCACCATCGGGTAATCAACACTTAATCAGTGTGATAAATCGAAAAATATGGCGAATGGTGAATACATTACGAAAAATGCAATAGGAAAGAGATGTCGATTAGCCCCAGGGCATCTGTTCAATAGTCCCGGCAAATCTTCTCTATCTGTTGGGGTGCATCCACGATATAGGCAGGATTGAAAGCCTCTAATTCCGCGCGTTGGCGGAAGCCCCAGGTTACTCCACAGGCTGTGACGCCTGCATTAAGGGCTGTTTGCATATCTACACCCGAATCTCCTACATAGAGTACTTCTTCTTTTTTCACTCCGGCAATGGCAAGAATATCCTGCACGATGGTCGGATCGGGCTTGGGCAGTATGCCGTCGCGCTGGCCCAGTACGGCTACGAAGCAGATATCACCGAAGTAGTCGGCTATCAGCTTTTGGGTAGCGGCGTGATGCTTGTTCGAGGCAACGGCCAGTTGTATGCCGGTTTGTTGCAGGGTTTGAAGCAGTTCGGGGATACCTGTGTAGGGTGTGGTGCAGTCGGCATTGTGCTGGTCGTAATAGGGGAGGAATACTGCGCGTACCTGCCTGACATTCTCTTCGGTTTTGGCTCCTTCGGGTAGGGCGCGTTCGAAAAGCTTGTTGATGCCGTTGCCCACCATCAGGTTGTATGCCTCGGTGGGGTGGGCGGGGAATCCCAATTGCTGCAACGCGTAGTTGGTGCAGGCGGCCAGGTCGGCAATGGTATTCAGCAGGGTGCCGTCGAGGTCGAATATGATCAGTTTCTTCATGATTTCTTTGTTCTGATTCGTTCTTATTTCTTGGTGATGCGGAACCAGTCCACATCGGCCCATCCGCCGTCATTGGTCTTGATAGCCGGGCGGGTACAGAACGTACCTACCTTGGCGCCGATCCACTTGCCTTCGCGGGCCTGGAACGGTTTGCCGAACGATTGGTATTTCTTACCGTCGAGGCTGTAGCTGAAGTCGCACATTACAACCAAGTCGCTACCGCCTTCGCTGGCTTTGATCTTGTCGCCCTTGGCGGTGAACTTCACCTTCAGATAGACAGTACCGTCTTTCAGTGCGGTCGATGCATTGGCGGTTTCCGTAGCGCCACGATCGGCCTTGAGGCATTCTACCTGTGAGAGCACCAGGCCCTTGTCGGTGTTTTCCAGAATCAATCCGGCATAGTCCATACCCATGACTACCAGTCCGGTACGTTCGCCTTTGATTTTCTGATTCGGCTTGAAGGTGAGCTTCATGGTAGCGATGAAGTTGTCCGACGGAGTTTTCTGCAACAGCAGGTTGGCTACATCCCAAAGGCTCTTGTATTCGGGCACTACGGGGTAGGAGTAGAGGCGTACAAAGCTTTGGTCGCCTGCATAATATGCCCACTTCTCATTGATGTTGGCATGCCATTGCCATTGTGGAGAGAGGGTATAGCCATCGAACTCGTCGCTTTCCTGCGGGGTGCAGATGGGATAGGTCTTGCCCACATTGGGTTTCTTGTAAGTCATTACCGGTTCGCCGCAACCGTCGCCGTCTTTATCTACACCGATAACAGGCCAATCGTTCACCCACTTCATGGGTTGCAGGTGCACCAGACGACCGTAAGCGCCTACATCCTGGAAGTGCAGGAACCAGTCTTCGCCGGTCGGGGTGTCTACCCAAGCGCCTTGGTGAGGTCCGTTGACGGTGGTCTTACCCTGTGCCAATACTGTTTTCCACTCATACGGGCCGTATACGTTCTTCGAACGAAGGACAACCTGCCATCCTGTGGCTACACCACCTGCCGGGTGGAAGATGTAGTAATAACCGTTTTTCTTGTAAAACTTCGGACCTTCGCAAGTTTCGTGCGCTTCGTGTCCGTCGAAGATGATGCGTGACGGAGTGATGGCTTTCGAAGCTTCTTTGTTCAGTTCGCAGATGGCGATCACGCTTTTCAGTTCGGCACGGCTGCCTGCGTATGCGTGTACCATGTATACTTTGCCGTCTTCGTCCCACAGCGGGCAGGTGTCGATAATACCTTTGCCGGGCTTTACCAGTACCGGTTCGCTCCACGGACCTTTCGGGTCGCGCGCTTTCACCATGAAGGCGCCTTGATCGGGGTCACCCCAGAAGATATAGAACTCGCCGTTGTGATGACGGATAGCCGGGGCCCATACACGGTTGCCGTGCTCGGGACGTTCGGGTGTTTCAACCGGAGGAAGCGCGTAAGGAACGGCTGCACCGATAATGCTCCAGTTGACCAGGTCTTTCGAATGAAGGATCTGCAAGCCGGGCAGGGAGTTGAAACTGGAAGAGGTCATGTAGAAGTCGTCGCCCACGCGGCAAGCGTCGGGGTCGGAATAGTCGGCATAAAGTACCGGGTTTTTGTAGGTGCCGTTACCTTGGTCGGCTACCCATACTTCGGAAACGTAGTTCGATTGTGCCACGGCTGCTGTTGCAAGCAGGCAGAGGCCAAAAAGAGCAGTGAGTTTTCTCATGATAGTATTGAAATTGTTTTGATGCGGCAAAAATAGGAAAAAAGTTAGTCTGCGAAGGGGAATAATTGGGCAGAGATGTTCATTAATTGTGATTTATTGTTCACCACAGAGTCACACAGAGTTCCACAGAGTTTTTATTTTTGGTTTCAATAAACTTTCTTCCTAAATAAAAACTCTGTGGAACTCTGTGTGACTCTGTGGTGAATAGAAATCACTTTCCTTTCTTGGATATGGTAACCTTTACCTCTGCCGGATGTTCGAGTGATTCTTTCCACTCACGCATGTAGGCAAACCAGGCTTCGGGCGTTTTGTAGCCGAAGGTTTCTTTCATGGAGGTGAACATGGTGTGGTAGTTGAAGTATTTCTGTCCTTTGGCTCCGACGGTGTAGAGGTAGTTCACCTTGTCTTTCACTTCTTTCTTTACATATTTCTGCGGGATGCAAGTGGCAAGTCCTACGGTTTCCTTGGCATATTTGATGGTATCGTTCACCGGCCAGTGAGTACCCCAGCAACCGATCAGACCCTGGTGGTCGGATGAAGAAACAGAACCGATAATATCTATTACGCCGGTGCTGAATACCTCGTCGCCCAGCGGTTCTTCGAACATGGCTTCGATCAGTAAGTCACGGTGTCCGCCGTAAAGCGTATAACGGGTAGTCATGTTCAATGTTTTGCCTTGGTATTCCCAGTCGGCTACAGCAATTTCCGAGATGGTACGTACCGGACCGTAAGCGATAATACGTTCGGTAAGGGTGCTTACCGGGGTGATGTGGGTGGCTTTCGTGCCGTCCCAACCTTTGAGAGCGCCTACGCCGCAGCTGCCTCCTACAAGCAGTACGTCATCGCCAAAACCGCGTGCCAATTGCTCGTCGGTAGGATAGAACTGTGATTCCTCAATCTCAAATCCCTTGTTGAACTTTCCGTAAATATCGACTGTTTGTTTCTGGTCGAAATAGAGGCGGTAAGCTACCAGTTCCGATTCGAATGCCGGTCCGTGGTGGTGCATCTGATTGTATATATTGCTGGTGCCGGGGATGGTTACCGAGATAACCGGAACGTGTTTGCCTTTCTTGTCGCTCACAAGCATCTCGGCATATACGCGGGGCGTGTATTTCTTGTCGCTCTTTTCGGGCGAGAGCGTTACGGTGAAAGTCTTCGTCCCGTTGGCTGGGAGGTTGGTGAGGAAAGCCAGTTCGTCGGCTTTGCGGTCGCCATTCAGGTCGTCGAGTTGGGAAGGGATCTCGGTGGCACCTTCCATGACAACAGCCGATTTTACTTGAAAACCTGCCTGTAGTTTGGTGAGGTCGATCACTACAGGTTCGTCTGTTTTAGCCTGGCCCCAGCGGTTATTCACCTGAACGGTAAGCGTTTGTTGCCCCCAGAGTACTGCCTGGCATCCGCCAAGTAGGAGTAGGGAGATAAGAAGTTGTCTTTTCATGATTGTATGCGTATAAAATTAAGTACGGATGGAGCGCTCTTCGAGCTTCGGCAAATATACAAGAAAAAAAGCAGACAGTCTTAACCCTTTTGATTGAAAGACTGTCTGCTTTGTGCTGTATTTAGTGCTTGCGGTGTGTGTTATTTGAAGTTCAAACTCAACCCACTTGCGTCAATTTCTTTATACTCTTTGCCGTCTACGATGATATTTTTGGAGTGGCGCATCTGGAGCGGACTACTTTCGTTGACCGTAGCAATCTGAATTTTTTCTAATTTCACGCCATCGGCCTGACTTATCACGATTCCTTCTTGTGCGTCGGTGATCACCACATTCTTCACGGTTACATTCTTAACCGGCATTTCGGGAAGTCCGTTGAAGAACATAGCTCGTCCGGAACCTTTACAGGTGATGTTGGAGATATGGATATCGCGGAACGCCGGAGTTTCTTCCGTTACCGGTGGAAGGTCTGTTTTTGTGTTGGCGGCACGTTCTTCTTCGGTTTCCTCACCCGGTCCTTTACCACCGTAGAAGAGGTCGAACAATAACGGTTCGTTCGGAATATTGATCATGTGAATGTTGTCGATGTAGATACCTTCTACTACACCGCCACGTCCGCGGGTACTCTTGAAACGAAGTCCAACATCGGTTCCCATAAAGGTACAATCGGCTACGTAGATGTTTTTCACACCACCCGACATTTCGCTACCTACCACGAAACCTCCGTGTCCGTGCAGTACGGTGTTGTTCTTTATGATCACATTCTGGCAAGGTTCGCCCCGGCGGCGGCCGTCTTCGTCTTTACCCGATTTGAGGCAGATTGCATCGTCACCGGCATCGAACGTAGAATTGATGATCAGTGCATTCTTGCATGACTCCATATCAAGGGCGTCGCCATTCTGCGAGTACCAGGGGTTGATCACGGTAACGTTGTTCACGGTGATATGTTCGCATGACAGCGGGTGCAGGCACCAGCCCGGTGAGTTTTTGAAAGTAGCGCCTTCGAGCAACACCTTCTTACACTTGATGAAACTGAGCAGTACCGGACGTAACCACGGACGGATCTCGTTCCAATCGGCTTCGGTTTCGATACCTTCGGGCACATTGAAGTTCTTGGTGGCCATAGCGCCTTTCAGGGCACCTGCCGTGGGATACCATATCTTACCCGCAGCGTCGGTTACACCACCCGATTTCAACAGGTTGCTCCATTGGCCCGCAGTCAGTTTTTCTTTCTTTACCGGCCGCCAGGAATCGCCTGAACCATCGAAGGTACCATAACCGGTGATCGCAATATTGTCGGCACCACGAGCAGAGATGGGCGATTGGCAACGGCGGGTTTCCAGTCCTTCGAACGAAGTTTCTATAATGGGATATTGGCTGAAATCATCAGAAAAAAGAATCAATGCATTGCGTTCTGTATGCAGGTTTACATTGCTCAGCAGGACGATAGGGCCAGTGAGCCACAGTCCTTCAGGTATAATAACTTTACCGCCTCCTTTGGCGTTCACCGCCTTGATGGCATCGTTGATAGCCTTGGTGTTCAGGGTTACCCCGTCGCCTTTGGCGCCAAACTTGACAATACTCACCTCGTATTTCGGGAAGGAGGGTTGTTCTACTTTCGGCATATCGAATGGAAGGTTGTTGTAGATGCCGGCATCTATGGCGCTTCCGTTTTGAGCATACATCTTATTGGCTCCCTGCAGCAGCGGTAAGCATGCCATTGAGATCAAAAGAAGTTTTTTGGTAAATGTGTTCATCTGGAAATGATTGTATAGTGTTTAACTTATTGTCTATATATAATAAAGGTGTAACTAAGCGGTTTATTATTATCCTTGGCAAACGACTCTCCCGAGCAGCTTGCCACGGAATAATAATGATTCATGTTAACCTAATTCTAACCTTAAATAAATATTATGAAAAAACCTCTTAATTATCAAGTGCAAATATAGATGGGAATGACAAGCCTGATGTGTAGTAATTGTTGGTTTAGGTGTATTTTTTGTTGAATTATCCTTTTCGTCGCTCACTTTTCGGTTTTGTGTGC
Source organism: Bacteroides sp. (assembly GCA_031554665.1). Classification (GTDB taxonomy): domain Bacteria; phylum Bacteroidota; class Bacteroidia; order Bacteroidales; family Bacteroidaceae; genus Bacteroides. The sequence goes on along the minus strand of JAVBVA010000009.1, from coordinate 8,774 downwards.
AAAAACTTCCTATCTTTGCAGCCTAATTTAACTATAGATAGGTATGAGTTACAATTTATTGAAAGGAAAAAGAGGGGTCATCTTCGGTGCCCTGAACGAACAGTCCATCGCTTGGAAGGTGGCTGAGAAGGCAGTAGAAGAAGGTGCAACTATTACATTGTCGAATACCCCGATTGCAGTTCGCATGGGCGAAGTGGATGCGCTGGCGCAAAAACTGAATTGCCAGGTGATCCCTGCCGATGCTACCAGCGTAGAAGATCTGGAGAATGTATTCAAAAGCTCCATGGAAATATTGGGCGGACAAATTGATTTTGTTCTTCACTCCATTGGCATGTCGCCCAACGTGCGCAAGAAACGTACATACGATGATCTGGATTATGATATGTTGGAGAAGACACTGGATATTTCTTCGGTTTCGTTCCACAAAATGATTCAGGTAGCCAAGAAGATGAACGCCATTGCCGACTACGGCTCGGTTATTGCATTGAGTTATGTGGCTGCGCAACGTACATTCTACGGATACAACGATATGGCCGACGCCAAAGCATTGCTCGAATCAATTGCCCGCAGCTTCGGTTACATCTACGGACGCGAATCGAACGTACGTGTGAATACCATCTCGCAATCGCCTACGATGACTACTGCCGGAGCGGGCGTAAAGGGTATGGACAAATTGTTCGACTTTGCCAACCGTATGTCGCCGCTGGGCAATGCCTCAGCCGATGAGTGTGCCGATTATTGTATCGTGATGTTCTCCGATCTGACCCGTAAGGTGACTATGCAGAACTTGTATCACGATGGAGGTTTCTCCAGCGTGGGTATGAGTCTTCGTGCTATGGCTACTTACGAGCGTGGTCTGGACGACTATATGGACGAGAACGGAAAGATCATTTACGGATAATTTTATTCACCACAGAGTCACACAGAGTTTCACAGAGTATTTATTGAGAGAAATAAATTCTTTAAAAAATTGAAATACTCTGTGAAACTCTGTGTGACTCTGTGGTGAAAACTATTTAGCATGGAAACAGCTCTTTATCTTTTGCCCGTCACCCTGGGCGATACGACCCTTGAATCAGTGTTGCCTCCTTATAATAAGGAAGTCGTTCTCGGCATCCGTCACTTTATTGTGGAGGATGTGCGTTCGGCACGCCGTTTTCTGAAAAAAGTAGATAAAGAAATCGATATTGATGCATTGACATTCTACCCCTTGAATAAACATACATCGCCCGAAGAGATTGCCGGTTATCTGAAACCGTTGATTGATGGAGCATCTATGGGAGTGATTTCCGAAGCCGGTTGTCCGGCAGTGGCCGATCCGGGTGCGGATGTGGTAGCAATTGCCCAACGAAAGAACCTGAAAGTGGTTCCATTGGTAGGTCCTTCGTCCATCATTCTTTCCGTGATGGCTTCGGGCTTCAATGGACAGAGTTTTGCTTTTCACGGATATCTCCCTATCGAACCGGGCGAACGGGCCAAGCGGTTGAAAGTGTTGGAACAACGCATTTATGCTGAGAACCAGACCCAACTCTTTATCGAGACTCCTTACCGCAACAATAAGATGGTGGATGACATACTGCAAAACTGCCGTCCGCAAACCAAACTCTGCATCGCAGCCAATATAACCTGCGAAGGCGAATTTATCAAAACCAAAACGGTGAAAGAGTGGAAAGGGAGGGTGCCCGATTTGTCTAAGATTCCTTGTATTTTTCTCTTGTATCAATAACTACCTTTAAATGTTCGAACTCTTCTTCCAGGCAAGAACCGAAGAATTCTTTTCCCAGATTGTGCTCGATCTGGTTGAGCGTCCATAGCTTGCTATCTTCAAAGCGGTAGTCGCACAAGATAATATCATCTTTTACATCCAGAATGAACAGGTACGTCAATCTGTTGGTAATTGCATTTTCGAAATGATAGGAAACGCTGAATATAGGTTTTAAAACCTCTTTGGCTTTCGGGAAAGTGCTTTGTACCAAATCGTTGGCACACTCTTCCAGTGTTTCGCCAAAGCGAAGATACCTCTCTAATGGAACATCGATTCTTCCACGGTCGAGTATACGTGTCTGTGCCCGTTTGCACAGAAATAGCATGCCGTTGGTCACAATGGCTACACGGACTACCGGGTTGATATGTTTGTTCTTATTCTTCAATGCTTCGGCAGCCAGGCTTCTGCCGATGACATCGCCCCGCTTGTTTACGATTGGTAGGATGATGGTCTTGCGCACCGTGTTATTGAAGTAGGAAATACCGATCTGATTGAATATGATGCAAGCGAGGAACGTCGTCCAGGGCATGATATAGAATATGATCTGGTAGGTATGCTCTTGCATGGGGTGTTTGCCGAATAGCAAAGCAAGTATGATGACAGCCAGATGTACTGTTCCCAGAACCAGAGCTACCCGGACGGATACTATTGTCGACTCCATGCTTTGACAAAGCAGCCGTTCTTTCCTCTTACGAAAATATTCGGATAACTTGTTCCGTTGCAGAAAGAGAATTAATAACAGGGCCAGGATGCTTACCTCAATGGTGATGGGCAATATATTAGCCGGGATGTCGGGTATAAAGCTATCGGGTATGAAGGTGATGAGTGAGAATGCTGCCAATATGGCCGTGGATATGTACAAGACTGGGTTTGGAGCCCGGTTTGTTCGTTGCGATAGAATGTAAAGAGAGTATATAATGCCAAATCCTGCTCCTATATATATAGCTGTTTTATAGGACAGAAAGCTGCATAGCAAGATCGCAATAATGGCAGGAGTGAATCCCAGCGACATATTGAATGCATACGATAATGTAAGTTTGCGCCTCATCTACTTTTGTACGAATTGTTTCAATAATACAACAAAAAATAAGAAGCTTTGTTTAACGCTTTACATGTTTCTCAGCATGATAGGAAGAACGTACCAGCGGGGCGCTTTCTACTTGTTCGAATCCTTTCTCTAATCCGGTCTGTTTGTAAGCGGCAAACTGTTCGGGGGTGATATACTCGGCTACAGGATAGTGCTTGTGTGAGGGTTGCAGGTATTGCCCGATGGTGAGTATCTTGCATCCTGTGGCAATCAGGTCGTCCATCAGCTCTTCTACTTCGGCAATAGTTTCGCCCAAGCCAACCATAATACCGCTTTTGGCAGTAATACCACTATCGGCTATCTGCCGGATGACGCGCAGGCTGGTTTCATAATTGGCTGCACTACGTACCTGGGGGGTCAGTCGTTTCACCGTTTCCATGTTGTGCGAGATTATTTCCGGGTGGGCGGCAATGACCTGGCCGATCAGTTCCGGCCGCCCTTGGAAGTCGGGTATCAGCACTTCGATGCTGGTGTCTGGGTTGATGTTTCGGATGGCTTCGATGGTAGACGTCCAATGTGCAGCGCCCAGATCGGGAAGGTCGTCGCGGTCTACAGAGGTAATGACAGCGTGCGATAGCTTCATCAGGGCAATGGAACGGGCTACGCGGGTGGGTTCTTCGGCATCTAATGGAAGCGGGCGTCCGGTGAGGGTATTGCAAAACTTGCAACTACGGGTGCATATCTCGCCGGCAATCATAAAGGTGGCAGTTCCTTTGCCCCAGCATTCGCCCATATTGGGGCAACGCCCACTGCTGCAAATGGTGTGCAGGCAATGGGACTCGACTATACGTTTGGTATCTGTGTATCGTTCATTAGCACCGATGCTGATCTTTAGCCAGTCGGGTTTGCGCACTCGTTCGCTCATTACAGGTTGTTCTTAAAGAAGTTAGTCAGGCGTGTGTACAGATGTTGACGGGTGTTTCCGCCATAGATGCCGTGATTGCGGTTGGTGTAGATCTGCATGTCGAACTGCTTGTCGAGTTGTACCAGATGCTCGGCATATTCTACACAATTCTGGTAGTGCACGTTATCATCGGCCATGCCATGTACCAATAACAGATTGCCGTGCAGCTTATCGGCGCGGGTGAAAGCAGATGCGGCTTTGTATCCTTCGGCATTTTCTTTCGGGGTGCGCATATAGCGTTCGGTATAGATCGTATCATAAAAGCGGAAGTCGGTCGGTGCAGCCACAGCTACGCCTGCCTTGAATACCGGGGTTCCTTCGCTCATGCTCATGATAGTCATGTATCCGCCATAGCTCCAACCCCAGATTCCGATTCGGTTTTTATCTATATAGGATTGATTTCCCAGAAACTTCGCGGTCTCTACTTGGTCCTTGGCTTCTTTTACTCCCAGGTTGAGGTAGGTGCACTTTTGGAACTCGGTTCCACGCCCTCCGGTTCCACGTCCGTCGACACAAGCTACAATGAACCCTTGGGTGGCCATGTAGTTCTCCCATGTAAAGCTCCATGAGTCGACTACCTGTTGGTTGCCTGGTCCGCTGTATTGGTACATCACTACCGGGTATTTCTTAGAAGCCGAGAAGTCGGCTGGTTTCAACATCCAGCCGTTAAGTTCTACCCCTTCGGAAGTCTTGAACGAGAAGAACTCTTTGGTAGGCAGGGTGATACCTGTCAGTGTCTGCTTCAACTTATCGTTGGTGATAAGGGCTTTCAGTTCCTTACCTGTGTTGTCGTTCAAGGTAATCACCGGAGGAGTATTCAGGTTGGAGTAAGTGTTGATGTAATATTTCATCGTCGGGCCGAACAAGGCGTTGTTGGTTCCGATCTTGGTCGATAGTTTGGTCTTTTTCCCCTTGCGGTCGAGCTTGTACACAGCTTTACGCAGCGGACTCTCTTCGTTGGTGGTATAATAGAATGCGCCTTCGGCTTCTTCGTAACCCAGGAATTCTTTTACTTCGTACTGACCGGCAGTAACTTGTTTTACTAAGTTACCCCCCATACTGTACCAATAAAGGTGCGGGTATCCACTCTTGTCACTGATGAAGCTGAAGTTCTCGGGGTAGAACTGAATATTGTCGAAAGCATCTTCTTCAATGTAGTAGGGACTTTCGTCACGCAATACCAATTTGCATACCGTAGAACGGGGATCGGAAAAATACAGGTCAAGGCGATTCTGATGGCGGTTCAGCGTCATAATGGCCAGCTTGTTGGCGTCTTTTGTGAAGCGGATGCGTGGAATGTATCCGTCGGTATCTAACGGTACCTGAACGGTACGGGTTACTTTCGACTTGATATCGAACGTACGGACTTCCACCTTTGAGTTGGAATAACCGGCTTTCGGATATTTATAAGAGTAGCTTCCCGGATAGTCGGCCAACGGGGCGATGCGGGGAGACTCACCGGCAAAGAGCTGGATGGAGTAGAAGGGTACTGCCGTTTCGTCGAAGCGGATAAACGCCAGCATGGTGTTGTCGGCATTGAATTCCAGCGCGCGGTCGAAGGCGAACTCTTCTTCGTACACCCAATCGGGAATACCGTTGATGATGGCATTCTCTTTGCCATCTTCCGTTACCTGACTTTCGCTGTTTCCGTACAGCAGTTTCACTAAGAATATATTGTTCTCGCGAACGAAAGCGATCAGGTTACCATCCGGAGAGAAGACGGGGGTCTGTTGAGGCCCGCCGTCTGAAAGCCGTTCGATTACGTTGTTTGTCGTTACTCCTTTGTCGTTGCGCTTCAAAGGATATATATAATGTACGGCCGTATAAGAATGTCTGTATATTGGAGTTGTCTCGGTGGCAATCAGTAATTTAGTGCCTTCGGGCGAGAATTGGTAGCTGTCGAAGTCTTTGAACTTGCACTCGCGGGCTGTAGCTACATCGAACAGAACCTCCACTTGCTCACCGGTTTTGAACGAGTACTTGATTATCTGTGTGCCTTCTGCATTGGCTTTTGTATAGAACTCTCCATCGGGCATCGGTATAATTCCCGAGATGGTTTCGGCACGAAACTTGCCGGAAACAACGTCTTTTAGGTTAAGCGATTGTTTACCTTGCGCCATTAAAGTGAGGCAGAAGAGGCAAAAGAGCAATGATGCGGACAGCTTTTTTATCATAATACAATGACTATTTGATGTTTGTAATGGCGGCAAAGGTAGCAATAAACTGAAATTCTTCAAAGTTGTAAGAGTTATATTTCATCAATGTAAATAGCAGGTAAGTAATGAATTCTTGCTTAATATGTGTTAAAGATTGGGCCTTTTTGAGCATTCCTCTTGTTTTATTGAAACAGAAAGTAGTATATTTGTGATATCAAATTGATATCATAATAAATAATAGTATGGGAGCAAAAGAATTTAAGTTTGAAGGAGTTAAGATGAATGGCTTTATGATGCTGTTCTTACTCTTAGTATTGTTCTGCGCCAGCATTGGTGTGTTCTTTTTGATTGGCAGTTTAGGAGGTTGGGCAGTCGGGCTGGGAATTGCAGGCTTGGCTCTCTCTCTGTTCTTGTTGCCCGGATTCAATCAGTTGGAGCCGAACGAGGCTCGCGCTATGGTGTTCTTCGGTAAGTATCAAGGCACCTTCAAGGAAACAGGTTTTTTCTGGGTGAATCCGTTTATGGATGCCAAGAAACTATCGCTTCGTGCCCGCAATCTGGATGTGGAACCGATAAAAGTGAACGATAAGATCGGTAATCCGATTCTGATCGGACTGGTGTTGGTATGGAAGCTGAAAGATACATATAAGGCAATGTTCGAAATCGATTCGCAGACGATGGCTATGTCGGCTACCTCAGCCGATGGGAAAAGTCAGATTACAATAGGTAATGCAGTAGCCAATCGTATGAATGCATTTGAGAACTTTGTGAAGATACAAAGTGATGCTGCGCTTCGTCAGGTGGCCGGACAGTATGCGTATGATGACAATGAAGCGGATGTCAACGGACTGACGCTTCGATCGGGTGGTGATGAAATTAACGATCAGTTGGAACAAAAACTGAACGAGCGTTTGGCCATGGCGGGATTGGAGGTGATCGAAGCCCGCATCAATTATCTGGCATACGCACCGGAGATTGCAGCCGTGATGCTTCGTCGTCAACAGGCATCTGCTATTATTTCCGCTCGTGAGAAGATTGTGGAAGGAGCTGTTTCGATGGTGAAGATGGCGTTGCATAAGCTTGCCGAAGAGGAGATTGTGGAGTTGGACGAAGAAAAGAAAGCAGCAATGGTGAGCAACCTGCTCGTAGTGCTCTGTGCTGATGAAGCGGCTCAGCCCATTATTAATGCCGGTACGTTGAATCATTAATACGATATATAATAAGGTATGTATAGTAAAACCGGATCTTTCTTGCTGGGCATCTTGCTTGCCGCATGCTGTTCATCGGTGATGGCGCAGGATGCGAATGTGCAACGTGCTCAGCAGGTCTATGACTTTATGGTGGCCGGACAGGGCGACAGTTTGTATGTGTACTCCAGCGAAGAGGTGCGTGAAAAGGTTATTCCCGAAGTACTGGGTGATACATTCAAAGGGGTGGAAAAACAGTATGGTAAGTATGTCTCTGCCGGCGATTGGCAACAGGTTACTGCCGAAGGTGCGACACTCTACTTCCGCGATCTGGTGTTTGAAAAAGGCGAACTTCGTTTTCAAACAATGTTCAATGACGAAGGAAAGGCAAAACTGCTCTGGTTCGCTCCTGTGCCACCGAAGCAAACGGCAACTCCTGTGTTGCTGGATAATAAAACGGTGAAAGAAAAGGAAATTGAAGTATGTGATGGCGATTTTAAGTTACCTGGCATACTTACCTATCCTACAAAGGTCAAAAAGTTTCCGGTACTGATACTGGTACACGGATCGGGTCCGCAAGACCGGGATGAAACCGTCGGCCCCAATAAACCTTTCCGCGATTTGGCATGGGGATTAGCCAAGCAAGGAGTGGCTGTTATCCGGTATGATAAGCGTACATTGGTGTACGGTGCACATTCGTCGCTTCAAGGGAAAGACTTTACCTTGAACGAAGAAACGGTGAACGATGCCTTGGCAGCTATTCGGTTGGCAAAGGCTATTCCGGGTGCTGATCCCGAACGCATCTATGTATTGGGACATAGTCAGGGTGGTATGATGGCTCCGCTTATAGCCGAACGCACAGACAAGGATCTGGCGGGAATCATTCTGCTGGCTGCTCCTGCCCGTAAGTTCGAGAAAATGCTGGAAGATCAACATGTCTACCTCACTTCGCTACGGGATGACAAGCCCGATACCAAAACATTTGTGGATAGTTTCATGCAACGTCTGCCTGAAGGGTACCGGAATATGTTGAATGAGTACAATCAGGTGAATACAGCCCGTAAGTTGTCATTGCCCATTCTGGTACTCCAGGGTGAGCGCGACTATCAGGTGACAATGGAAGATTATGGCTTGTGGCGCTTTGGATTGTTTCGCAATGCGAATGTGCAGTTCAAATCGTACCCGGCGCTGAACCACTTGTTGCAGGAAGGAAGCGGAAAATCTACTCCTTACGAATATCAGTATGCTGCTCCGGTTCCGGCGTATGTGATGGACGATATTGTAAGGTTTATAAATAGATTGGAGATTAAGAATTAGGAATTAAAAATTATAACGTGGCTAAGAAAGAATCATCAAAAAGTTTTGTGTTGCGTGTGGATGCCGACACCATGGAAGCAATTGAGAAGTGGGCTGCCGATGAGTTTCGCAGTACCAACGGACAGCTTCAATGGATCATCGCTGAGGCGTTGAAGAAAAGCGGACGGATGAAGAAGCCCCGGAAGACGGATTTGAATAAGGAGGAACAGGATCATGATTAACCCAACTTTCCGGGTTAGCTCTCTGAAAAGTTAATGTATAGTTAAAAAGGCAGATAAAACCTCCTAAACCAGGGGTTTTGTCTGTTTTTCTCTTTCCTATCTACCTGATAATCAATTACAGCTATTCTCCAGAAACG
>JAVBVA010000098.1:0-13879 GCA_031554665.1 Bacteroides sp. | reverse complement strand
GGGTACCCACACGACTACAGTTTATCCCATTGTACATCTTCAACGATTTGATTATCAGATAAATAACCAATAAAGTAATAGGCGTTTTCTTTGTGTTATCAACTATAAGTTGTATCTTTATGCCGATGAAACAGCCGATTAATGACATATCATCTATTCTCCAGAGCATGGCCTCTGAGATGCAATCAATGCGTAAAGATCTTGATGGTCAACACCAGGAGATTTGTAGGCTTACTCGTGGCACACAGGCTCAGGCAAAGGAAATCCATTCGCTAAAAAGGAAAGTTAAAGAGCGGGATAACACCATCGATGATTTGCAAAACCGTCTTTCCAAATACGAAGAACCGCCTAAGAACAGCAACAACAGCAGTACTCCCCCGAGCAAGGAAAAGCTAAAAGATGAAGTGGTTCGGCGCACAAAGTCTTTGCGTAAAAAGTCGGACAAGCCCGTGGGCGGTCAAAAAGGGCACCAGGGGACTACCCGTACTATGGTGGATAATCCTGATGAGACCGTCGAAGAGTCTGCGGATTATTGTACGGGTTGCGGGCATGATCTATCCGACTCTCCCAAGGAACTTGATTATATCTCCCAAGTCGTGTCAATCCCCCCGCTTCGCGCTGTAGTGAAAGAAATTCGCCATTACGTGCGGCGGTGCAGCCGGTGCGGGAATCAATCCCGTCCCTACGCTCCCCGCCGCCGTGGAGGCAACAGCGTCACTTACGATCAAAGCGTGCAAGCGCTCGTGGTCTATATGAATGTCGTGCAATGCATTCCCTATCAGCGGCTGCAATCAATACTAGAAGCTGTATTTGGTATTGAGATGAGCCAAGGCACAATTGCCAATATATTGCAGTCGGCTAAAGCCAAAGCGGGACCGGCCATAGAGATGATAAAAGAGAGTATCAGCCGTTCCAGAGTCGTCGGGTTTGACGAGTCGGGATGCTATTGCGACAAACGTCTGGACTGGTCATGGATTGCACAAACAAACCTTCGCACATTGGTGTTTCGCGCCAACAACCGCTCCGGTAAAGTACTGGAGGATATGTTCGGCGATACCCTAAAGAATATAACTGCCGTCACCGACCGCCACTCGGCTTACTTTTCCCTTGACTTTGCCGACCACCAGATTTGTCTGTCGCACATTCTGCGCGAGGTGCAATACCTCACGGAGTTGGACGGAGACCAACAATGGTCGGTTGAACTCCAGAATCTCCTTGGGGAAGCCATTCATACGCGTAATGAGAGCCCGACGGAAGTCATCGACAAAGCCCCATGGCTGTCACGGCTCGACCGGTTACTACAACAAAGTGTCGAACATCTGAAAGACGAGTTCAGACGGCTCAAGAACGGGTTGATAAAATGCCGCGACTACGTGTTCAAATTCCTTGAAAACCCAGCCGTTCCATCTCACAACAACGGCTCGGAACGGGGGATACGGAAACTCAAGATCAAACAAAAGGTATCCGGTACTTTCCGCTCTGACGAAGGAGCGGATGCTTTCATGGCTCTACACTCCATTACCGACACGGCTTGGAAGAACAAACAATCTCCCTTGGATGCAATTCTTGCCATTTTAAATGGTGAGACGGGTGACTATGTTTTCGCTGAGTAGTTACCAATGTTTGCCCAATAATTAAAAATGTAGAAATATGAAAAAGAAATTGTATTTGCCTCTATTGCTAATGGCATTGTTTACAGCGGTATTTGCCACATCATGCAAGCAACCCGCCCCTGAACCCACTGTACAAGAAGTGCAGGACGCTTACATTTACATGTTCGCCCGTTATCTGGTCATCCAGCAGGAAAACCAGGACATTAATGTAGAGAAAACAGGTTACAATAAAATTAAGTACAACACGCTCAGTTCGACGACTTTCGTAAATCCCAATCTGGACGTGGTATATCTCGAATCATGGATTGCCGTGGACGAAACCCATGCAGTGGTGCTAAATGTGCCTGAAATCAAAAACCGTTATTATACGGTGGAAGTGATCGACCAATGGGGACAGGTAACGGATAACCTGAACGAGCGGACCTATCCGCAACATCCTTTTGGAAAGTTCGCCTTCATATTAAAAGGCAGCAATCCCGCCATTCCCGAAGGTGCCGTAAAAATAGAGGTGACTTCGCCAAAAACAAAGATATTGGCGCGTGTAGAATTGAAAGGTTCGCCGGACGAAGCTGTGAAACTGGAACACGCTTTTACAATTGACGCACCGGAAGGAATAAAAGTCGATCAACCGATCGAAATACCGGCATTCACAAATCAGGCACCAATTACGGTAGCCGTTTTCGATAAAGTGGATGAGGTATTGGCGGCTTGCCCCGACCTGATGAAAAAAGCCTCCGAATACCAGGCGACAGTAAAAAAAGTCGCTGCATATATCAAAGATAAACCTGAAAACCGCACGAAGGTCGAGGAGATTATCAAAACCCAGGCGTTGCCTGCATTTCTGAAAGGCGCTCACGGCTTTGGCACACAAAAAGGCGGATGGTCGGTAGCTTACGTGATGGGTAATTATATTGACAACAGCGACATTATGGCGCGGGCCATCGTGAACTTCGGGGGCTTGTGGGCCAATGTCTGCACGGAAGCTACCTATTATATTGGCCTTACCGACAGTAATAAAGAATTGTTGAGCGGAGACAACGTGTACGAAATCCGCTTCCCGAAAGACCAATTGCCGCAAAATTTCGCCAATGCGTTCTGGTCAGTCACGATTTACAGTGTGCCCGACTACCACCTGATCCCAAACGATATGAAGCGTTATAATCTCAACAACCAATCGAAGTTGGAGATGAATAAAGATGGTTCGATGAGTATTTGGATCGCTTCTGAAAAGCCGAAAGACGTGCCGCAGGAAAACTGGTTACCATCTGCCAAAGGCAAGGGATTCTCACTGAATTTCCGTATGTATGCGCCAAAGAAAGAGGTACTGGATGGTTCGTGGTTTGTTCCATCTATCGAAAAACGAACCCCATAAGCCGAAAGTAGGTAATTGGGCGTAGACATAAAAACCCGGAAGAAATTTTTATTATTTTATCGGCCTTGCTTTTCATAAGCAAGGCCTTTTTTATCTCCCAAGGACACAGGATGACACCTGATGTAACAGGTCGTCAGCATTGTACAGTAGCCATTCAACCTTTATATATTCGCCGCTGAAATGATTTCTATGTATCAATTTACTTTTCAGCCAATTTATCAATAGCTTTATACACAATAAAAACGATTTTTCAGCTTCTATTTAGGGTCGAAGTTATGGACAACCTGATTACAACAGCCAACTCAACCTGACAGTCATATTACGCCCCATATTATAGATCCCATCGGCCTTGTAGCGCGATAAATGATCATAATACGCCTTATCAAAAATATTATTCACCGCCACATTCAATAACACTTTTTGCTTATTCACTTTACATTCCAATGCCAAGCCGGCGTTAACCAGATTGTACGAGCCTGTAGTCGTTTCGTACTCCGCTACCCGGTTCTGGGCCAATGAATACTGGTCATGTATGTATACGGAGAACTTTTCGATCATCTTTTTCCCCGTCAGGCTCGCCCGGACGGTGGCATTCAACTTCTGCGAAGGAATCAGAGGCAGATCACGGTGGTCAGTATCCTGTCCGAACGTACTGCTGTACGACCCTTCCAAATGGAGCCAGTGCAAGGGGTGCGGATGCAGATGAAATCCGGCTTCACCACCATATAAATAGGCGTCGGTCTGTGCGAAATAATAAACCGGCAGTTCTTCCTTCACCTCGTTTGAGGGTTGCAGGTAGATGTAATGACGGATATAATTGAAGTATGGATTTACAAACAGGTCCAGGTGCTCGGTTTTGTATTCCAGCGAGGCATCTATCTGGTAACTGTTCTCGGTTTTCAGGTCGGGATTTCCAATCTCATAGCGGTTGGTACCTTCGTGCAAACCGTTACTTAATAACTCGAACATATTCGGTGCGCGATACCCCGAAGAGAGGTTGGCCCGCAAGGAGAAATCTTCTGCCAACTGATGATGAACGCCTATCGAGAAGTTCACGGCGGCGTAGTTCTTCGAGAATCCTTCGCCATCGATGAAGCGTCCGTCCAAACGCAACCCTGCCTGCCAATACGATTTCTTTGAATAATGGTAGTCCGACAGGGCGAATACACCCACATCGGTCGTATGGGCATTGGGTATCAAGGTTTCCTCTCCCCTGTTTGTGTTTTTCTGGTACATTCCCTGACTACCTGCAATAAACGTCCAGCGTTCACCGGCTTGCGGGGAGTACCATCTGGCATTATAAGAAGCCGTACTCAGGTTCATGTTCAGGGCGGCATCCGTGCCATGTGCCGGGGTATCGTCTTCATGACCATCTGCATCATGTTCATGCTCTTCAAACTCCTTTCTGTTATTGAATATATAGCCTACATCCAGCTTCAGCTTGGACTCATTATTGAAAAAGATAGTATTCTCCAGGCTGATTAAATGAGTGGTCAAGTCCTGATAAGGAAGTTCCGGTTTACGGCTACCGCTACGCGTGTCCCCCACCCCTTCCGGTTCCGACAAGCCGTATTGCTCGTTCAGGAAGTTATATTTCAACGCTGTGATAAATTTATCTCCGCTATATCCCAGCGACGTCTTAAAATCCCCGGTACGGAAACGGCTGTTGCCCACATAGTTGTTGTTTCCATCCTTGTAATCTTCATGCGTGGTGTATCCGCCGAACATATTCCAATGAAAACGTTCCCTGGAGAGTTTAAAAGCCCCCGTGTTGCGCCACCCGTTGGTGTTGGAGTTGAACTCGGAAGTAAGCGCAGCGTCCATGCTGTTATCCTTCGCATACCGTTCGTCGGAGAAATACAGTACGCCACCCAACGCATCGCTCCCGTACAAAAGCGAAGCCGGGCCCTTGATGATCTCTACCTGGTCGTACCCATTTTCATCCAGTCCTAAACCGTGTTCATCCCCCCATTGCTGGTTTTCGACACGGATGCCTTGCGAAAAGACAGCCACACGGTTGCCACTCAATCCGCGGATAACGGGTTTGCCGATACCGGTCCCGGTACTGAAATTACTGATTCCGGCAACCGATGATAATTTCCCGGCCAGGGAGATTCCTTGTATATCGGTATTGCCAGTCAGGTATAGCTTTTCTACATTCAAAACATTCTCTCCTTGCAACTTTGAGCTGTTGTCCGAAACAACAATTTCTTGCAGTTCATGTATGGAGGGTTTCATATAAATGGTTAGTTCAGGGGCTGATAGTTTTACTGTTTCCAGCCGGGTTTGATAGCCGATGGAAGTGATTTGGACCAGCAATGAGTTTTTCTGTGTATGGATAGTGAAAACGCCATCCGCATCGGCGATGGTACCTGTTTTCGAGTCGGGGTAATAGACGCCGGCAAAGGATACAGGTTCGCGGGTTTGCTCATCCAGCACTTTAATCCGGAATTGGGCAAACAGATTGGATTGTATCATGCAGAACAGCATGACAATATATAGTTTCTTCATTGGATAATTGATGTTATAAATGAATACAAGCTAATCCGGCTGAACTGTGATTCAGTCGGATGGCAAAAGATGTAGCAGATAATGCTGCTAAGAAGTTACGCGATTGGGAAGGGCGGCGCCCGGGAATGCTTGTCGGCAAAAAAGCCGGATGAGTAATGCCCACCAAAGTATTCTTCATACAGTGTTTCACAAACGGCAATGATTACTTCATGGCCTGATGGTTGGGCTACAATCGGATGGTATACGTAGGTATGGCAGAAAACACAATACGAAGAGAATGCTTTTTCGTGAGGCTCTTTAGTTGCATGGAATGCCAGGGAAGAATCTTTTTCTTCGGGATGACATGGGGTTATATCCGTTGGTAAATGACAGGAATGGCCTTCATGGCAATGGGACAACGGATGCAAAACACCCGTTACAAGCATAACGAACAGGTAGAGGCATAGCAGGAATGTTGCCAAGCCGCTCTTTATTCTATTATTCTTCAAGGATGTTTTATTACGATTCATGGTGCAAATATACTATTAAAATCAGATATTTACTCTATCCCACCGCCAAGCTCCCTGTATAACTCCACGCTGTATTGTAACCAAATGTAAGCCCAGACAAATCCTTGTTTCCTGATTTAATAGTAACAAAAAAGCCGATTGAGATTGCATGACCACAATCGGCTTCCCGTATTAGAATCGCAGTTTACTTCTGCGAAGATTTTCTTTATGCTTTGCCTTTAAGCGCTTGTGCTTTATCAAATTCAGCTACACGCTTCTCATCAATTTCCATAATTTCTTCGCCGGAAATCATGTTGGGATTGAATGCAAAGTCATAATCCGGGTCTTTGGGCTTATATTGATTAACACCGTATGCAATGCTATTCGCCGGGATGCTCTTCGTGATTATTGCACCTGCTCCAATCACAGTGTTCTCGCCAATGATGATAGGGCCTAAAACCTTGGCTCCGTCTAATACGATGACATTTTCTGCAAGAATGGGAGTTCCTACATTCTCCCACTCTTTTTGAATTTTGTTATATCGCAAATTCGATCCAATCGTGACATTCTGATAAATCACGACATTTTTGCAGATTTTTGCAGCCACAATGGTACAGCCTCGTGCGTGATGTGCAAAAAGTACGCTCTTATCCATATTTGCACAACGAATTTCGCAACAATAACGCTGTTCCAACAAATCGGCAGCCTTTATTCTTTCTGCTGTATCCTCAGAAAAGCAATTCATCTTCAAGAGTTCTTCAAATGTTATATCTTCCATATTCTAATCCTCCTATTTCGAGTCAAATTCTACCATCCATTCAATTCCGTATTTGTCTCTGAACATACCAAAATAGGTTCCCCAAGGGCTGTCAGAAATAAACATCTCAATTTGTCCGCCTGCCGAAAGTCCATTGAATAATTTGTCAGCTTCTTCTTTGCTTTCCGCACTGATTACGATTTTGCTTCTGTTCTCATTTTCGTTTGTTTGTCCCAATATTTCAGGTACATCATTGGCCATTAAAATACTTTTACCGATTGGTAATGCAATGTGCATTATTTTATTGGCTTCATGCTCTGCTACCGGAAATTCAGCACTTGCCAAATCTTTGAAACGGATAATTTTGGTGAATTCTCCGCCGAATACTGATTTGTAAAAGTTGAATGCTTCTTCTGCATTGCCATTGAAATTAATGTGTGGATTGATATTTGCCATAATTCTAATTATTTCTACAAACATACCTAAAATCCCGGATGAATAACGGTTTCCGGTGAGAAACTGTTTGACGAACGCAGTACCCAATTCATATTTTTGTATATTTGTAAGAAGAAAATTTACTGCATCCGTATTGATAACAAGAATATGTTTGAGAATATTAAACTCATCTCCAAAAGAGACAAAATGATATACATGAAACAAGTTTATCTAATCATACTGTCCCTATCCATATTCGGATGCGGAAATAGACACGTCAAACCGTTGACCCAACAGGTAACCATCAGGCCATTTATTCAAGCCATTGCCGACAGCATGGCCGCCGACAATATGCTCAAAAGTGAAGGAGTAGGTTACAGCGGAGCGCGAACCGCACAATGGGAACGATACGAAATCCTTAGAGATAGTGCCACCACCGGGGAACTAAAAGTGCTTACTGACAATGAAAATGCGGTGGTACGCTGTTATGCTTTCCAGGCATTGGCCAACAGGAAAGATGCCGATATATTCCCCATACTCTTAAAGCACCTGAAAGACACTACTTACGTTAAAACTTTTTTCGGATGCATCGTTGGCGGAAGTTACGCAGGCGACTATTTCCTTGACATCGTAACCCCTGAATACATAGATCTGGAGGCCTATAAACTGTCTGCCCGAGAAAGGACCATTGTCGATAGTATTCTGATATTCGACCCTTCGGTTAGAATTGCCGCCCGCGAACAAGTATTGTCCAATCTAAAGCCAATATCTGTTTATTATGACAGAATACGGGAAATAGCCCGAACAGAACAAAGCGAAATAGCTACATTAGCTTTGGCAAAGTACAAGAAACAGCAAGATATACCCCTTATCAAAGCTCTTTTTGAGAAAGAGCCTACAGAGTATTACGCTGCTTATGCCGCCAGAGAATTTCCCGATCAATCATTTTATCCCTTCCTGATAACCATGTTCAGGAAAGAATGGGCAGAAGAACTGTATGACTATCCCAAGTGGAGAATTTTATACCAGGCATTGGCCCAATATCCTACATCCCAGACCTATGAGCTTTTTGAAAAGACAGCAATATGTAAAGATAAGTTTCGCTATCAAACATTAGGGAAATACCTATTAATTGCAGTAACCAAATACCCGAATGAACGATTTGAGCCCTTTAAAAAGAAAATAAAGTTAGATCAATATCACCAGATGGAGATAGAGAACGAAATGAATATTGAGAACTAGGACAATACTAAAACCCTCTGAATTCAAAAAAGGCTCAAAAATAAAAGAAATGAGAATATGGTAGCAAAAATAATCATATTAAGCATTTACGTTATTGAAAGAATGATATGGCCAAAATATGGATATACCTTTTTCTGATAGCAGGATTTATCTCCTGCGGTCAGGCAAATAACAAAACGAAGAAAAACGAGCCGGGAGAAATCAACATCACTTGGGTGGATGATCTACCGGGCAACTTTACATTTACAGAAAACTGGGATTATCCGGAAGGTATTTACATGAATGAATTCGGACAATTAAGCTGTGACGGAATCTGTCCGCCTGAAACAGAGGCCATGAAAGATGAAACCGGGAGAATCTTAAAAGACTCTTTGACAGCATTTTATAATCTGGTGGACACCACTCATCAATATTATTCCATTCAGTGCGACGCCCGGTGTTATGAATGGGCAGGAACCAATTTCATAACAGCAAGAGCCGTAAACAGAGATACCACCGTCTGCTTTACACACAATAACACAGCCACTCATAGTAGTTTGCATTTAATCATTACCAACAAACGATGTATACCAACCATCGAATTAAACAGTGTCGCAGGACCGGGAGAGATTATCATCTACCCGTGCCAAAGCGGACAGATAGAGATTGACAGGAAACTATGGTACAAGGGAATTCTGAAAGCAACCTTCAATTTTACATTCGACGATAAGGAAGCTCCCAATAATCCCTTATCCTGGGAGGGCAAAATATATACGAAGATCGAAGCAGAATAAAAATGAAAATAAGATGGATTACAAGAAATTTTTAGCAGATATTGAAACGTTCGGTTTTACGGTTTTAATGCTTGATGGTACTGATTATCTGCCATCATTTGCATACACCGTGGGGCTCTGGAAAAACTTTGAGCATCCTGAAATTATTTCTTTCGGCCTATCGGTGCAGAATCTTCAAACACTTCTTAATAGGGCTGGGGAGCTGGTCAAAGCGGGTAACGTGATGGAAGCAGGCAGAACCTATGACGACTTTTTCAATAAGGGACAATCAGAGTTTATCAAAGTTGACGAAAGAAGCATCGGAGATTATTTCGGCTATGCCATGGAGCTATACGACTATGAGAAATTCCCGGCATTACAACTTGTTTGGACCGATAGAAACAATAAATTCCCATGGGAACCCAACTTTGAAGAAGAACTCCTGTACAGGCAACCCTTACTCGACCGGAATGCGGACTTCAAATTCAGAGAGCCCAGAAACCTGGGAGTATTCACAACGAAACAGCATTTTGATCGGAATATGCCCATCTTACGCGTAGTTCATGATGGTGATGGAGATTGGCAATTTCTGACAGGTGACGAAACACCAGAAGATGCCATGCTGGTTTCGTTAGACTGTATGGTGGATAGTGACAATACATTAAATGAGGTTTTTGATTTGGATTACGGAGAAGAAGCCGTGAGAGAATTGGTCGGAGGCGATTGGGAAAGAAACTTTATGGAAGAAGAATAGACAAGAATCCTGAAAGAACAAATATATGGGACAAAACAAACGAAATTACCTACTGATGGACGATGTACGGAAAGACCCGTCACTGCGTCCGGTGTTCGATGCTTGAATTACCGCTATCAGCGATCAGAACAGACGCGTTTCCAAGACCCGTGCGGCTGCCGGATATCCATCATACCCATGCTTCCGGGTCGATGGCCGGGAGATTCTGATAGATGCAGCGTTGGAGTATTACCTGTCGGAACTGGGGAAGAAAGGCTTCCGATTCGAACAAGCCCGTGATTTCACCGAAACGATGCGTAAATTGTGCGGTTGGAAATGGGAAGTAGACCGAACCCTGCGTTCTTGGGCAGATCGTGTCATCCGCGATCCGTTTTTCTACGACGATAAGCAGGGCTATGATCACCATTGGAAGCTGAAACCGGGTGAACCCAGTTACCAACTGCCGGAAGATTTCCTGCAATTTGCCTGCTACATTGCCGTGGCTCACGTGAAGTATGGTGCGAATTACGACCAACTCACAGCCAATGAGATATTCTCGTTTGTTACCGCGCTCGGCAGTGATCTGCCTCAAAAGTTGAAAAAGCAAGGAAGCGGGGATTTACCGGCAGAGATTCAGGAATACAAGGATGATACGGTTTCCTGCAAAGCAAATGATGTTTTCGCCACAATCAAGATTTCACTGAAAGAGGAAACGGAAGAAGCCTACCGGAAAGTGCTCGACTACCTCTGCCGATTGTTGGGAACAGGCTTTCCGCGTTCCTATACCCTTGATTTCAGAAGTCCTGAAAAGAATTGGTTGCCCATCAAAGGACTACCAAAGAAAGGTGTTCACCAACTATTTGCCAATGCAGTGCGTTGGCCGGCTTTGCACAAGAGCATGGAGCGTTATGCCCGTCTCGCCATGGCAGAGGACGAATGGTATAACAATCTGGAAGATGAACATTGTGCCATGCCCGGTACATTTGCTGTTTTCGCTTTGGGCATCGAAGATGAAAACTTCCACGAGTTGGTTTGCGACTACCTGAAAATGTGTGATGGCGAACATCAAAGTCTACAGGGTGAGTTCGTACTTGCCTATGTCCAGAAATACGGTTTTACGGAAAAAGGGCTGGAACTCTATGAGTTGTGCGACGAGAACATGCAACATTTGCCGAAAAAGCTAATAGCTTTGCGGGCGAAGAAGTAGCGTGTTCCGGCATTCTCAACAAGTAGCGTATAAGCTAAGCGCGATGAAGCAAGAGGGTGTCCGCATTTACAGTGACATGGTGTTTTAAAATAATTATTCACAAAAGTCTATTTCATTCTAAATAAGTCTTGTATCCGATTGGATTCCGGGAGATACTTTCTTCTTCTTTCTTAGCAGCCAATTCGGTTAATGCTTGATATATATCATTGAACTGCATATTGGTTTCGATCATAAAATTCTCCAACTTACTATGCAACTCAGCATATCCCAATGCATATTTCCTCAAAGCAACAAACGCCCGGATAATACTGATATTAACCTGTATTGCCTGTTCACTATTGAGAACACTTGAGAGTTGAGCTATGCCCTGCTCACTAAAGGCAAAGGGGAGGTATTTGACATGCTGCCCGCGTCCATGCTCGTTTAAGGTGCCAAAATTGCACCTTAAAGAGTCATATTCAGTTTTAGTCAATTCAAACATAAAATCCGATGGAAACCTTTCCATATTACGCTTAACTGAACGCTTGAGGTATTTCGTTTCCACCCCGTACATAAAAGCGAGGTCATAATCCAAGATGACCCTCTCACCTCTGATCTCAAAAATCTTCTGTTGAATAATCTGTAGTTCCATAATAATTCAGTTTAAGAGCCTATCTTAGACAAACAATCCTCCACCATCTGCATATCCCTCATAATGCTTTTATCAAGCACTTTGGCATAATGACGGGTCATCTTAGTATCCGAGTGGCCAAGCATTTTCGCCACATTCTCAATAGATACATTATTGGCCAGTGTAATACTAGTGGCAAACGAGTGGCGCGCTGTGTGCGTACTAAGTTCCTTATTAATACCGCATATATCAGCTATTTCCTTCAGGTAAGCATTCATCTTCTGATTACAAAGAACAGGAAGTAACACCCCATTTTTTTCGCAAACAGGATGCACCTTATACTTCTCAATAATTTGCTTTGGAATAGCCAACAATGGTATATTGCACATATTTTTGGTCTTCTGCCGTTTCTTTCTAATCCATAACGCTCCCGTGTTGTCAGCAATAATATGCTCGGCTTTCAACCCTTTTACATCAGAGAAGGCCAACCCTGTGTAGCATTGAAAGATAAAGATGTCACGTACCAGTGCCAGTCGTTCAATACTGATTTTTTTGTTTTGAATTGCTTGTATCTCGTAATCTTCCAAGAAATCGGGTTCCACTTCCTCCAACGAAAATTTAATATTGGCAAATGGATCTTTGGTAATATATTCATTGGCTATGGCAATACGAATAACTTTCTTAAAATTTTTGAGATATTTTGTTGCAGAGTTGTGGCAACAGTTTCGTTCTGTTTTAAGGTAGAACTCATAATCAGTGATAAACTTGTGATTGACTTCCTGGATAGGGATATCATCTTTTTTGAACTTAAACTTAATGAAGTCAGCTGTATGCCTCAAAGAAGTACGATACCTAACAACAGTTGCAGGAGCCATCCCATTGCCAATCAACTTCTCACACCGTTCGTTATGTTCTCTAAACACATCAAGCAACATGATAACTTCTACTTCATCCTTGCCAATATACCTATCAACGATTTTCTTGGCAGTGATGTCCTCTTTGTCAAACTCCATTTCCCGATATATCTGCATAATCCTCATGCGGATTGTATCGAGCCTTTGATTTATTTCAAAGTCTTTTTCTTCATCACCCATTGACCTGCCGGCAATGTCACTCCAACTATTTAAGTCGGTTTTAAGGTTTACTGATGCCTCTACACGTTGTCCATCGACCGTAACACGCAAAAGGACAGGGACTTCCCCATTCTTTGCCACCCGCGATTTCTTTACGAAAAACAGGATTTTAAAAGTCTTTCTCTTCATACAATTCGTTCTTTTTTTAATGAAACAAAGGTATAAATTACGGTCTGAAAAGCCCTTATGCAAGAATGCGCAAAACATTGATAAATAACCATTTAAGTCTAAATCGGGGACACTTTTTCCATTTTTGAGACTGTCCCCGAATTTGTCCGCAAAAAATGCTCAAATTCCTCATTTTCGCGTCATTTCAGGGAATAAAAAAAGTCTGTAAATTATTCATTTACAGACCTTTACTCATTCTCGCTTTTTTTTCTTAGTGGAGCTGGAGGGAGTCGAACCCTCGTCCAAACGAGGAAATCATAAGCTTTCTACATGCTTATCTTTGCCTAAGTTTTCGAGCCGGAACAGAACCAAAGCCATCAATTCCTGCCTTATCCTCTAAATTTTCATCTGAAGCGCGAGGCCACCTCAAACTATCCCCGATGTAACTGCACCACTGAACCGGAATGCTTCGGAGCAACAGCTTCCGAGTGATGTCTCGTCCTGGCACCTAGTGCCTGGATTAAGTTAATCTACTATGATTCGATTAAGCAGCAAGAGCGTATTGTCTTTCGCCAGATAAAATTTTGATAACTGAGATTTAAGTGCCAATCACCGACGCACTGCATGCTTACATACCCTTTCTGCCCGCTGTCAAATCCAGTCAACCCCGTGATTTTATAACGCACTAAAAACAGGGAGAACGTTTTCTCCAGGTGCAAATATAAGAAATGTTTTTTGCTTTGAGATTCTTTGTTAGTATTTATTATAAGAATACACTTCTAATGAACAACTCTGTTTTCTCGTGCTGCCCGTAGCCCCGTTGATAGTTTTATTTTATTTTTGATTATGGCCTCCTGTATCGCTATCTTTTCAGCAAATAGCATTTAGGGAACCTCTTTTGATGCCCCTCTTTTAGTA